>CAXTKD010000003.1:0-229409 GCA_964244885.1 uncultured Sphingomonadaceae bacterium | reverse complement strand
CTGATCGAGACGCCCTACGGCAAGATCTTCCACACCGGCGACTGGAAGCTCGACGAGACGCCGGTGCTCGGCGTGCCGTCCACCGCCGCCGAGCTTACCGCGATCGGCGCGCAGGGCATCCTCGCGCTGATCGGCGACTCGACCAACGTCTTCAATGCCGAGGCCTCGGGCTCGGAAGAGGGCGTCCGCGAAGGCCTCGACCGCGTCGTCGGCGCCGCCAAGGGCAGGGTGCTCGTCACCACCTTCGCGTCGAACGCCGCGCGCCTCCACACGCTCGGCGAGGTCGCGCGCGACACGGGGCGCAAGCTCGTCGTCGCCGGCCGCTCGCTCGACCGCATCCTGCGCGTCGGCAAGAGCGTCGGCTATCTGACCGACTTCCCCGCGACCCTGTCGTTCGAGGAAGCGGCCAAGGTGCCCGCCAACGAGCTGATGATCATTGCCACCGGCGCGCAGGGCGAGCCCAACGCCGCGCTGTCGCGCATCGTCGACGGCAGCCACCAGGTGAAGCTCTCGAAGGGCGACCTCGTGATCTATTCGTCGAAGCAGATTCCGGGCAACGAGCTGTCGATCGGCCGCGTCCAGAACGCGCTCGCGACCAAGGGCATCGAGGTCATCACCGACCGCCAGGCGCACGTCCACGTCTCGGGCCACCCGGGCCGGCCGGAGCTGGAGGCGATGTACGGCTGGATCAAGCCCCAGATCTCGATCCCCGTTCACGGCGAGCGCCGGCATATGGAGGAGCACGCCAAGGTCGCGCTGGCGACGGGCGTGCCGCACGCCGTCGTGCCGATGAACGGCACCGCCATCCGCCTGGCGCCGGGCGATCCGAAGATCGTCAGCAACGAATATGCCGGCCGCCTGGTGCTCGACGGCGACGTCATCCTGCCGGCCGACGGCACCACGATGGTCGCCAGGCGGCGGCTGATGCACAACGGCTACCTATCGGCGACCGTCGTCGTCGGCAAGAACGGCAAGCTCGCCGCCGATCCGCGCATCCTCGTCCAGGGCGTGCCGGTCGAGGAGGACCTTGAGGCCTTCCGCAGCGACTGCGTCGCCGCCGCCAAAGGCGTCGCGCCCGATCTCAGGAACGAGGCGAAATACAGCGAGGCGATCCGAGTCGCCGTCCGCCGTGTCGCGCGCGAGTGGACCGGCAAGAAGCCCGTCACCGACGTCCAGGTCGTCCGCCTATGAAGTTCGGCTCGATCCTCGCCATTTACTTCCTGATCTGGTCGACGATGGCCTTCGTCGTCCTGCCGTTCGGAGTCCGGACGGCCGAGGAGGCGGGCGAGGACCATGTGCCAGGCCAGGCCGAAAGCGCCCCGGTCGTCCCGCATCTTGGCCGCAAGGTCGTCTGGACGACCTGCCTGTCGACCATCCTCTTCCTGCTGTTCTACCTCAATTACAACCACGGCTGGCTCGGCCTGGACGACATCATGCCCTGGCTGAAACCCAGCTAGACGCTCATCCGAGATGCGCATAGTCTGTGCGCATAAGGAGTGCCCCGATGCCGCCAGCCGCCCCCAACCGCAAGCCGACCAACGTCTCGCTCGACAGCGCTCTGGTCGAGGCCGCCAAGGAACTCGGCATCAACGTCTCCCGCGCCTGCGAAACCGGCCTCGCTGCGCAGATATCCAAGGCCCGCAACGAGCGCTGGCTGAGAGAGAATGCGGTGGCGATCGAATCGTCGAACGCCTATGTCGAGAAATATGGCCTGCCGCTGGCGAAATATCGCCAGTTCTGATGGCGAAGTTCGAGTTTTACGTGAACCCGGACGCGCCGGGATTCATCCTCGACTGCCAGGCTGATGTTCTTGCCGGCCTCAATACGCGGTTCGTCGTGCCGGTGATGCCGGTCGATATCGCCCCTTTTGCCGGCGCCAAACTGAACCCGATCTTCGACATCGAAGGTGAGCGCTATTCGATGGTCACGCAATTTGCAGGCAGCGTGCCGGTAGGTGCGCTTGGCCGGCCGTCTGGCTCGCTCCGCGACTACGAATTCGCCATCGGCGAGGCGATCGACATGCTGCTTTCGGGCTATTAGCCCCGGAAGCGCTCCAAGGCTTGGCTCAGCGCGACGTAGAGCCGCCCGACTTCCGACGACACCAGCGTGATCGCCAGCTGACCACCCTCGCGCTCGGCGGTCGCGCGGCGGAGCAGCGACTCGAAGTCGTGGATGTAGCGCTGGACGCCGTCGCGGAACTCGCTGTCCACCTCGAAGCGCCTCGCCACCGCCTTCGCCGCGCCGCGATCGATCAGCTTGACCGCTCGCCGGGTGAAGATGCCCCGGTCACCGCGCAGATAGGAGGCCCAGGCGGTATCCGGTACCTCGTTCGACAGCGCCTTGGCGATATCGATCGAGCTGGAATTGAGCGACTCGAGCAGCATCGACGCGCGTTTCGCCATGTCGGTTTGCGACGCGGTATCGAGCTTGGCGTCGGCCTCGGCGATTCGCCCCTCGACGACGCTCGCCAGCTCGACGAGGCTGATCAGCTGGCGGGACAGCCGCTCGGACGCGGCCCGCGCCGCGTCGGTGCTCGCCAGCGCCGAAGCCTCGACCTCGCCGAGCCGCGCCTTGATCGGATCGGCGAAAGCGCCGCGCATCGCCTCGTCGCCCGCGCTGGCCAGCGCCTCGCGCGCCTCGGCGATTACGCCTTCGAGCGTTCGGCGCATCGCGCCCTCGGCCTGCGTCGACACCTCGTGGACACGGTTGAGCGCGTCGACGAGGCGTGTCGCGGCGGTTCCGGCGGCGGTCGTGGCGCTCGCCTCGACCTCGCCCGCCAACACCTTGGCCTCGCCAAGACGCGCGCCAATGTCCTCGACCGAAGCCGCCAGCGAGTGCCGGGCCGCATCGAGGGGCGCGGTGTCGAGCAGCGTCCCCGCCGCCAACTCGATCTCGCCGATCTCGTCCTTCAGCACCGAAAGCTGGCGTCGAGCCGCCTCGGCGGCGCTGGCGGCCTGCGCCGCAGCGGCGGCGAGCGACGGGCCGGCGGCATCGCTGGTCCGCGATACCGCGGCGCCCAGCGCCTCGACCGCCGCTTCCGCCTGCCGGGCATATTCCTGCGCGTTGCCGAGCGGTGCGATCAGGTCATTGACGCGGTCGCGCGAGCTGCCGACACGCGCATCGATGCGATCGAGCGTCGCGCCCGTCGTCTGCGCCGCGTGCGCGAGCTTGGCGTCGAGGATGCCGAAGCCGCGCTCGGCGGTGTCGAGCAGACCGTTGCTGCGCGCTTCCTGCTCGGCGAGCGCCTTTGCCAGCCGTTCGGCCTCGTCGCCGAGCACCGACAACCGGGCCGTCAGCATCCTGTCGGCCTCAGTGCCGAGCTGGCCAAGCACCAGCCGCGCCTGCTCGATTCCCGCCGCGAGCGCCGCCGCCTGCGCTTCGACGCCCGTCCGGGTCTGGTCGAGCGCGCCTTCGGTGCGCGACAGCGCCCGTTCGACGCTGCCTTCGAGCGCCGAAGCGCGGCCCTCGAGCGCGGCGGCGACCTTGTCGCTCGCCACCTCCAGCCCGCCGACGACGTCGACGAGCTTCGCCGTCTCGGCCGACGCGATCTGCCGCGCCGCCTCGCTTCGCGCCCACACGGCGGACAGCAGGGTCTCGGTCTCGGCGACCTGGGCGCGGGCATCCGAGCCTCCCGCCGCCAGCGCCGCCGCGAGCGCCGCGGTGCGCGCCTCCGCGTCTGGAAGCGCTTCGACCAGCCGCGCGAACGATCCCTGCGTTTCCGCGCCGCGATCGGCGAGCCGCGCCATCAGGCGTTCGACGACATCGCGGTCCTGCGACAACGCGGCCGACACCGCCGCGCTACGCGATTCGAGTTGCGCGACAGCCGCCATCAATTCCTCGGCGCGCGCCGAGACCGCCGAGCGCACGGCATCCGCTCGCGTCGCGACCCCGAGCAGCGCCTGATCGATCGATTCGAGCTCGCTCCGCGTCCGCAGCGACGCCTCGGCCATCCGCGCCTCGGCGGCTTCGATCCGCGCCAGCGAGGCGCGCGCCTGGCCGGGCGCGACACGGGCGATGGTCAGCGCGGCGAGCCAGATCGCGGCGAGCGGGGCGGCAACTCCGGCGGACAACGCGGCGAGGTCGGGCAGGTCGAGGCTGTCGCCGCGATAGCGGGCGAGCAAGACGATCGTCGCGGTCGCCAGCGCCGCCCAGGCGAGCGAAACCAGCGACGCCAGGACGAGGATGCGCGGGCCGCGCGGGGAGGGCGATTCGACCTGCTCGACGAGCGGCGGCGCCCGCATCGGCGCTTCACCCTCGACGGGCGGCTCGTCCGGCTGAACCTGCGAAAGCGAGCGCATGTGACCCCCATTGCGTCTGGAGTGCATTTCCTAACACGCCGCCACTTCCTCCTCCAGCCGCGAGGCCCTTCATGCTTGGCAACAAATCGCCGGCGGGCCATGACTGTGTGAGCGTTCGAAACGGGGGACGAGGTGGCTTTGACGGCGCTGCTCTTCGCGCACCACGGCGCGGGCTCCGGCGGGGAGCCGCCGGCGATGGAGCGTGTCGCCGGCCTCAGCGTCATCGAGCGCCAGATCGCCCAGGTGCGCTCGCTCGGCGCGAAGCGTGTCCTCGTCGCGATCGAGCGCATGCCGCCGGGACTTGCCCTGGCGCTCGAAAAGGCCGGTGTCGAGATCGTGCGGGCAAGCCGGGGATTCGCCATCGATCCCGACGACCCGGTGCTGGTGATCGAGGACGGTCTGGTCGTCGACCGGCGGATCATCGAGGCGGTGCTGAAGAAGGATGCGCCGGCGCTCGCGGTATGGAAGGGCCGCGCGACGCGTGAAGGAGCGGAGCGGATCGATCCTTCGACGCACTGGTCCGGCGTGGCGCTCTATCCGGGTGCGTTTGTCGCCGAGGTGCTCGCCGGCCTCGGCGAGTGGGACCTCCAGGCGACCTTGCTGCGCGCCGCCTTCACCGAAAGCCGGCCGACGCGCGTCGACGTCGCCGCTCTCGATACCTACGACCCGGAGCAGCGGCGCCTGGTGCCGCTTCGGGGCCGGGGGCACCTTCCTTTGCCGCGGCCGATCGAGATGCTGCTCGATTACGGCGTGGCGGCTGGAGCTTTCTCCGTGGCGGCCATCGTCGCCGGGAGCGCGGCGGCGATCGGCTTCGCAACCGGATGGTTGTGGCCGGGGCTCGCGCTCGCGCTTGTGGTTCGGCCGCTGGAACGCATCGGCGACACACTGGCGCGGAGTCGCGACGAGCGCAGGGGCCGCCTGGACCGCGCGTGGCTGGCCGGGAGGGCGGTCGCAATCGGCTGGTGCGCCGCGCTGGCGGGGCATTTCAGCCTTGCGCACGAACCGGGCGCCCCCTGGGCTCTCGCCGCGCTGATCGTCGTGTCCTCGCTTGGCTCGGCCGTTGTCGCGGAGGCATTTCGCCGGATCACCGGCCGGCACCTCGACGACAGCGGTGAGTTCGAGAGACGGTTCTCGCGCATCGCCGGCCGGCGCGACACCTTCCTGTGGTCGTCGCTTCCCTTCGCCGTGATCGGCGCCTGGTACGCCGGCCTGGCCTGGCTGGCGATCTACGGCGTGCTGAGCTACGCGATTGTGCAAGCGCGGTTTTTTGTTCGGCTGCTCGAATTCACTGGCGCGAATTCACCACTCATGGCGGCGAATATCGCGGCTGCGCGCACCCAATTGTTGTCCGGGCGGGACCAAAGGGCTAGTTGAAACCATCTTGTAACATTGCCGCGGCCCGGCTGCGCGCGTCCGAAGGGTTTCGAATGTCGGGTATCAACGTTGCGGTTGTCGGTGTCGGCAACTGCGCCAGTTCGCTCGTGCAGGGCATCGCCTACTACCAGAACGGCGGCGCCAACGAGCAGATCGGGCTGATGCATTGGGATCTCGGCGGCTATCGCCCCAAGGACCTGCGCGTCGTGGCGGCGTGGGACATCGACCGGCGCAAGGTCGGCCGCGACCTCGCCGACGCGATTTTCGCCAAGCCGAACTGCACCGCGATCTTCTGCGACCACGTGCCGCACAGCGGCGTCGCGGTGTCGATGGGCCGCGTCCTCGACGGCTACTCTGATCATATGGCTGAACACCACGACGACCGCACCTTCCTCCCCTCCGACGCGGCCGAGCCGACGCAGGACGACGTCGTCCGCGTCCTGCGCGACACGAACGCCGACGTGCTGGTGAACTACCTGCCGGTGGGCAGCCAGGAGGCGACCGAGTTCTACGCCGAATGCGCGCTGGAGGCCGGCGTCGCCTTCGTCAACAACATCCCGGTGTTCATCGCCAGCGACCCCGTTTGGGCGAAGCGCTTCGAGGATGCCGGCGTGCCGATCCTCGGCGACGACATCAAGGCGCAGCTCGGCGCGACGATCGTCCACCGCGTGCTGACCGACCTGTTCAAGAAGCGCGGCGTCAAGCTCGACCGCACCTATCAGCTCAACACCGGCGGAAACACCGATTTCCTCAACATGACCAACCGCTTGCGGCTGAAGTCGAAGAAGGAATCGAAGACCGAGGCGGTGCAGTCGGCCGCCGCGCGGCGGCTCGACGACGAGAATATCCACGTCGGCCCGTCGGACTATGTCGCCTGGCAGAACGACAACAAGGTCTGCTTCCTGCGCATGGAAGGCCGGATGTTCGGCGGCGTTCCGATGAACCTCGAGCTGCGGCTGTCGGTCGAGGACAGCCCCAATTCGGCGGGCGTCGCGATCGACATGATCCGCTGCGCCAAGCTCGCCAGGGATCGCGGCCTCGGCGGCCCGATCCTCGCGCCCTCGTCCTATTTCTGCAAGCATCCGCCCGAGCAGATCACCGACGACGAGGCCTATGAGGCGGTCGAGACCTTCATCCGGGGCGAGACGATCAACTAGGTGCAGGCGATCGTTCTCGCGGCGGGCGCCGGAACGCGGCTCCGCGCCGCCGCTCCCGTAAAGCCGCTCGCCCAGGTCGCGGGCAAGCCGCTGCTCGCGCACGTCGTGGAACGCCTCGCCGAGGCCGGGGTGACCGAGACGATCGTCGTTGTCGGCTATGAGGCGCAACGGGTCCGCGCGGCGCTCGACGGGTATGCGATCCGCTTCGTCGACAATCCCGACTGGGAGCAGCCCAACGGCGTCTCCGTCCTCGCAGCTGCGCCGTTCGTCACCGGCCGTGCGCTTCTGACGATGAGCGACCATCTGACCGACCCGGCGCTCTACGCCAAGGTTGCGGAGGCGAGGCAGGGCGACCGCACCGTCCTCGGCATCGACCGGCGTCTTAACCACCCCTGGGTGGATGAGGACGACGTGACGCGCGTCGCGACCGACGGCGACCGTATCGTCGATATCGGCAAACTGATCGCGACCTACGACTGCTACGACACCGGCGTGTTCAGCATCGCGCCGCCGCTGTTCGACGCATTGCGCGCCGCACCGAATCCGAGCCTTAGCGACGGCATGCGGGCGCTCGCGGCCAGCGGCCAGGCGGCGGTCGTCGACGTCTCGGGGTTCGGCTGGCTCGACGTCGACGATCCGCGCGCGCTGGCGATCGCCGAGGATTGGCTTGGTAAGTCGAAAGTAACCTTGTCCCGTTAAAACGCTCGTGCCACTAGGCGCCTGGGGGTCGATGTCTGCTGAGCGGTCAGTGGAGGCTGGAGAGCTGTTGAAGCGTGCGGGGCGCGATGATCGGTTGCGCGTTCAGCATGCCGCCGCCGACCTCGCGGTCTCCGACGCCGAACGGCTGAGCGAGCGCCAGCGGGCGCACACGCTCTACGTCCTTCGGGAATTGTTCGGCGCGATCGAGGATGTCCTGCGCCGCTCGTTCGCGCTCGGCCTTTCCGGCGCAGGAGCCGCCGGGCGGGAGGCCGCCGCCGACCTCACGGCTGGGGAAACGGGCCGGATTTGGGCGCGTGTCGAGGCGGCGGTGCTGTCACCGCCCTTTGATCTGCTCGATCACGCTCTCCTGCGCGCCGCCGAGCACGCTCTGGCCTCGCCCCTTCGCGCGGCGGCGCCAGCGGATGGCGGTCTGGCGCGCCTCGTGGCGCAGCATTCGGACACCCAGCTTTCGCAGCGGGCGATGGACCTCGTCGTCGCTGACAGCCGCCGGCAGGACGGCTTCGGTGAGCCGCGGCTGGCGTTCGACGAGCTCGACGAGGATTGCGCGGTGTGGACGGCCTGGCTCGCGGGCGCGGCGCTCGCCGCTCATGTCCGCGCGGCGCGGCCGGTCGACGAGGCGACGCTCGATGGCGTGACCGAACAGTCGGTCCGCCGCCTGCTGGCCGAGCGCGGGCAGGGCGGTGCGCGCCCAGCGGGGCGGCTTGCGGCACGGCTCGAGACTCTTGGTGCCCTGGACGACGATCTGCTCGCCTCCCTCGCGGAAGAAGGTCAGCTGCCGCTTCTGGCCGCGAGCCTCGCCCGGCGCGCCGGAATCGGCGCGGCGCTTGCGATGCGGCTGTTGCTGGCGGGGGATGATTCGGGCCTGCTCGTCTTGCTGCGCGCGCTCGATCTGCCGGGCAAGACGGCGCTCGCGATCATTACGGTCGCCACCTTGGGCAGCGACGACCCGACGCCCGGTAACGCCCGCGTTTCCCAGCTCGCCAACATCCCCCTCGCCGACGCGCGCCGCCAGCTCGCCCGCTGGCGGCGCGATCCGCTTTACGTGCGCGCCATCTCGGCCTTGCGCAGCCCGCAATGAGCGAGTCGGCCGAACACGCTCGTGACGACTTCGCGCGCGCCGATGCCGACTGGTCGTGGGAAACCGACGAAAGGCTGTGTATTACGCACCTGTGCGACCGCTTTACCGGCGCGACCGGGCGACCGCCCTTCGTGCTGATCGGCCGGCCTCTCGCCGACATCGGCCCCTTGCCCGACGGCCTGATCGTCGCCTGCGACCAGCGCGGGCCATTTCGCGCCGTCCCGCTGATGGTCGACGGCGCGGGCGCCCATCGGATTTCGGGCGCGCCGGACTTTGACGGCGCCGGGCTTTTCCGGGGCTACCGCGGCACTGCCACCAAATGCGGGGCGGCGATCGATGGCGACGCGCGCGCCGCCTTTCTCTCGGGCCTCAGTCACGAATTCCGGACGCCGCTGAACGCGATTATCGGTTTTGCCGAGGCGATGGGCGGCGAACTCCACGGCCCGCTATCGGAGCGTTACGCGGGCTATGCGCGCGACATCGCGCAGGCCGGGCAGCATTTGCTGACATTGGTGGAGGACATCCTCGACGCCTCGGCCATAGACCACGGTGACGTCCGGGTTGTCGTGGCCCCGGTCGCGGTCGCCGGCGTGCTGGACAAGGCGGCGAAGATCGTGTCGGTCGCGGCACGGAAGCAGTCGATCCAGGTCGTCTGCAAGCAGGTCGATCCCGGCCTGCTGGTCGCCGCCGACGAGCAGCGGTTCTGCCAGATTCTCGTCAACCTGCTGGGCAACGCGATCAAGTTCACGCCGGCGGGCGGCCGAGCCACGCTCAGCGCGAAGGCCAAGCCTGGCGGGCGTGTGGCGATCAGCGTGAGGGATACCGGCCCTGGCATCGCGCCCGAAGACCATAAGCGCATCTTCGAGAAGTTCGAACGGCTCGACGCCAACCCGTTTCCACCTCGTGAGGGAGCCGGGCTTGGGCTCGCCATCGCCCGCGAGCTGGCGCAGCTCATGAAGGGCGCGCTGGAGGTCAGAAGCGTGCCGGGCGAAGGCGCCCGGTTCACTCTGACATTGCCGGCGGCTTAGCGCGCTTCCAGCGGCTTGTAGTCGCGTTGCGTCGCGCCGGTGTAGAGCTGGCGCGGTCGGCCGATCTTCTGCTCGGGATCCTCGACCATCTCGTTCCATTGCGCCACCCAGCCGACCGTCCGCGCCAGCGCGAACAGCGCTGTGAACATCGTCGTCGGAAAGCCGATCGCCGACAGGATGACGCCCGAGTAGAAATCGACGTTGGGGTAGAGCTTCTTGTCGATGAAATACTGGTCCTTGAGCGCGATCTGCTCCAGCTCGCGCGCGACGTCGAAGACCGGGTCCTTGACGCCCAGCTTGTCGAGCACTTCGGCCGCGGTCTTCTGCATGACCTTCGCGCGCGGATCGAAGTTCTTGTAGACGCGGTGGCCGAAGCCCATCAGCCGGAACGGGTCGTTCTTGTCCTTGGCGCGGGCGATATATTCGGGAATGCGATCGGGCGTGCCGATCTCGCGCAGCATGTTGAGCGCCGCCTCGTTGGCGCCGCCGTGCGCCGGCCCCCAGAGGCAGGCGATTCCCGCCGCGATGCAGGCGAACGGATTGGCGCCCGAGGAGCCCGACAGCCGGACGGTCGATGTCGAGGCGTTCTGCTCGTGGTCGGCGTGGAGGATGAAGATCTTGTCCATCGCCCGCTCGATCACGGGGTCGACGACATATTCCTCCGCCGGCACGCCGAACGTCATCCGCAGGAAATTTCCCGTGTAGGACAGGCGGTTGTCGGGGTACTGGAACGGCTGTCCCATCGAATATTTATAGGCCATCGCGGCGATCGTCGGCATCTTGGCGATCAGCCGATGGCTGGCGATCATCCGCTGGTGCGGATCGGCGATGTCGGTCGAATCCGGATAGAAGGCGCTCAAGGCGCCGACAACGCCGCACATGATCGCCATCGGGTGCGCGTCGCGCCGGAAGCCGCGATAGAAGGTCGCGAGCTGCTCGTGGAGCATCGTGTGGCGGGTGATCGTGTAGACGAACTCGTCGTGCTCGGCCTGCGTCGGAAGCTCGCCGTGGAGCAGGAGATAGGCGGTCTCCATGAAGCTCGACTTTTCGGCGAGCTGGTCGATCGGATAGCCGCGGTGAAGCAGGATTCCCTGGTCGCCGTCGATATAGGTGATCTTCGACTCGCACGACGCGGTCGAGGTGAAGCCGGGGTCATAAGTGAAGCGCCCGGTGTCCCCGTAGAGCTTGCGGATATCGACGACCTCGGGGCCGACCGAGCCTTCGAGAACGGGGTAGTCGACGGTCTTGCCGCCCACCGTCAGCTTCGCAGCGTCGCCCATCGCATCATCCTTTGTTCGCCGGCGTTCAGGCCAGCTGGTCGTCGATCCGTCCCAGGCTCTCGTCGCGGCCCAGGTGCGCAAGCACGTCGAACACGCCCGGCGACGTCGCCGAGCCGGTAAGCGCGGCGCGGAGCGGCTGCGCCACCTTGCCGAGCCCGATACTCAACGACTCGGCCACCGCGCGGATCGCTGTCTCCACCGTCGCGGGTTGCCAGTCCGTTACTGGGGACAAGGCGTCGCGCGCGGCGCGGAGAAGGTCGATCGCGGGCGGTTCTAGCAACTTCCGCGCCCGCTCGTCCATGGGAATGGGGCGAGTGCGAAGATAGAACAGGCTGCTTGCCGCCAACTCATTCAAATCTTTGGCGCGAACTTTTAGATCGCCCATGCTGCGAAGCAGCATTTCGCGATCGTTTCGAGTCAACTCACGCCCGATTGCCACGGCGACGCGCGGCGCGATCAGGTCGGACAACCGCGCATCGTCCGCGGCGCGCATATAGTGGCCGTTGACGTTCTCGAGCTTCTTGGCGTCGAGCCGCGCCGGCGCGCGCCCGACCCCGGCGAGGTCGAACCATTCGATCGCCTGCGCGCGGCTGATGATTTCGTCGTCGCCGTGGCCCCAGCCGAGCCGCAACAGGTAGTTCTCGACCGCTTCGGGCAGCAGCCCCATCTCGTCGCGATAGGCCTCGACGCCGAGCGCGCCGTGGCGCTTGGACAGCTTGGCGCCGTCGGCGCCGTGGATCAGCGGGATATGGGCGTAGACCGGTTCCCGCCAGCCGAGCGCGCGAAGCAGCGCGAGCTGGCGGAAGGCGTTGTTGAGGTGGTCGTCGCCGCGGATGACATGGGTGACGCCCATGTCGTGGTCGTCGACCACCACAGCGAGCATGTAGGTCGGCGTGCCGTCCGAGCGCAGGAGGACCATGTCGTCGAGCTCGGCGTTCTGGACGGTGACCCTGCCCTGGACCTGATCGTCGATCGTCACTTCGCCGTCGCGCGGGGCGCGCAGGCGGACGACGAACGGCGCGTCGGGGGCGTCGGTGCGGTCGCGCCACGGGCTGTTGACGCGGAACGGCTTGCGCGCCGCCTCGGCCTCGGCGCGGGCGGCAGCCAGCTCCTCGGTCGTCATGTAGCAGCGGTACGCGCCGCCCTTGGCGATCAACTCGTTCGCGACTTCGGCGTGGCGCGCGGCGCGCTCGAACTGGAAGACGGTGTCGCCGTCCCAGTCGAGCCCGAGCCAGCGCAGGCCGCCGAGGATCGCGTCGATCGCGCCCTGCGTCGAGCGCGCGCGGTCGGTGTCCTCGATCCGCAAGCGAAACTCGCCGCCGTGGTGGCGGGCGTAGAGGAAGTTGAACAGCGCGGTGCGCGCGCCGCCGATATGGAGATAGCCCGTCGGCGACGGGGCGAAGCGGGTGACGACCGGGGTGGCGCTTGCGCCCATCGGAAACCTGGCTGAAAATCGTGGGCAGGGAGGCGCGGCGAGCGCGCCGGGGGCGTCTAACATAGTGGCGACGGCGGTTCAAACGAGCGCGACTGGCCTCCGTGGCGCCACGAGCCGCGCCGCCGCCGCGGTCGAATCGTGGCTCGATGCCGAGCGGCACCAACTGGCCTTGTGGCTGCCCGTGGCGCTGGGGGCGGGAGGCGCTGCCTATTTCGGACTGCCCTTCGCCGCCGAGTGGCGAGCGGCGCTGGCCGCCGGAGCGGCGCTGGCGCTTGCCGGGCTGGCGGCGGCGGGGCTCATCGGCCGGTCGCTGCTGTGGTTCGGGCTGCTTTTCGCGATCGGGCTGGCGCTGGCCTGGGCGCGCGCCGACCGCGCCGGCCCCGCACCGTTCACCGCCGACCTGTTCAACCAGCGGTTCGAGGCGGTGGTCGTCGAGGCCGAGGATCTCGTGGCGCGAGATCGCTATCGACTCCTGCTGGCGCCCGTCGACCCGGCATTTCCGCGCCGCGTGCGGGTGACGCTTCGGCAAAGCCCCGGCGAGGCCGTGAAGCCAGGCGCCCGCGTCGCCCTGCGCGCCGCCCTCGCGCGACCGGCCGGACCCGCGGTGCCCGGCGGCTATGATTTCGCCTTCCGCGCCTGGTTCCAGGGCATCGGCGCGACGGGCTACGCGCTGGGAGACGTGACGGTCGTCGCGCCGGCACCCGAGCCGACCGGCGTGGCGGCGCGATTCGATGCATTTCGCGACCGCCTCACGAGGCGCATCCAGAGCGAGGTCGGGGCGAGCGAGGGCGCGGTGGCGGCGGCGCTGGTGACGGGGGACCGGGACGCCATCCCCGAGGACGTCAACGACGCGATGCGCGACGCCGGCCTTGCGCACCTGCTGTCGATCTCGGGCCTGCATATCGCGGTGGTCATCGGCGGGACGATGTGGACGGTGCGCAAGCTGCTGTGCCTCAGCCCGTGGATCGCGCTGCGCTGGCCGGTCAAGGCGATCGCGGCGTTCGTCGCCGCGCTGGCCGGCGTCGCCTACACGATCCTCGCGGGCGCCGAGGTGCCGACGGTGCGATCGTGCCTCGCCGCGCTGGTCGTGCTCGTCGGCCTGACGCTCGGGCGCCAGGCGATCTCGCTCAGGGTCGTCGCGGCGGCGGCGCTGCTAATCCTCGCGGTACGGCCCGAGGCGCTGATGAACCCGAGCTTCCAGCTGTCGTTCGGCGCGATCGTCTCGATCGTCGCGCTCTACGAGTCGGCGCTCGGCCAGCGGCTGCTCAAGCGGCGCGGCGAGTGGGGCTGGCCGACGCGGCTGGCGCACGGACTGTTCGCGCTGCTCGCCACCGGGGTCGCGGCCGAGCTGGCGCTGATGCCGATCGCGCTCCATCATTTCGGGCGAAATGGCGTGTACGGCGTGCTCGCCAATCTGGTCGCCATTCCGCTATCGAGCTTTCTCGTCATGCCGGCGCTGGTGGCGGCGCTGCTGCTCGATCTCCTCGGATTGGCGGCGCCGGCCTGGTGGGCGGTGCGGGTCGGAATCCACGGGTTGCTGCTGCTGGCCGCCGAGGTGGCGTCGTGGCCGGGGGCGGTGTGGCGGGTGCCGATCATGCCGGGCGCCGCCTTCGCGCTCTTCATCACCGGCGGGTTGTGGCTGATGCTGTGGCGGACGCGGGTTCGGCTGGCGGGGAGCGTGCCGATCGTCGTGGCGGCGCTGCTGACTGTCACGGCGCGGCCGCCGGACCTGCTCGTCAGCGGTGACGGGCGCCACGCGGGCGTGGTGACCAAATGGGGGAGGCTGGCGCTGCTCAGGGACAAGGGCGGCACCTTCGTTTCGGACATGTGGACCGATGCAACGGCGACGGTCGCGACGGTGCCGATGTCCGAATCGGTCGGGGCCTGCACGGCCGACGCCTGCGTCGTCAGGCTGAAGCGCGGCGGGAGGCATTGGACGGTGATGGCGACGCGGTCGGCGCGGCTGCTCGACCGGCCGGGCTTCGCGGCGTCATGCGCGGCGGTGGACGTGGTGATCAGCGAGCGGCGGCTCCCCTTCTGGTGCCGGCCGCGCTGGCTCAAGCTCGACCGCGCGGCGCTCGGCCAGACCGGGGCGGTGGCGCTATGGCTCGATCCGCTCCGCGTGGCGACGGCCGCCGGCGATGCCGGCGACCATCCCTGGGCGCGCAGGCCTCAGTGGTACCGGCGGAGCAGCCCGGCGAGGCGGCCCTGGATGCGGACGCGCGACGGCGTGTAACGCTGCGGCTCGTAGGCGGCGTTGGCCGGATCGAGGCGGATCATGCCGCTTTCGCGCCGGAGATACTTGAGCGTCGCGTCCTGGCCGTCGACCAGCGCGACGACGATCTCGCCATCGCGCGCAGTCTCGCACTTCTGGATGAGCGCATAGTCGCCGTTGAGAATGCCTGCGTCGATCATCGAATCGCCCGACACCTCGAGCGCGTAGTGATCGCCCGAGCCGAGCAGCATCGACGGCACCGACAGGGTCTCGTTGTCCTGCAGCGCCTCGATCGGCTGGCCGGCGGCGATGCGGCCGTGCAGCTGAAGCTCGATGACGTCGTTGGCGGGCATGCGGTGGTTGAGGCCGACTGCGGGCGTGTTGTTGTTGGCGGGCGCGGCGGCGCGGCCCGGCGTCGAAGCCTCGGGCATCCGCAGCACCTCGAGCGCGCGGGCGCGGTTCGGCAGGCGGCGGATGAACTTGCGCTCCTCCAGAGCATTGATCAGCCGATGGACGCCCGACTTGGACTTGAGCGCCAGCGCGTCCTTCATTTCCTCGAAGGAGGGCGAGACGCCCGATCCCTGCAGCCGCTGATGGATGAAACTCAGCAGGTCGTGCTGTTTTCGAGTCAACATGGCGGTTTCTCCCAGCTCTACAGAACGAATGCGGAACGTTTAGGAGGCGAAAGATTCGCTGTCAAGCGGCATGATCACGACCTGTTCTCCTGCCGCGACGGGGGGAGCGTACGGGGCTCGCACGAGCAGCGCGTTGGAGCGTGCGAGAACGCCGAGCATCGCGCTGTCCTGCGCCGCGGCGGGCGTCACCCCGCCGCCGCCATACGCCGCGCGCATGAAGTCGCGCCGCGCGCCGTTGGCGGGCAACGCCACGGTGGTCATCGCATACGCTTCGCGGGGCAGGGGATGCGGATCGCCGCTGAGCTTGCGGACGAGCGGCAGCCCGAACAGCAGGGCGCAGACGTAGGCGGAAACCGGATTGCCCGGAAGGCCGAGAACCCGGCAGCGCCCGAGCGCTCCGGTCATCACCGGCTTTCCGGGGCGCAGCGCGACCTTCCAGAAGTCGATCGTCGCGCCGGCGGCCTTGAGCGCCGGCGCGACGAGATCGTGGTCGCCGACCGAGGCGCCGCCGATGGTCACCAGCAGGTCGGCGTCCGACGCGGCTTGGATGGCGGCGGTGAGTGCGCCGAGATCGTCGCGAACGATGCCGCGATCCTCGACCGCCGCGCCAGCGCCGGCGAACAGGGCGGCGAGCATAAGGCCGTTCGAGCTGACGATCTGACACGGGCCGGGCGTCTCGCCGGGCGGGACCAGCTCGTCGCCGGTCGCCAGAAGCACGACGCGCGGGCGGCGGTGGACCGGCGCGGCGGCGTGGCCGCCCGAAGCCAGCAGGCCGGCGAGGGCGGGGCTGACGCGCGTTCCGGCGGTGGCGAGACCCTCGCCCTGGCGGAAATCGAGGCCGGCCGGCCGGACATGCGCGCCTTGGCGGGGCGGCCCTTCGCCGGTCAGGACAAGTGCGGAATCCCGCTGACGTGTTGCCTCTTCCTGGATGAGGATGGTGTCGGCGCCTGCGGGCAAGGGCGCGCCGGTGAAGATGCGCACGGCTTCACCTTTGCCAATCGCGCCGCCGAAGCCCGCGCCAGCGGCGGATTCGCCGATGACCTGCCACGGGCCGGGGAGGTCGGCGAAGCGGATGGCGTAGCCGTCCATCGCCGAGGCAGGGAAGGGCGGCTGGCTCAGGTGGGCGATCACGTCGGATGCGAGGATGCGGCCGCAAGCCTCAAGCAGAGATGCATTTTCCGGCTCAAGCGCCACGACTCCATCCAGCAGCCTGGCCTGCGCCTCTTCGAGGCTGATCATTCGGGCGCGCGCCATTCGCCGGACTTGCCGCCGGTCTTCGAGAGCAGGCGGACGGCCTCGATCACCATCGCCTTGTCGACCGATTTGACCATGTCGTAGACCGTCAGCAGCGCGACCGAGACGGCGGTCATCGCCTCCATCTCGACGCCGGTGGCGTGGGCGGTGCGGACGGTGGCGGTCGCGGTGATGCCGTCGTCCTCGATCGCCAGATCGAGCGCGACGCCGCCGAGCGGCAGCGGGTGGCAAAGCGGGATGAGGTCGGCGGTGCGCTTGGCGGCCATGATGCCGGCGACCCGCGCCACGGCGAGCACGTCGCCCTTGGCCGCCCCGCCCCTCACCGCGGAGACCGCCTCGGCGGTCATGCGGATGCGGCCGGTGGCGACGGCGACGCGCGCGGTCGCGGGCTTGGCCGAGACGTCGACCATGCGAGCCGCGCCCGCCTCGTCCAAGTGGGTGAGCGCCATCAGCCCTCCAGCAGCCGGCGGGTGGCGGCGGCGACGTCGTCCTGCGCCATCAGCGCCTCGCCGACGAGAAAGCTGGTGATGCCGACCGCGGCGAGCCGGTCGAGGTCGGCGCGGGTCTTGAGCCCGCTTTCGCCGACAAGGGTGTAGCCCTGCGGCA
Source organism: uncultured Sphingomonadaceae bacterium (assembly GCA_964244885.1). Lineage (GTDB taxonomy): Bacteria > Pseudomonadota > Alphaproteobacteria > Sphingomonadales > Sphingomonadaceae > CAXTKD01. Next base: position 212,329 of record CAXTKD010000003.1, on the reverse strand, counting down.
GCATCGCCGCCAGTTCGAGCGAGATCGCAAGATCGACCTTCAAGGTCTTGAGATCACGATTGTTGATCCCGACCATGCGCGTGGTGAGGCGGCTGGCGCGCTCAAGCTCGGCGGCGTTATGGACTTCAACGAGCACGTCTAGGCCGAGCGCCATGGCGGAAGCTTCGAGCTCGGCGGCGTGGCCGTCGTCGAGCGCCGCCATGATCAGCAGGATGCAATCAGCGCCGATCGCGCGCGATTCCACCACCTGATACGGATCGATGATGAAGTCCTTGCGGAGGACGGGCAAGCGGACGGCGTCGCGGGCCGCGCCAAGATAGGCGTCGTCGCCCTGGAACCACGGAACGTCGGTAAGCACCGACAGGCAGGCGGCGCCGCCCGCCGCATAGGCCCGCGCGAGCGCCGGCGGATCGAAGTCGGGGCGGATCAGGCCCTTCGACGGGCTCGCCTTCTTGATCTCGGCGATCAGGCCGTAGCGGCCCTCCTCGTGCCGCGCCTCCAACGCCGAGAAGAAACCACGCGGGCGCTCTGCGGCCGAAGCGGCGGCGTCGAGGTCGGCGAGGCTTCGGCGCGCCTTGGCGGCGGCGACGTGGTCGCGCTTGTCGGCGAGGATCTGTTCGAGAGTGTCGGCCATGGCTTGCTTTAGCTCGCCCGCTGGAGCGCGCAAAGCAGCGGCGACGGACCTAAAACGCGATCCATGCCTCCAGCAGGCGCCTGGCGGTGCCGCTGTCGATCGCTTCGGCGGCCTTGTCGGCGCCGCTGTGCCAGCCGTCGACGACGCCGGCGACGAGCAGCGCGCCGGCCGAGTTGAGCAGCACCGCGTCGCGGTAGGCGCTGGGGGCGCCCGCCAGGAGCGCGCGGAGGCGGGACGCGTTGTAGCCGGGCTCGCCGCCCAAGATGGTGTCGAGGCCGTGGCGGTGAACGCCGGCGCTCTCGGGCGTGATCGTCTCGTGGTGGCCGGCGCAGGCGCCGATTCCGATGGCTCGGCTTGGGCCGGCGATCGACAGCTCGTCGAGGCTTTCCTCGCCCGAAACGATAAGCGCCGACTGGCAGCCGAGCTGGCCGAGCGCGTCGGCGACGGTCGGGAGATAGTCGACGCGCGCCACACCGATGAGCTGGCGGGTGACCCCGGCGGGGTTGGCAAGCGGCCCGATGATGTTGAAGATCGTGCGGCGGCCAATCCTGCGGCGGACCGGCGCCAGGCGGCCGAGCGCGGGGTGGTGTTTCTGCGCGAACAGGAAGGCGAGGCCCAAATCGGCAAGGCTCGCCTCGGCGCGTTCCGAGGCGCGATCGAGGTCGAGGCCGAGCGCTTCCAGCGTGTCGGCGGCGCCGGCCTTGGAGGACGCGGCGCGGTTGCCGTGCTTGGCGACGGGAACGCCACACGCCGCGACGACGATGGCGACCGCGGTCGAGATGTTGAGGCTGTGCGCGCCGTCGCCGCCGGTGCCGCAGACGTCGATCGCGCCTTCGGGCGCGGCGATGCGGACCATGCGGGCGCGGAGCGAGCGGGCGGCGGCGGCGATCTCGTCGGCGGTCTCGTCGCGAAGCGTCATCGCGGTCAGGAACTTGGCGGTCGTGTCGTCATCAACCTTGCCGTCGAGGATGGCGTCGAACGCCGCCTCGGCTTCGGCGGCGTCGAGCGGCTTGCTGGGATCGGGGAGCATCAGGCGGACTCGTTGACGCGAATGCCGGCGGACGCCATGAAGTTGGCGAGCAGCGTGTGGCCGTGCTCCGTCGCGATGCTCTCCGGGTGGAACTGGACGCCGTGGATAGGGAGCGTGGCGTGGCGGAGGCCCATGACGACGCCATCGGCGGTGCGGGCGTTGACGACCAGGCTGTCGGGCAGGTCCTCGACGACGAGCGAGTGGTAGCGCGTCGCCTCGAACGGCGAGGGCAGGCCGGCGAAGACGCCGGTGCCGTCGTGCGAGATCGGCGAAGTCTTGCCGTGCATGACCTTCCCGGCGCGCACCACCTTGCCCCCGAACGCCTGCGCGATCCCCTGATGGCCGAGGCAGACGCCGAGCAGCGGCAGTTTCGCGTCGGCGGCGGCGTGGATGAGGTCGAGCGAGATGCCGGCCTCGTTGGGCGTGCACGGGCCGGGGGAGAGCAGGATCGCGTCGGCGCCCATCGACATCGCCTGCCCGACGCCGATCGCATCGTTGCGAACGACCTCGACGGCGGCGCCCAGCTCCTGGAGGTAATGGACGAGATTCCAGGTAAAGCTGTCGTAATTGTCGATGACGAGGATCATGGCGCGGGAGGTAGGCGAGGCTGGCGGCGATGGCAAACGGGTTGAGCGGCGCCGTTAAAATCACTACTATAGTGAATATGAACAAAGTGACCGTTACCGCCACGGATGCGAACCGCAATTTTTCCAGGCTGCTTCGCTCGGTGAAGCACGGCGCGCGCGTGACGATCACGTCGCATGGCGAGCCGGTCGCTGTGATTTGCGCTTTGGAAAACGCGATATCCGATGAGGTGAAGGCCAGGCGCGCACGAGCGTTGGAGCGGATCGCGGCGCGGCGCGGCCTCATGCCCAAAGAACCGATCGGACGCTGGACGCGCGACGAGCTCTACGATGAAATCATTGGCCTGTGAGGCTGGCGCTCGACACGAACATCCTCGTCTACGCGCAAGCCATCGTCCTCGACCCCGAGGACAGGGCGAAGGTCGATACCGCGATCGCTTTGATGGAGCGCCTTCAAGGATCGGGCCATCAGCTCTTCGTCCCGGTGCAGGTGGTCGCGGAATTTCACCATGTTCTTGTCCGGCGGGCCCGTGTTTCGCTCGAAGAGGCGAACGAGGCGGCGATCGACCTGATGGATTTCATGACCGTCCTGCCGACCACCGAGGCGGTGCTTCACGGCGCGCTCGCGCTCGCGGCCGAGCATCGGCTGCAGACCTTCGATAGCGTGGCGCTATCGGCCGCCGCCGAGGCGAGGTGCGAACACCTACTGTCGGAAGACATGCACCACGGCTTCACCTGGCGAGGCGTGCGGGTGACCAATCCTCTGAACGACAGCGGGTTTTGGGGTTAAGGCTTCGTCGCCAGCCCCACCGTCCGCCCCTCGAACCCCGCCGCGTCGAAGTAGCGGGTTTCGCCGACGGCCTGCTCGTTGAGGATGGTGCGAAGGCCGTCGGGGCCAGGGGGGCCGACGATCGTTTTGCGCGTTACCGCCATCTCGGCACCGCCGGGTAGCGCTTCGGTGAGGACGCGGCCCTTCAGCTTGCCGACGCTCGGCAGCGGGATGCCGGCGAGATGGGCCATCGTCGGCGCGATGTCGGCGTTGCCGACCGGCGCCTGATCGACGTGGCGGGCTTTGAAGCCGGGGCCGATGGCGGCCATGAAGTTGCGGGTGGCGGCGCGGCTGAGCGCGCCGTGAGAGCCTTGGCCGGTGGCGCGCGAGCTGTCGATGACGCCGACGGCGCATTGCAGCGGGTCGGGGCAGTCGAGCGCGGCGGTGCGGAAGTTGACGACGAGGTCGGGGACCGGCGTACGCGCCGCGCCGACCAGATTGACCGCGCTCATCGGAAGCGTGCCGCCGATCCGGCCAAGACGATCGTTGACGAAGATCCCGCTGACGTAATCCTGCGCGGCGAGCAGGCGAACGATGGTGTTCGCCAGCCTTTTGGAGTCGCCGTTCGGCAGGTAGACCAGCTCAGCGCCGCCATTCGTCGCGACGATCACCCGGGGCTTCGCCGGATCGTCGCCGATCGCCGACGAGCCGCTCGTCTCGCTGCCCGTCGCCGTTCGCTTCATGCCGAGGCCGAGCGCGAGGTCCCGGGCGAAGAAGGCGCTGTCGAGTTCGGCGGGGACGGGCGCCTTCGCGGCGCGGAGCGAGGGACTCGTCCGGCTGTCGCGGGCGATCGTGTAGAAGCCATGGTCGGCGGTGACGAAGACGTCCGTGGTCTTGTCGAGCCCGCGCGCCTGCAGCGCCGCGAGCAGCTCGCCGAGCAGCGAGTCGGCGAGGCGGATAGCGGCAAGGCCGCTGATACCGTTGATGCCGGGCGAGAGAGACCCGATGCTGTCCTCGGCGTCGTGTTGGGTGCCGTCGGGCTCGCGGCTCCAGAATATGAGGGCAAAGGGCTTCGACGCGGCGGCGAAGCGGGGGAGGACGACGCGGGTCAGCGCGTTCATCAGATAGATCGGCTGGGCGAAATTGGGGATGGCCTTGAGCGGCGCCTTGTCGCCGAGGAAATTGGCCTTGAGCCCGTCCGAGAACCACGCCGGGTGCGTGAGGTCGTCCTTGCGGCCGATGTCGTCGTCGACGATCAGCGTCTCGCTGCCGTCGGGCTTGGCGGCGGCGTCCTGGATTCGCGTCGGGCCGACCTTGCCGAACGCGGCGGTCTGGAAGCCCGCCTTGCGCGCCGCCGCGAGCAGGCTGGTCTCACCGAGATAATTGCCGCCGAAGCGCGCGTTCATCTCGGTGATCGTCTGGTTGGTCTCGTAGTCCGGAGTCGGCGAGCCCTTGGAGTGGGCGAACGGCTCTCCCGCGTAGACGGTGTTCCCGAAATTGCCGGTGTCGCCGATGTAATGGCCGGTGGCGATCGCCGAGGCATTGGCGGTGGTGACGGTCGGGAACAGCGAATGGCTGTTGGCGAAGTCGACGCCCTCGGTTTTCAGCCGCCACAGGTTCGGCGTGTTCTCGGGCGTGACGCTGCCGTAGCGCAGGCCGTCGGCGACGAAGATGACGATGTTGCGCGGCTCGGCGGCGAAGGCGGGCGCCGCGAGCAGCAGTGCGAGGGCAAGGAGACTGCGCTTCATTGTCCGTATCCCACTTCGCCCGCCCGCGCGATGGCTTCGCGCGCGGCGGCCACCAGCGCGCCCGCCTTCGCCTCGCACTCGCGCTGCTCGTAGGCCGCCTGGCTGTCGGCGACGATACCGGCGCCAGCTTGCATATGCATGACACCGTCCTTCACCAGCGCGGTGCGGAGGACGATGCAGCTGTCCATTGAGCCGTCGGGCGAGAAATAGCCGACGCCGCCGCCGTAGGGGCCGCGCTTTTCGGACTCGAGCTCGTGGATGATCTGCATGGCGCGGACCTTTGGCGCACCCGAGACGGTGCCGGCGGGAAAGCCCGCGAGCAGGGCGTCGATGGCGTCCTTGCCCTCGGCGAGGTCGCCGCGGACGTTCGAGACGATGTGCATGACGTGGCTGTAGAGCTCGACCATGTTGCGGTCGGTGACGACGACCGAGCCAGGCGCCGCGACCCGGCCGACGTCGTTGCGGCCGAGGTCGAGGAGCATGAGGTGCTCAGACAATTCCTTGGGATCGGCGAGCAGCGCGTCGCGGTTGGCGGCGTCCTCCTGCGCGTTGGCGCCGCGCGGGCGGGTGCCGGCGATAGGGCGGATCGTCACCTCGCCGTCTCGGGCGCGGACGAGGATTTCAGGGCTGGAGCCGATCAGCGCGAAGCCGGGGAGGTCTAGGAAGTAGAGGAAGGGCGACGGGTTGATGCGGCGGAGCGCGCGGTAGAGGTCGAACGGCGGCAGCGCGAAGGGCAATGTGAAGCGCTGCGCCAGCACGACCTGGAAGACGTCGCCGGCGAGGATATAGTCCTTGGCGCGGTCGACCATCGCGGCATAAGCGGCCGGGTCGAGAACCGGCGCCGGGTCCGTCCCGGTCGTCCCGGTCGGGTTGCGGCGCGCCAGCGGAACCGGCTGCGACAGCTTCGCCTCGGCGATCTCAATCCGGTCCCGCGCCAGCGCGAGCGCATCCTCGGCGTCGAGCGCCGACGGGAAGACCGGCGCGACGAGGAACAGCTCGTCCTTCAGCCGGTCGAAGACCAGCAGCAAGGTCGGCCGCATGAAGATCATGTCCGGCACGCCGAGCGGATCGGCCTTCGGCGCCGGCAGAGCCTCGACCAGCCCGGCGGTCTCGAAGCCCATATAGCCGACGAAGCAGGCGAGGGCGCGCGGCAGCTCGGGCGGCACGTTCATCCGGCATGCCTCGACCAGCTTGCGAAGCTCGCTCAGCGTGTCGCCGGGGCAGGCGACGAACGCCATCTCGTCCTGCTGCCAGCGGTCGTTGAGCTCGCTCCGGTTGCCATTTGCGCGCCAGACCAGATCGGGGGCGAGGCCGAGCAGCGAGTGACGGCCGCGCACCGACCCGCCCTCGACCGATTCGAGCAGGAAGCCGCCGCGCCCGTCGAGCCCGAGCTTGAGCATCGCGGACACCGGCGTCTCGGTGTCGGAGACGATCTTCGTCCAGACCAGCTGCGGCCGGCCGGCGGCGTAGGTTGTGGCGAACGCCGCCGCGCCGGGGCGGATCATCGTAAGCCGGCGTCGCCTTCGCCGGCGTAGCGGGCGCGGACCTTGGCGATGGCCTTGGCGTTGCGCTTGACCCCAAGGTCGCGCTCGACTGCGGTGACGAACTCAGCGGCGATCTCGTCGGCCGCGGCGGCGGCGATCTGCGCGCGGGTCGCCTGCGCGATGCCGGGCTCGGTCGCCGGGTTGCCCGGAGTGACCTTGTCGACGCGGACGACCATCCAGCCGCTGCCGTTTGGGGCGGGAATGGCGCGCACGCCGCCCTGGGGCAGCGAGAACAGCGCCGCGACCGGCGGCGGCACTTGCCCGTTCCGGCCGAGGTCGACACGGCGGATGGTCGCGACCTGCGGCGCGCGAAGCCCGCGCGCGCTGAGCGCCTGGGCGAGCGGCTTGCCCTGGGCGACCTCGGCGACGATGGCGTTCGCGATCGCCTTGGCGCGGTTCATCCGCTCGACCGCAGCCCAGTTGGCGGCGACGCCGTCGCGGATGCGGGCGAGGGGCACCGGGGTCGCGGCGACGGTGTCGCCGATGTCGAGCAGCGCGAAGGTCGTCTTGTCGACCTCCTGCACCGTCGGCTGGCCGGCGTTGTCGGGGTCGAACGCCTGCTTCAGCAGCGGCGCCATCTTGGGGTCGAGCTTGAACGCCGATTCGGGCGCGGCGCCCACTGCGGTGACCGGCGGCACCTCGACGACGGCGAGCTTCCGCTCCTTGACGATGTCGCCGAAGCTCTGGCCGGCCTCGAAGCCGTCCTGGATTTTCGCGACCGCGTCGGACAGCGCGTCCTGCGAGCGCTCGTCGCGCAGCTTGGCGAGAATCTCGGCGCGCACGCTCTCCAGCGGGCGCTTCGGCGACGGCATCACCTTGGCGACCTGGACGACGTGCCAGCCGAAGTCCGACTTGACCGGCCCCGCGACGCCGCCTTGCGGCGCGGCGAACGCCGCCTTGGCGACCGCGGCGCTGGTCGAATCGGCGAAGCGCTTTTCGTTGATCGTGCCGACGTCGAGGTCGGTCGCGGAATATTTCGCGAGTTCGGCGGCGACCTTGGCGAACGGCTCGCCCGCCCTGACGCGCGCCGCCATCGTCGCGGCGACCGCCTGCGTCGGAACCACGGCCTGCAGCAACTGGCGCTGCTCGATGCCGCCGTAGAGGTCCTGATGCTCGTCGTAATAGCGCTGGATCTCGTCGTCCTTCACCGTGACGCCGGCCATCGCGATGTCCTGCGTCAGCAGCGCGTAGCGGAAGCTCTTCCGCTCGGGGATCGTGTAGGACTTGATGTGCGCCTTGTAGAAGGCATCGAGCTGCGCGTCGGTCGGGGCTGCGAGCTTGGCGTCGGCGGGAACCGCGCCGACCGAGCCGCTCCGCACTTCCAGCAGCAGCGAGGCGTAGGGCGCGACCAGCGCCTGCGGCACATGAGCGCCGAGCGCCAGGTTCTGGAGCAGCTGGCTGCGGATCGCATCGCCGGTCAGGCCGGCGCGCAGCTCCTGCTCGGAGATGCGCTGCTCGGCGAGCAGGCGGCGGAAAGTGGTTTCGTCGAACTTGCCCTGCGACTGGAAGGCCGGGATGCTGGCGATCTGGCCGTCGACCGCGCGGGTGCTGATCGACACGCCCTGCTTGCGGCCGAACGTCTCGAGCGCGGTGCTGCGGACCAGCTGCTCCAGCACCTGCTCGACAGCGCCCTGGCGCGCCGCCTCCGCGTTGGTCGCCGCCGGGTTGCTCTCGCGAGCGCGGCGCATGAAGCGGTCGAAGCTCGACGCGAACTCCGCCTCGGTGATGTTCTTGCCGCCGACCTTGGCGAGGCTGCCGGTGGCGACGCCGCCGCCGCCGAAGGGATCGCCGACGCCGGTCAGCACGAACGCCACGACGAGCAGGCCGAGGAGCAGCAGCACGACCCAGGAAGAAAGCGCGCGGCGGATGAAGGAGAGCATGGATATCCCGTCGACGGTATCGGAAAAGCGGGCGGACCATAGCCACGCCGCGAGGGCTTTGCTAGACGCCGCGCCGCATCCAGAGGGGCTCCGAATGACCGTCCTTAAAAGCCTGATCGCGGGAAACTGGAAGATGAACGGCCTTGCCGCGAGCCTGTCGGAGCTGGAGAAAGTCATCGACGCCGCACCTTCGCTCGGCGCCGATGTCGAGCTGCTGATCTGCCCGCCGTTCACGTTGATCGACCGCTTCGCCAGCGCCGCCAAGGGCAGCCGCGTGATGATCGGCGCGCAGGACGCGCACGTCCGCGACGCCGGCGCCCATACCGGCTGCGTCTCGGCCGCGATGGTCGCCGACATCGGCGCCACCCACGTCATCGTCGGCCACAGCGAGCGCCGTACCGACCAGCGCGAAGACGATGCCGAGGTGCGCGCGAAGGCGGGCGCGGTGCTCGCCGCTGGGCTGATCGCCATCGTCTGTGTCGGCGAGACCGAGGCCGAGCGTGACGCGGGTCAGGCGGAGGCAGTGGTCGGCCGCCAGCTCGACGGCTCGCTTCCCGAGGGCGCCACCGCCGCCAACCTCGTCGTCGCCTACGAGCCCGTCTGGGCGATCGGCACCGGCCGCACGCCGTCGGTCGAGGACGTGGCGGCGATGCACAAATTCATCCGCGCGCGCATCGTCGCTCTGATGGGCGGCGAAGGGCAGGGCGTCCGCATCCTCTACGGCGGCTCGGTCAAGCCCTCGAACGCCCAGGAACTGCTTACGATCGACGACGTCGACGGAGCCCTCGTCGGCGGCGCGAGCCTGACCGCCGAGCAGTTCCTCCCGATCGCGAGGGCGGCGGGTTAACACAAACAAAAATCCCCTCTCCTTCAGGGGAGGGGTAGGGGTGGGGTGCACCGGCGGGCGAAAAGCTCAGCGATTCCGCCCCGCGTCTCTCCCCACCCCTACCCCTCCCCGCTGGCGAGGGGATTTGGGAGAATGGGAGAGCCATTTGCCTTTCGCCCCCACTCACCCTAAATCGCCGCCATGCTCGTCACCTTCATCCTCGTCATCCACACGCTGATCGCCATCGCGCTGGTCGGCGTCATCCTGATCCAGCGCTCGGAAGGCGGCGGCCTCGGCATCGGCGCGGGGCCTGCCGGGCTGATGACGGCGCGCGGCGCCGCCAACCTGCTGACCCGCGCGACCACCGTCCTCGCGGCGCTGTTCATCGGTACCAGCATCCTGCTCGCCTTCCTCGAAGGCCGCGACAAGGGCAGCCGCCCGATCGACACGACGCTCGCCAAGTCCGCGCCGGTCGAGAGCCAGCCCGCCGGCGGCCCGCCGCTCGGCACCGGCCAGCCCGCGCCGGGCGTGCTGCCCGGCGTTCCCGGCGCGACACCCGACGCACCCGGCTCGGCGCAGCCGGCGGCGCCCGCGGACAGCGTCCCGCTCGCCAAATAGCGGCAACGCTCCGCATCGCTGCGAGATTCCACCCTGGAATCCCGGCGCGTTTTTCTTGTGCCAGTCACGCCAAGAGTCGAAAAACTTTACAGTTCCAAACTTGGCGTTTTACTCAAAACTTATTAACCCTCTAAAATAACTGTAAATGCTGATGCTGGCCTAACCCTTGCTTGGGTTCGTTCCGGGACACTAACGTTGGGGACTAACCGTGAAGAAGCTTCTGATCACCGGCCTGCTCGCAACCGCTTTCGCCGCGCCGGCTCTGGCCACGACCATCGACTTCGAAGACCAAAGCAGCGGTGGCAAGCCCAACGGCTACACCGTCGCGGGCGTGACGTTCACCGACACGATGGGCGCGAACCTGTCCGTCCAGAATGGCGGCGCCCAGACCAACGGCCTGTCGCTGATCATTTCTGGCGACGACGTTAGCCGGCTGCAGATGGACTTCGCGACCAACGCGACCGACATCAGCATGACCTTCGGCAACGATGATCCGGGCTACACTTCCGCCACCGATCAGGCATGGCTGACGCTGTGGCTCGGCGGTATCCAGGTCAGCGCGACCTCGGTGACGCTCAACCGCAACGACGTGATGGATCAGTCGATCGGGATCAACGGCGTCACCTTCGACCAGGCCTTTTTCTGGTACGGCAACGCCAGCGGCGCGCCGATCGGCCTGATCGAAGCCGTCGACAACATCACCTTCTCCGACGCCGCGGAAGTGCCCGAGCCGGCGATGCTCGGCCTGTTCGGCCTCGGCGCTATCGGCCTCGGCCTGGCGCGCCGCCGCCGCGCCTAGTCCTTCCTTCTTCGTCATGCGACCGGCCGGGGCAGCGATGCTCCGGCCGTTTCCGTTTTCCGACCTTATCCACATCTTATCGCGCCGGCGCGCTGGCGCTGCCGGGCCATCATGCTCTAAAGCTTTCCTCCCATGGCGCGGTTCATTTTCATAACCGGCGGCGTGGTCTCGTCGCTTGGCAAGGGTCTGATGGCGGCGTCGCTGGCGGCGCTGCTGCAGGCGCGCGGCTACAAGGTCCGCATCCGCAAGTTCGACCCCTATCTCAACGTCGATCCGGGAACGATGAGCCCCTATCAGCACGGCGAGGTCTACGTCACCGACGACGGCGCCGAGACCGACCTCGACCTCGGCCACTACGAGCGCTTCACCGGCGTGCCGTCGCGGCAGAGCGACAACATCACCTCGGGCCGGGTCTATTTCGACATCATCTCGAAGGAGCGGCGCGGCGACTATCTCGGCGCGACGGTCCAGGTCATCCCGCACGTCACCGATGCGATCAAGGCGTTCGCCAGGACGCAGGTCGACGACCTCGACTTCGTGCTGTGCGAGATCGGCGGCACCGTCGGCGACATCGAGAGCCTGCCGTTCCTGGAAGCCATCCGCCAGCTGCATAACGAGCTCGGCCGGGGCCAGTCGATCTTCATCCACTGCACGCTGGTGCCGTACATCGCGGCGGCGGGCGAGCTGAAGACCAAGCCGACGCAGCACAGCGTCGCCGAGCTGCGCGGCATCGGCATCCAGCCGCATGTGCTGGTCTGCCGCTCGGAGCATCCCATCCCCGAAGGCGACCGCGCGAAGATCGCGCTGTTCTGCAACGTGCGGAAAGAGGCCGTTATTCCCGCCCTCGACGCCAAGAGCATCTACACCGTGCCGCTGCAATATCACGAGGCGGGGCTCGATTCGGAGGTGCTCGCCGCCTTCGAGATCACCGACGCGCCCGCTCCCGACCTCCATCGCTGGGAGGAGATCGAGCGCCGCATCACCCAGCCAGAGGGTGAAGTGACGATCGGCGTCGTCGGCAAGTACACGGGCATGCAGGACGCCTATAAGTCGCTGAACGAGGCGCTGGTCCACGGCGGCATCGCCAACCGCGTCAAGGTCAACGTCAAGTGGATCGACGCCGAGGCGTTCGAACAGGATGACGTCGCCGCGCGGCTGGAGCCGATGCATGGCGTCCTTGTCCCCGGCGGTTTCGGCGAGCGCGGCAGCGAGGGCAAGATCGCCTCCGTCCGCTTCGCGCGCGAGCGCGGCGTGCCGTTCTTCGGCATCTGCCTGGGCATGCAGCTCGCCTGCATCGAGGCGGCGCGCAACACCGCGGGCTTCGGCAAGGCGTCGACCACCGAGTTCGGCCCGACTCCGGAGCCGGTCGTCGGCCTGATCACCGAGTGGGACAGCGCCAAGGGCAAGCAGCAGCGCGACGAAGGCAGCGAGATGGGCGGCACGATGCGCCTCGGCGCCTATCCGGCGCACCTCGCCGGGAACAGCCGCGCCGCCTCGATCTACGGCGCCGTCGACATCAGCGAGCGCCACCGCCACCGCTACGAGGTCAACGTCCATTTCCGCGAGCCGTTGGAAAAGGCCGGCTTGCTGTTCTCTGGCCTGTCGCCCGACGGCGCGCTCCCCGAAATCGTCGAGCGCCCCGACCACGCCTGGTTCGTCGGCGTCCAGTTCCACCCCGAGCTCAAGAGCAAACCGTTCGACCCACACCCGCTGTTCGCGAGCTTCGTCGAGGCGGCGGTGAAGCAGAGCCGGCTGGTTTAGCGGCGGTTCGGAAGCCCCGGACAAACGAACGCCCGGGCTGTCCCTAACCCGGGCGTCGCTCTCCCCCGGCCGTTGACCGGCCGTACTCCTCCCTCGAACCTCGGCCCGAGCAAGGGACGCATAAGTCGGTCCATTCCGGATGTCATCGGCCTGTCACGCCCATTCAGGTGAATCCGCGAAGGTGTGGTGCGGCGACAACAGCCGTTTCGCGCACGTTGCTTAGCCGTCCGCCCGTGCTAGACGGGCGCGCATGCGATTGTCCCGATATTTCCTGCCCGTCCTCAAGGAAACGCCCGCCGACGCGCAGATCGTCAGTCACCAGCTGATGCTGCGCGCTGGGCTGATCCGCCAGACCGCGGCGGGCATCTACGCCTGGCTGCCACTCGGCCTTCGAGTCCTGAAGAAGATCGAGCAGATCGTCCGCGAGGAGCAGGACCGCGCGGGTGCTGTCGAGATGCTGATGCCGACGATGCAGTCGGCCGATCTCTGGAAGCAGTCCGGCCGCTACGACGCTTACGGCCCCGAGATGCTGCGCATCACCGACCGGCACGAGCGCGAGATGCTGTTCGGGCCGACCAACGAGGAGATGATCACCGCGATCTTCCGCGAATCGGCGCGCAGCTACCGCGACCTGCCGCGCACACTCTACCACATCCAGTGGAAGTTCCGGGACGAGGTTCGCCCGCGCTTCGGCGTGATGCGCGGTCGCGAGTTCCTGATGAAGGACGCCTATTCGTTCGACATGGACGAGGCCGGCGCTCGGCATAGCTACAACCGGATGTTCGTCGCTTACCTCAACACCTTCGCGCGGATGGGCCTGCGCGCCATCCCGATGCAGGCCGACACCGGCCCGATCGGCGGCGACCTCAGCCACGAGTTCATCGTGCTGGCGCCGACCGGCGAAAGCGACGTGTTCTACCATTCGAACTGGGAGCGCGCGGCGGAGCTGTCCTCGGTCGATTTCGACGATGTCGACGGGCTGCAGGCGATCGTCGGCGGCTACACCAGGGACTATGCCGCGACCGACGAGAAGCGCGATCCGGCGCGCGAGGCGGAGGCGGGCGGCAAGCTGCGCCAGTCGCGCGGCGTTGAGGTCGGCCACATCTTCTACTTCGGCACCAAATATTCGGCGTCGATGGGGATGAAGGTGCAGGGCCCGGGCGGCGCCGAGGTCATTCCGCACATGGGCAGCTACGGCGTCGGCGTGTCGCGTCTGATGGGCGCGATCATTGAGGCGTTCCACGACGACAAGGGCATCATCTGGCCCGAGGCGGTCGCGCCCTACAAGGTCGGCCTGATCAACATGCGCGCCGACGATGCGGCCTGCACGGCGGCGTGCGACGATCTTTATGCCAAGCTCAATGCGGCGGGCGTCGAGGCGCTCTACGACGACCGCGACGAGCGCGGCGGCGCCAAGTTCGCGACGATGGACCTGATCGGGCTGCCCTGGCAGGTCGTGATCGGCCCGAAGGGCATTGCTGCGGGCACCGTCGAGCTCAAGAACCGGCGGGACGGGACCAGGGAAGACGTCAGCCTCGAAAGCGCGCTGGCGCGGTTGACGGCTTGACGATCTCCAACTCCGCACCCCCGTTCCCGTTCGTCCTGAGCTTGTCGAAGGACGTAGTCGCTCAGCGTCCGAGCGCGCCACGTGGTTCGACAGGCTCACCACGAACGGAGGTTCGTGCGGGCGCGTCTGCCGCAAAGCGGAAGGCCCGGCCATGATCAACCGCTACGAGCGGATGATCGCCAAGCGCTACCTGCTGCCGGGCAGGGGGGAAGGGTTCATCTTCCTCGTCGCGTCGATCTCGCTGATCGCGGTGGCCTTGGGCGTCGCGGCGCTGATCGCGGTGATGTCGGTGATGAACGGCTTTCGCGCCGAGTTGTTCGACCGGATCATGGGGCTGAACGGCCATGCGGTGGTGCAGGGCTATGGCGGCCGTCTCGACGACTGGCGGATCATTTCGCGCGAGGTGAAAGCGCTTCCCGGCGTCGTCACCGCGACGCCGCTGATCGAGCAGCCGCTGATGGCGGCGTTCAACAACCGGGTTGAGGGCGTGCTGGTGCGCGGCATGACGCCGGCGGACATCGCCGGCACGCCAGTGATCCGGGACAATGTGAAGGCTGGGAGCCTCGCCGACGTCGCGAAGGGCGTCGACCAGGTGGCGATCGGCAGCCGGCTCGCCGAGGCGCTCGGCGCGACGATCGGCGACACGATCAGCCTGATCTCGCCGCAAGGGCAGGTGACGCCGTTCGGCACCGCGCCGCGCATCGTCGCCTACCGCATCGCCGCGATCTTCGAGGTCGGCATCTTCGACTACGACAAGGCGTTCGTCGTTATGCCGATGCCGCAGGCGCAGATCCTGCTCGGCATGGGCGATTCGGTCGGCATGATCGAGGTGGTGACCCGCGACCCCGACCAGGTGAACGCCATCCTGTCGCCGATCCTGCCGAAGATCAGGGGCCAGGCGGTCGTCCAGACCTGGGAGCAGATGAACTCGGAGCTGTTCGAGGCCTTGGTCGTCGAGCGCACGGTGATGTTCTGGGTCCTGTCGATCATAATCCTCGTCGCGGTCTTCAATATCCTGTCGAGCCTGATCATGCTGGTCCGCGCCAAGACGCGCGACATCGCGATCCTGCGGACGATGGGCGCGACGCGCGGCGCGTTGATGCGGGTGTTCATGACCGTCGGCACGATCATCGGCGGCCTTGGCATCCTGCTCGGCCTCATCCTCGGCTTCGCCTTGCTCTACTACCGCGAGGGCATCGTCGCGGGCGTATCGCGGATGACCGGCGCCAACCTCTGGGACCCGTCGATCCGCTACCTGACCGAGCTTCCATCGAAGACCGACCCGATGCAGGTCGTCGGCATCGTGCTGATGTCGCTGCTGCTGTCCTTCCTCGCGACGCTCTATCCAGCGTGGAAGGCCGCGAGCACCGATCCGGTGCAGGTGCTGCGCTATGAGTAACACGCTCCAGGTCGAGGATCTGCGCCGCAGCTTCACGCAGGGCACGACGACGATCGAGGTGCTGCGCGGCGTCGAACTGAGCGTCGCGCCGGGCGAGATCGTCGCGCTGCTCGGTCCCTCCGGCTCGGGCAAGTCGACACTGCTGCAGGCGGTCGGCCTGCTCGAGGGCGGCTTCCAGGGCAGGATCGGAATCGACGGCATCGCCTGCGAGAGCCTGTCGAACGCCGAGCGCACGCGGGTGCGCCGCGACAAGCTCGGCTTCGTCTACCAGTTCCACCATCTCCTGCCCGACTTCGACGCCGCCGAGAACGTCATCCTGCCGCAGCTCGTGAAGGGCGTCTCCGACATCGAGGCGCGCAAGCGCGCCGAGGAACTGCTCGGCGACCTCGGCCTCGCCGCCCGCCTCGACCACCGCCCGAGCCAGCTCTCCGGCGGCGAGCAGCAGCGCGTCGCCGTCGCCCGCGCGCTCGCCAACGAGCCGGTGCTGGTGCTCGCCGACGAGCCGACCGGCAACCTCGACGAGGCGACCGCGCAAAAGGTGCTGGGCGAATTCCTGCGGCTGGTCCGCGCGCGCGGCTCGGCGGCGCTGGTCGCGACGCACAATCAGGCTCTGGCGGCGGGCATGGACCGCATCGTCACGCTTCACGAAGGCCGGATCGAAGCGGTTTAAGGCAGCGGCCGCGCCGAGCGCCGCGAGCCCGAGCGAAAGGGATCGGCCAGCTTGTAGAACAGGGCGCGCATCAGCTCGACATACCGCCGCGAGCGCGGAATTGTCCCCAACATTCCGCTGCAGGCTGATTGCCAGACTCGGGCGGCATCGGCGACAATCGCGCCATGCCGCATTCGCCGTTCGTCCACCTTCGCGTCCAGTCCGCCTATTCGATGCTCGAAGGCGCGATGCAGCCCAAGGCGATCGCCGAGCGCTGCCGTGCGCTCAAGATGCCGGCGGTGGCGCTCGTCGACCGCAACAACATGTTCGGGGCGATGGAGTTCGCCGATTATTGCAAGGGGCAGGGGGTGCAGCCGATCGCCGGCGCGCTGCTCGCGGTGCTGCGGCCGGGGCAGGCCGGGAAGCCCGTTCATGACGGCCTTCCGCTGCTGGCGCAGGACGAGGAAGGCTATGCCAACCTTATTCACCTGGTGTCGCGCGCGCACCTGGAACCCGAGGCGCATGAGGGCGCGCATCTGACCTTCGCGCAGATGGAAGGGCGCACCGCCGGGCTGATCGCGATGACCGGCGCCGCCGAGGGCGCGATGGCGCGGCTGCTGGCCGAAGGGCAGGATGCGAAAGCCCGCGACTATCTCGACCGGCTTCAGGCGCTATTCCCCGACCGGCTCTACGTCGAGCTCAGCCGCTGCGGCGAGAGCATTGAAGAAAAAGCCGAAAAGCCGCTGATCGCGCTGGCGCACGAGCGCGGGCTGCCGCTGGTCGCGACCAACCCCGTCGCCTTCGCCGACGAGAGCGTGCACGAGGCACACGATATCCTGCTCTGCATCGCCAACAGCGCCTATGTCGAGACCGTAGACCGGCCGCGCAGCTGCAAGAACGCCTATATGCGAAGCGGCGAGGCGATGGCCGAGCTGTTCGCCGATGTGCCCGAGGCGGTCGCCAACACGCTGACCATCGCGCGGCGCTGCTGGGTGACCGCGCCGGCGCGCAAGCCGATCCTGCCGAGCGTCGCGGGCAAGCCCGAGCAGGAGGGCGAGGAGCTGGCGGTCTGGGCGCGGGAAGGGCTTGCGGCACGGCTCACCGGGCGCTCCGAAGACGAGTGCGCGCCCTACCGCGAGCGGCTCGAGTTCGAGGTCAAGGTGATCTCGGACATGGGCTTTCCGGGTTACTTCCTGATCGTCGCCGACTTCATCAAGTGGGCGAAAGCGCAGGGAATTCCGGTCGGGCCGGGGCGCGGCTCGGGCGCCGGCTCGGTCGTCGCATGGGCGCTGACGATCACCGATCTCGACCCGCTGAAGCTCGGCCTGCTGTTCGAGCGCTTCCTCAATCCGGAGCGCGTGTCGATGCCCGACTTCGACATCGACTTCTGCGAAACCCGGCGCGAGGAAGTGATCCGCTACGTCCAGCAGCGCTACGGCCGCGATCAGGTCGCGCAGATCATCACCTTCGGGAAGCTGAAGGCGCGCGCCGTGCTCAAGGACGTCGGGCGCGTGCTCCAGATGCCCTACGGCCAGGTCGATCGCCTCGCCAAGCTCATCCCCAACCACCCGACCGACCCGTGGACGCTGGAGCGCGCGGTCAACGGCGTTCCCGAGCTCGCCGCCGAGCGCAAGGGCGAGCCCGCCGTCCGCCGCCTGCTCGACCTTGCGATGAAGCTCGAAGGCCTGCCGCGCCACAGCTCGACCCACGCGGCGGGCGTCGTCATCGGCGACCGGCCGCTCAGCGAGCTGGTGCCGATGTACCGCGACCCGCGATCGGACATGCCGGTCACTCAGTTCGACATGAAATATGTCGAGAAGGCGGGGCTGGTGAAGTTCGACTTCCTCGGCTTGAAAACGCTGTCGGTGCTCGACCGCGCGGTCAAGTTGCTGGCGGCGCGCGGCGTCGTCGTCGACCTCGCGGCGCTCGAATGGGACGACCCGGACGTCTACGCGCTTCTGACGCGAGCCGACACCGTGGGGGTGTTCCAGTTCGAATCGGAGGGCATGCGCCGCGCGCTGTCGCAGGTCCGGCCGACCGTCTTCGACGACATCATCGCGCTCGGCGCGCTCTACCGGCCGGGGCCGATGGACAATATCCCGATGTTCGCGGCGCGCAAGAACGGCCGCGAAGCCATTGAATTCCCGCATCCGCTGCTCCAGCCTATCCTCAAGGACACCCAGGGCGTCATCGTCTACCAGGAGCAGGTGATGCAGGCGGCGCAGGTGCTCGCCGGCTATTCGCTCGGCCAGGCCGATCTCCTCCGCCGCGCGATGGGCAAGAAGATCAAGTCGGAGATGGACGCGCAGCGCGCCGACTTCGTGGCGGGTGCGGGGACGGTCAACGGCATCGCGCCGGAGAGGGCGAATTCGCTGTTCGACCTGATCGACAAGTTCGCGGGCTACGGCTTCAACAAGAGCCACGCCGCCGCCTATGCGGTGATCGCCTATCACACCGCCTGGCTCAAGGCGCACCACCCGGTCGAGTTCTTCGCGGCCTCGATGGCCTATGACATCGCGCTGACCGACAAGCTGGCGATCTTCGTCGACGACATGAAGCGGAGCGGCGTCCGCTGCCTGCCGCCGTGCGTCAACGCCAGCGGCTCGGATTTCACCGTCGAGCAATGCGCCGACGGCGTCCTCGCGGTCCGCTACGCGCTCGGTGCGCTGAAGGGGGTCGGCGAGAAGGCGATGGCGATGCTGGTCGAAGAGCGCGAGCGGGGAGGGGCGTTCAAATCCCTCTCGGACTTCACCTCAAGGATCGATCCCAAGCTCTTGAACAAGCGTCAGATCGAGAGCCTGGCGGCGGCCGGCGCGTTCGACGGACTGGCCGCCGCGGAGACCTTCAGCCGCGCCCAGGTCCACGCCTTCGCCGACACCATCCTCGCCACCGCCGCCTCCCTCGCCGACGCGCGCGAGGTCGGGCAGAACAGCCTGTTCGGCGGCGAAAGCGGCATGCGGACCGTCTCGCTTGGCTTGCTTGCTCGGGGCAAGTCCGCCGAGTGGACGCTGGCGCAGGGCATGAACGCCGAGAAGGAGGCGTTCGGCTTCTTCTTCTCGGGCCACCCGGTCGACCAGTACCGCCACGTCCTCGATGCGCAGGGCGCCCGCAACTACGCCACGCTGTGCGAGGCGGGCGGGCCGATCGGCGGCGGTCGCACCTCGGCGTCGATGGCCGGCATCGTCGAGGAAGTGAAGTGGCGCACGCCGCCGTCCGGCAAGCGCTACCTGCTCGTCACGATGTCCGACTCCGGCGGCAGCTTCGTCGCCAGCTGCTTCGACGACGACGTCCAGATCGCGGTCGAGGCCGCCGCGAAGACCGGCGCGCCGTCGCTGCTGAGCGCCGAGCTGCTGTGGCGCCCGGGCGAGGACCAGCCGCGCGTCACCATCCGCGGCGTCACCTCGCTCGAACAGGCCGCCAGGCGCCATCGCCAGCGCCTGACGCTCGAGCTCGCCTCCGCCGAGGCGGTCGGTGACCTGCTCTCGCTCCTGAAACGAGTCGAAGGCGGCCGCTCCGAAGTCCGCGCCCGAGTCCCCACCGCCACCGGCGGCATGGCCGAAGTCTCCCTCGGCCGCGGCTTCGCGATCGACGCCGAGGCGCAGGCGGCGATCCGCAAGGTCAGGGGCGTCAGCGCCGCGACCATCGCGGCGGTGGAGACGACCATCCATTAATGCCGTCATCCCGGCGAAAGCCGGGACCCATGAACACAGGTCGAAAAGAACCGCTCCCACGTCGGAGCCGCTTCCTTCGCAAATCGTGTTCATGGGTCCCGGCTTTCGCCGGGATGACGGGGTTGGGAGACGGGACGAGCCGGGGTTGCCTTTTCCGCCATTCCCCCCTAAGTCGCCCGCCATCACACAGGCAGGGGCTGCCTTCCCGGTGCGGCGATTCACGTCACCGCTAACCCCTGCCGAGGCACAACCGGTATAGGAGAACGGACATGGCGGCACCCGTCGTGACGATGCAGCAGCTTTTGGAATCAGGCGCCCATTTCGGCCACCAGACTCATCGGTGGAATCCGAAGATGAAGCCGTATATTTTCGGCGAGCGCAACGGCGTTCACATCATCGACCTGTCGCAGACCGTGCCGCTGTTCGCGCGCGCTCTCGACTTCGTCCGTTCGACCGTCGCGTCGGGCGGCAAGGTCCTGTTCGTCGGCACCAAGCGCCAGGCGCAGGAGCCGATCGCCGAGGCGGCGCGCCGTTCGGGGCAGCATTTCGTCAATCACCGCTGGCTCGGCGGCATGCTGACCAACTGGAAGACCATTTCGGGCTCGATCAAGCGCTTCAAGCAGCTTGAGGAGCAGCTCTCGGGCGACACCGCGGGCCTCACCAAGAAGGAAGTCCTGAAGCTCACCCGCGAGCGCGACAAGTTCGAGCTGTCGCTCGGCGGCATCCGCGACATGGGCGGGCTGCCGG
Organism: uncultured Sphingomonadaceae bacterium; assembly: GCA_964244885.1. Taxonomy (GTDB): domain Bacteria; phylum Pseudomonadota; class Alphaproteobacteria; order Sphingomonadales; family Sphingomonadaceae; genus CAXTKD01. Next base: position 192,103 of record CAXTKD010000003.1, on the reverse strand, counting down.
ACGTCATCTTCATCATCGACACCAACAAGGAAGAGCTGGCGGTCAAGGAAGCCAACGTGCTTGGCATCCCCGTCGTCGCGATCCTCGATTCGAACACCGATCCGGCCGGCATCGCCTTCCCGGTCCCGGGCAACGACGACGCGGCGCGCGCCATCCAGCTCTACGTCGGCGCGATTGCCGAGGCGATCGCCGACGGCCGCCAGGGCCGCCAGCGCGACCAGGGCATCGACATCGGCGCGATGGTGCAGCCGCCCGAAGAGGCCGCTTTAGCTGAGGCTTCGGCTTAACCACATGCCGTCATCCCCGCGAACGCGGGGACCCATGAACACCATCCCTCGGTGTTTCGCCGTAACAGTGCCGCGTTCTATTGCGCAGCGTCGTGTTCATGGGTCCCCGCGTTCGCGGGGATGACGCTTTTGTTTGCGAGTTAGCTCGCACCTCATTTGCACGAAGGAACGACACGATGGCTGAAGTCACCGCCGCCCTCACCAAGGATCTGCGCGAGCGCACTGGCGCGGGCATGATGGATTGCCGCAAGGCGCTGATGGAGAACGATGGCGACATGGAGGCCAGCATCGACTGGCTCCGCACCAAGGGTCTCGCTGCCGCCGCCAAGAAGGCCGGCCGCACCGCCGCCGAGGGTCTTGTCGGCGTTGCCGTCGAGGGCACCAAGGGCGCGGTCGTCGAGGTCAACTCCGAGACCGATTTCGTCGCCAAGAACGAGCAGTTCCAGGCGTTTGTCCGCAACGTCACGAAGCTGGCGCTGGACGGCGGCGCGTCGGATGTCGGCGCGCTTCTGAACGCCGCCTATCCGGACGGTGGCACCGTGCAGGAAGTGTTGACCAACAACATCGCGACGATCGGCGAGAACCAGTCTCTGCGCCGCGCCACGGTGGTCGAGGTCGGCCAGGGCGTCGTCTCGGCCTACACGCATAACGCGACCGCGCCGGGCCTCGGTAAGATCGGCGTGCTCGTCGCGCTCGAGAGCGAAGCGCCGGCCGACCAGCTCGAAGCGCTGGGCAAGCAGATCGCGATGCATATTGCCGCAGCCAACCCGCTGGCGCTCGCCGAGGCCGACCTCGACCCGGCAGTCGTCGAGCGCGAGCGCGCCATCGCCCGCGAGAAGGCGGCAGCGTCGGGCAAGCCGGCCGACATCGTCGAGAAGATGATCGAGGGCGGCATCCGCAAGTTCGCGGCGGAAAACACGCTGCTCGGCCAGCTGTTCGTGATCGACGGCAAGACCAAGGTCGCCGATGTCGTCGCGGCGGCGGGCAAGGCGGCGGGCAGCCCGATCGCGCTCAAGGCCTTCGTCCGCTTCCAGCTCGGCGAGGGCATCGAGAAGGCGGCATCGGACTTCGCGGCGGAAGTCGCGGCGGCGTCGGGGGTTCCGGCCAAGCCGCCGGTCTAAGGGCCCCAACCGCCGCTCCCACCTCCGTTCGTGGTGAGCCTGTCGAACCACGTGGCGCGCTCCGATTGCTGAGCGACTACGTCGTTGGCCTTCGGCCGGTCTCCGACCGACAAGCTCAGGACGAACGGAGACGGGGAGAGGTCTGGGGCGCGAGCGGCTTGTTTGCCCAAGGCCCCCTCTTTATGGTGCGCGTCGCCCGGGGAGGGGCGTAGTCATTCCCACGTTTAAGCGTATCCTGCTGAAACTCTCGGGCGAAGTCCTGATGGGCGATGGCCCGTTCGGAATCGACCCCGCGACCGTCGATCGCATCGCCGCTGAGATCAAGCTGGCGCGCGACAGCGGGTTCCAGATCTGCGTCGTCGTCGGCGGCGGCAATATCTTCCGCGGGCTGGCGGCGGCGGCCAAGGGCTTCGACCGCGCCAGCGCCGATTATATGGGCATGCTGGCGACCGTGATGAACGCGCTGGCTGTGCAGAACGCGCTGGAGCGCATGGGAGTCGACACCCGCGTCCAGTCGGCGATCCCGATGGCGTCGGTGTGCGAGCCCTACATCCGCCGGCGCGCCGAGCGGCATCTCGAGAAGAACCGCGTCGTCATCTTTGCGGCGGGCACCGGCAATCCCTATTTCACCACCGACACCGGCGCCGCGCTCCGCGCCGCCGAGATGGAGTGCGACGCGCTATTCAAGGGCACCAGCGTCGATGGCGTCTACGACAGCGATCCGAAGAAGAATCCGAACGCTATCCGTTACGAAACAGTGAGTTTCAGCGATGTGCTGTCGCGCGATCTGAAGATCATGGATGCGTCCGCCATCGCGCTGTGCCGCGACAACAGCATCCCGATCGTCGTCTTCAACATCCGGGAGAGCGGCAACCTCGCGCGCGTCCTCGTGGGCGAGGGCAAGTCGACGATGGTCAAGAACGAGGTCTGATATGCCTGCCTACGATAAGAACGATCTGGAGCGCCGGATGAAGGGCGCGCTCGACACCATGGTCAGCGACCTCGGTGGTCTGCGCACCGGCCGCGCCTCGACGACCCTGCTCGATCCGATCCAGGTCGAGGTCTACGGCGCCAAGATGCCGTTGAACCAGGTCGCGACCGTGACGGCGCCCGACGCGCGGCTGCTGGCGGTGCAGGTGTGGGACCGCTCGAATGTGCAGTCGGTCGAGAAGGCGATCCGCTCGGCGGGGCTCGGGCTCAATCCGATCGTCGACGGCCAGAACCTGCGCCTGCCGATCCCCGACATGACCGAGGAGCGCCGCAAGGAGCTGGCGAAGCTCGCGTCGCAATATTCGGAGAAGGCGAAGATCGCCGTCCGCAACGTTCGCCGCGACGGCATGGAGAGCCTGAAGACCGACGAGAAGAAGGGCGAGATCAGCCAGGACGAGCAGAAGCGGCTCGAAGGCGAGGTCCAGAAGCTAACCGACAAATATACCGCCGAGATCGATGCCGCGTCGGCCGCCAAGGAAAAGGAAATCCTCGGCAAGTGAACGCCCCGGCTCCAAGGGGCGTCGAGGCCGGCGGCGGCGCGGGCGTACCGCGCCACGTCGCGATCATCATGGACGGCAACGGCCGCTGGGCGAAGAAGCGCTTCCTGCCGCGCGTCGCCGGCCACCGCGCCGGCATGGAATCGGTGCGCAAGGTCGTCGAGGCCGCGCCCGAGATCGGCATCGAGGTGCTGACGCTCTACGCCTTCTCTTCGGAGAACTGGAAGCGCCCGGCCGACGAGGTCGGAGCGTTGAAGCTGCTGCTCCGCACCTACCTCCAGAACGAAATCGACGACCTCGACAAGAACGGCGTCAAGCTGCGTTTCATCGGCGAATACAACAAGTTCGGCGACGACATTGTCGCCATCATCGAAGCAAGCGCCCGGCGAACCGCCGCCAACACCCGGCTGACGCTGGTGATCGCGCTCAACTACGGGTCGCAGGACGAGATCGCCCGCGCCGCGCGTTCCCTCGCCGTCGAAGGCGCCGAGATCACGCCCGAGAGCATCGAGGCTCGGCTCGACACCGCCGGGCTGCCGCTTCCCGACCTCGTCGTTCGCACCTCTGGCGAGCAACGGCTCTCGAACTTCATGCTGTGGCAGGCGGCCTACGCCGAGCTGGTGTTCACCGACGAGCTGTGGCCCGACTTCGACGGCGCTTCGCTGGCGCGCGCGGTCGGGACCTTTGCCGGGCGCGAGCGCCGCTACGGGGGGCTGTGATGGCGACGCTGCCGCCGATCACCGACACCCCCCCGCCGAGCGACCTCAAGACGCGCGCCGTCGTCGGCGTCATCCTGATCGCTATCGCGGTCGGCCTGCTGTGGCAGGGCGGCTGGTGGTTCGCCGGGCTCGTCGCGGCGGGCGTGCTGCTCGTCTACGCCGAATGGGCGGTGATGCACGGCATCACGCGCATTTGGCGGCTCGTCGGCCTCGCCGTGATCGCGCTGACGGTCATCGGCGCGCAGGAGGCTTTCTACCTCGACGCGCTCGCGGGCCTGACGATCGCTGCGGTCGTGCTCGGTATTCTCGCCAAGCTCACCGGCGGCCACATGCGCTGGTCGACGACCGGGCTGCTCTACGCTGGCCTGCCCGCCATCGCGCTGATCTGGCTGCGCGCGCAGAGCGGCGGTTTCGGCATCGTGCTTTGGGTGCTGGTCGTCGTCTGGTCGACCGACATCGGCGCCTATTTCGCCGGCCGCCATTTCGGCGGGCCGAAGCTGGCGCCGCGCATCAGCCCGAAGAAGACCTGGTCGGGCCTGATCGGCGGCATGATCGCCGCCGCCATCGCCAGCGCCGTCGTCGCCTATGTCCAGGACTGGCATCCCGCCTTGTGGCTGACGATCTTCGCGGCGCTCGGTGCGTCGGCGGCGATCCTGTCGCAGGTCGGCGATCTCTTCGAATCCTGGCTGAAGCGCCGCGTCGGCGTGAAGGATTCGGGGACGCTGCTGCCCGGCCACGGCGGCATCATGGACCGAGTCGACGGCCTTATCCCCGTCGCCATCGCCGCCGCGCTCGCGCTGGCCTGGCTGTTTTGAGCCCGCGCTCGGTCACCGTCCTCGGCTCGACCGGCTCGGTCGGCCGCTCGACTCTCGACCTTGTCGAGCGCGAGCCGGAACGCTGGGCGATCAACGCGCTGACCGCCAATTCCGACGTCGCGGGCCTCGCCGCGCAGGCGAGGCGGGTCCGCCCGCAGATCGCCGTCGTCGCCGACGAGGGCGCCTATGCCGAGCTAAAGGACGCGCTCGCCGGAACCGGCATCGAAGCCGCCGCCGGCGCCAACGCCCTCGCCGAGGCCGCCGACCGCCCGGCCGACTGGGTGATGGCGGCGATCGTCGGCGCGGCGGGGCTCGAGCCGACGCTCCGCGCCGTCCAGCGGGGAGCCACCGTGGCTCTCGCCAACAAGGAGACGCTCGTCTGCGCAGGCGACCTCGTGACCCGCGCGGCGCTCAAGAGCGGGTCGAAGCTGCTGCCTGTCGATTCCGAGCACAACGCGATCTACCAGGTCTTCGACTTCGACCATCCGGAGCGCGTCGCCAGGGTCATCCTGACCGCCAGCGGCGGGCCGTTCCGCACGCTGCCGTTCGAGGCGATGCGCGGCGTTACGCCCGAGCAGGCGGTGGCGCACCCGATCTGGTCGATGGGCGCCAAGATCTCGGTCGACAGCGCGACCTTGATGAACAAGGGCCTCGAGCTGATCGAGGCGTTCCATCTGTTCCCGGTCGCGGTCGAGCAGCTCGACGTGCTCGTCCACCCGCAGTCGGTGGTCCACAGCCTCGTCGAATATATCGACGGCTCGGTGCTGGCGCAGCTCGGCACACCCGACATGCGCACACCGATCTCCTATGCGCTCGCCTGGCCCGGCCGTCTCGCGACGCCATGCCGCAGGCTCAACCTCGCCGAGATCGCCCGCCTCGACTTCGAGGCGCCCGACCCGACGCGCTTTCCCGCGCTCAACCTCGCCTGGGCGGCGCTTCGTGAGGGCGGGGCCGCGCCGGCCGTGCTCAACGCCGCGAACGAGGTCGCGGTCGCCGCGTTCCTGGAGCGCCGCATTGGTTTCCTCGATATCGCCGCAATCGTCGGCGAAACCTTGAGCGTCATGGACGCCGCTCCCACATCGAGTCTGGATGAGGTAAGGGCGGTCGACGCCGCGGCGAGGGGCCGCGCCGCCGCGTTCGTCCGGGTCAGGATGCATTGATGGAATTCGCGTTGCCGCAGCCTGGGATGCTCTACACCCTCGCGATCTTCGCCGTCGTTATCGGCGTGCTCGTGTTCATCCACGAGATGGGCCATTACGCGGCGGGCCGCGTGTTCGGCATCAAGGCGGAAAGCTTCTCGATCGGCTTCGGCAAGGAGCTGTTCGGCTGGACCGACAAGCGCGGCACCCGCTGGAAGCTGTCGCTCCTGCCGCTCGGCGGCTACGTCAAGTTCGCCGGCGACATGAACGCATCGAGCCAGCCCGATCCCGCGGTGCTCGCGATGCCTCCCGAAGAGCGCAAGCACATCTTCGCCTTCCGCCCGGTCTGGCAGCGCTTCATCGTGGTCGCCGCCGGGCCGATCACCAACTTCCTCTTCGCGATCCTGATTTTCGCGGCGTTCATCGCCTTTTACGGCCATATGTTCACGCCGCCTGTCATCGCCGGCATCGACAAGGGCAGCGCCGCCGAGGCGGCGGGCCTGAAGCCCGGCGACCGCTTCGTGTCGCTCGACGGGCGGACGATCGAGCGGTTCGAGGACCTCGTCCAGGTCACCGCCATCCACGCCGGCATGCCGATCGAGGCTGTGATCGACCGCGGCGGCAAGCTGATGCGCGGCATCGTCACGCCGCGCGTCGACGCGCAGAAGGACCGCTTCGGCAACCGTTTCGAACGCGGGCTGCTCGGCGTTCGTGGCGGGCAGCCGGCGATCGAGCAGGTGAGGGGGCTCCGCATCCTCACCACCGCGACTGCCGACACGCTGCTGATGACCCGCACGATGGCCGACACGCTGGTCCAGGTGATCACCGGGCGCCGTTCGGTGAAGGAATTGGGCGGGCCGCTCAAGATCGCGCAATTCTCCGGCCAGCAGGCGTCGATGGGCTGGCCGAGCCTCGTGCAGTTCATGGCTTTGATCTCGATTAACCTCGGGTTCATTAACCTCCTGCCAGTGCCGATGCTGGACGGCGGCCATCTCTTCCTCTACGCGGTCGAGGGCGTGAGACGGCGGCCATTGGCTCCGAAAGTCCAGGAATGGGCATTCATGTCGGGTTTCGCGCTGCTGGTCTCGTTGATGCTTTTCCTCACTTGGAACGATCTTGCATCGTTTGGCGTGTGGGAGCATCTGGCGGGGCTTCTCGGGTAGGCCGGTCCTCGGGCGAGACGCCGACGGGCCACCGGACTTTCAATCTTGCGGGGTAATCTAGGCGTGGGCGACGGCATTGGATTGGGCGGAAGGCGCATGCGCCGTTTCACGGCGCTGCTGCTGGCCGGCACGGTGCTTGGCGCCGGCTCGGCGCTGGCGCCGGCCGACGCCCAGACGGCGGCTCCCGCCGTCCCGGCGGTGGCCGCGCCGACGACCGAGACCACCGGCACGGGCACCGTCCGCTCGATCTCGGTGCGCGGCGCCGAACGGCTGGAGCCCGACACGGTGCGATCCTACGTCGACCTGAAGCCCGGCGACACCTACGACCGCACCCGTCTCGACCGCGCGCTGAAGGCGCTCTACGCGACCGAGCTGTTCGCCGATGTCCGAATCCGTGACGACGCCGGCGCGCTGACCGTCGAGGTTCGCGAGAACCCGGTGATCAACCGCATCGTGCTGGAGGGCAACAAGCGCCTCAAGGACGAGAAGATCCGGCCCGAGATCAAGCTCGCGCCGCGCCAGATCTTCACGCGCTCCAAGGCCCGCGCCGATGTCGCGCGCATCAACGAGCTTTATCGCCGCCAGGGCCGCTTCGCCGCCTCGGTCGAACCGAAGATCGTCCAGCTCGACCAGAACCGCGTCGATCTCGTCTACGAGATCCATGAGGGGGACAAGTCCAAGGTCCGCCAGATCAACATCATCGGCAACAAGCATTTCTCCGACGACGACCTGCGCGACGAGATGGCGACCAAGCAGGCGCGCTGGTTCCGCTTCTTCTCGGGCAACGACACCTACGATCCCGACCGCATGGCCTACGACCAGCAGAAGATGCGGCAGTTCTACCTGACGCAGGGATATGCCGACTTCCGCGTCGCCTCGGCGGTCGCCGAGCTGACGCCCGACCGCCGCGACTTCGTCATCACCTACGTCGTCGACGAGGGCCAGCGCTACAAGTTCGGCGACATCAAGCTCGAAAGCCAGATCCGCGACCTGAAGCCCGAGGTGTTCAGCAAGCTCATCCCGGTCAAGAAGGGCGAGTGGTATAACGCCAAGCGCATCGAGGACACGGTCGACAGCCTGACCGAGACCGCCGGCCTGTTCGGCTACGCCTTCGCCGACGTGCGCCCGCAATTCGTCCGCGACAAAGACACCCGCGAGATGAAGATCACCTTCCAGATCGCCGAGGCGCCGCGCGTCTATGTCGAGCGGATCGACATCAACGGCAACGTCCTGACCAAGGACAAGGTCATCCGCCGCGAGTTCCGCCTGGCGGAGGGCGACGCGTTCAACGGCGTCAAGGTCAAGCGCTCGCGCGACCGCATCCAGTCGCTCGGCTATTTCCAGGAAAAGCTGGAAGTCGATCAGAAGCCCGGGTCGAGCCCGGACAAGGTCGCTCTCAGCGTCAACGTCGAGGAGAAGGCGACCGGCCAGCTCCAGGTCTCGGCGGGCTTCTCGAGCCTCGAGAAGTTCATCGTCAACCTGTCGATCGAGCAACGCAACTTCCGCGGCATGGGGCAGCAGGTCCGCGCCTCGGTCAATTACTCCACCTATTCGCGTTCGGTCGAGCTGGGCTTCACCGAGCCCTATCTGTTCGGCCGCAACCTGGCGCTCGGCGGCGACATCTTCCGCCGCGACTACAAGTCGTTCGGCTTCGGCAGCGACAACGATCGCCAGACCGTTTACAACCAGACGTCGACCGGCTTCCAGATCCGCACGACCTTCCCGATCACCGAATATTGGGCGTCGAGCCTGCGCTACGGCCTGTCGCAGGAGCACGTCGGCCTGTCGGATGTCTATTTCAACGACGTCGACGGCGACGGTATCGGCGACAAGTCGCGCGCCAACTGCAACGCCGGCATCTACATCTGCGAGTCCTTCGGCAATTATACGAAATCGGTGGTCGGCTACAGCCTCGCCTTCGACAACACCAACAACCGCGTCCATCCGACCAGTGGCCAGCGCTTCGTGCTGAGCCAGGATCTCGCGGGCGTCGGCGGCGGCGAGCACTATGTCTCCACCAACGCCAACGCCGCCAAATATTGGGGTCTCGGCCGCAGCGGATTCATCTTCAGCACATCGATCGAGGGCGGCTACATCTTCGGCTGGAACGGCGACAAGATCCGCCTGACCGATCGCTTCTTCCTCGGCGAGCCGCGCCTCCGCGGTTTCGGCATCCGCGGCGTCGGCCCGCGCTCGATCCAGCGCGCGCTCGATCCTGTCACGGGTCTGCCGACCGTCGCGCTCAAGGACGGGCTCGACACCGCGCTCGGCGGCAACGCTTATTACCTCGGCCACATCGAGCTCGAGATTCCGCTAGGGTCGAGCGGCAAGGAGCTCGGGCTGCGGCCGTCGATCTTCGCCGATATCGGCAGCCTGTGGGACACCGGCCCCCAGCGGCCGAAATTTACCGACACGCCGAGCACGAGTGGCGGCGTGACCACCATCTTGCGCGATGAGAACTTCGGCGACACGCCGACCCCGCGCATCTCGGTCGGCGTCGGCGTCAACTGGAACTCGCCGTTCGGGCCGTTCCGCATCGATGTCGCCAAGGCGCTGAAGAAGGTCGAAGGCGATTCGACCAAGATATTCCAGTTCAACGTAGGGACTCAGTTCTGATGAAGACCACGCTCAAGGCGGCTGTCGCCGCGACCCTCGCCACGATGGCGGCGATCCCGACGGCGGCGCTGGCGCAGGCCGCGAGCCCGGTGCTCGTCATCGATATGGACCGTATCGGGACGAGTTCGCTGGCCGGCCGCAGCGGCCAGACGCAGCTCCAGGCCAAGCTCAATGCCGTCCAGGCGCGGGTGAAGACGCTCAGCGACCAGTTCCGGGCGGAGGAAGCCGCGCTCCTGAAGGTACGCCAGACCAACGCGATGGCGCCCGCGGCGTTCGACGCCAAGGTCAAGGACCTCCAGGCCCGCCAGTCCACCGCGCAGAACGAGATCAACGGCCGCCGCACCGATCTCCAGCGCAGCCAGGACACCGTCAAGAAGCAGATCTATGACGCGGTCCTGCCGATCGTCCAGTCGCTCCGCGCCGCGCGCGGCGCGCAGATCGTGCTGTCGCGCGACGCCGCGATGGACTTCGCTCCCGCGACCGACATCACCGCCGAAGTCATCGCCCGTCTCGACAAGGCGCTCCCTTCGGTCAACGCCAACCCTCCCGCCGGCAAGTAAGCGGCGCGCGGCTCCAATCATCTCAAAGGACAGAAAATGAAAACTCTCGTGAAGGCGGTGGCGCTCGCCACGACATTCGCAGCCGCCGGCCTTTCGTCCGCCGCCATGGCGCAGGCGCTTCCGCCCGCGGTCATCGTCATCGTCGACATGGACCGGGTGTTCGGCACCTCGGCCGCCGGCAAGCTGGCCTCCGCCGAGCTCAAGACCCGCGCCGACGGCATCCAGGCGCGCCTCGTCCAGCTCCGCAACCAGTACAATGCCGAGGAGCAGGCGCTCGCCAAGACCCAGCCGACCGCCGCCGGCCCCGCCGTTGCCCCGTGGCAGGCCAAGGTCAAGGACGAGCAGGCCCGCAAGCAGCGCGACGAGGCCGATCTCGCCAAGCGCGACCAGGATTTCCAGGCGTCGCGCCAGTCGGTGCTGAAGCAGATCAACGACGGCGCCCAGCCGGTGATCAGCGCGATCATGCGCGAGCGCGGCGCGTCGATCGTCCTCGCCGAGGGGGCCACGCTCCAGCACACCGCCGCGATCGACATCACTGGCGAGGTCGTCACCCGCCTCGACAAGTCGTTGCCGCGCGTCTCGACCGCGACGCCCGTCGCCAAGTGAGCGACGCCGCCGTCAGCGCCGCCGACATCGCGGCGGTGATGCGGCTGATCCCGCATCGCTACCCGATGCTGCTCGTCGACCGCGTCGAGGACATCGTGCCCGACGTGTCGGCGAAGGGCATCAAGGCGGTGACGATCAACGAGCCATTCTTCCAGGGTCACTTCCCCGGACGGCCGATCATGCCCGGCGTCTTGATCGTCGAGGCGCTGGCGCAGACCGCCGGCGTCCTCGCGATCAAGTCGCTGGGGCTCGAGAACTCGGGCAAGCTCGTCTATTTCATGGCGATCGACGGCGCGAAGTTCCGGGTGCCGGTCGAGCCCGGCGTGCTGATGGAATTGCACGTCGAGTTCGTCCAGAAGCGCTCCAGCGTCTGCAAGTTCGCGGGCAAGGCCTATGTGAATGGCAAGCTGGCGGCGGAAGCCAACTTCACCGCTATGATCGCGGACCCGCCTGCGGCAAATTAACCCCCCGCCCGTTCGTCCTGAGCTTGTCGAAGGACGTGGTCGCTCGGCCTGCGCGACCCACGTGGTTCGACAAGCTCGCCACGAACGGTAGTGGTGCGGTGATCGGCAGGAAACTTGCGCTCTCGTGGCGCGACCTATAGAAGCGCCGCTCTTTTCGAGGCCCGGCTGGTCGGAAACCAGCCATCAAAGGACCAAGCCATGAAGACCGATCTCCATCCCGACTACCACATGATCAAGATCCAGATGACCGACGGCACCGTCTACGAGACGCGCTCGACGTGGGGCAAGGAAGGCGACACGATGGCGCTCGACATCGACCCGCTGTCGCACCCGGCCTGGACCGGCGGCCAGCAGAAGCTTCAGGACGGCGGCCGCGTCGCCCAGTTCAACAAGCGCTTCGGCGGCCTGTCGCTCAAGAAGAACTAGGGACTTCGACCCAACAGAAAAGGCGCCGTCCTGCGAAGGACGGCGCCTTTCTCTTTGCGCGGGCGAAGCTCAGGCGAGCTTGAAGCCTTCCTTGTTCATCGCCAACGTCAGGTGCGCATTCTGCTCCTCGCCAAGCTTGGCGTGGAGCGCCGGGAAAATCTCGTCTTCCTCCTCGCGCACATGCTTCTCGAGCTCGGCCCGGAACTCCGCGACCTTCGACAGGAAGCTCGGGCTGTCCTTGGGCATCTCGGTGAGGTCGTAGAGATACTGCTTCACATAGCCGTGGTCGTCGTTGAGCTCGTCCGCCGTCTCGGCGTCGCCGGCGTTGCGGAGCGCCGGATAGACCACATTCTCCTCCTGGAAGGCGTGCTTCCCGAGCGCATGCTTCAGCGTCATCAGCAAGGTCGAGCGCTTGACCTTCTGCTTGTCGGTCGTCGCCTGGATGGCGTCGAAGATCTTGATCGTCATCGCATGCTCGGTCCTGAGCGCCTCGAACCAGTCGCCCGACAGGCCGGACACCGCCTGCACCGCGACCTTGCGCCCGACGTTGGCCGCCAGGCCCGCGACCAGTCCCGCCGCCGCCGCGACGCCGACCGCGGCGCCCTTCCCACGAAATGAACTCGTCGATGCTCGTGCCATGTCGCTCTCCTGAATGCCTGTTCCTCCAAACCCGCATTCGGCGCGGCGGTTCCTGAGGCTGATCCAGGTTGGCAAGTCTGCGGATCGCGGCCAGAACGACGGCATGACGATCCATAGACGAACCCTCCTTCAGGGCATGGCCGCAGCCGCCGCTCTCGCCTCGCCGGCCGCCGCGAAGACCGACTGGACGGCGCTCGGCGCCGACGTGAAGGCCGAGATGCTGTGGTCGTGGCGGCACTACCGCGAGCGCGCCTGGGGCCGCGACCAGATCCGTCCCATCAGCGGCGGCGAGGAAAGCTTCTTCAAGGGCCATCACCTCGGCCTGACACTGATCGAGGCGCTCGACACGCTCTGGGTGATGGGCCTCGACGCCGAGTTCGACGAAGGCGTCGCCTGGGTGAAGGCCAGCGCCGGCTACGACGTCGATGCCGAGGTTTCGGTGTTCGAAACCTCGATCCGCATGGTCGGCGGCCTGCTTTCGGCGCACCACGCCTGCGGCGAACCGGCGCTGCTCGCCAAGGCGAAGGACCTCGCCGACCGCCTGCTCCCCGCTTTCGACACGCCGACCGGCCTGCCCTACCGTTTCATCAACCTCCGCACCGGCGCGCGGCGCGGGCCCGAGACCAATCCGGCCGAAGTCGGCACCTACATCCCCGAATGGGGCACGCTCAGCCGCCTGACCGGCGACCCGCGCTACCGGAACGCCGCCAAGCGCGCGCTCGTCGCGATGTTCGACCGGCGCTCGAAGCTCGGCCTGCTGGCGGACAAGATCGACGCGCGCACCGGCCAATGGCTCAGCCGCCGCGCCACCGTCGGTCCGCCCTCCGATTCCTATTACGAATACCTCTGGGACGGCTGGCAGCTGCTCGGCGACGCCGACTGCAAGCGGATGTACGAGGTCTGCACCGCAGCCATCCTCCGCCACCAGCGCGACATCGTCGATGGCCGGTTATGGCTCGCCGACGTCGACTTCGAGACCGGCGAGCGCCTCAGCCGCGAGCAGGACGAGCTCGCGTCCTTCTACAGCGGCCTGCTCGCGCAGGGCGGCGACGCGGCGGAGGGCAGGGCGGTCACCGAGGCGTGGGCCTGGCTGCAGAGCCGCTACGGCATCCTGCCCGAAGGCTTCGACACCGCGACGGGCAAGGTTACCTCACCGACAAACTCGCTGCGGCCCGAACTCGCCGACGCGGCGTTCAACCTATGGCTGCTCGACCGCAACCCGCGCTGGCGCGAGCTTGGCCGAACCCATTATCTGGCGATGAAGCGCTGGAACCGCGCGCCCTACGGCTATGCCGTCATGGCCGACGTAACGACCAAAACCCAAGCCGACCACTGCCCCGGCTATTGGTGGTCGGAGCAAATGAAATATTATTATCTGTTGTTCGCCGACTGCCCGCGCTTCGACTACCGCCGCAACTATCTGTCGACCGAGGGCAACGTCCTCCTGGGCTTCAAAAAGCCGCCCGAGGCGCGACGCCCGCGAAGGTGAGGATGCTCTCCGCGACGTCCGCCATTGCCTGATCTTTGTTAAGACTCTTTCCGGCCGTTGTGCTAACGCGGGCGCGCCTGATCACGGGACGGGGGTCCTCGCAGGCGATGGGGGTTTGCTCAAATGCTGCGTTTTGTGCCGGCGCTCGCGCGCCTCCTCGGCCTCGCGCTGCTGTTCGCGACCGCGTCCTGCGGCTCCGACGCCGGATCGGGCCAGTCGGGCATGGCATCGCTGATCGAGCCGCTGGCGTCGATCGACTCTCCCCTGGCGGGTCAGATTTCGATCGGTGGAGTCACCCGCACCGCCGTCGCGCTCGACCTGCTGGTCACCCGCTCGGGCCATTGGCGCTTCTCCGACCTCGGCGCCGTCGGCGACTCCCGCGCCTATCTCTGGCGGCTCGACGAGAATGCGGAGTTCGTCCGGGTCATGGTCTGCCGCCGCGCCTTCACCACCGAGGCGGGGGACGGCTCGGCGCTGTCGCTGCAGTCGGTGGCGGTCAAGATGGTCTACCGCGGCAAGATCTACCTGTGGACGCTCGCCGTCCCGCAGGGCGCCTGCCGGATCATGCAGAACATGGAGCCCGTCGCGCCGCGCGCCGAATGGCTGCGCGAGGCGGTCGCCCAGCTCCGCATCCCGTCCTACAAGCGCGAGCGCGCCTGGTATCCGGGCCTGCCGCTCCTCGCCCGCGACCTGTCGCGTGGCGCCTACAGCGCGACCAGCCTCGGCCCGGTCCCCGGCTGGCCGCTTTCCACGCCGACCTCGTCGAGCAATTTCGTCGGCGTGACGGCGGCGCAGGGCGGCGAATACGCCTCCAGCCGCGGCTTCCTCCACGACGCCGACGCGCGCGTCGTCGACGCCGCGCTCCACAATGAGGACGCGCTGATCGCGGCGTTCATGCCCGAATTCACGCAATATACCTTCTATAGCCTCGCCCAGCCGCAGGCGGCGGTGTGGTCGACGGTCAACCACATCACCGTCGACCCGCAATATCCGCTGGCCGGCGACCGCCCGTTCGAGATCGCGCGCGCCGCCCAGCGCCGCCGCGACGATATCGACAGCGTCATCCCAGCCGACGACTGGAGCCGCGACGAGAGCCACCTCGAGAACACCGGCTACGTCCACTGGATCCTGACCGAGGATCCCGTCGCGGGCATGCTCGTCCAGCGCCAGCTCGCCTACGTCCTCGGCAACGTCTACGAGGCCAACCGCCCGCGCCCCATGCCCGGCTACATGATCAACATCATCCAGGAGCGCGGGCTCTACAACGCGCTTTCCGCGATCTGGAAGGCGCGCGACGTCTCCCGCCGAGTCGCCAGCACCAACGGCGACGTCATCTGGGGCGCCTCGCGCTTCGATCGCATCGTCGGCGAGAGCTTCGCCAACATCGACGAGCAGCTGAAGGCGCTCCCCGACCGCGACGTCGCAGCGGTCACCGGCGCGGTGCTGCGCGACATCGGCGTCGGCGAGTGGCAGCTCCGCGACGGAACCACCGCCTTCTACGCGCTCGAATCGAATTTCCAGGGCTTCCAGTACGGCAAGGAGCCGCTGTGGCTCTGGGCCAAGGACGGCAACGCCAAGGCCGCCGGCTGGCTCGCCGCCAAGGCGCGGCAGGCGGTGGTCCGCACGCTCTACATTGGCGGCGCGCTCGGCGTCGACCGGGCGGAGGACATCGCCGGTTCCAGCCTGCCGCTCGGCCCGTCGATGCCGGGCCCGTTCGGCTACCCGATCCCAGCGCCAACCCCCTTCAAGAGCGATTTCGAATGGGCGAAATGGGTCGGCAGCCTGCCGATCGCCGTCCAGCCGACCGACCGCTATGACGGCGCCGCGCTCCACACGGCGATGCAGATGCACGAGATGCTGCTGTTCGCCAAGGACGCCAAGCTCGCGGTGCCCGAGCTCGACACCGCGATCTCCCGGATGGACCTCTTCCGCCGCCGAACCTCGAACTTCGCCTACGCCGGCCTCCAGATGCACAAGCAGCTGGGGGGGCCGCCGAATTAGGGGTTGGCGGAGAGAGTGGGATTCGAACCCACGGTGAGCTTGCACCCACGGCGGTTTTCAAGACCGCTGCCTTAAACCACTCGGCCATCTCTCCCAAGCGTGCGCGTCATCCCCGATAGACGCGCTTTCCGCAAGACGTGTGGCGATGAAGCGCTTGGCCGCGCGACTTTGCCTGTGGCAAGGGGAGGGCTCACCGCACGAAGGGCCGCCATTTGCGAGTTCGCTTGCCACTGCTTCTGCTTGCCGCGCTCGCCGCGTCGCCGGCGCGCGCGCAGGACACGCCGGCTGTCGAGGCGCCCGCCGTCGTCGAGCCGACGGTGCTCGACGCTCCACCGCCTGAGCCAACGACGCAGGACCGCTTCACCGCCTGGCTCGCCGGCTATCGCGCCACCGCGCTCGCCGCCGGCGTCCGGGCCGAGACGCTCGACGCCAATTTGAACGGCCTGGCCTTCAACAGCCGCTCGGTCACACTCGACCGCGCCCAGCCCGACGACAGCCGGGTCGCCAACCGCACCAGCTTCACCACCTATCTCTCGCAGCGCCTGACGCCGGGCCGGCTCGGGCAAGGGCGGCGCAAGGCCTCCGATCTCTCCGCGACGCTCGCCAGCGTCGAGGCGCGCTCGGGCGTCCCCGCCAACATCCAGCTGGCGATCTGGGGGATGGAGACCGCCTACGGCAACGACAGCGGCAGCTTCGACGTCGTCCGCGCGCTGGCCAGCCTCGCTTTCGACGGCCGCCGCCGCGAGCTGTTCACTCGCGAGCTGACCGCGGCGCTGACGATGCTCGACCGCGGCGTTATCACCCGCTGGTCGTTCAAGGGCTCGTGGGCCGGCGCGACGGGGCAGGGGCAGTTCATGCCGAGCTCCTACCTGAACTACGCGGCCGACGGCGACGGCGACGGCCGCGCCGACGTTTGGGGGTCGCAGCCCGACGTGCTCGCCTCGATCGCCAACTACCTTGCGAAGCACGGTTGGCAGGCGGGCGGCGCCTGGGGGACGCGGGTCTACGTTCCGCCGACGCTCGACCGCGCGCGCGTTCGCGACCTCGTGCTGCCCACCGACTGCGAGCGGGTCCTGTCGCGCCACAGCCGCTGGATCCCGGTCAGGGAATGGCGCGCGCTCGGCCTCGTGCCGCTCGGCACCACCTATCCCGCCGACGATACGCTTGCTACGCTGGTCGAGCCCGATGGGCCGGGCGAGGGGGCTTATTTGACCTACGGCAACTTCCGCGCGCTGCTCTCCTACAATTGCTCGAACTATTACGCGCTGTCGGTGGCGATCCTCGGCGATGCGCTGCGCTAGCCTGAGCGCACCGAGACCCTCACCTGTCCCAAACCTCTCCGTTCGTCCTGAGCCTGTCGAAGGACGTGGTCGCTCCGCCGAGCGTGCCACGTGGTTCGACAGGCTCACCACGAACGGAATCAGGGGATGGAGCGGAGGTGGGTTGAGGGCCGCTGGCCTGATCGCGCTGTCGCTCCTCGCCGCCTGCGCCTCAACCCCGCGCGTCGCGAGCATCCCGCGCGGCGGCCCCGCGACGATGCGGCCGTATCAGGTCGGCGGACGCTGGTTCACGCCGAAGGACGACCGCAATTACGACGAGAAGGGCGTCGCCTCCTGGTACGGCCCGGGCTTCAATGGAAAATCGACCGCGACCGGCGAGCGCTTCGACCAGGATGGCGTCACCGCGGCGCACAAGACGCTGCCGCTGCCGAGCTTCGTCGAGGTCCAGAACCTCGACAACGGTCGGGTCCAGCTGGTCCGCCTGAACGATCGCGGCCCGTTCGTCGGCGACCGCATCATCGACCTGTCGCGCCGCACCGCGCAGCTCCTCGAAGTCGACCGCACCGGCACCGCCAGGGTGCGGGTGCGGCGGGTCTATCCGACCGCGTCGCAGATCGCGGCGATCGTGCCGCGCGGGACGCCGACGGCGGCGCTCGCGGCGGCGCCCCCGCCGCCTCCTGTGACGATCGTCAGGACGACGACGGTGACGACGACGCCCGTCGCGCCGGCGGCCGAGACGCCCGTTGCCCCGACACCGACGCCACCACCGCCACCCGCGACCCCGCCGCCGACGATCTTCACCCTGACGCCTGAGGCGCTGGACGTGATCCTGCCGCCCGCGCCGCAAGCGCCACCGTCCGCCCCGGCGGTCGGCACGACCTATGTCCAGATCGCGGCGCTCTCCGACGAGCTGCGCGCCGAGGCGCTGGTGACGGCGCTCGCCCCCCTTGGCGCGGCGACGATCGACCGCTCGAAGCCCGGCCTGTTCCGCGTCCGGCTCGGCCCGTTCAGCGCCGCCGACGCCGCGCAGGCCTTGGCGCGCGCGCGGGCGGCGGGCTATGAGGATGCGCGTGTCGTCGCGGCGACGAACTGATCTCGGGGAAGTCCTTCATTCATGCGTAAATCATCGGGCGTCATCGCCCTCCTGACGCTCTCTCTCGCCTCCACCGCCCTCGCGCAGAGCGGTTTCCAGACCCCGGCGCCCTTCGCCTACATGAAGGACATCACCACCAACCAGGTGCTGTTCTCGAAGGAAGCCGACGAGCCGATGCCGCCGGCGAGCCAGGCGAAGATGATGAGCGTCTACGTGGCGTTCAGCATGATCAAGCGCGGCGACGCCAAACTCGACCAGTTGATCACCGTCCGGCCCGAGACGTGGACCAAATGGCACTCGCAGGGCTCGACGATGTTCCTGTCGCCCAACGAGCAGGTGTCGGTCGAGAACCTGCTCCACGGCATCGTCACGCTCTCCGGCAACGACGCCTGCGTCGTGCTCGCCGAGGGGCTTGGCGGGACCGAGCAGGAATATGTCAACGCGATGAACGCGGCGGCGAAGAGGATCGGCCTCCGCCACTCGCACTTCACCAACACCAACGGCTGGCCCGACCCCGACGAGTACGTCACGGCGCGCGACCTCGCGACCATCGCCGAGCGCACGATCAAGGATTTCCCGGACCTCTACGCCAAATTCTACGGCACCAAGAACTTCACCTGGGGCAAGACGATGGGGAAGGGTGCCCCGATCGTTCAGGACAACCGCAACCCGCTGCTCGGCCGCGTCGCCGGGGCCGACGGCCTCAAGACCGGCCATACCGAGCAGGCGGGCTATGGCTTCACCGGCTCCGCGATCCAGAACGGCCGCCGCATCGTCATGGTGATCGGCGGGCTGACGAGCTTCAACGAGCGCATCGCGCAATCGGTGGCGTTCATGAGCTGGGGTTTCGCGGCGTTCAAGGCAGTGCCGATCGCCCGGCCGGGCAAGATCGTCGAAACCGCCGAGGTCGCGGGCGGCACCGCCGACACCGTGCCGCTGACCGTCGCCTCGGAAGTCGCCGCACTCCTGCCGCGCGCCGCCTCGTCGCAGGGGCTGAAGGTCGTCGTCGCCTATGACGGCCCGCTCGCCGCGCCCATCGCCAAGGGCCAGAAGGTCGCCGAGCTTCGCATCACCGGCGCGGGCCTCGCGCAGCCGATCCGCGCGCCGCTCGTCGCTGCCGCGGCGGTCGGCAAGGCCGGCCCGTTCGGCCGCCTCGCGCAGGGCCTCCGCCACCTGTTCATGGGGTCGTGACCCAGGGCCGCTTCATCAGCCTGGAAGGCGGGGAGGGGGCCGGCAAATCGACCCAGATCGCCCTCCTCGCCGATCGCCTGCGCGCGCGCGGGATCGACGTCGTCACGACGCGCGAGCCGGGCGGCACGCCGGGGGCGGAGGCGATCCGCGAGCTGTTCGTCCACGGCGCGCCCGACCGCTGGAGCGCGCGAACCGAGGCCTTGCTCGTCTATGCGGCGCGCGCCGACCACGTCGAGCGGCTGATCCTGCCGGCGATCGAGCGCGGCCAATGGGTGATCAGCGACCGCTTCGCCGACAGCAGCATGGCCTACCAGGGCGCTGGCGGCCGCCTCGACCCCGGGACCCTCCGCGCCATCCACCACGCCGCGATCGGCGACCTCCAGCCCGACCTCACGCTCGTCCTCGACATGCCCGTCGAGATCGGAGTCACCCGCGCGCTTGCCCGCCGCGGCGCCGAGACCCGCTTCGAGGCCAACGCCGCCGCCTTCCACGAGCGAGTCCGCGCCGCCTTCCGCGAAATCACCGAGCGCGAGCCGGGGCGCGCCAGGCTGATCGACGCGAACCAGCCGGTTGAAGCGGTCGGCGCCGCGATCTGGTCGCACGTCGAGCCGCTGCTGCCATGATCGTCGGCCACGCCGAGCAGCAGCGCGCTTTTCTCGACGCATTTTCCGCGGGCCACCCGCACCATGCCTGGCTGCTCACCGGACCAAAGGGGATCGGCAAGGCGCGCTTCGCCCTGACCGCCGCCGCCTACGCGCTCACTCCGGGAGGGCGTGAGGTCAATGAGGATGGCTCGCCACGGCTCGCGCTCAAGGCCGGTCAGCCAAATATTGGCCTTGGTGTTTCGACCACGCATCCGGACTTTCGCCTTATCGAACGCGAGATCGACGAAAAGACGGGAAAGCTCCGAGCCCAGATCGTCATCGCCCAGCTTCGGTCCTTGCCGAAGCTGCTGCAAAGCCATTCCGACCACGAGGGCTGGCGAGTCGTCGTCATCGATGCGGTGGACGACGTCCGGGAGGGCGCTGCCAATGCTTTTCTGAAACTCCTTGAAGAGCCGCCAGCGAAGACGCTGATCTTCCTCGTCAGCCACTCGCCCGGCCGCCTGCTGCCGACGATCCGCTCGCGTTGCCGAACCCTCCGCTTCCAGCCGCTGCCGATCCACGAAGTCGCGCAAGTCGTCGCCGCCGAGCTTCCCGACACCGACGAGCGCGAGCGCGTCGCCCTCGTCGCGCTCGCCGAGGGCAGCCCCGGCCGCGCGCTGCGCTTCGCCGGGCTCGATATCGAAGGCCTGACCCGCTCGCTCGACGCGCTCGGCGCCGCCCCGCCGCCGCGCCGCCAGGGCCTCGCTCTGTCGCTTGCCAAAACCCTCGCCGCCAAGGCCGCCCAGCCGCGCTACGAGGCCTTCCTCGAAATCGCCCCCGCCCGCCTCGCCGCCGCCGCCCGCACCCGCCCATCGGCGCTGCCGCTCTGGGAAAAAGCCCACGACCTCGCCTCGGGCGCGCTGCCGCTCCAACTCGACCCTCAGGCCGTGGCCTTCGAGCTCGCCACGCTGGTCGCGGCGGCCTGACCGGCGCCCGCCACGCGGTTCGACAAGCTCACCGCGAACGGAGGTTGGTGGATTTGATGAGTCCGTTCGTCCTGAGCTTGTCGAAGGACGAGATCGCACCGCCTTGGTCCCGTGACACCCACCCGCTGGACCGTGTAAGCCCTCCCCCAACATGACCGACAAATATTACATCACCACCGCCATCGCCTACCCGAACGGCGAGCCGCACATGGGCCATGCCTATGAGGTCATCACCACCGACTTCATCGCCCGCTGGGCGCGCCTTTGCGGCAAGGACACCTTCTTCCTCACCGGCACCGACGAGCACGGCCTCAAGATCGCGCAAACCGCGCGCACGCAAGGCATCGAGCCGCGCGCGCTGGTCGATACGATGGCGGAGAAGTTCCGCGCGATGGATGCCGCGCTCGACATCAGCCACGACCGCTTCATCCGCACCACCGAGCCCGCGCATTACGAGGCAAGCCAGGCGCTGTGGCGCGCGATGGAGGCGAACGGCGACATCTACCTCGACCGCTACGAAGGCTGGTACTCGGTTCGCGACGAGGCCTATTACGACGCCTCCGAGCTGGTGGAGGGGGAGGGGGGCGAAAAGCTATCTCCCCAGGGCACGCCGGTGGAATGGACCGTCGAGGAGAGCTATTTCTTCCGCCTTTCGGCGTATCAGGACAAATTGCTCGCGCTCTATGAGACGCAGGACTTCATCCAGCCGGAGCGGGCGCGCAACGAGATGCTGGCCTTCGTCCGCGGCGGCCTCAAGGATCTGTCGATCTCGCGCACCAGCTTCAACTGGGGCGTTCCGGTGCCGGGCGCGCCAAACCACGTCATGTACGTGTGGATCGACGCGCTCACAAACTATCTCACCGGCGTCGGCTATCCGGATGAAAACTATAGGGAACGCTGGCCCGCCGATGTCCATGTGATCGGCAAGGACGTGGTGCGCTTCCACGCCGTCTACTGGCCCGCCTTCCTGATGTCGGCAGGCATCGACCTGCCGAAACAGATCTTCGGCCACGGCTTCGTGCTCAACCGCGGCGAGAAGATGTCGAAATCCACCGGCAACGTCGTCGAGCCGCTGGCGATGGCCGAAACCTACGGCGTCGACCAGCTCCGCTATTTCCTGCTGCGCGAAGTGCCGTTCGGCCAGGACGGCAGCTACAGCCACGAGGCGATCGTCGCGCGGATCAACGCCGATCTCGCCAACGGCCTCGGCAACCTCGCCCAGCGCACCCTCTCGATGATCGCCAAAAATCTGGGCGGCATTCTGCCGGAGCGCGGCACGACCGAGACCGCCGACGGCGTCCTCGCCGCCAGCCTCTCAGCGCTTCCGGACGAGGTCGCCAAGGCGATGGAAACGCTCTCGATCCACCAGGCGCTGGAGGCGATCTGGAATCGCGTGACCGAGGCCAATCTCTACATTTCGGAGATGGCGCCCTGGCAACTGGCCAAAACCGACACCGGCCGCATGGCGACCGTCCTCGCCAACGTCGTCGACGTCGTCCGCCGCCTCGCCATCCTCGCCCAGCCCGCGATGCCCGCAAGCTGCGCCGCGCTGCTCGACCTGCTGGCGGTGCCCGCCGACGCCCGCGGCCTTGCTTCGCTCGACGCGGTCCTCCCCGCCGGCACCCAGCTCCCGCCGCCGCAAGGCATCTTCCCGCGCTGGGTCGAGCCTAGCGCATAACCCTCTGAGTCCGTTCGTGGTGAGCCTGTCGAACCACGTGGCACGCACCGCGGAGCGACCACGTCCTTCGACAAGGCTCTCCTGAGCGAAGTCGAAGGGCTCAGGACGAACGGAGAGTTTGGCGTGGCGAGGGGCTTCCTAAGACTAACCGCTCCGCCTATCTCCTCCCCATGCTGATCGACAGCCACTGCCACCTCAACTACCCCGGCCTCGTCGAGGACCAGCAGGGTGCGCTCGACCGCGCGCGGGCGGCGGGCGTCACCGGCATGCTGGCGATCTCGACCCGCGAGTCCGAATGGGCCGAGGTCGTCGCCATCGCCGACCGCGAGCCCGATGTCTGGGCCAGCGTCGGCATCCACCCGCACGAGGCGGATCACCACCCCGACATCGATACCGCCAAGCTGCTCGCCGCCACGAACCACCCGCGCGTCATCGCGATCGGCGAGACCGGCCTCGATTATTATTACGACAAGTCGGACCGCGACCGGCAGCGCGCCTCCTTCCGCGCGCACATCGCCGCGGCCCGCGAAACCCGCCTCCCGCTAATCATCCACACCCGAGATGCGGAGGATGACACCGCGGCGATGCTGACCGAGGAGATGGGGAAGGGCGCCTTCCCGGCGGTCATCCACTGCTTCACCGCGAGCCAGCGGCTGGCCGACATCTGCCTCGGCCTCGGCTTCACCATCTCGCTCTCCGGCATCGTAACCTTCAAGAACGCCAGGGACTTGCAGGCGACGGCTCTGACCATCCCGGAAGACCGGCTGCTGGTCGAGACCGACGCGCCGTTCCT
Organism: uncultured Sphingomonadaceae bacterium; assembly: GCA_964244885.1. GTDB lineage: Bacteria > Pseudomonadota > Alphaproteobacteria > Sphingomonadales > Sphingomonadaceae > CAXTKD01. Next base: position 168,966 of record CAXTKD010000003.1, on the reverse strand, counting down.
CGCGCCGGTGCCCGTCCGCGGCAAGACTGGCGAGCCAAGCTTCGTCGCGCATACCGCCAAGTTCGTCGCCGAGCTGCGCGGCGTCTCGCTCGATGAGCTGAAGGCGACGACCACCGCCAATTTCTTCCGACTGTTCTCCAAGGCCAAGCCCGCCTGATGCGCGCCACGCTGCTCGGCTGCGGCACGTCGAGCGGCGTTCCGCGCATCGGCAGCGACTGGGGTCTTTGCGACGCGCAGGAGCCGAAGAACCGCCGCCGCCGCGCCTCGCTGCTCGTCCAGCACGGCGGCGCCAACGTCCTGGTCGATACCAGCCCCGATTTCCGAGAGCAGATGCTTTCCGCTGGAATTTCAACGCTCGACGCGGTGATCTTCACCCACGATCACGCCGATCACACCCACGGCATCGACGACCTGCGCCAGGTTTTCCACGCCATGCAGCGCCCCGTCGCCTGCTACGCGCACCCCGCGACATGGAAAGGCCTGCGCCCGCGCTTCGACTATATCTTCGAAGGCGCCGACGGCTATCCGCCGACCTGCATCGCGAACGATCTGCCCGAAGCGCTGAGCGTCGGCGGCCTCACCATCCGCTGGTTCCCGCAGATCCACGGCACCATCCGCTCCGCCGGCCTGCGCTTCGAGGCGGAGGGGAGGGCGCTCGCCTATTCCACCGATTTGAACGACTTGACGCCCGAAGCCGCACCGCTTCTCGAAGGCCTCGACCTGTGGATCGTCGACGCACTCCGCCGCCATCCGCATCCGACGCACGCGCATTTGCCCAGGACGCTCGATTGGATCGCCCGCTTCACGCCAAGGCGCGCGGTGCTCACTCACATGGACCAGTCGATGGATTACGCCACGCTGCTCACCGAGCTGCCGTCCGGCGTCGAGCCTGGCTACGACATGCTGTCTGTGGACCTCTAGGGTGCTCGACGGCCTCGACGATTGGGACAAGGGCCAGTTCGTGACGATGAGCATCCTGCTCGTCGTCATCCTAGCCGGCGCGCTGTCGCTGCGCGGCGCCGAGCTGTCCAAGTCACTGAAAGCGCTGCTCGCCTGGGCCGCCATCATTGGCGTGATCTTTGTCGCCGCCACTTACCGCGATGATGCCGCAGGCATCTTCGCGAGCCTGCATAGCCACGTCGGCGGCGAAATCGACCCGGCCGGCGGCGTCGCCACAGCCAGGGAGTTCCGCATCCGCGCCCGCGAGGACGGCCATTTCTGGGTCCGCGCGCAGGTCAACGGCCAGCCGACCGTGTTCCTGATCGACACCGGCGCCAGCGACATCGTCCTCGGCCGCACCGCCGCCGCGCGCGCCGGCCTCGACCTCACCGGCGTTCGCTACGACCGCCTCGTCGTCACCGCCAATGGCGCCGTCCGCGCCGGCACGGTCCAGCTCGGCACGCTAGCGATCGGCCCGATCACGCGCGGCCCGATCAACGCCTCGGTCAGCGACAACGCCAGCGAAGCGAACCTGCTCGGCATGGCATTCCTGCGCACGCTGAAGGCGTGGCGCGTCGAGGGCGACAGCCTGATCATCACGCTGTAGCCCCCTCAACGTCTGATATGATTTAACATAATATATATTATCAATCTAGCGAAGTGAGTGTTCAGGGTGGACCCCGCTCCCTCGTTGAGCCCAGAAGCGCCTAGCGTGTTCCAAAGGAGCCTAACACGTGTTCGTGATGATTTCGGGATGTTCAGGGGGTGGCAAGTCTACGTTGCTCTCAGAACTTGCTCGCCGCGGTTACGCGGTAGTCGCGGAACCCGGTCGGCGTATCATCGCCGAGGCGCGTGCCGGGGACGCAAGCACGCTTCCCTGGGTAGACGCCGCTGCATTTGCCCGCCGCGCGCTTGAGGTGTCCATCAATGATTTCGAGGCGGCCCGAGGACCAACATTTTTTGACCGCGGCGTTGTGGATGCGGCTGTCGCGATCGTAGCCGCTCGTGGTGTGCATCCGACCTCGGTGATCAAGCGCCTTCGCTACGATCGTCTCTTCCTCGCCCCGCCATGGCCGGATATTTATGTGAACGACGACGACCGCCGCCATAGTCTGGAAAAGGCGCTGCTGGACTATGAACGCGTGCGGCAAGCTTACTTGGACGCCGGTTACGTTCCGGTAATGCTGCCGCGCGTCACCGTAGCAGCACGCGCCGATTTTATCCTGGCCGAATTAAGGCTGACTGAAGCGGCGATGCGACCAGTTCAGGGTTAAATTTGGCGCACCCTGATGGTGCGTCTTCGAACAACCTATTCGAAATCCTCGCCGACTGGAATCAAATCTTGGAGGGCACGTCGCTAGGCGCCGCCGCCAACGACGAGCTTTCCCCCAAACCAACCGACACGGTCCCGCATACGTCCAAACGGACGAAGCGGGTTCGTCCAGCGGGAGCGGAGGGGTGATTGAGCAAGCGTTCAACCTTGCCGGTCTCCCTGCGCATGTCCTTCGAGGAGAAGGCCCGGCTGGATCGCGACGCGGCCGGCATGTCGCTGGCCGCTTATATCCGCTGGCGGCTGTTTGACCCCGATAACCCGCCGCCGAAGACGCGCGGCAAGTTCCCGGTCAAGGACCACGAGGCGCTGGCGCGGCTGCTCGCGCTGCTCGGCCAGTCGCGTCTCGCCAACAACCTCAACCAGCTCGCCCGCTCCGCCAATTCCGGCAGCCTGCCTTTGACCCCGGACACCGAAGCGGCGCTCAGCGCGGCAGCGGCTGAGATCGCCGATATGCGGCGGATGCTGATAGACGCCCTGAACCTCGGGCCGTCGCCATGATCCTGAAAGCTTCCCAACGCAGCGGCGCCAGGCAACTCGGCCAACACCTGCTGAAGACCGAAGAGAACGAGCATGTCGAAGTTTACGAGGTCAGCGGATTTGTCGCGGAAACGGTGCCCGAGGCGATGAAGGAAGCCTACGCCCTGTCCCTCGGCACGCACTGCAAACAGTATCTGTTCTCTGTCTCGCTGAACCCGCCCGCCGATGAGAATGTGCGGGTCGATGTCTTCGAGAAGGCGCTCCGGATGATCGAAGAGCGCAACGGCCTTGAAGGTCAGCCGCGCATCGTGGTCTTCCACGAGAAGGAAGGCCGCCGGCACGCCCATGCGGTGTGGTCCCGCATCGACGCTACCACCATGACCGCAAAGCCCCTTCCCTTCTTCAAGTCCAAGCTCCGCGACATCGCCAAGCAGCTCTATCTTGAAAACGGCTGGAAGCTGCCGGCCGGATTTGTCGATACGAAGTCGCGCGATCCGCGCAACTTCACTCTCGATGAATGGCAGCAGGCCAAGCGAGCGGGCCTCGACCCCAAGCAGCTCAAGTCCTCCATTCAGGAGGCGTGGTCGATCTCGGATTCCCCGGCGTCATTCGAGCGGGCGCTTGAAGAGCGCGGGCTGTTTCTGGCGCGCGGCGACCGGCGCGGGCATGTCGCCGTGACGATTGAAGGCGACGTGTTCTCGATCGCGCGGATGGTCGGCAAGCCTGCGAAGGAAGTGACCGCTCGCCTAGGCGATCCGGCAAGGCAGGCGAGCGTCGAAGAGACGCTTGCCAAGGTCGGCCGCGAGGTCGGCGACCGGCTCAAGGAGCATATCGCCGAAGCCAAACGGATTGCCGCCAACGGCATGAAGCCGCTTATCGAGCGGCGGGACGCGATGAAGGCGCAGCACCAGACCGAACGGCACCGACTTGAAGCGGGACAAGCGGCCCGCTTCAAGGAAGAACAGGCCCAACGTGCCGGCCGGATGCGCGGCGGCATCAAGGGCGCGTGGGATGTCCTGACCGGGCGCTATTTCGCGATGCGCAAGGCGAACGAAGCCGCCGTGTTCTTCTCACTCCAGCGCGACCGCGCGCAACGCGACGAGCTGGTCAAATCGCAATTGACGGAGCGTGCGGCTTTGCAAACGGAAATCGTGATGCGCCGTGAGCGCGAGGCGAAGCAGGTGCTGGCGCTTTATCGCGACGCGGCGCGATACAGACAGATGCGGGCGGTGACGCAAGACGCGCAACGCAATCGCGGCCTCGAACTCGGCCGTTAGGCTCAACCCAACAATACCGCTGACCGGATTCAAGCGGCGGCGCTGTGGTCACAGATCAGGCGGGACTTTGCTCAGCCCTTTCGACTGCTGTCCCGAACCGGCACGGGCGATTGGCGAACCTGCCCGCTGCTCAAATCCTGTTGGTGCAAGGCGTGTGACCAGCCTTCTCCACGTTCGTTGCGCTCTGACGATGCACCTGATTTTCGAGCGGGCCTTCTGTCCTCCATCGCCGGCCAATTCCGGTCGGCGCAGCCAAGGAGGGCAATATGCTCAAAGTCACTCGCCACGATCTGAAGACCAAAACCACAGCGCAGCTCGGCGCCCTGTTCCACCAGGTCAGCCGCGACCTTCGCGGCCTGCAACCGACCAGCCTCGAAGCGGACGACGCGCAATTCGTCCTGACACTCATCGGCGCGGAGCTGACCGCACGGGGACCCGCGCCCTAGTGGACGACTTCCCCCCGCACTCATGCCGGTTGCCCGGCATGAGTGCGGGGTCGGCGCTGCGAAGGATCATGATTGTGCGAATCGGCTTACATTCCGGCGCGGTCGTCGGGCGCTATCTTGACCGTGGCGATGACAAGACGGTTGTCGTGGTGACGCTTAAGAGCGCCGACTGGGATGCGCTGACCGCCCATCTAAAAGACTTGGACCGCTTTTGCACCGATGATCCCGACTGGCCCGATATGACGCTTGAGGCGCGAATCGAGCATTTTGTTGATATGGAAGTCTTGGAATGGCTGGCACGGTTGTGGATCGATGACGACCAAGCCGTGGACGTCGACCTCAACGACGACGTGCCTTTCTGAGTTGCCGGGCGCGGATGCGCCCGGCGCAAGCGATCAAAGAAGATCGTATTGGCGGATGCCGACTTCGATCTCGTCCCAGCTTCTGGCATTCGCGGCGGCGGCGTTCAGCCAGTCTTCGACAAAGGTGGTCGGCCCGCCCGCCTGCTCAACCAAATCCTTTGGAATGAAGTGCGAGCGGTAGCCGGTTTTGGTGATCGGCAGCGGCGCTCTCGCCGGTTCGATCGTTTCGATTTGCAGGTGATCGACAAACCGCTGCTTTTCCAGCGTGACGCTGATGACAATGCCGCGCCAGTCGAGTGTGCCGCTGGTGATGGTGCGAAAGGTGGAGGTCATTGCTGACCTCCTTGTTCGCTCTCGGCTTCGTTCGGCATCAGGGTGATGGTGCCGCCCTGAATGGGAACCAGATCGAGCTGGAGCCGCAAGCCTTTCTCGCTCTTGGTTGGCCAGGCTGCGCCGATGCGGGTGAACGGTGCGCCGTCGCGGTCCGCCACATGATAGATGATGTAGCTCGGCGGCGTGCCTTTGCGGTTCTGGTTTGAGTCGTGAGTTTTCATTGTGACCTCCTTGGGTTCGGGTTGCTCTCAAGACGCGAGTGCAAGGGACCGGCTGACGAAGGACGGGATCACCGAACGCAGTGAGGGAAACAGCCAACACGGCGCGGAACGCGGTGGTGCGGGCAGGCTGTTGATGCCGGCCGACGCCGGTCAATTCTCGTGTCGATATTGAGGGCGAACCAACCGTGGGCCGAAAGTGATCGCTGCGGCTGAAAAGGTTCGCATACGACGCTTCGAAGCGCTGAATTGCTAGCGGGCCATCTTCGGGGCTATAACACCGTGATGAGCTGCGCCAACCGGGGACGGGCGATTGCGACACGTGATACGAGACGCACGGAGCACCCAGCGGATTGGGGCGCGATACAAGTCGCGTTCAGTTGTCAGCAAGCAGTTAAGAGTGCTTGCAAAGGGCAATACTCTGATTGTCCGGGTAAACGGCCGTCCTATGGACGTAGTTATCAGTCGGATCGCTATTTCTCTGAACCGCTATAAAGAATTCAAGGAAGAAATCGACAGCTTGCAGATACAAATTGTTGACAAAGGTGTTTCCACTGTGCCTGTATCGGTGGAACAACTTATAGCAACTTATCCTAAATTGGGCCGCAAGCTGGATAGTGACTTCGGACGGGTCATAGTCGGTCAATCTGGGATTGGAAAAGCGCCGACCGCAAAAGGCAGAATTGGCGCTCTAAACGCTATAAGGCGTCTCGGATTTAGGATTGGACCGCTTGTTCCTTCCGACCAAGGTGCTGTGGACAATGTTAGGAGCCGCAAATCAGCGGTAGGTGTTGAAGTGGCTTTGATGAAAGAGTTTCAGAAATCGGGTGGCGTACGCGCCAAAAGCAATGGTCCAAAGGCTGACTGGATTCAGATCCAAAATGCCAATCATGATTCAACGCCAATGCTGCGTGAACTCAAAAGTGACCTGAAGGCTGCCCGGACTACAAACACCCCTCGGCTATAAAAGCGGCACAGAAAGCTGTGGGGGCAGTGCGGCTCGGAACGCTAGAGAGCGGTTTAAAAGCCGCGAAGCCCTATTACCGTTCTCAGCTGAAAGCCACCCCGACGAAGGCTTCTATAGCAAAATTCGATCGTCGCGTGGACGAGTTAAGGCGCTTTATTGATGCGCTTATATCGCTGGCAGACGACGGGGACACTTGCCCATATCTCTCCTCATCGTCTGGAGAATCTGACATATTCCTGATAGAGGTCGACAGTTGGAGCGTCGCCCTACGCCGTCACTCTTCCGACGATTGGGAAGCGATCAGTGCTCGAAATAAGGAATTTGATATTAAAGTTCTCGGAATGTGAACCGGATAAGATCAGCTTTCGGAGATTGGGCCCGCTTCTTTCAGCCCGATATCTGGACAGGAATCGTGTTTGCCTCAGCACTACTTTCCATTTCGACAATCTATTACGCTTGCATTGAACCTAGTGTCAGGCTCGATTTTGCAGGTCGGGGCGGTGCTGTGGCCGTCGCGGTCTCGTTTTATTTCCTGTTCCGAGCCAATTCGTTGAATAGCGAAATTCTTTCCCGCCTATTTCCCGACGGACTCGAAACACAGAGCAGGATCGATCGAATTACGGGCCGAGACATCTCGTCGGAGCCAGTTCGCCAGATTCTAGAAGAATTCCGGATAGAGTTACTCGATGCGTTGCGCTTCGTTCGAGAACTCGATGCGTCTGATACGCGTCGGCACAACATACTACTTGCCATTAGTAGTGTGATCGGAACGCTTTCGTGGGGGTTTGGAGACTGGGCGGTTATTGCCTTCAGAAACTGAAAATGATCGCGCCGGGCGACGTAGAGTCACCACCGTAACCACGCGTTATTAGATCTGAACAGGAGTGAGTTTCGATCTGCCGCCGCGCTTGCACCCTCGCCTTGCCGCTGCACCGACACCAGCCTTGGGGCGGCGGCCGATCGCACCTGCTCTAGCTTCCGCTATCACGGCCAGGAAGATGCACGGATGCAGAAGTTGACGACGAAGGTGGGTTTCCGTCATCGTTAGTGAACCATTCTCGATCCGAGGTTCGCGATGTCGTCACGCCAGACAGCTCTTATCGCGCTTATCGCGGTTTGGCTGGGAATGTTTGGGACGAGCGCGGCCTCGGGAGCTGACGTGGGCCTGTGCACGTCACCCGCTTTGCTAACTGAGCAGCTAGCGAAAGAGGGTCAGCACTCTGTAATAACTGCCAATCGAGTCACGGAACGGTCCGACTCAATTCCAGTCAATATCATTACTATGAACTCAACTGGAGATGGCTACGTCCTTGAAGGCAACAAGCCGTACGGCACACCATCGACTAAGATGTGCGTCACATTGAAATTCAGCAGTGCACGTCTCTATGACGCAAGGAAGTCGGGGATATCGAAAGACGTTCTTATCGGCGGTGACTTTAATCAGTCAGTTTTTGTAGGTGATCGAAACGGAACACGGCCCATGTTTCAAGCCGTAACGCCTAAGGGTATCATTGTAACAATGTTCGGCAATATGTCTCAAAATATAGGTGGTATGGAATTCTCAAATTCACGCGGGATATCTCAAACACAATCAATCTATAAAATGCCGCACTATACCCAAGCTGCCCTAGCGATTTTGGACCCTGCTACCTGAATTGGGGTCTAGCCGGTTTGGCCTGATGAGCGAGTGTGGCCAAGATGCCTAAACAATGTCGCTCTTCCAACGGCGTAGCGGGCGGCGACGGATGCGGCGGTTGTGCCGGGCTTCTTTAGCAGGCGTGCGGCTTCGGCGATCTGGGCGGGGGTGAGTTTGGGCTTACCGCCACGCTTGCGGCCTCGCGCCGCCTCGGCCGCGACGCCGGCCCTCGTGCGCTTGATGATGTTGCCGTGCTCCAGCTCCGCCATGACGGCGAGGAAGATGCACTGTGTGCGGCCGCTGTCGTCCGACGTGTCGCAATGCTCGGTCAGGCTGACAAGCGCGCTCCCTCGCTTCGCCAGGTCATCGACGGTTGTCAGGATGTGGACGATCGACCGACCGAGGCGGTCGATGCGCCAGACGGCGAGCTTTTCGCCGGGACGGAGATCGGCAAGCGCGGCGTCCAGCCCCTTGCGGCTGGTCCGCTTGCCGGAGATCTTGTCCTGAAAGACCCTGCGGCAGCCCGCTTTTCGCAGGGCGTCGAGCTGAATGTCGGTCTTCTGTTCCTTGGTTGAGACGCGGGCATAGCCCACAAATCCGGCCATTTTCGTGCTTTCCGGGCAGTCTCACGGACCATCCTTGGTGAGACTCCCGATTTCGGCCGTCTCCCAAGAACGGCAAAGCCGCCCTTTACGAGGGAAATTTATAGCACAGACCGTAAGAAAAGGGAAGAAAAACCACAGTCTCACCGATCATGGTTACTGAGACTGTGGCAGGTAGCGCCACCGCCCCGACGAATGAATACTTATAAGGGGGCCGTTATGGCGCTTAACAAGAAACTGATTGCTTCGATTGGCGGCGCATTTTTAGCGGCTGGCACTCTCGCCGCGCCTGCCCTCGCTCTCGAAGCGAAACAGTGCCTGCCGATGGCGGAAATGAACGCCGCGCTGAAGGCCGAAGGTCAGCGGACTCTCATCCTCGGCGATCGCCTCGCCCTCCAAAATCCAACGGGCAAAGTGTCAGATGCTTCCGTAGACAAATATGCCAATGCGGTCACATCGAATGCTGATGGTTCCCTTGGCTATCAGCTCGAAGGCAACAAGCCGCGCGTCGTCGCGTCTACCAGCATGTGCGTCGCGGCTAAACTGACAGACATTCGCCTGTATGATGCTCGGAAGACAGATATACCGAACGCAGTTATGCTTGGCGGCAGATTCAATGGCGTGGTCCAAGAGCTCGCTGCCAAAGGCTCTAGAGCAATGGTGGTTGCTAACACCCTACATGCAAATGGCGATGCTATTCGCCGGGGGTTGCCACTTGTTGTGTTCGGCAATGTCGATCATCGGACAGGCTCGCTCTCGACCATGACAGCGCAAGGTCCACAGATGCTCGCGCTGATGGGAGACGTGGACTATACGCCGGAAGCGCTGCGTCGCCTGAGCGGCGCCGTCACGCAAATTTCCATGAACATGCCGAATTAAGCATCAAGGCCGGCCGAAGCTGCGGGCATTGCCGAGGGCGCTATTGCGGCGACCTGTTTAGGCATTTTAACATCCAAAGGTTCGGTCGCAGCCAGCGCCCGGCTGTGATGTGCGGAAAGGTCCGGCGCAGTTGGAAAATCTCCACTAAGAATATTTGATCGGCCGGTGACAGACTGAGTTCTGCCAGTATCGGTCAAGGCGGCGGTGTCCCGGCCTGCGGTGATCTTCTTGCCGTGGTCGGTCGAGGCGTAATCAGCAACGGCCTGGGCTTCCTTCTTCAGTTGAGGATCTTCCTCAACCTGCTTCATCGCTTTCTTCTCTTCGGCCGTGCGGTCGGCCTCACGTTTCGACATGCCTTTGAAGGCCAGCGCGATGATGTCGGCATCACGCTCCGCCTCACCCTTATTCTTTCCGTCCCGGAGCATGAGGGCGATCAGCCATTGGCGTGAAGCCTGATCGTTGCTGATCTTGTCGCTGAGTTCTCCCCACTCTCCGCCCGTCATCTCGCGGCCGATGAAGCCGTGCTGCGACTGTTCGTATTCGCGGCGCTCTTCCTCGCGTTCGATGGCGTCCTGATAGGCGTCGGCTTCGTCGTCGCGCTTTTTGTCTTCTTCCTTCCGGCGCTCTTGGCGCGCGAACATCTCATCGTATTGTTCGGCCATTTCGCGTTCGTGCTCATCCTGCGAGTCCTGGACCGCGACCATATTCTGAAGCTGGAACAGCAGCCGCGAGGTGAAGTCGTTGCCGAAGGCTGCGCCGAGCATCTGGACCGCCTGCCGGAAAAACGCGAACTCGTCGGTGAAGGGGCTGCGCTTCGACATCTGGTCGTCGTAGATGGCGTCGAGCTTGGTGGTGGTGTTGGCACGGCGTTCCTCGAACTGGCGTTCGACCAGCGCGGCGGCGCCGTCATTGGCGGGGACGCCCGTCAGCTCGTGCGGTCCGGCGTCAAAGCCAAGGGCGGGCTCGATCGCCCCGGCATCCTGCGGCTGTGGCGGCGCTTCTCTCTGTTTATGGTGTTCAGTTCCGGTATTCATGGTCCGACCAGAATAGCCGGGCCGGATTAAGGAAGTTTATGGAAAGCCAAGGATTTTAGTAAATTGCATCTATCTTGGCCTATGCATTTGTATTGACAAATGTGTTGTTGTTCTGGCATGCTTGAACATGAGCAAGATGAAGATCGACGGCTTTGATTGGGACTCGGGCAACCGCGACAAGTGCCAGAAGCACGGACTCTCAATCGAGGATGTCGAACACGCGCTGAGCGCGGGGCCGCTTATCGAGCGCGACCCGTCGCCTGACGAGGAGCGATACCGCGCGGTCGGCATAACCGAGTCAGGCCGTCATGCCTTCATGGTGTTCACGATACGCAAACGCGGCGGGCAAGTCCTGATCCGGCCGGTGAGCGCAAGATTTATGCACGCCAAGGAGGTGCGCCGCTATGAAGACACCAAAGGAAGCTAAGGCTTTTCCGCCGATGAAAAGCGACGCCGAGGCGGAGCGTTTCGTCGATACGGCCGACCTGTCCGAATTCGACTTCTCGGGTTTCAAGCCCTCGCGGTTCGAGTTCGCGGCAAAGGACAGCAACATCAACATGCGGGTGCCGACGCAATTGCTGGACGCGGTGAAGTCCACGGCGGCGCGCGCCGGCATGCCCTATCAGCGCTTCATCCGGCAGTTGATGGAAAACGCCATCGGCCCCGGCAAGGGCGGCGTCTAAGGCGCGGTGAGCCGATGAAGCGCCCGCTGACGCCGCACGACGAACTGATAGAAATTGATGATGGGATGCGGCGACAGCTTGCCGCCGAGCAGGCGAGGACCGGCCTGACGCCCGGCGCTTTGCTGAAAGACAGGACCGACCGCCCGACCGGGCTGACCTCGGGCCAGGTCAATCGCTGGATGACCGGCGAGGCGACGAAAGCGCAGGCGGCGCATTTCGCCTATGTTCTCGACAAGTGGCGCGAAGCGGCAAACGCGCCGCCGAAACGTCGGTCACCACGCACCGGCCGGCCCTACGGCGGCGACGGCGAAGATTGGATAGAGATTACCGACGACCACGTGGCGCGGCTTCGCGCCGCGCTCGCCGAGTCCGGCGAACAGGTCGAGCATTTCCTGAAAGGCCGGACGGACGTGCCGGACGGGCTGACCTTCCGCATCGTGCGCGGCTGGCTCTATCGCAAAGCGTGGACGATGCGAGCCAGTCACTGGCGCTATGTGATGGAAAGATTGCGCGGCGCGCCCGAACTCTAAGAGCGACGCGCGCAATTCACAGCTCGGCTCAAATCCAAAATTTCATGTGTGTATGTCCGCGTCGGCAATGTGTGCATTGCCGTGCTGTGTCAGCGGCCTGACACAACAGGCGGCGGTGTCCCTATGGCACGGCCGGATGCTTAGATCGCTGGATGCGGCTTGTTGTGTCGCCCCGCAAAACAACAAGCGGTCGGGAAGGAGTGGTTGAGATGGCGCGGTTGGACCCGTTCTCGGGAGCTGGTGGAATTATGGTGCGGATCATTGAATTGTTGTTGCAGCATAGGGAGCTTTATTGGGTGGCAGGCGCGGTCGCGCTTATTGTCGCCTTGACGCCGATCGCGGCTTTGGTCGTGGGCGCGCTCAAGCTCGGCGGCTGGTGAGGTTCAAATGACGGAAGAAGTCATCGGCGAGTGTGTAACCGACGACATTCAGCGTATGGTTGAACAGGCCGTCCTTATCCGGGGCTTTATCGTCACAAGCTATGCGGCCGTCGAAATGCTGTTGGGCGATCTTATCGTCCGCTGTGGCCAATATCCCGAATATGCGGGGATGTGCGATCTTCCAGGCAAGCTCAACCGCCGCGCGAGCAAAGCGAAGGCACTGTTCACGGCGCCAGGGCCGCTTCAACCCTACAGGGACCAGTCCGTGGCCCTGATCGACCGTTTGCAGGATTTCGAAGATTTGCGGCACCTGATGGCGCATTCTCATGCGACGATCGTGGTCACGCCAGATCATACCGCCCATCAACTCAAGTTTCAGCGCTGGGACATCAGCAAGGGCGGCGAGCCGCACCGGCAAGTCGAGCTGACAACGATTGAAGAGATGCGCGGCAGGCAGCGCGAGGTCGGTCTTTTCTCTAACGAGTTCACGATGCTCTGGCGCATGATCTACGCCGATCTCGGTCTCGAGGATTATCAAACTGGCGCACCGACGGCTCCGGTCGCCAACGACAACTAGCGCGTTCGCGAACAGGCAATGACCCGCTGGACACACCTCTAAGGGCTGGCGTTGCGGCGTCACACAGACGACGCCTTTTCCTGACGCAGAGCGATGTTTTCAGCCTGAAGGCGATCGCGCTCCGCAATAAGGCTTTCGATCATGGCGCGTTCGGCGAGCAAAGCGAGACGATCATTCTTGGCGTCGGCAATCGCCTGCTTGGCGGCCTCGATCTCTTTTCGGACTGTCGCAGCGTCAACGATCGGCTGAACCCAACGCTTCACGATTTCGATTAGAGTGACACGCCCGACGAAGGCGAGCGCGAGGGCGATCAGGGAAAAGAGGGCAAAAAGACCGGACGGCGCGGTGAGGACGAGCGTCGTCACCGCGTTGATGTGATCAGACTGAAGGCTTGCGCCCCACATGATCGGTTAACGCCCTTTCAAGCAAATCCTTGTTGCCTTTTTGTAAGGTGCGATTGCCGTCAAGAGTATTCAAGAGGTTCGTTGTAGTATTTCTTAGATCAGACACAGCTTCTACAAACTCACTACTTACCTTCACCTTCGCCTTGTTATGTCTTCTACTTCCAAGTCCAAACATATTGTTCGCTCCTTTGATGATATTCAATATAGAGGATTGCGCGCCATCCTCAAGACCGAATTGACATCTCCGTTGCATTCCTGTTACGAGCGCGCGGGCACAAGTAACAACAACCAACATGGCTGAGTAACTGCCACTGTGGTTACCGGGGGCAGTCTACAATGCCGATCACGCCAGATGTCGACCTGCTTTATCCGAGCAAGGCCAGGCTGCTCGACGGGCAGAAGCTCGCCAACAAGATTGGAGTGACGGTTGCTCAGATCGCTGAGCACTCAAATTGCCATGAAAACACCGTTACAAGCTGTTTACGGGGCAAGACCGTTCAGTATCTCAAAGCGCACGACGTAATGACGTCGCTCAACATCCTTTCCCACAACAGCTTCGACCGTGTGAAGCACGTTGAGAACTTCAAGGGCGACAACGACTTCGAGGCTGAGCCGGCGCTCTCGAAATGCCGCGTGCTGGCACGCGGCCGCGAACTTTTGCGCGTGAATAACCTGAAGTTGGAAGCGGTCGCGAAGCTGGCCGACGTGTCCTACGTCGATGCCAACAACGTGTTTTCTCGCCGACCGGTCGCGGCCAATATCGTCACCGCCATCTTCAATGTCCTTAAATCGACCGACGCCAAGCTGGTCGAAGCGGACGAGATCATCCGTTAGCGTTGCTGTAAGCGGCTAGATAATCCGCCGCCGCCTGCGCTTTCGCCGCCGCCGTGAAGATCGCGCGGCTGTCGCTCTTCAAGGCTTTCAGCCAGCCCGCGATGTAAGGCGCATGATCGGTGCGCGGTTCCAGGTCCAGGGCAAGGCGTCCACCGATGAAGGCCGCGCCAAGTTCGGCAATCAGCTCTTCCATCGCATAGGCCTCCGACCCGAAACGCCCGGCCAAATCGCGGTTCAAACGCTCTTCCGCACCGCTCCAGTGGGTCAGCTCGTGCGCCAAGACGCCATAATAAGCGCTGGCTGATTTGAACCGGCTGAAAGGCACCATGCGCACCTCATCGAAACTCGGCACGAAGCAAGGCGTCTGCGCCTCATGCGTCACGCGCGCGGGGATTGCCGCAAAGAAGGACTCTGCCGCATCTATCCGCTCGCTCTCGGGAAGCTCTGGCGTCTCTGCCCGCTCGTAGCCGTCGACCTGCTCGGCGTTGAAGACGTTGTAGCCACGCGCCACGAAGCGCGGGCGCTGGTCGTCGTCCGGCTGGTTCGCGTCCTCGCGCCCCGCCGCCAAATCCTTCCAAAAGAACACGGTTGCGGATTTCTCGCCCTTGCGGACTTGGGCTCCACGCTCCTGCCATTGCTGATATGTCGCCCAGCCGCTCGACTGATAGCCGCGCTTGGCCGAGAGAATCCAAAGGGACAGGATATTCAGGCCGCGATAGGCCCGGCCCGTTACGGCGTTCGTCGGCATACGCAACGCCCCGCCTGTCCACGGCATCCGGTAGTCGCCCGCGCCCTGCTCGATCGCGTCGATGATTTGGTTGGTGATGGTCTCGTAAATGGTCGTCTTCATCTTCAGTCTTCCGTTGGTTTTGGGTTGCACATGCAACCGCTGCCGTCGGCGAGACTGGGGGTGGAAAGGCGCATGGCCGCGCGGTGCCGAGGGGGATCACCCGGCCTGCACGGAGCTGCAGCGAAGGAAGGTTGGGGACACGGCAACGCGCCCGTCAGGCCGTCAGGGGCCTAGCGCCGCGCCAGGGGCAAAGCCCCTTAGCTCTTCACGCGATAGGGATCGTCACCAGTACGGGCTGAGACGCGGAACGCGGCTCCGGGCGCAAGCCTAGAGCCTGGCCGGGCATTTGCCCGGATCGCAAAACCGAACTCCAGAGAAAATCTAAAATGCTTTGCTCGCACTGATGATCTGATTAAGCAGCTCTCAACTTTAGATGGAGACGAAACATGGCTGACGATACCGATCTCATCGCCCTCACTATTGATGTCGTTAGCGCCTTTGTCGGGCAGAACAACATCCGCCCCGAAGACGTGCCGAGCTTTATCGCGTCAACTTATGCAGCCATTGCCAAATTGCAGAATTCGTCTGCACCCGCCGCCGAAGCACCAGCCGAAGATGCCTTCGTTCCAGCCGTGACGGCTCGCAAATCCCTCGCGTCCAAAGATCACATCATCTCGATGATCGACGGCAAGGCTTACAAAACTCTGCGCCGTCATCTTTCAACCAACGGCCTTACCCCCGATGAATACCGCGCGCGCTACAAGCTGCCCGCGACCTATCCAATGGTTGCTGAGAACTACTCTATTCAGCGCCGTGACATGGCAAAGTCCATCGGGCTTGGCCGTAAGCTCGGGCAAAAGGCGACGCCAAAAGCGAAGTAACAGCTAGCGGGTCGTTGAGTCTGTGGGATAAAATCGGGCTGCAAAAACCGACTAAGGTTTAGTTGTTCCCGAATGGTCGATGCACCAAGTTGCCTAGCTATACGACCAGTATCGACGACATTTTGCTCGCCACAGGACTGTATTTAGACGGCCTAGGAAAGCAATCTAGATGAGGTGGCTTTTGCAACCTGCCTATTCCCACCGCCGCGTTCGGGTTGAACTGTTCGCCAGGCGATCGAATTGATGCGAAGCGGCCCTGTTTTCGCTTCGAGCTCTTTCTTTCCTTTCTCGGTCAGCGTGAGAGCGGCGCCCTCGCCCCAGCTATGCTCGATGTCGACAGATTGTGGGGAGCCATCGCGCCACCATCTGACGCGAGCAGCAATCTCTCCATTCGCGGTAAGATAGCAGGTCCAATCCGCGTCGTTTGTCCAGCCTAGATCACCTGCCAGCTGAGGGTTGAGAACGACAAGGTCGTCCGGGACGTAGCTTGCGGCTCCTTGATCAACCCTGACAACTAGGTCGCTGGTCGGTGACAGCAAAAGGAACCGGTCAGCCCAGATGACACTGTCGAGCATGTGGTACAGTTCGTCATAGGACTGAGCCTCGTTGGCAACGATCCGCGGAAGTCGGAGGCGTTGCATTGTGTACCCGCGCCTGATGTGACGCCGCTCGTAGGTGGCAAGCTCCGCCAAAACGAATTCGTCCTGCGGAGGCTCTTCGAGATCGTCCCACGCTTGTGATAACCATGCACTGACTTCTTCGTCTCGAAAGCCAGGATCAAGCGAAGGGCGGCTGACAAACTCTGGCCGTTGAACCACTTCTGGCACAGGCAGGCTAGGCCAGGGCGCGCCGAGCAAGTGCGAGACAGTGAACTCGGCGCCTTCAGGTATGAGACCAGCAGCCGAAAGTTCTTGTGCGACGAAACGAACTGATCGCATTCCAGCGAGCATATCGGGGCGCTGGTAGGTCAGCTTCATTTCAAGCCGTTTCAAGTCGTCGAGCAGCCTCTTTGCTCCCCTAGCGCCAAACTTCTCTATCCCGCCCCATCGCTGGATGAGCTGTTGGGAGCGCTGGCGGAGTTGGGCGACCGAAATTCCCGAAAGATCACTTAGGAAAGTGATTTGACGCTTCAGCGCAAATGTCCAACCGTAACGGTCCTCGACAATCATCGCCTTGGACTCATTATCGACTGCACTCGGTCGATCGAACGAGGATCCACCCGAGCTATCAAAAATGATGCTGTAGAAGGCTGGAAGATCGCGCTGAGGGCGATCTACGGAGACACTCCATTGTCGCGCAAGCCAGCGCGCACCTTGGCAAACCGAAAAATCTTCATTGTTTGCGAGCGCCGGAACACTGGCCCCGTAGGCGGCCTGAACGGCAGCATAGCCAGAGGCAGCATTCAGAAATCGCATCCCGGCCAGAGGTTGATCGCCATCTCCTGCCAGGAAAGCATCAACTACCTTCCGAAAGATCTGCAGTCCGCCGCTATGGTCTAGGCTTACAATCAGCCCCCTCTGTACAGCATGTAAAAGCTCCGAGATGCCGGTGGAATATGCCCACTCGTAAATGCTCGCGAGAAAATCCAAATCATCCAAGGACGCATCTGATGGCTCAAACGGCGACCCAATGAGAAAATCTCTGGTGACCTCCAGTTGAGACTGAAGCGTGCGCCACATCGCCACCCAGTCAACGGCAACCTGGGTGGTCTCTGCGACTTCTACGATGTCCCAAAGTAGCGGCCCGAGGAACTCTCCGGATGACGCAAGGTCGTGAGCGAGTTGCTTAAATGCCGTCTCTTTGACGGCATCACCATCAAGCTTCGCCACGAGCTTGTAGTATCTGATCTTACCGCCGCCCTCCCAATAGTTCCACTTCGCCCTCTCGTCGCCTGAAACAAGATAGTCGTTCGCCAGCTCGCGAGCGTAAGCACTATCTCCCACTTCGGCGGCTGCGTCGGCGATCTCAAAACGTATACGACTGTCGGTCAAGAATTCGGGTGCGGCCTGTATGAAGGTTTTGGCTTCGTCAGTTCCCCTGCCTTTTATAAGCCTTAAGCAGCAACGCGTGGCAGTGTAGCTTGGCCCACGTAGTAGAGGATGGCCGTCTGACGGCTTCTCTCCCTGCTCTGTGCGCCATTTCGCAAGCAGGCCATCAAAATCGAAGACATCGTAAAAGTCTTCAGGTGTGCTGCTTCGCTCTTCCGCAGGCGGCGCGTCGGCAACGCATTTTGCCAAGGCAGTTTGTAAATCGATGGGGGTGTAAGAACGCTCTCGGCTCGTCTCTTCGAGGAGTTTCAACAAAGTCGAGCGCACCGTTATGGACGAGACAGTCAGAATGCCGTGTTGAAGCGAGGAAACCAGAGCGGGCAAGTCCTGCTCAGCGACACCTTGCACCGCCTCGGCGATGAATTTTCCTAACTCGCTCTCAGAAAAGTGCGGCTCGCTGTAAAATGGTAGGCATACGCTTTTCCAACATTCCGATGCCACAGCCACGAGGTCGGACCGACGGCGAATGAGGCCTCGCAGTAGTCGATCCACAACTATTGGCCAGGAAGACGCGCCGCTCGCTACCAGTCGCTTTGCAGCGTCCAAACCGTAACGTGCATCAACGCGCATCGCCACGCGTATCACGGTCGGCGCGACACGATAGCCTGCGTTCCGCCCCTCGGTCTGCATCAATCCGTCTAGCAGACGGAGCATGATGTCAGAGCGCTCGCGCGTTTTATCGGGGTCGGCCTCACAGGATTTTAAGTAAAGATCCTCCCAGAGGCTGTATTGAGGATCCTTCTTTGGAGGGCGCGAATATCCAAGAGTGTGAAGCCTAAGGGAAAGCAATATCTCCCTAGCCCTGTCGGGTATCCCGACTAACGCAAAGGCTTCTGCATTCTTACTGAGCTGCTCGACCTGCTCTTCTGGGGTGTCTTCGGCGATATCAACATGAATAGCTTCTAGACGTCGCGCTGCAGCGTCTCGATCATGATCATATCGGAAGGCTTCAAGTGCTACCTCCCGACGTACATCGAGCCTAGCAGCGTTCACGCCAGCGCCAGGCGCAAAAGACGCTTCCACCTCTGCCAAGGCCTTTGTGTAGGCAGCCGGTCCTGAGCGATGAGCGATGCCGACGATGCTCTTGGCGAATGCAGGCGCTGCTCCGGCTAGTTGATGAAGGCTGTAGAACTCATCGCTCGCATCGGCTTTTGCAGTGTTCAGAAATGCCATCGCCGATTTCACGGTTGCGGCAATCTCCGCCGGAGATGCGGGCTGCCCTAACCTCGCTAATCCAGAAAGTTCACCAAGCTTCCGGGCGTGAAACTCTAGACTGTTGAGGATGGGTTTCTTTGACGGACGAGTTTTCGCGTACGTCTGACCCAATTGACGTGCGAGACTCGCGTGCCTCAAGACCGCGAGAACAAACGCTTCCGGGCTCTCTTCATCCAACTTTTCTTCGAGCTGAGAAGCGCCGGGCGGCACTAGGTCAGCGAATATTTTCTCTGCAACCGATCTCTGACCCAGGGCCAACGCGGTGAGCGCTAATCCTCGCCGCCAAGATGTTCCGAGAGTGCCGAAGTCTTTGTGATCTACGACTTCGAGAAGCCGCTCACGCGCGACATCAAACATCTTAAGACTGTCTGCGCTCTGGCAGCTCTCAGCCAAGAGATAGACGTGATAACCAGCGTCGACTGTGAGGGCCGATTCCAGTTCTGAAATATCGGCACCTGGTCGATACGCGACTGCAGCGCGCGCCACTTCAAAACGAAGCCTAGACCGCAAAGCTTCATCGTTTTCGAGTTCGGGATGCCGGCTGTCTGAAGAAGAAAGGCGCCCTATCGCGTCCAAAATCTGATCTGGGTCTCTGAAGTGAAAAACTCTTCTTGCCCAGTCGGACAAATCGTCGTTCCGGCCGAACGAGTCCACAGCCTTGCCGCCCAGAATCTTATCGATCGGCTCAATGTCGTCAAAGAGTTCGCGAGCAGACTCCAACTCCTGCTGGTCGACTAGAATATCGACGATTTCATAGTCTTTCCCAGCCACGCCCCCAGCCGCGGCCGCAGCGCGCGCGGAATCAATGTCTTCCAGGGCGATGAGCGCGTCGACGATCGACCCCACAGAAGAGAGAACGTCCGCGCGGCGCGTTGTTTCGTCTGCTGCTAAGAGCAGGCGGAATAAGTCCGTTACGTCACCACTGGCCTCAACGGATTTGAAGGCCAGCTTGATGTCGTCTTGAATATCTGAGGCCGATCGGCCGTCAGCTACCTGATGCCTGAACCTTTCCAGCGTGCTCAGGCTCAGCACTTGCTCATGCTGACCCGCGCGGGCTCGGTAGCGAAGCTCTAAAAACCTTTGAGGTCCGGAGGCGTCGGACGAGCCAGCCAGTTGAGCCAGGTCAAGATACACGCCCTGACCGAAATTTTCGTCGACTTTTCCAAATTTCGTTTCCTTCTTTGAAAGAAGAAAAAGGCGGAAACTGTTGTGGAAAACCTGCCAGCCATCAGTAGAAATTTTGAGAAGGTGTTTGGAGCTGGCGAGTGCCCTCTCCACCGCAGTTTCATCGATCTTTGCTGCAATGAGCTCAGGTTGAATCGCCCCTTCTGCGCGTGCGACATAGGCCAGCACGCGCCGACTATCCTGATGAGGCTGGATGGCCCGCCATGCACTCTCGTAAAGAGTTTCGACATTCCCATCGTAAGGGACAACCGGATTTAAGATTCCATCGCGCTGCTCGGGAGGTGCCGACTTCAGGGCCTCTATGAGATAGCGCACAATGAGAGGGTGGCCAGTGCTCGATGAGTGCAAGTCGTCGCGTGATATCTCGCCCTGCAGACCCGCAGCCTCGGCGATCCTGAAAACGGCCTCTCTCGAAAGAGGCGCAACGACAACGCCTCTCTTTTGACTTGCCGCTTCATCACGGACCGACGGTGGGATGCCGTCCAAATCCAGAGTTTGCGATCCAAGAACAAAAATCACGCCCGCCGGCACCGATTGTGGAAGCGGAAGCGCCCCTAACAGTGACCTCGCGGGCCGCTCCTCGCGAGTGATATGGTCTAGACCATCTACGACGATGATGGTCCGAATACGTTTATCTACATAACGGTTCGAAGCCTCTTTCAAGAGATGCTCAAGCTCTTGAGCACGCTGGGATGCATTCGAATTGTAGAAGCGGAGTGGACTTAGGCCGGACGACCTTAATTGTGCGATCAGATCGTCATAAAAATCCTCTGCCTCCGCGCGTCCTATTCCCTGCCCCTCTCCTGGCATGAACGCGAGATAGCGTGCGACTATAGTACCAGTTTGGGAGGTCAGCGCAGACTGAAGAAGAGTCGATTTGCCGATACCCGGAGGACCGAGGAGCGACAGGTAGCCCGATTTATGCGCGGTCAGCGCCGCGTTTAGCCTGCCCTCTGTCTCAACGTTTCGCTGGACGAATTCACCGATGGGAAATTGATGAGTTCGGCGTGTGTCAAATGTGTCTGGCCAACCGAGCCAATCCAAAATCTCATGTCTGAACCAGCGATCCTTTCCGCTGGCATCGGTCACCAGCTTTGGAATAACCGCGGCTATTTGAGAGATAAGAGCTGTCTCGTCAGAGGTCCGCCGCCTTGCGGTAATCAGATCAGCCTCTGAATCAGTCAAAATTCTAAAGCCGTTGAAAAACTCCTGAAACTCAGCGCTGTTCAGCCCACTCGCGGCCTCGAGCTTTTTAATTACCGCAGCCCATTTTGAAGAGTGCCAGTCGATTATCGACTTAGAAGGGTTGGCTTTGAGGTCTTCAAGAAAATGCGCCGTCGACGAACTCCTGTCGCCCTTGATCATCGGATCGCTGGCTGACGGGTAGTCAGTGGTTACGAAGCGGATTTCCACCAGTTTGTCTGAAAACTGTTCTTTCAAACACTTCCACGACGAAGCCAGGGCAGAGATGTAACTATCCTTGCCCAACAGCATAGCCGTCAGGCGCGTAGATTTCGGCGTCTGAGACGACTTAAACTGATGTCCGATTACGGTGTCGAACGTACCCAGAACAAGGTCGTCGACGATCCCCGCTCGTCGATCGGCAACGCCGATCCAGGACAGGTCATTACGCTGGAGGCTGTCGTATATGATCGCTCCAGAGCTCAGATACTGGCGCTGGTAGCCGTGTTGCGCCCACCGTTCACCATCGGCGGGTACGGTCTTCGAATTTTCTTCAGGCTCAGCCGGGTCGGTCACGAACAAAGATTGGCTTGGCGGTGGCTCGCGAGCAAGGACCGAGTGCTGCGTTTGGAAAGCCGCCCACAGAATGTTCTCGCGCTCGATGCAGGCGTGAGGAGCTTTGCACGGTCCACATACTACCTCGGCTGGCGGCAAGCCTCTCGCTGAAGGCGGCTGGGTTCCACAGGGGGCAGGCACGCCCCTTGGTCATGGGTTCAAAGGGAGCTCCGAAGGCTCCTTTGTCGATGGGGTTTGGGGAGAGCGAAGTCTCCCCGATGGCGCTGATCCGGTTCGATGCCGGACTACGCCATGAGCCAGAGGGTGCACGGGAGAGCGCAGCGTCTCCCTGCCAAGATAGCGTGTAGTTACACGCACATCTTGCGGTCAGCGTAAGCCCGTTTTCTGGCGGTCAGCGTAAGCCCGTTTCTGGCATAGCCGAGTGACAGGTTATCGATCCTCGAACTTTTTCCCGAGCACTTCGATTTCGGGTGTTAGCCAAGCCGCTTTCTGACTGCCGAGGATCGTCATGGCTATTTCAACTTTCCGTTTTCGACGCGCACGCAGCGCGGCCGGCGACCATCACATCATACGCCTGCTGCCCGAGCTGGACGTCGGAAATACCCAACTGATGTCTGCGATGGCGGCAGACCTCGACAGGCTGAAAAAGCCTCGCCGAGAAGTTCCGAACTGGATGGCGGAACGGCTCTGCCAGTTTCAGGGTGAGATTCTGGAAGCGTCCGGTGAGCCGCTATTGGCGAACGCGGACACGATCGACGAGGCGTTCGGCGATGATGACGATTTTCGTTGGGTGAGCGACTTTATTGAATTCGCCAAGAAGCCGCCGCGCCAGCGTGCGCAACGCCGCGTCCACCTGCGTCTGAAGCTGCTCTATGTCGCGCTCTATATCGAGTTTTGTATCCTGAAGCCGCGGATGCGGATTGCCAGCGCGCTGTTCGGTCAGGAGGACGACCGGACCAACCTCCTTCACATCGTCTACAGGACGGTGCGCGATGCCTTTGGCAGCCTGTCTATGACAGCTTCAATCCATGCTTACCGGACAAGCCCGACCGTAGAGCTGAAGTTGTTGCTGCACGAGCGGTGGACACGGCCGTCCGACGACAGCGAGGCATCGGCTTTCTCCCAAAAGCCCTAAACGGCGGGATTATTGGCAAGGTCTTCTTCAACGGAGACCTGCCATGACCTATCAAATCACTTACGGCGACGACGCGACCGCTCAGGTTGATGTCGTCGCCAATCGCCGCCCGCAACCGACCGCGATCAACGCCGCGCCCGCGCGCGGCTTCGCGCTGCCGAGCATCGCCAAGACGGCGTTGATTTTCGCGGCGGGCGGCGGGGCGTTCTTCGGAGCGGAGGTCTACGCGCCCGTCGCGTTCAGGCCGTCAACCGTCGTCGGGACCTATGACGCCCGCGTGACGGCGGCCGTCAAGGCGGCCGAGCTGACGCAGCAGGCGCGCTATGAAAGCTGGGCCAACCAGGTGAAGCTGGGCGTCGAACAGCGGGCGGAGCAGTTCAAGGCGTTCAACAACGCGGTCATCGCCCGCTATCAGGCGACGTGGGACCGCACCAAGATCTACGCCGACGCCACCGCCAAGATTCAGACGCAGTATGCTGCGATGCGCATGGCGCAGACGCAGCAGGCGCAAAGCACCGACACGGGTATCGTCAACCTCGCCCGTTTGTGGGGCCGCGTCGCCAACACCATCCAGCCCGGTGCGGGCGACAGCGCGCTGGAGTATGCGCGCTCGCTGAGCGGGGAGCTTTCGGGCGAGCTGACCGACGCCGCGACCAACGGCGTGACGATCTCGGTCGATGGCTGGGACACCGGCCTCGCGACGGTCGCGGACCTCCAGCGCGATCTGGCGGCGATCAAGCCTGTCTCGATCCCGGCGCCGCCGACTATCCCGTCCGCGCCCGTCGAGGCGGGCCGCTAACGTGGCCCGCAATCACTTCATGCAGGGGATGCAGGGCTTTATGGCCCTGCATCGCCGGACCGTCGAGGACGATCACGCCAAGCGCGCCCGGCAGCGGGCACGCGAAACCGAGATCGCAATGCAATCGGCTCAACCGAGCGGCCTGCTCGGCAATGGCCGTCTTGCCGACATGAAAGATGTCGGCGACGCGGGGCTGTTCGATCCGCGCGGCCTGTTCCTCGGCGCGTTCGGCGGCCGGCTGCTGTTTTTCAACGGCGATGGTCCGATGCTCACCTACTTGCGCACCGGCGGCGGCAAAGGGCGCGACCTTCTTCTTCCGAACATGGCACATGTACGCAACCGCAGCCTGATCGTCGTTGACGTGAAGGACGGCGAAAATGCCTACGCGTCGATGGAGCATCGCACCGCGACGCTGAAAACGCCCTGCATCGTCCTCAATCCTTATGGCGTGCGCGGTATGCTGAATACGCGGCTCAATCCCCTGCAAGTCCTGCTCGACATCGTCGCCGCAGGCGGCGAGATCGACACCGAGGCCGACGAGATCGCGCAAATCCTCCTGCCGCCGCCGCCAAAAAGCGGCGACAATTCATGGGTGCGCGACGGCGCGCTCAGCCTGCTCTCGACCCGCATGGAATATCTCGCGCGCTTCGAGCCCGAGCTTTGCAAGCTGTCGGGCCTGTGGCGCTTCGTGAACGCGAGCGCGTCGCAGATGGCGACCTCGTTCGCGATGATGGCGACCTGCGGCCGCGAAGCCATCGAGCGCAAGGCGGGCGCGTTCGAGCGCGTCGCGACCGACGCGCCCAAGCAATTCGAGGCTTACAAGTCGGACGCAGCGCGCGCTCTTGCCGCCTACGAGCCCGGCAAGGCGCTCGATGCCGCCACGTCGGCGCATGATTTCGACTTCGCGCGGCTCAAACACGAACCCCACTCGGTCTATCTGGTCCTCCCTTCCGGCAAGCTCGGCGTTGCCGCGCCGTGGATCAGCCTCGTCGTCAACTACGCGATTGAGACAATCGCCAAGGAGGCCGGGCCGGTGCGCACGACCTTCCTGCTCGACGAGTTCGCGCAACTGCCGCCCGCGCCCGCGATCATGAAATCGCTGCGCCTCTATCGCGGCAAGGGCATCCAGCTCTGGTTCTTCGCGCAAGGCCGCTATTCGATGGAAGGTCGCTGGTCGCGCGAGGCGGTCAAGGAGTTCGAGGACCAGGCGGCGGTCATGACGCTCAAGAACGTCCAGGAGCCGGGGCTCATCAAGGACATCGAGCTGTGGTCGGGCAACACGACCATTCTCTCGCGCGGCATCAGCCACAACGGCGGCACGGTCGAAACCGCGAACGCCAATCTCGGCGAGAACCGGCGATTCGTCCTGCAAAGCGAGGACATTGTCGGGCTCGGCAACAGGAAGCAAATTCTGAAGATCGCGGACATGCCGCGCCTCGTGATCGCCGACAGCGTGCCGTTCTACGAGGTCGATCCGTGGAAGTATCAGATCGAGGACGTTCGCGATCTGCATAAAGGAGTCTCGCTATGACCGAGAGGGTTCTTCAAACGCGCTTTGCAGCAGCATCACGGTCAGAGAGTGGGCCAGACGCCGGGTTCATATCCGAAACTCGCTACAGGCAGGCCCGGATCACTGAGAAGGCGCAAAGCCATTTCCAGGAGCGCCGTACCCAATTGATTGCCAAGCGGTTTGGCGAGCTGCTTATCAAAGATGCAGCCGTGCCGGCACTCAAACCGGCGTGGGCGGTCGAGAACCGTAAGGAGCAACTCATGCGCGCTGCTACACATGTCGTTGAGCAGGATCAGATGCGACGGCTTCGTCGCATCGAACGTGCTGGAGATCGGCTAGTCAGAGACTCAAAAAACGTAGAACTATCGCGATAGTTGAAAAACTATGTTGTATATTTGCCACAATTATGTAATGATAAATATGGGTGATAGTGCAGCTCATTTCAGACAGCGACTTCCCAAGGCTTGGTGGAGACTTTCCCCCAAGCCAGAAAACGTCATAGCTTAGAGAATCACTCTCACGATGCTCCACGGAGCATCTTCGTGATGGTGATTAGCATGGCTCTGATTCAAGATATACCGTTTGACGATGTATTGCGGTATCGCGCGATGATACCGGACGAGAATTTGTCGGACGGCCAAAAGGACGAAATCATTCTGGTTATCCGCAATATCATGCGGACCTTTGTTGATCGTGCTTTTGATATTGATCCGGTTCAACTTTCTATAGCTGAAAAGTTCAATAAGTCTTCGCGTGAAGAGCAGGATTCTGCTAGGATATTATCCGCTGAAGACGGGCACGCATACGAGTTAAATAAGTACGAGGACTACGCACCGTGATGCGTAACACACAAAAACAAGCTGTGGTCTATTGTCGGGTCAGCTCGGTAAAGCAGACGACGCGCGGCGACGGGCTTTCCAGCCAGGAAACGAGCTGCCGCCAGTTCGCGCGCTATCGCGGCTATGAGGTCGTCAAGGTCTTCAAGGACGACATCTCCGGCAAGAGCGTCGGCCGGCCGGGCATGAAAGCGATGCTGACCTTCGTCCGCGAGCACCGCAAGCATGGCATGGTCGTCATCATCGACGACATATCGCGGCTGGCCCGCGATCTGTCCTCGCACCTGCAGCTTCGGGCGGACATCGCAAAAGCCGGCGGCACGCTGGAATCGCCGTCCATCGCGTTCGGCACGGACCCGCACAGCCAGTTCATGGAAAACATCGCGGCAAGCTCCGCGCAACACCAGCGGCAGGTCAACGCCAAGCAAACCTTCGAGCGGATGCGGGCGCGGGCCATGAATGGCTTCTGGGTCTTTCAGGCGCCCTACGGCTATCGCTTCGACAAGGCGCCCGGTGGCGGGAAGATGCTGGTCCGCCACGAGCCGTTGGCTTCGATCGTGACGCAGGCTCTTGAAGGCTATGCAAGCGGGCGGATGGAGACCCTGAGCGAGGTCGCCCGTTTCCTCGCGGCACAACCGGAAATTCCCGCCAATCGCTATGGCGGAGTTCGCCCCGAGCGCGCGCGGCAGATGCTGACGCAGCCGCTCTACGCCGGATATGTCGAGCTGCCGAGCTGGGACGTTTCCCTTCGCAAGGGTCAGCACGAAGCGCTGATCAGCCTTGAAACATTCAATCGCATTCAGCACCGCTTGCTTGGCAAGGTCCGTGGGCCTTCGCGAGCCGACGTCAATCTGGACTTCCCGCTGCGCGGTTTCGTGGCCTGTGACGATTGCGGCCATCCGCTGACCGCGAATTGGTCACGCGGTCAAAAGGCGTCCTACCCCTACTATCTCTGTCGGCAGCGCGGTTGCGAAAGTCACGGGAAGTCGATTGCGCGCGCCAAGGTTGAAGGCGCGTTGGAAGAGCGGCTCAAGGCAATGACGCCTGCCCGCCACTTGGTTGACCTCGCCGCCGCAAACTTCCGAGACCTCTGGAACGCCCAAATGCGCAGTGGTGCCGAGCGCAAGGCGCTGATGAAAAGCGAGAGCGTCGAACTGGATAAGAAAATCAGCGTCCTCGTTGACCGGATCGTCGATTCTGACAATCGCACGGTCATTGCCGCGCTCGAAAAGCGCATCAACGAAATGGAGAATCGTAAGCACGTTCTGGCCGAGAAAATGGTCAAGTGCGACGCGCCGACGCGAGGGTTCGACGAAAATTTTCGAACCGCAATGCAGTTCCTGTCAAGCCCTTGGAATCTTTGGAAGTCGGACCGCCTCGAGGACAAGCGGGCGGTCCTAAAACTGACCTTTGCGGGGGAGTTGCGCTACCATCGCACCGAAGGTCTTCGAACACCCAAAACATCTTTTCCCTTCAAGGTCTTAGAAGGGATTTCAACTGCGATTGTGGAAATGGCGCGCCCGGCAGGGTTCGAACCTGCGACCTCATGCTTAGAAGGCACGTGCTCTATCCAGCTGAGCTACGGGCGCGTGGGAAGCCGGCTTTATCTGAAATTGTCGGCGTAGGCCTGGAGTTTCAGCGTCCGTTCCCGCGTCGGCTCGACCTCGTACGCCAGGCCGTTCGCCTCGGCGTAGGCCGTCGCCTCCTCCGCGCTGTCGAAGGTCAGCCGCAGCTGCCGCCGCGTGTCCGCCGAGCCGTTCCAGCCGGTCAGCGGGTCGTGGACGATGGGGTCGGACGAATCGAACTCCAGCACCCACAGCCGCGTCCGCGCCTTGCCCGATTGCATGGCGCTCTTCGCCTCGCGGTAGATGCGTGCCGGATCGGTGCTTGCCATGGCGCGAGCGATGCCGTGGGGCTTCGCGCCCGTCAAGGGCTGCGCCGGTAGAAGCGCCGCCGGACGACGACCGGCACCGCGAGTGGCGCCGCATCGCTTTCGCCCGGCGCCGTCACCCCCAACCTAACCTCCCCCATCGAAGGGGGAGATTCTTCCGAACGATGCACGAAGGGCATTTCCTTCCTGTCGAAGGAAGCAAGCTGTTGCCACACGCACAGTCCAGTCCCTCCCCCTTCGATGGGGAGGTTAGGTGGGGGTGACGGCGCCGGGCGACGAGCACCGCCCGCTTCAACCTCGCTGGTCAGACTCTGCTCATCCCTGCCCCCTCGCCCGCGCGTCGGCGTTCTTGGTGCGTGTCGTGGCGCTCGCCGCCGCCGGGTCATCGGGCCACGGGTGCCTGGGATAGCGCCCCTTCATCTCCGCCTTCACCGCCTTCCACGATCCCGCCCAGAAGCCTGGCAGGTCGCGCGTCACCTGGATCGGCCGCCGCGCCGGCGACAGCAGCACCAGCGCCAGCGGCACCCCGCGCCCGACCGTCGGGTGCGCCGACAGCCCGAACAGCTCCTGCACCCGCACCTCGACCGCCGGTCCGCCCTCCGCAGCATAATCGATCGCATGGCTGGTGCCCGCCGGGGTTTCCAGCCGCGCGGGCGCCAGCGCCTCGACCCGCTGCTTGCCCGGCCAGTCGAGCATCGCCTCCACCGCATGGTGCAGCGCGCCCGGGTCGATCGCCTCGATCCGCCGCCTGGCCCCGACCGCATCGGGCAGCCAGTCGCCGAGCGTCTCGCTCAGCGCCGCATCGGAGAGATCGGGCAAATCCGCCCCCTGCCCGCGCGCGAACGCCACCCGCGCCCGGAACGCTGCGGTCGCCTCGCTCCACGGCAGCGCCGCGATGCGGAGCGTCCGCACGCCCTCGACCAGCGCCGCCGTTACCAGCGCGGGCTCCGCCCTCTCGATCGGCCGCCGCCCGAGCGCGATCGCGCCGAGCGACCGGACCTCCTCCGCGACAACGCCGCCCGCCCTGGCGTCGAACCGCACGCTCGCCCGGGTCTCGATCGCATCGCCGAACAGCGCCTCGACCGTCTCGCGCCCGATCGGCGCCGCAAGCAGCACACGCGCCCCGCCCGCCGCGCCGCTCGCCTCGGCGACCGCCAGCCACTCGCATTTCGCCAGCCCGTCCGCCGGATCGACCGTCACCGCCCGCCCCGAGCGCATGAGGTAAGCCCCCTCCCCGCCCGCCCGCCTTCGCGCGACGCGATCCGGGTAGGCGAGCGCGGTGACGATGCCGGGTGCGTCGGGGTCGCCGAGCGCGCCACGCGGTTCGACAGGCTCACCACGAACGGAGGTTGTTGGATCCTCTGAATCCGTTCGTCCTGAGCTTGTCGAAGGACGTTGCCGCACCAGCCTCGCCCACCGCTCCGCCAGCCCCCGCGCCGCCCCGCTCCGCCGGTCCCGCGCGCGCTCCCACGCCCGCAGCCGCACCTCCACATCGGCGTCCCGCCCGCCAATCCCGCGCTCGCTCATCAGCACCGCGACCCTCGCCGCCACATCCGCCAGCCCGCGCTCGGCGCTCAGCACCATCATGTGCGCGAGCCGCGGCGGCAGCGGCAGCCTGGCGATCGCCCGCCCATGCGCCGTCGGCCGACCGTCCGCATCGAGCGCCCCAAGCATCCGCAGCCGCTCGCGCGCCTCCGCGACCGCCACCTCCGGCGGCGCATCCAGCCAGGGCAGCGCCTCCGGCTCCGCGCCCCAGATCGCAAGATCCAGCACCAGGCCCGTCAGGTCGCTGTCCAAAATCTCCGGCGTGTCGAACGGCCGCAGCCCCGCCGTCTGCGCCTGCTCCCAGAGCCGCCACGCGACGCCCGGCTGGGTCCGCCCCGCGCGCCCCGCGCGCTGCGCCACCGCCGCCTGGCTCGCGCGCTCTGTGACCAGCCGCGTCATCCCCGACGCGCGGTCGTAGCGCGCCTTCCGCGCCAGCCCGCTGTCGATCACCACCCGCACCCCGTCGATCGTCAGGCTGGTCTCGGCGATGCTCGTCGCCAGCACCACCTTGCGGCTTCCCGCCGCCGCCGGCTCGATCGCCGCGCGCTGCACCGATCCCTCCAGCGCGCCGTAGAGCGGATAGACCTCCACACCCTCCGACGCCCGCAACCGCTCCGCCACCCGCTCGATCTCGGCGGCTCCCGGCAGGAAGGCGAGCACGCTCCCCTCCTCCTCGCGCAGCGCCTGCGAGACCGCCCGCGCCATCGCATCCTCGATCCGCTCGTTGGGGTCGCGACCGAGATAGCGGAACCCGACAGGGTACATCCGCCCCTCCGCCTCGATCACCGGCGCCCCGCCGAGCAGCGCCGCATAGCGCTCCCCCGCCACCGTCGCCGACATCGCGACGATCCGGAGATCGGGCCGAAGCGCCCCCTGCACCTCCAGCGCCAGCGCCAGCCCAAGGTCGCCCTCAAGGTTGCGCTCATGCACCTCGTCGAACAAAATGGCTGCAATGCCAGCGAGTTCTGGATCGTCCTGCACAAGTCTCGTGAACACCCCCTCGGTCAGCACCTCGACCCGCACCGTCGCGCTCGTCTTGCTGTCCATCCGGGTCCGGTAGCCGATGGTCCGCCCCACCGGCTCCCCCATCACCGCCGCCATCCGCTCCGCCGCCGCTCTTGCCGCGAGCCTGCGCGGGCTCAGCAACAGCAGCTTGCCGCCCCTCGCCCACTCCCGATTCATGAGAACGGGCGCCACACCGGTCGTCTTCCCCGACCCCGTCGGCGCCACCAGCACGGCACTACGCCCGTTCTCAAGCGCGGCGATCAGCTCGGGAAGAACCGCATCGACCGGAAGCGTCATTCGCGGCTCTTTGCGAGGGCGCTGATACGGCCCCAGTCGCCGGCGATCAGCGCTTCCTTCTTGGCGCGGGTCCAGCCCTTGATCTGGCGCTCGCGTTCCAGGGCTTCGAGGCGGGTCGGAAACCAGTCGTTCCAAACGATCTCGATCGGGAGACGCGTGGCCGTGTAACCCGGTATCAGGCCGGATCGATGCTGGCCCAGCCGCGCATCCAGATTATCCGTATGGCCGATATAGTAGCTGCCGTCAGAACAGCGCAGCATGTAAACGTGGAAGGCCATAGGCTTGCGCGATCTCGTGGTTCGACAGGCTCACCACGAACGGAGTCTGGTGTATTCCAATTTATCCGTTCGTCCTGAGCTTGTCGAAGGACGTAGTCGCTCAGCCTTCGAACCCGCGCCGCCCCTAATACGCCCGCGAGATGGCGAACTCGACCGTCTCGCTCAGCGCCGCCCGCGCCTCGCCCTGGGGAAAGGCGGAAAGCGCGTCGATGGCGCGGGTGCCGTAATGCCGCGCCCGCGCCAGCGTGTCGTCGAGCGCGCGGCTGCTTCGGATCAGCCCGACGGCGCGTGCCAGCTCCGCCTCGCCCGCCGCCCTGCCGCTCACCGCGTCGCGCCAGAACTTGCGCTCCTCCTCGCTGCCGCGCTGGTAGGCGAGGATCACCGGCAGCGTCACCTTGCCCTCGCGGAAGTCGTCGCCGATCGACTTGCCCATCGTCCCCGCGTCGGAGACATAGTCGATCGCGTCGTCGACCAGCTGGAAGGCGATGCCGAGGTTGCGGCCGTAGCTTTCCAGCGCCGCCTCCTCCTTCTGGTCGCGCTCCGCCACCGCCGCGGCAATCCGGCAGGCGGCGGCGAACAGCACCGCGGTTTTCGCGGTGATGATCTCCAGATAGCGGTCCTCGCTGGTGTCGATGTGCCGCGCCGCGGTCAGCTGCGCGACCTCGCCCTGGGTGATCACCGCCGCCGCATTGCTCAGGATTTTCAACACCCTTAGCGAGCCATCCTCGACCATCAGCTCGAAGCTGCGCGAGAACAGGAAGTCGCCGACCAGCACCGTCGCCTGGTTGCCCCAGATCAGGTTCGCGGTCTGCCGCCCGCGCCGCAGGTCCGATCCATCCACCACGTCGTCGTGCAGCAAGGTCGCGGTGTGCAGGAACTCGACGCACGCCGCCAGCTCATGGTGCCGGTTGCCGCCGTAGCCAAGCATCCGCGCGCAAGCCAATGTCAGCATCGGCCGCATGCGCTTGCCGCCGCCGGCGATCAGATGGCCGGCAAGCTCGGGGATCAGCGAGACGGGGCTCTGCATGCGGTCGAGGATGACCCGGTTGACCGCGTTCAGCTCCTCGGCGACGAGCGCAAGCAGCGGCTGCAGCGACGGCGCGCCGTCGCGCGGACGGAGGGGGTGAATCGTCGCGGTCATTGTCGGCGCGCACCATAAGCCGCTAGACGGGCAAGGCAACAAGGGGGAATGCCGCATGGCCGAGGATGCGACGCTCGAAAGCTACCGCGAGAGCATCGACAATATCGACGCGGCGCTGGTCTTCATCCTCGCCGAGCGCTTCAAGATCACGCAGAAGGTCGGCGCCTACAAGGCGGAGACCCGGCTGCCGCCCGCCGATCCCGGCCGCGAGCAGCGCCAGATCGCGCGCCTCCGCGAGCTCGCGCGCGCCGCCAATCTCGATCCCGAATTCTCGGAGAAATTCCTGCGCTTTATCATCGACGAGGTCATCCGCCACCACGTCCGGATCAAGGACGGGCAGGACGTGGAATAGCCGTTGCGCGGGGGAATGGCGGACCCTATAGGAAGCGCCGCCTGGGGCTGTAGCTCAGATGGGAGAGCGCTGCAATCGCACTGCAGAGGTCAGGGGTTCGATTCCCCTCAGCTCCACCAGGCCTTTTCGCCATGACCGACACCAAAGCCGCCGCCACCCTCGTCCTCCTTCGCGAGGGGCCAAGCGGCCTTGAGCTGTTCATGGTCGAGCGCGCCCGGTCGATGGGCTTCGCCGGCGGCGCGATGGTGTTTCCCGGCGGCAAGGTCGACGAGTCCGACCGCGCGCTGGCGGCGGACGCCGCCCTCGCCCCCGGCTTCGCGGCGCTCGACCCCGTCGACGCCGCCGCGCGCATCGCCGCGCTCCGCGAGACCTTCGAGGAGGCGGGGGTGCTCGTCACCACCGGCCCTCCGGTGTCCGAAGCCAGCCGCGCCGCCTGGCGCCGCCGCCTCGTCGCGCACGAGGCGGATTTCGCCGCGCTGCTCGCCGAGACCGGCCACCGCCTCGATCCGGCGCTGCTCGTCCCCTTCGCGCGCTGGTGCCCGCCCGCCGGCCTCGAGCATGCGCGCTTCGACACCCTGTTCTATCTGGCCCGCATGCCGCCGGGCGAAACCGCGCTCCACGACGGCTCGGAATCGGTGACCTCGCACTGGATCCGCCCCGCCGACGCCCTCGCCCGCGCCGACGCCGGCCTCTCCGCGATCATCTTCCCGACCCGCCGCAACCTCGAACGCCTCGCCGCGCACGACGTCATCGAGGCGCTGATCGAAGCCGCCCGCGCCACCCCCGTCCGCCTGATCGTGCCATGGATCGAGGAGCGCGATGGCGTCCCCCACCTCTGCATCCCCGAGGATCACGGCTATCCGGTGACGAGCGAAGCGCTTGGGAGTGTCAGGCGCGGGTAAGCTTCGCCCGTCGCGCAGGCCCCACCCCAACCCCTCCCCTGAAGGAGAGGGGCTTCGGTCAGCACGATGCAAAAAGCCCCTCTCCTTCAGGGGAGGGGTTTGGGGTGGGGCCTCCGTCGCGGCAAATGTCCCCGCTTAGGCGCCCGCCCAAAGCCCCGCAGAATCCGCCCCACCCGCATAGCCCACAATCAACTCGCTCCCCCCCGCATCGACCTCCGTCGCGCCGTCGATGAACCACGTTTCCCCGGCGCCCGCCCGCTCGCCGCCGATCGTCGTCGCCCCCAGCGTCACCAGCCAGACCGGCCGCCCCGCCCCGGGCGTCACCACCCCGGCCCCCAGCCCGCGCCAGCGCTCCACCGTCAGCTTGGGGCCCTGCGCCACCACCTTGCGCCCCGGCGCGATCGTCCGCGCCTCGGTCGAGCCTTGCCACGGCCGCGCGTCCGCCACCGCGATTCCGTCCTCCAGATGCAGCTCGCGCGGGCGGCCGTAGTCATACAGCCGGTAGGTGACATCGACGTTCTGCTGGATCTCGACCACCGTCAGCCCCGCGCCGATGGCGTGCACCGTCCCCGCCGCCGAATAGATCGCGTCGCCCGCCTTCACCGGCTTCCAGTCGACCATCGTCTCGATCGAGCCGTAGCGCGCCGCCGCCGCGAGCTGCCCGCGCCGCATCTCTTGCCTTAGCCCGAGCGCGATCGTCGACTCGGGCTCGGCGGCGAGCACGACCCACGCCTCGTCCTTGCCGCGCGCCAGCCCGCGCGCCTTTGCTTCCTCATCGTTCGGATGAACCTGGATCGACAGCCTCTCGGAGGTGAACAGGAATTTCACCAGCAGCTCGGGCGCCGCGCCGGTGCCCGGCATCTCGAACCAGATCTCGCCGACCGGCGCGCCGCCCTCCGGCACGGCCTCGAACCACGGCCCCAGGTCGCGCCGTCCCCAGACCTTTTCGATCCGCCGCGTGATCAGCTTCGTCGCCATCGCCACCCTTTCGCGGTGCCCGGCGTTGTCCGCCCGTGCGCGCGCTCCTCGTCTTCGCGATCCTCGTCCTAGCCGCCTTCCTCGGCCTGCGCCACATCGAGCGCACCCGTCCGCAGGACCTGCCGTGGACTCCGCTCGACCTGCGCGCGCCGATCGGCGCCGCCACCCACATGAAGCTCGCGCTGCTGGCGAACGACCCCGCCGCCTGCCAGGCGGCTCTCGCGCGCTCGGGCATCGCCTTCACGCCGCTGCCCGACCGCCGCGACGGCCCCGGCTGCGGCTACCGCGACGTCGTCTTCCTCCGCCGCTCGACCATCGCCTATTCGCCGCAGCCGCTGCGTCTCACCTGTCCGATGGTCGCGGCGCTCGCCATCTGGGAGCGCCAGGTCGTCCGCCCGCAGGCCCGACGCCTGCTCGGCGGCGATGTCGCCCGCATCGACCATTACGGCAGCTACTCCTGCCGCCGCCTCTATGGCCGCGACAGCGGCGCATGGAGCGAGCACGCCACCTCCAACGCCCTCGACATCGCCGCCTTTCGGCTCAAGGACGGCCGCACGATCCCGGTTCTGGGCGATTGGCCCGACGGCGGCGAGCGCGGCGCCTTCCTCCGCGCCGCTCGCGACGGCGCCTGCCGCCTGTTCGGCACGACGCTAAGCCCCGACTATAACGCCGCCCATGCCAACCACTTCCACCTCGACATGAAAGCGTGGGCGGCGTGCCGGTGAAAGAGCGATAAAAATCCCCTCCCCTCAGGGGAGGGGATTTATAAAGAGCTAGTCGTACTTCCCCCCCGGCGGCGGATCGTTCGACAGCCTTGGCTGGGTGATCGCCGGCGGATCGCTCGCCGGGAAGCTCTCGTCGATATTGATGTCGAGCCGCTGGTCGCGGGTCGGCATCGCGTCGCCCTTGAAATGCTCGGCGTCGAGCGCCTCGCGCTGCTCGCCCACCGGCGAATCCGGGTGCGACGCCAGCGGGCGGTCCTCGTCACGAATGTCGGCCATCGGCTTTCTCCTTGGTCTCGGCGATAGGACGCATGGAACAAGCGGGCGTTCCGCGCTATTCTCTCCGCATGGCCAAGAACAGCGATGACGCCCGGGGCGTCAAGATTCGGATCCCGTCGGAGATCGCCGAGCGTTTCCAGGCGCTTGGCGAGGATTGGGAGGTCCGCATCCACGATGCGTTGCGCGCCCACCTCGACGACGGCCCGCTGAAGAGCATGGGCGACCGCATCGCCGACGCCGTCGCCCCGCTTCGCGACCACCCGCTCGCGCCGCATCTCGAAAAGGCGGTCAAGGACTTCGGCTCGAAGGTCGCGAAGGATGTCGCCGCCGCAGCGGGCGCCGCCGCCCTCGCCGCCTGGACCGCCGGCCTCGCCAAGCGCGACGAGAAACCGCCCAAGGCGCCGAAGCCCGCCAAGCCCAGGGCGTAGCCTCTCCCACCAACCTCCGTTCGTGGTGAGCCTGTCGAACCACGTGGCCCGCTCGGCGTGCGACTCGTCCTTCGACAGGGCTCTCCTGAGCGAAGCCGAAGGGCTCAGGACGAACGGAGTCTCGTCTCGGGCGTTACGCCCCCATGCCCTTCGCCCACCTCCCCCTCGCCCCCGGCTACGAGCCGATGGAAGCCAAGCTCGTCGACGCCCTTCCCGCCGAGCCCGGCTGGCGCTTCGAGCCCAAGTGGGACGGCTTCCGCTGCCTCGCCTTCCGCGACGGCGCCGCGCTCGCGCTGATGTCCAAATCGGGCAAGCCACTGGAGCGCTACTTCCCCGAAGTCGTCGCCATGCTGCTGGCGCTCAAGGCCGATCGCTTCATCCTCGACGGCGAGCTGATCGTGCCGCAGGGCGACACCCTGTCGTTCGACGCGCTCCAGCAGCGCCTCCACCCTGCCGAGAGCCGCGTCGCCAAGCTGTCGCTCGCGACGCCCGCGCAGTTCATGCTGTTCGATTGCCTCGCCGACCCCGGGCCGCTCGCCGGCCGCCCCCTCGTCGAACGCCGCGCCGCCCTCGAAGCGCTTCACGCCGGCGAGCGGTCCGCTGCCCTCCGCCTCTCGCCCTTCACCGACGACGCCGCTCAGGCGCAGTCCTGGCTCGACAGCACCGGCGGCGCGCTCGACGGAGTCGTCGCCAAGCGCCTCGACGCGCCCTACGCGCCGGGCGAGCGCGCGATGCTCAAGATCAAGCGCCTGCGCACCGCCGACTGCGTCGTCGGCGGCTTCCGCTACGCCACGGGGAGCAGGCAGGTCGGCTCCCTCCTCCTCGGCCTCTACGACGACGCCGGACTGCTCAACCATGTCGGCTTCACCTCGGGCATCTCGGACAAGGACCGCCCCGCCCTAACCGCGCTCCTCGAGCCGCTGGTCGAAGCTCCGGGCTTCACCGGCAAGGCCCCCGGCGGCCCGAGCCGCTGGACCACCGACCGCTCCGCCGAATGGCAGCCGCTCCGCCCCGAACTGATCGCCGAGGTCCGCTACGACCACGTCACCGGCGACCGCTTCCGCCACGGCACCCGCTTCCTCCGCTGGCGCCCCGACAAGCGGCCCGACCAGTGCCGGATGGACCAGCTCCAGCCCGAAGCCAGCGTCGCGCTGCTCGAAGAAAAATTAAAAATCTGAAAATCCCCTCCCCTCAGGGGAGGGGTAGGGGTGGGGTCCGGCCGAAGGCCCCGAAACTCTGAGCGGACGGAGAGGCTCTCCCCACCCCTGCCCCTCCCCGCTGGGGAGGGGATTAACTAGGGAATCCGCGCGCCCATCACATTCCCCGGCGGCGAGTAGCGGCACACCAGATAGTCGCTGCCATCCCCCCGCACGAGCCCGCAGCCGACCTCGGTCGTCCTCGCCCAGATCATCTGCGTGTAATGCCCGACGTCATGCCAGCTCCTGCCCGGCCGCGCGATGTTCGGGAACACGCCGGGCCGGTAGTCACGCCGCTCGCCGGCCCAGCTGCCGATCATCTCCTCGACGGTGAAGGCGCCCGCCGTCCCCATCCACAAATTCTCGCCCTCGTCGTCGTTGTTGCCGTCGTGCTCCCAGCGCCGTTCGCGCGCCAGGGTCATGCCCCAGGCGATCGCGTCGCTGGAAAGCCGGTTGTTCCAGGCCAGCGGCGGTGCGCCGACAGCCGCCCGCGCGCGGTTATGCTCGGCCAGCACGCGCGCCTGGAAATCGGCCGGCCCCGCGGCGGTCGTCAGCAGCGCCAGCGCCGCATATGCGAGTCTCTTCATGCCGGCGACGCTACCGCCCGCCCGATGAACCGCCGCTGAGCGTCAGGTCCGGCCCATCTCGGCGGCCTGCGCGCGCATCCTCGCGGCGTCGCGAACCATGTTGCGCGCGCCCTCCTCCAGCGTCGGGATCGAGCGGAGCAGCTGCTCGTCGGTCTGCACGTCGCCGCGCGCCGCCGCCTCGGCGATCATCCGCCGGCGATAGTCGGAGCGGCGGAGGTTCGCCGCCGTCTCGCGCATCCGCTGGGCGCCGGCGTCCATGCGGTCGGCGCCTTCGCGCATCCGCTGTGCGCCCTGCCGCATCGCGGCCTGGCTGCGCGCCTGCCCTTCCGCGGCGCGCCGCTGGCCTTCGGCGGCGCGAACCGCGCCGTCACGCATCCGCCGGGCGCCCTCGACCATGCGGTCGGCGCCGGCTTCCATCCTCGGGATCGCCGCCACCAGCTCGGCATCGGTGTTGACCCGGCTGCCGAGCCGGCGCTGCTCGGCGATCAGCTTGCGGCGATAGGCCGGGTCGCGCATCCGCTGCGCTTCCGCCCGCATCTCGCGCGCGCCCTGCTCCATGCCGGCCGCGCCGCTGCGCATGCCGTCGCCGACGCTCTGCGCGATCTCGACGCGCAGGCTCCGGCCGTTCAACGCCTCGCGCGCGCCCTCGTCGGCCGCTTCGCGCGCCGCCTCGGCGGCGTCGCGTGCGGCCTCCGCCGCGTCGCGGTCGGCCTCGCGGCGATCCTGGTCGGCCTCGCGCCGGTCCTGCTCGGCGTCACGCGCCGCTTCCGCCGCCTCGCGCTTGGCCTGTCCGGCTTCACGCCGCGCCTCGGCGCGGTCGCGGGCGGCCTCGCGGCGCGCCTCCTCGATCTCGCGCCGCGAGTCCCGGTCGGAGAGCGCGGCGACCCGCACCGCCGCCACCGCGTGGGCATCGGCGCCCGCGCGCCCGATCGCGGCCCCGTTCTCCGCGATCACGACCCGCACCTCGGGCGCGATCCAGGCGACCGGCGCGATCGGCGCGACGGGAGCGGCCGCCGGCGCCATCGGCGTTTTCGGCGTGACCGGCGTGACGGGGGTCAGGGGCGTGACCGGCGTTCTCCGCGTCGTCGGGGTGACCGGAGTGGTCGGTGTAACCGGAGTGTCCGGTGTGACGGGCGTCACGGCCGTCACCGGCGTCGCCGGCGCGAGAATCCCCGCCGCCTCGGCCCATTCCTTCGACGCGATCGACGGCTTCGCCGGCGCCTGCGCCGCGACGAGCTTCGCCGCCGAGATCGGCGCCGCCACCGCGAGGCAGCCGAGAATCGCCGCCCGCGCCCACTTCCGCCCCGGCGACACTTCGCCAAGCCGGTGCGCGAGGATCGCCTTCACCCGCCGCGCCAGCCCCTTCGCCGGCGCCATGCAGTTCGCCGGCACCCCGGTGCAGGCGTAATCGGCATAGCTCAGCAGCATCTGCGCGTAGTGCGTCGGCTCGGTCCGCGCGAGCGCCTGCGCGTCCGCCGCTTCCTCCGCCTGCTGCACCGCCTCGCGCTCCAGCAGCCAGACCAGCGGATTGAACCAGAACAGCGCGGTCGCGACGTGCATCGCCATCAGCGCCGGCCAGTCGCGCCGCACGATATGCGCGATCTCGTGCGCCAGGATCGCCTCGGCGTCCTCCGGATGCGCCAGCCGGTCGCGGTCGATCAGGATCACCGGCCGCCGCCAGCCCCAGCTGAGCGGCGACCCGCACTCGACGGTCTCGAGCAGCCGCACGCCCTCCGGCGCGCCCGCGCTTCCCGCAATCCGCTCGAACGCCCGCAGCCACGCCGGGTCCGCCACCGGCAGCGCCGCCGCCGTCCACCGCCGCAGCGTCCAGATCCCCGCCGCCAGCCGCAAACCGACAAACGCCAGCCCGCCGAGATAAAGGATCATCACCAGCGGCGCCGGGTCGTCCCACGGCGTCGTGGCGGGCGTACTCGCGACCTCAAAGGAACCCGTTCGTGCTGAGCCTGTCGAAGCACGTGGCAAGCTAGGCATCTCCGCCGTCACCGCCCCCACGCTCGCCGCCTCCGGCGCCAGCACCGCGACCTTCAGCGCCGGCGCCATCAGCGCCACCACCGGCAGCGCCAGCAGCACCAGCCCCGAGATCCGCAGCACCGCCGCCCGGTCCGCCGGATGCTGCCCGCGCAACAGCCGGAGCAGCAGCAGCACCGCGCCCGCGATCGCCGCCGATTTCCACAGCATTTCGAGGAGGAAGGTCATGCCCATCACAATTTCCCCTTGGCCCCGTCAGCCGGAGGCTGATTTCTGGCGACGTCTATGGCGCGCTGAAGCTCGTCGAGCTCGGCGCGGCTCAAATTGCGCGACAGCCCGAGCAGCGCCGTCGCCGCGCTCGCCGCCGATCCGTTGAAGAAGGTCTTCACCATCTGCTGCAGCGCCGACTCGCGGACCTTCGCCGGCCGAGTCACGCTTCGGTAGACATAGGCCTGGTCGACGACGCCATGAGCCACCTGCCCCTTCGCCTCGAGCCGCGCCAGCATCGTCCGCACCGCCGAATAGCTCGGCGGCTCGTCCATCGCGGCGCGCACGTCGGCGGCGGTGGCCTCGCCCAGCGCGCACAGGATCTCGAAGATTTCGCGCTCGCGGCGCGGCAGGCTGTCCATGACGACTCCGGTTGCTACAGATGTAGCATGCCACATTTGTAGCAGCACGCAAGCAAAATCGTCGCAACCCCGGGAACGCCCTCGCCCGCGCCCCGTTCAGCCCCTCGACCTCAAAGGAGACTTCCCCATGGCCAACACCGCAGGCGCCGTCATCGGCGCGCTCATCGACCGCCGCGACGGCGATTCAGGCATCAAGGGCGCGGTCGCCGGCTCGCTCGCCCAGGGCGCGCTCCGCAAGATCTTCCCCGTCCTCGGCGCCGTCTTCTTCGGCCTCGCTGCGCATTACGCGCTGAAGCGCGCGGGCGTGACGGGTGGCGAGGCGGAGGCGGAACCCTCCGCCTGATCGCCGAAGGCGGAGTCGGACGCTTTGCCCGCGCCCCTTCCGCCAAAGTCATAGGAGCGGCTGCCGCGCTGAATGAAGGCCGGGCGCTATGCGTTCGCACCGGCCGCGAGATTGGCGACCAGCCCGTCGCCGATAATCGCTTGCCAGCCTCTGGTGAGCGAGGCGCGCATCCCCGGCCCGATCCGCCCATACACCGAGTCGGTCAGCTTGAGCACCGCCGTCCCTTCTCCCGCGCCGGGCGCGACCTCGATATGGAGCAGCGACGAGGCCGGCCCGCCATATCGGGTCGCGAGATGCCCGGCGAGGTCGACCGACCGCATCGGTTCGATCGCGATCACGCTGTACCAGACGATGCCGCCCCCATCGGGCCGCGCCTCGCGGAGCTGCCCACCCAGCCGCGCCTCGAACGTCATCGCCGCGCCGCCGCCGACCGCCCGATGCTCCGCCGGCCACCAGCGTTCGGGGCTCTCGAACAGCGCCTGCCACACCCGCTGCATCGATACCGGCACCGGCCACTCCATCGCGATGTCGACCACGCCCGTCTCTTGCTCGGCCATTTCGGTTCCTCCCAATGTATCGGCGAAGTTCAGGACGGCTCCCGCCAAGCTGTCGGCGCGGGGCGACAGCCAGCGCGTTTGCAGCGCGCGCAGCGGCGCTGCGTTCAGATGGTTCATCCGCACCCGCCCGTGACGCCGCGCGACGACCAGTCCAGCGCGTTCCAGCAGACCCAGGTGCTTCATCACCCCGAACCGCGTCATCGGCATCCCGGCGCAAAGCTCGGACGTCGTCCGGGCGCCCCCCGCCAGCCGGTCGATCAGCGCGCGCCGCGTCGGGTCGGCGAGCGCTTGCCAGATATCGGGAACAGCCGTGTCTTCAGCCTGGACTGCAAACATGTGACCATATGGTCACATTATGACTTGGCTGTCAAGCGTTTACGGCGAGCGCTTCGCATCGGCTTTTCCCATGCTGGTCTTTCTGGTAAGAATATTTCATGGAAAGTAAGAAGGCATGAATCTCAACGTCAAGAGCGAGGAAGCGCGGCGAATGGCGCGCGAGCTTGCTCGTGCGACAGGCCAGACGATCACGGCCGCCGTGACCGACGCGATCCGCGATCGTCTCGCCGCCGTGACCGCGACCGCGCCGACCGCGGAGAATCTGCTGGCCATCGGCCGGGATTGCGCGGCCCGCCTCCCCGAACCGTGGCGCTCCACTCCGCTTGAGGAGCTCCTGTACGACAATCACGGGTTGCCGCGATGATCGTCGACTCTTCGGCGATCGTCGCGATTCTGAAAGACGAGCCCGAAGCGCCCAGCTTCGCCGCCGCCCTTGTTCAGCCCGGCGTGCCGAAACGCATGTCGGCGGCGAACTGGCTGGAATCCGCGATGGTGATCGACGCGGCGCAGGACCCTGTCGTCAGCGCGCGTTTCGATGCGCTCATCGCCGCCGCCGGAATCGCCGTGGAGCCGGTATCGATCGCCCAAGCTGCTCTCGCCCGCCAGGCATGGCGCGACTACGGCAGGGCCAGCGGGCACCCGGCGAAGCTCAATTTCGGCGACTGCTTCGCTTATGCCCTGGCGCGCGAAAGCGGCGAGCCCCTGCTGTTCAAGGGCGACGACTTCGTCCACACCGACCTCACGGCCTACGGGCGATAGCGGCCGGGCCAGACTCAGGCCGCCAAGTCTTCCGCCGCGACAACGGCGCGCTTTCCGCAAACCGCCAGCGCCTGTTCCAGCTGTGCCACGGTCGATCCGTGGCGGAGGTCTAGTAACCGGTCGATCTGGCGAGGGTTGAGCTTCAGTTCGCGCGCGAGGTCGGCCTTGCGCCACTGCCGGGCGCGCATTGCGGTGTAAGCCGCAAGCTTGAGCGACCCCAGAAGCGACGGCGAAACCACCGGTCGCCCCTTCGCGGCGCTCGACGTCGGGATGTCGCGGCGATCGGTGATGTATAGCGACAACGCCGTCTCCAGCGCGTCCCGCGCATGGGCTAGCGCGCTTGATTCGTCCTCTCCGAAGGTAATCGCCTCTGGCACGTCAGGGAACGTCACGAGCAAGGCGCCGTCGTCGGGCGTCAGTTCAACCGGATATTTCAGCATCGCATGCTCCTAATCCAGCCCCAGCTGCTTCCTGATCGCCCGCATCAGCCCGGTGCCAAGCTGCTTCGAGCCGCCATGCGTCGGGCAAACCGAAAAGCGCTCTTCCTTGCGAAGCCCGACATGCCCGCCCTTGCCTTTGCCTGGCTCGACCGTCACGCCTTCACGCCGCAAGCTACGGATAAACTGATCCGCGTTCATCATAGTAGACATAAGTGTCCATATTCTTTGCGTCAAGACGGGCGTCTCCAACGCGCGGCGGACTTGCCTTTTCTCGCTCTAGAACCCATCTCCACCGCCTCGCGTTGAGCCCGTTGTCCGGCTCTTGCCCAACACGAACAAATCTGGAACAGTCGCGCTCATGCTGACCCACATCTCCGTGCGCGGCGCGCGCGAGCACAATCTGAAGAACGTCGATCTCGACCTGCCGCGCGACAAGCTTGTCGTGATCACCGGCCTGTCGGGCTCGGGCAAGTCGAGCCTCGCGTTCGACACCATCTATGCCGAGGGCCAGCGGCGCTACGTCGAGAGCCTGTCGGCCTACGCGCGCCAGTTCCTCGAACTGATGCAGAAGCCCGATGTCGATCACATCGAGGGCCTCTCCCCCGCCATCTCGATCGAGCAGAAGACGACCTCGCGCAACCCGCGCTCGACGGTCGGCACCGTCACCGAGATCTACGATTACATGCGCCTGCTGTGGGCGCGCGTCGGCATCCCCTATTCGCCGGTCACCGGCCTGCCCATCGCGGCGCAGCAGGTCAGCCAGATGGTCGACCGCGTCATGGAGCAGCCGGAGGGCACGCGGCTGTTCCTGCTCGCCCCCGCCGTCCGCGGCCGCAAGGGCGAGTTCAAGAAGGAATTCGCCGAGTGGAAGCGCTCGGGCTTCCAGCGCGTCAAGGTCAACGGCCAGTTCTACGACATCGACGAGGCCCCCGCGCTCGACAAGAAGTACAAGCACGACATCGACGTGGTGGTCGACCGCCTCGTCGTCCGCGCCGACCTCCAGACCCGCCTCGCCGACAGCTTCGAGACCGCGCTCAAGCTCGCCGACGGCCTGGCGGTCATCGAGTTCGCGGATCCCGCGCCGGGCGGT
The DNA here is from genome assembly GCA_964244885.1 of uncultured Sphingomonadaceae bacterium. Lineage (GTDB taxonomy): Bacteria > Pseudomonadota > Alphaproteobacteria > Sphingomonadales > Sphingomonadaceae > CAXTKD01. Next base: position 125,154 of record CAXTKD010000003.1, on the reverse strand, counting down.
TCGACAAGCTCACCGCGAACGGATTCACCGGACTCCGTTCGTCCTGAGCCTGTCGAAGGACGTGGCAAGCGCGGCATGGCCGCCAAGGCCGTCGAGGACGAGCGCCGGATGATGTTCTCCCAGAACTTCGCCTGCCCCGTCTCCGGCTTCACCATCCCCGAGATCGAGCCGCGCCTGTTCTCCTTCAACGCCCCGCAGGGCGCCTGCCCGGCGTGCGACGGCCTTGGCGAGAAGCTCTATTTCGATCCCGATCTCGTCGTCCCCAACGAGCATCTGTCGCTCTCGGCTGGCGCCGTCGCCCCCTGGGCCAAGTCCAACCCGCCCTCCCCTTACTACCTCCAGGTCCTCGCCAGCCTCGCCCGCCACTTCGGCGTCTCGATGTCCGACCCCTGGGAGCACCTGCCCGAGCCAGCGCGCCACGCCATCCTCCACGGCACCGGGCGCGAGCCCATCACCCTCCGCTTCGAGGACGGCCGCAAGACCTACGAGGTGTCGAAGCCCTTCGAGGGCGTGCTCGCCAATATCGAGAAGCGCTGGCGCGACACGGAGAGCGCCTGGGTCAAGGAGGAATACGCCCGCTACCAGTCCTCGCGCCCGTGCGAGGTCTGCCACGGCGCCCGCCTCCGCCCCGAGTCCCTCGCGGTCAAGATCGCCGGCGAGACGATCGCCGACGCCGCCCGCCGCCCCGTCTCCCAGGCCTATGAGTGGGCGAAGAACCTCTTGCCGCTCCTCAGCGACCAGCACCGCCAGATCGCCGAGCGCGTGATGAAGGAGATCGTCGAGCGCCTCGGCTTCCTCAACAACGTCGGCCTCGAATATCTGAACCTCGACCGCAAGTCGGGCACGCTGTCGGGCGGCGAGAGCCAGCGCATCCGCCTGGCGTCGCAGATCGGCTCCGGCCTCTCGGGCGTCCTCTACGTCCTCGACGAGCCGTCGATCGGCCTCCACCAGCGCGACAACGACCGGCTGCTGGCGACCCTCCGCCGCCTCCGCGATCTCGGCAACACCGTCCTCGTCGTCGAGCATGACGAGGATGCGATCCGCACCGCCGACCATATCGTCGACATGGGGCCGGGCGCCGGCGTCCACGGCGGCGCGGTGATCGCCGAAGGGTCGCTGGACGACATCCTCTCGAACCCCGCCTCGATCACCGGCGACTATCTCTCCGGCCGCCGCTTCGTCCCCGTGCCGGCCAAGCGCCGCAAGGGCAACGGCCGCCACCTGACGGTCAACGGCGCCCGCTCGAACAACCTCCAGAACGTCAGCGCCAGCATCCCCTTGGGCACCTTCACCTGCATCACCGGCGTCTCGGGCTCGGGCAAGTCGACCTTCACGATCGACACGCTCTACGCCGCCGCCGCCAAGAAGCTGAACGGCGCGAGGCTGGTCTCCGGCCTCCACGACAGCATCGACGGCCTCGAATATCTCGACAAGGTCATCGACATCGACCAGTCGCCGATCGGCCGCACCCCGCGCTCCAACCCCGCGACCTACACCGGCGCCTTCACCCAGATCCGCGACTGGTTCGCCGGCCTGCCCGAGTCAAAGGCCCGCGGCTACAAGTCCGGCCGCTTCAGCTTCAACGTCAAGGGCGGGCGGTGCGAGGCGTGCACCGGCGACGGCCTGATCAAGATCGAGATGCACTTCCTGCCCGACGTCTACGTCACCTGCGACGTCTGCCACGGCAAGCGCTACAACCGGGAGACGCTGGAGGTCCACTTCAAGGGCCACAGCATCGCCGACGTGCTGGACATGACGGTCGAGGACGCGGTCGAGTTCTTCAAGGCCGTCCCCGGCATCCGCGACAAGATGGCGATGCTGCACGAGGTCGGCCTCGGCTACGTCAAGGTCGGCCAGCAGGCGACGACGCTCAGCGGCGGCGAAGCCCAGCGCGTCAAGCTCGCCAAGGAGCTCTCCCGCCGCGCCACCGGCCAGACGCTCTACATCCTCGACGAGCCGACCACCGGCCTCCACTTCGAAGACGTCCGCAAGCTCCTCGAAGTCCTCCACACCCTCGTCGACCAGGGCAACACCGTCGTCGTGATCGAGCACAACCTCGAAGTCATCAAAACCGCCGACTGGCTCATCGACCTGGGGCCGGACGGCGGCGACAAGGGCGGCGAGATCGTCGCGACCGGCACGCCGGAGCAGGTGGCGCAGGTGGAGCGGAGCTATACGGGCGGGTATCTCAAGGGGCTGCTGGAGAAGCGGCACGAGCGCGTGGCGGCGGAGTAACTTGGGGAGAAGATTATGCGCATCAAGTCGGTAAAAACTGCAGCGGTTTAAGCGGTTTACGAACCTCACCATACAAAACATTCCCGAGACTGCGCGCCTTGTGATCATCGCTGGCCCTAACGGCTCCGGAAAATCGTCGTTTTACGAGGCCCTCAACACTTGGGTAAAAGTCCAACGGCATCACCACCACTGGGAGGATAGTTATCACGTTAAGTCCCCCGAACTTGGGGCGCTTAACTACAATCAGGCTATATCGATTGAATTCCATTCAGAACCTTCTGCTCAAACAAGTGCAAGAAAGTCTATATATGTGAGAACGGCATATCGTAACGATGCTGAGTTTAATATGAATTCCATCGAGCGAGTAGGCAGTGCGGTCGAGGAAAACCGATTCGCCCGAATGATCGATAATGACCAAGCAGTTGGTGCAAACTACAGAAGATTGGTATCTCAGGCCTTTCAGGATGTCTTTGAGAATGAGTTGGGATCAACAACGATAGATCAATTTAGAGACAAGGTGCTTGGCGAGATTAAATCCGCCACTGCCCGATTATTTCCAGACCTTGTAATGAACAGCCTTGGCAATCCGCTTAATGATGGATCGTTTCGATTTGATAAAGGAAGTGCGAAGTCGTTCTTATATAAGAATCTGTCTGGCGGAGAGAAGGCTGCATTTGATCTATTGCTAGATATGATGGTCAAGCGCCGAGAATTTGACGACACTGTATTTTGCATTGATGAGCCAGAGGCTCACATGAATACCCGTTTACAGGGGAAATTGCTTGATGAGCTATTTCAGTTGACCAATGAAAAATCGCAGCTTTGGCTTGCGACGCATTCCGTAGGGATGATGCGCCGAGCGCGAGACTTAGCTAAATCTCATCCTGGCGAGGTCATCTTTTTAGATTTTGGTGGACGTGATTTTGATGAAGTACAGATTGTAGAGCCGGAAGCGCCTAACCGTCTGTTTTGGGAGCGTGTTCTTGATGTCGCGATCGACGACCTGTCTGCTCTTATCGCCCCCTCTCAAATTATACTGTGCGAAGGCAACCCGGTAGGGTCTGGAGGAAAGCACGACGCGATCGATGCAGCTTGCTATGATACTATTTTCGCAGAGTCTCACCCAGATACACGATTTATTTCAGCGGGAGGGTCGCTGGCGGTTGAGGCCGACAGACTAGCCTTAATGGCCACCCTAAAGGCGGTCATTAAAGGCATTTCAATCACTCGAATACTAGATCGTGACGATCTCAGCAACGAAGAGGTTAATGAACGGAAAGAGTCAGGTATCCGTGTCTTGGGGAGGCGCAATTTAGAATCGTATCTGTTTGACGACGAGGTGCTGGAAAAGCTTGCCCACATGGTTGGAAAAGGCGATCAGACAGAAGATATTGTTGAAATTAAGCGTACCGCCATCGCCAACGCAACCGCTAGAGGACGGCCTGCGGACGACGTGAAAGCGGCCGCCGGTGAGATTTTTTCCAACGTTCGAGTCAAATTAGGACTTAAGCAGTGCGGAAATACGACAAAGACATTTATGCGCGATACTCTTGCGCCCCTTTTTCGCGGCACGGCGGCCTTCGCAGAAATGGAGCAGGCAATATTTGGAACCGAGTAAAACGTAGAGTTGATTTCGACTGCTGACATGAGGCGCCGTCTCCTGCCTCTTTCTAGAAGGATTTAACCGTGGCGAAGCCGATCGACTTTCCTGAATCCAACAATGTTGCCACCTCTAAGACTGGGCTGCCGGTTGGACCGCTCCCAACAAAAGACTTTCCGGGTTCTTCGACTTCTTGCTGGAAATTGAGTGATGCTGAACTCGAAGAAGTTGCGCGGACTGGAATTATCTGGGTTGCGACCTCAGTCTTTTCTGAAGTTCAGCCGATAATCAGAGTTACGACTGACAGGGCGGCAGCATTGCAGCCCATCATCAAGGCGTAGATCACGACCACGGCCTTTGCACCCCGAACCCCCACGGCCGTCGCGCGGTCGAACGATTGCAGCCGTGGGCCAGCGACGCTACATTTCGTAGCGAAGGATAGCGCCGTGCTCGAACTCCAGCTCACCCCCGAGATCGAACGCATTCTTGCCGACGTCTCCGCCCGCACGGGCGATGCACCCGAGTTGCTCGCGCGCCGCGCGCTCCTCGCCTACCTCGAAGATCTTGAGGACTACGCCGCGGCGGTCGAGGCGTGGAAGGAGCATGACCCCTCGAAGACGATCTCGGCTGAGGAGATGCTCCGTGAGCTCGGCATGGAGCCTTGAGCTAAACGAGAACGCCCAGAAGCAGCTCCGGAAACTGGACAAGGCGGTCGCGGCCCGCATCGTCAGCACGATCCTTCGCGACCTGGATCGGCTCGGCGACCCGCGCCTGTTCGGCGAAGCGATGGTCGGCAACTACACGGGCTATTGGCGCTATCGCGCCGGGGACTATCGCGCGATCTGCAGCATCCGCGACGAGATCGTGACCGTCGTCGTCATCGAGGTCGCCCACCGTCGCGAAATCTATCGCTAACGCGCCACACTCCTCGCCAAATCGGAACAAACCCACAACAAAACACTTTCCTACAGCCCCCGGCCTCCTATACATAGATCGTCCCCTTGGGCTTTCAGGAGGACACGACCATGGCCTATCCGCCCTCATCCGCCGCGCCCGCGCGGCCGGGCAAGCAACCACCCCGTCCCACCCCCAGCGAGGCCGACATGCAGGCGCTCGCCGTGGCGGTCCACGCGCGCCTCGTCGCCAAGGGCGACCTGCGCAAGGCGCGATGGATCGAGCGCGCCTACGACGTCTCCCCCGCCGCCCCCGCCAGCCAGGAGCCCACCCGATGATCGGCTGGCAGGCGGCAGCGCTGCTCCCGGCGCATGACGTCCCCATCCGCTACCGCACCGACGGCTTCACGCCCGATCGGCAGCGCGCCTTCCTCGTCGCGATCGCCGAGGGGCAGACGGTCGAGGCGGCGTGCCGGCACGTCGGCGTCGCGCCCTCCTCGGCCTATGCGCTGCGCCAGCGCGCGGCGGGCGCCTCCTTCGCGCTCGGCTGGCGCGCCGCGTCGCTGCATGCGCGCGAGCGGCTGGCGAGCGCGATGTGGTCGCGCGCCCTCGAAGGCGTCACCGAGACCACCACCCGCCCCGACGGCTCGGTGATCGTCCGCCACCGCTATGACAATCGCCTGGCGATGGCGATGCTGACGCGGCTGGACAAGCTCGCCGCCGAGCCCGATCCCGGCGACCCGTTCGGCCACGCCGCGCGCACCGTCCATCTGGCGTTCGAGGACTATCTCGACATGGTCGAGCACGGCACCGCCAACGACGCCGCCGCCTTCCTGCTGACCCGCGCCAGGCGGGAGATCGAGCAGGGCGAGGCGGCCCCCGCCCTCGCCGCCGTCACCGCGCTCCGCGACGCCGAGGCCTTCCTGCGCGGCGGCGACCCCGCCGGCGCGCCCGAAGCGCCCGAGGAGGATCAGCAGGCGCCCGGGGAGGAGGCGCCGCACCCCGGCGCCGCCGATCTCGCCCTCGCCAACCGCCAGGGCTGGACCAACGATCAGTGGACTCGCGCCGAGGCCGCCGGTCTCGTCACCATCGGCTGCCCGCCGCCGGAATGCCTCCACAGCCCTCCGCTTTCTCCGGTTCGCGCCGGGCCGGAGCCGCGCAAAGGCCCCCGCCGCGCCCGCCCCGGCGGCGACGGCCGGCCATCGGAGGACGCCGCCGCCCCGCCCGCGCCCGAGGTTCGCCCCGCCGTCTGGACGATGCCCGGCGACGAGGCGGTGCTCTGCACCCGCTTCCCCGCCCCGCCCGGCTTTGATGGCCTCGAGCGCGGCCGCTACGGCGAGGACGCCTATTGGCGCGCCTGCACCGGGCGCGAGGCGGAGGCCGCGCTGGCCTTCGAAGCCGGCAAGCTCGAAGCCCGCCGCCGCCACGCCGCCGCCGCCCGCGACGCCTGGTTCAGCCGAACGCCCGATGACGAGCTCGAGGACGACACGCTTCGGAAGCCCAAGAGCGAATATGAGATCGCCTGCGCCGTCGCCCGCATCCTGAGAGGCGACGACAACCTGACCCGCCTCGTTCAGAACAACGGGGTGCACGCGATGAGCAGCACCGGCCCTGTCCTGGTGATGGAGGCGGCGGAGTGACCGCGTCCTTTTTTTCCGTGTGTGGCGGTGATGAGAGGAGCATCCTCTCGCCCCTCCGGGGAGAGAGCGACTCGCGCCAGCGAGCGGAGAGAGGGGACTGAGTTGAAGGAAATGCCTCGACCGGTGGCGACCCGCCCAACCCGAGGCCAAGTCCCACTTGGCCTCGAGCACAAAAATGGGGACCGGCATCGCTGCCAGCCCCCACTTTTGCTCGCGGTTCGGCGGATTGACCCGAGGGTCGTTCCAGCCGTTCCGCGGGCGGCGCCGCGGTGACGCGTCTGGTCCGGGGGACCTGTCGGCATCCCGCAAGGCGAGTCCGCTCGTCGCTCCTGCCGTCCGCGGGTCGCCCGAAGGCTCTCCGTGGGCTCCCGGCGCTTCGCCTCGCGGCGGCCGCTTGGGCGCTTTGGTCGGCCCGGGGGCCTTCCGCTCCGGCGGGTCGTCCGGCTCCGGCCTTGGTCCGTGACCGCCCTTTCGGGTGTCTCTCGGTCCTCCGCGCGGCGCTTCGCGTCCATCGCCCCGGCGTAACGTATGTTTCAGTCCTCGCGGACTTCAGTTTCCGTCCCACCAGCTTCGTGTATCGCGTTCAGGTCCTTGGCGTTTCCGCCGCGTCGCTTCCCGCGTCCACAACCGAAAGGTCTCATGGATGGCCGAGTCTGCAAAGCGGAAAAACGGGCGCGAAGCCTGTGGATAACGGGGATATCGGGGACAGATTTATGACACTCAATCCGCCGACACAAACCTCTCGCCTCCCACAAACCTCCGTTCGTGGTGAGCCTGTCGAACCACGTCGCCGCACCGACGTGCATGCCACGTCCTTCGACAAGCTCAGGACGAACGGGCTCAGAGGTTGGATGGGACCTAAGCCGCCTTCTTCACCGCCGCCCGCCCATAAAACGTCTCCCCCCTTGCGGCCATATCCCGCAGCAGCTTCGCCGGCGCGAACCGCTCCCCATGCCGCTGCGCCAGCCCGTCGAGCGTCTGGACGACGTTCGCCAGCCCCACGGTGTCCATCATGCTGAATGGCCCGCCGGTGTGCGGCGCGAAGCCCCAGCCGAAGATCGCGCCGAGATCCCCGTCCTCCGGCGTCTCCAGCACCCCCTCCTCGAAGCAGCGCGCGCACTCCGCGAGCTGCCGGTACACCAGCCGCTCGCGCACCGCCTCCGCCGTCGGCTGGCTCCCGGCGGCCGGGAACTGCTCCGCCAGCCCCGGCCAGATGCTCTTCTTCCCGCCCTCCGGATATTGGTAGAAGCCCTTGGAGTTCTTCCGTCCAAAGCGTTCAAGCTGCATCATTTTCTCGACCACCGGGTCGGCGGGCGACGGCTTGTACGCATCCCCCATGTCGGCCTTCGCAGCCTTCATCACCTTGTAGGAGAGGTCGATCGCCACCTCGTCGCCGACCGCCAGCGGACCCACGGGCATCCCCGCCTGCCGCCCCATGTTCTCGATCAAAGCGGGGTTCACCCCCTCGCCGACCATCGCATAGCCCTCGGTGACATAGGTGCCGAAGCAGCGCGAGGTGTAGAAGCCCCTGGAATCGTTGACGACGATCGGCGTCTTCCGGATCTGCTGGACGTAATCGAGCGCCTTGGCGATCGCCTCCGGCCCGGTCGACTTGCCGACGATGATCTCAACGAGCGGCATCTTCTCGACCGGCGAGAAGAAGTGGATGCCGACGAAATTGGCCGGCTCGTCCCACGCCTCGGCCAGCCCGGTGATCGGCAGGGTCGAGGTGTTGGACCCGAAGATCGTCTCCGCGCCAACCACCGCCTGCACCTTCTTCGTCGTCTCCGCCTTCACCGCCCGGTCCTCGAACACCGCCTCGATGATCAGGTCGCAGCCCTTCAAATCCTCGAAGTCCGCCGTCGGAGCGATGCGATTGAGAATGACATCGGCCTTGTCCTGCGGAGTCCGCTTCTTCGCCAGCCGCTCGGCCGTGTACGCCTTGCCCTTCTCCGCGGTCGCCAGATCGCGGTCGAGCAGCACCACCTCGATCCCCGCCTGCGCCGACACCATCGCGACGCCCGCCCCCATCAGCCCCGCGCCGATCATCCCGAGCTTCCTGGTCGGGCTCGGAGCGACACCAGCGGGCCGCCGCGCCCCCTTCTCCGCCGCCTGCTTGTTGACGAACAGCGTCCGGATCATGTTCCCCGCCTGCGGGTCCGCGACCAGCTTGGCGAAATACTTGCTCTCCACCCGGATCGCCGTGTCGATCGGCAACTGCGCGCCCTCGTACACGCAGCTCAGGATCGCCGCCGGCGCGTTCATATTGTGCATCGTCTGCTTGGCGACCATCGCCGCGCCCGCCACGAAGGTCTGTGCGAAGCCGGGGTTCATCGCCCCCGCGCCGCCGGGGAACTTGAACACCTTCTGGTCCCACGGCTGGACGCCGCCCTTGGGATTGGCCTTCACCCACGCCCTGGCGCGCTCGACCACCTCGCCCGCCGGCGCGACCTCGCCCACCACGCCGAAGCCCTGCGCCTCCTGCGGGCTCATCGACTTGCCCTGGATGATGTACATCAGCGCCGCCTGCGCCCCCATCAGCCGCGGCAGCCGCTGCGTGCCCCCGCCGCCCGGCAGCAGGCCGACCAGCACCTCGGGCAGCCCGAGCTGGGTCTTCGGCGCATCGGTGCAGACGCGGTAATGGCAGGCGAGCGCCAGCTCGAGCCCGCCGCCGAGCGCCAGCCCGTTGATCGCCGCCGCCACCGGCTTGCCGTTGGTCTCAAGCTTGCGGAACAAGGCGTTGATCTGGAACACGGTTTCGAACAGCTCGGCCATTCCGATCCTGTCGGCACCGCCGAACAGCGCGCCCATGCCTTTCAGGTCGGCGCCCGCCATGAAGCCGGATTTCTTGCCGGAGGTGATGACCGCTCCGACGACCTTTTCGTCGCTGGCGATGCGGTCGATCAGCGTGCCGAGGTCGCGCTGGAACTCGGGGTTGATGACGTTCATCGACGCGCCCGGCAGGTCGATGGTCAGAAGCGCGATGCCGTCGGCGTCGAGCTCGTAGCGGATGGTTTCGGTGTTCATGGCTGTTCCTCAGATCCGCTCGATAACCGTGGCCGTGCCCATCCCCGCGCCGATGCACAGCGTCGCGAGCCCCGTCGCCTTCCCCGTCCGCTCCATCTCGTCGAGCAGCGTGCCGAGGATCATCGCGCCGGTGGCGCCCAGCGGGTGGCCCATGGCGATCGACCCGCCGTTGACGTTGATCCTGTCGTGCGGAATGTTCAGCGCCTGCATGTAGCGCAGAACGACGCTCGCGAACGCCTCGTTCAATTCGTAAAGGTCGATGTCGCCGACCTCCATGCCGAGCCGCTTCAGCAGCTTCTGCGTCACCGGAGTCGGCCCGGTCAGCATGATCGTCGGCTCGGAGCCGATCGACGCCATGCCCTTGATCCGGGCGCGCGCCTTCAGCCCGTATTTCTCGCCCATCGCCTTGCTGCCGATCAGCACCCCCGCCGCGCCATCGACGATGCCCGACGAATTGCCGCCGGTGTGGACATGGTTGATCCGCTCGATCTCCGGATATTTCTGCAGCGCCACCGCGTCGAAGCCCGGCATCTCCTCGCCGATCGCGGTGAAGGCGGGGTTGAGACCCGCCAGCGACTGCATGTCGGTCTTCGGCCGCATATGCTCGTCATGGTCGAGAACGATCTCGCCAATGACGTCGCGCACCGGAACGATCGAACCGGCGAAACGCTTGTCGGCCCAGGCCTTTGCCGCGCGGCGTTGAGACTCGACCGCATAAGCATCGACATCGTCGCGGCTGAAGCCCCATTTGGTGGCGATCAGGTCGGCGCCGATGCCCTGAGGCGCGAAATAGGTCTTGTAGGCGACCGCCGGATCGGTCGCCCAGGCGCCCCCGTCGGAGCCCATGGGAACGCGGCTCATGCTCTCGACGCCGCCGCCGATCGCGAACTCCGCCTCGCCGGTCATCACCTTCGCCGCCGCCATGTTCACGGCTTCCAGGCCGGAAGCGCAGAAGCGGTTGACCTGAACGCCCGCCGTCGTCTCGGCATAATCGGCGTTGATCACCGCGACGCGCGCCAGATCCGCGCCCTGCTCGCCAACCGGCGAGACGCAGCCGAGGATGACGTCGTCGACGTCGCCGGTGTCGATCCCGGTGCGGTCGCGGAGCGCCTGGAGGACCTGCGTCGCGAGCTGGATCGGCGTGATCTCGTGGAGCGCGCCGTCCTTCTTTCCCTTGCCGCGCGGCGTCCGCACCGCGTCGTAGATATAGGCGTCAGCCATTTGATATTCCTCTCAGAAGCTTGCCGCGGGCATCGACATCAGCGTGTCCGATCCCGCCTCGATCTTGCGCCGGAGCGCGCCCGCGTCCGGCAGGTAGCGTTCGCCATAGTAGCGCGCGGTAAGGCGCTTCGCGGTCAGGAACTCGGCATCGCCCTCCCCGCTTGCAAGGCCGTCCTCGGCCGCGCGCGCCATCAGCAGCCACATATGGCCGAGCGCGACGATCCCCATCAGCTCCATATAGGCATAGGCGGCGGATCCCGCGTTGTTCGGGTTGGCCATGGCGTTCTGCATCAGCCACATCGTCGCCGCCTGAAGCTCACCGACCGCCTTCTCCAGCTTGGCCGCGCCCTCGGCGACCCGCTCGTCCTGCTTGGCGTCGGTGATCGCCTGCCCCAGCAACGCGAAATAGGCCATCACCGCCCGCCCGCCGTTCTGCCCCAGCTTGCGGCCGACGAGGTCCATCGCCTGAACGCCGTTGGCGCCCTCGTAGATCATCGCGATGCGCGCATCGCGGACGAACTGCTCCATCCCCCATTCGCGGACGTAGCCGTGGCCGCCGAACACCTGCTGGGCGTTGGTCGCGGTCTCATAGCCCTTGTCGGTCATGTAGCCCTTGATGACGGGCGTCAGCAGCGAGATCAGGTCGTCGGCCGCCTGCCGCTCTTCCTCGGTCGCCGCCTTGTGCGCGAGATCGACCTGCAAGCCGCCCCACAGCGCCAGCGCCCGCGCGCCCTCGTTGAACGCCCGCGCGTCCATCAGCATCCGCCGCACGTCGGGGTGGACGAGGATGGTGTCGGCCTTTTCGTCCGGCTCCGCCGCCCCGGTCAGCGCCCGCCCCTGCCGCCGTTCCTTGGCGTAGGCGACGGCGTTCTGGTAGGCGACCTCGCCCTGGCTCAACCCCTGCAGCCCGACGCCGAGCCTTGCAGCATTCATCATGATGAACATGCCTTTCAGGCCCTTGTTCGCCTCGCCGACCAGCCAGCCCCTGGCGCCGTCATAGTTCATCACGCAGGTCGAATTGGCGTGGATGCCCATCTTGTGCTCGATCGACCCGCAGGTGACCGCATTGCGCTCCCCCAGCGAGCCGTCGTCGCCCACCATGAACTTCGGCACCACGAACAGGCTGATGCCCTTCACGTTGTCGGGAGCACCGGCGATCTTCGCCAGCACGAGGTGGACGATATTGTCGCTCATGTCGTGCTCGCCGGACGAGATGAAGATCTTCGTTCCGGTGATCGAATAGCTGCCGTCGTCGTTCAACTCGGCCCTGGTGCGGATGAGGCCCAGGTCGGTGCCGCATTGCGGCTCGGTCAGGTTCATCGTCCCCGTCCAGCGCCCGTGGACCATGTTCGGCAGGTATTTCGCCTTCTGCTCGCCGGAGCCCGCCACCGCGATCGCCGCCACCGCGCCGTGCGTCAGCCCCGGGTACATCGCGAACGCCATGTTGGCCGAGCAAAGATATTCCTCGAACGCCACGCCGACGACATGCGGCAGCCCCTGCCCGCCATAGGCCGGATCGCCCATCAGCGTGCTCCAGCCCGCGTCGCAGAACTGCTCGTAAGCCTCGCGGAAGCCCTTCGGCGCGCTCACCGACCCATCCTCATGCCGCGTGCACCCCTCAAGGTCGCCGCTCTGGTTCAAGGGCTGCACGACATTCTCGACGAACTTCGCCCCCTCTTCCAGAATCGCGGTCACCATGTCCGGCGTCGCGTCGGCGAAGCCCGGCAGGTTGGAATATTTGTCGAGGCCAACGACGGCCTTCAACACGAACTGCGTATCCTTCACCGGCGCGCGGTAAATCGGCATCATCTCTCCCCTCGGCCAACTTCGCGGCCACCGTGTTGCCAAGAGCTTAGGCCGGGCCGACGCGTCAACCTAGCAGGATTGAGTGCCGTCGCGGGATATAGCATTGTCGCCGCATGTCCCCCAACGAGCGCCTCGACGATCACCTTGCGGCCCTGCGGTCGGCATCGGCGCGTTTTCAGGAGTCGGCCGAGCGTTGGCGCCGCGAGAACGACGATTCTTTCCGCGATTCGATGATCCAGCGCTTCGAGTTCACCTTCGAGCTCTGCTGGAAGGCGATGCGCGACTGGCTGCGGATATGGGAAGGCGACTTGTCGCCTTCGGGACCGCGGCAGGTCATCGAGGCGGCGGTTGCACGAAACCTCGTCCTCGACGGCAATGTCTGGACCGCCATGCTTGAGCGCCGCAACCGCACCGTTCATATCTATAACGAAGCCGAGATCGCGCTGATCGCGGCCTGGATCGCCGACAACGCGCCGGAACCTATCAATGCCCTCGTCGAACGTCTCAGCGGCAAAGTCTGACAGCGGCCTTGCGCCGTTCGTGGTCGACATGCTTGTCGCCATCGTTCGGCGCGTGCCCTCGGTCGAACGGGCCGCAATCTATGGCAGCCGCGCGCGCGGCGACTACCGAACCCACTCGGATATCGACATCGCATTGTTTGGCGACGGGGTGACCGCAGACGATGTGTCGCGCCTGCGCGACATGCACGACCAATCCGCGGTGGTCTTCCCGGTCGATTTCACGGCGGTCTCGGCACTTGCCCAAGATCATCCGCTCCGTACCCGGATCGATCGCGACGGCGTCGTCATCTACGAACGAGCCCTCGCTCCGGCGTGACCACCCGATAGAAGCAGGTGAATTCGCCCGTATGGCAGGCCGGCCCCGCCGGCTCCACCGTCATCCAAACCGCATCCTGGTCGCAATCCAGCCGCAGCTCGACCACCCGCTGGACATTCCCCGAAGTTCCGCCCTTGTGCCACACCTCCCGCCGCGAGCGAGACCAGTAATGCGCCTCGCCCGTCGCCAGCGTCGCCTCCAGCGCGGCGGCGTTCATGTGCGCCACCATCAGCACCGCGCCCGTCGCCGCGTCGGTCGCCACCGCCTGCACCAGCCCGCGCTCATCCCAGCGCGGCGTCAGCTCGGTCGTCGTCTCCAGCTCGGACTTATCCATGTTAATTGCCGTTTCGTGACAGATCGGGGGCGACAACCCCTCGCGCCGCTCCTATATGCGCCACAAGCCCGTCCAGCCACCCTCAGGCCAGCCACCCTCAGGAACGCCATGCTGACCACGCATCCGTTCGACGACGACAAGCTCCGCGAAGAATGCGGCATCTTCGGCGTCTACGGCGCGCAGGGCGCGGCGGCGATGACCGCGCTCGGCCTCCACGCGCTCCAGCATCGCGGCCAGGAAGCGGCGGGCATCACCAGCTTTGACGGCGAGCATTTCCACTCGCACCGCGCCATGGGCCACGTCGCCGGCAACTTCGACCGCGACGAGGTCATCCGCGGCCTCCCCGGCACCATCGCCGCCGGCCACGTCCGCTATTCCACCGCCGGCGAGAGCGGCCTGCGCAATATCCAGCCGCTGTTCGCCGAGCTCGTCTCGGGCGGCTTCGCGGTCGCTCACAACGGCAATATCTCGAACGCCTTGAAGCTGCGCCGCGACCTCGTCCGCCGCGGCTCGATCTTCCAGTCGACCTCGGATACCGAGACGATCATCCACTTGGTGGCCACGTCGAGCTACCGCACCCTGCTCGACCGCTTCATCGACGCCTTGAAGCATGTCGAGGGCGCCTACAGCCTCATATGCCTGACGCCCGAGGGGATGCTCGCCTGCCGCGACCCGCTCGGCATCCGCCCGCTCGTCCTCGGCCGCCTCAACGACGCCTATATCCTGGCGTCTGAGACCGTCGCGCTCGACGTCGTCGGCGCGACCTTCCTGCGCGCCATCGAGCCCGGCGAGCTCGTCGTCATTTCTTCCAAGGGCCTGCGCTCGCTCCGCCCCTTCGGTGCGCTTCGTCCCCGCCCCTGCATCTTCGAGCACGTCTATTTCTCGCGCCCCGACTCGATCGTCGACGGCACCAGCGTCTACCAGGTCAGGAAGCGGATCGGCGCGCAGCTGGCGATCGAGAGCCCGGTCGACGCCGATGTCGTCGTTCCCGTCCCCGACTCGGGCACTCCGGCGGCGATCGGCTACGCCCAGCAATCGGGCATCCCGTTCGAGCTCGGCATCATCCGCAGCCACTATGTCGGCCGCACCTTCATTCAGCCCGGCGACCAGATCCGCAACCTCGGCGTCAAGTTGAAGCACAACGCCAACCGCGCGATCATCGACGGCAAGCGTGTCGTGCTGATCGACGATTCGATCGTCCGCGGCACCACCTCGATCAAGATCATGCAGATGATGCAGGACGCCGGCGCGAAGGAGGTCCACCTCCGCATCGCCTCGCCCCCCACGCGCCACAGCTGCTTCTACGGCGTCGACACGCCCGAGCGCTCGAAGCTCCTCGCCGCGCAGATGGACGTCGCGCGGATGCGCGACTTCATCAAGGTCGATAGCCTCGCCTTCCTGTCGATCGACGGCCTGTACAAGGCGCTCGGCGAGGAGGCGCGCGACGACGGCCAGCCGCAGCATTGCGACGCCTGCTTCACCGGCGACTACCCGACCCGGCTGACCGACCAGGAAGAACTGGACGCCCCCGATCAACTGTCGATGCTGGCCGAGCGCCTGAGGTGAGCGGCATCCTCGACGGCAGGCTGGCGCTGGTCACCGGCGCCAGCCGCGGCATCGGCGCGGCCACGGCGGAGGCGCTGGCGAAGGCCGGCGCTCACGTCATCCTCACCGCGCGCACCGAGGGCGGGCTGGAGGAGGTCGAGGAGCGCATTCACGGCGCCGGCGGCGCCGCCACCATAGCGCCGCTCGACCTCCTCGACAGCGACGCCATCACCCGCCTCGCCGACGCGGTCGGCGGGCGTTGGGGCAGCCTCGACATCCTCGTCCTCAACGCCGGCACGCTCGGCGACCTGACCCCGGTCGCGCAGCTCAAGCCCAAGGATTTCGACCGCATCCTCGCGGTCAACCTCTTGGCCAACCACCGGCTGATCGCCGCCTTCGACCCTCTGCTCCGCCTCTCGGACTCTGGCCGGCTGCTCGCCGTCACGTCCAGCGTCGGCACCAGCCCCCGCGCCTACTGGGGCGCCTACGCCGCCTCGAAGGCCGCGCTCGAATCGCTTGTCGCCACCTATTCGGCCGAGGTCGCCAACATCAGCCCCGTCCGCACCGCGATCATCGACCCCGGCGCCACCCGCACCGCGATGCGCGCCTCGGCATTCCCGGGCGAGGATGTCGAGACGGTGAAGCCCCCCGAGCGCGTGGCCGAGGCAATCCTCACGCTGCTTCAGGACGGCTTCGAGACCGGCACGCGGATTCGCGTCTCATCTTGACTTTTTGAGGCGAATTTGGTTAAATGGTGACGCTCTTTCTCACCATGAACGCCACAGATCGCGACGAAACTTTATAACTCGCCCGCGCAATAAAATGGCAAAATCACCGGGACTCTAGGGACTCTAAGCCCCGAATCCCCTCCTCCCGTCTCTTTCCCCTCAACCGTCATCCGGGCGAAAGCCGGGATCCATGAACACGATTCAAGCAGAAGCAAGCGCCGGAATCGACGCGGCCTCGTGACAAACCGTGTTCATGGATCCCGGCCTTCGCCGGGATGACGGGAAAAGAAAAACGCTCCTCAGGCCGCTTTTCGCCGCGCCTTCTCGAGCTTCTTCAGCACCATGTCGCGCTTGAGCTTCGACAGATGGTCGACGAACAGCACCCCCTCGAGATGGTCCATCTCGTGCTGGACGCAGGTCGCGAGCAGGCCGTCGATCTCCTCTTCATGCGCCTTGCCGTCATAGTCCAGCCAGCGCATCCGCACCTTGGACGGCCGGTCGACCTCGGCATATTGCTCGGGGAGAGACAGGCAGCCCTCGTTGTAGGTCGTCAGCTCCTCCGACTCCCACAGGATCTCGGGATTGACGTAGTGGCGCGGCGCGCGAACCGGCTTGCCCTCGGCGTCGTCCTCTTCCTGGAGGTCGATCACCAGCACGCGCTTCGGAACCCCGACCTGGACTGCAGCGAGGCCGATGCCCGGCGCGTCGTACATCGTCTCCAGCATGTCATCCATCAGCGCGCGCAGCGCATCGTCGACCGCCTCGACGGGCGTCGAGATGGTACGGAGCCGCTGGTCGGGCGCTTCGATGATCGGCAGGATGGACATGCGGTTCAGCTAGGTACGGCGCGCCGAATCGTCAAGCCAGCGGACGCCTTGCGCGAAGCGCCTGCGCCAGCGTCCCTTCGTCGAGATAGTCGAGCTCGCCGCCCACCGGCACGCCGTGCGCCAGGGTCGTCACGCGCACGTCGAGGCTCTCCAGCCGGTCGGCGATGTAATGCATCGTCGTCTGCCCATCGAGCGTCGCGTTCATCGCCAGCACGACCTCCTCGACCTCGCCGCCACCGGCGCGCGCCACCAGGCTGTCGATCGCCAGATGCTCGGGCCTGACGCCGTCGAGCGCCGACAGCCGTCCCCCGAGCACATGATAGCGTCCGGGAAACAGCCGCGCCCGGTCGAGCGCCCACAGGTCGGCGACCTCCTCGACGACGCACAGCGCGCTCGCGTCGCGGCGCGGGTCGGTGCAGATGCTGCACGGATCGCGGGTGTCGACGTTGCCGCAGGTCGCGCATACGGTCATCGTCCGCTCGACCGACTCCAGCGCCCGCAGCAGCGGCGTCAGCGCGGTCTCGCGCCGCTTCAGCAGGTGCAGCACCGCGCGTCGGGCCGAGCGCGGCCCAAGGCCCGGAAGCCGCGCCAGCGCCTGCGCCAGCGCGTCGATTTCAGGGGATGCCATAAGGTCCAGATATGGCCGCCGGTTGCATGTCCGGCAAGGCCGCGATAGCCACCGGCGCATGCGCATCGCCTTCATGGGAACGCCCGCCTTCGCGCTCCCCGCGCTCGACGCGCTCCACGCCGCCGGCCACGACATCTTGGCGGTCTACACCCAGCCACCCCGTCCCGCCGGCCGGGGCAAGGCGTTGCTCGCCTCACCCGTCCAGCAGCGTGCCGAAGCGCTCGGCCTTCCCGTCCGCACCCCGCTGAATTTCAAGGCCGAAGACGACCGCGCCGCCTTCGCCGCCCTGAACCTCGATGTCGCGATCGTCACGGCCTATGGCCTCATCCTGCCCCAAGCCGCCCTCGACGCTCCGCGCCTCGGCTGCATCAACATCCACGCCTCCCTCCTGCCCCGCTGGCGCGGCGCCGCGCCGATCCAGCGCGCCATCCTCGCCGGCGACACTCGAACCGGCGTCACCATCATGCAAATGGAAAGCGGCCTGGACACCGGCCCGATGCTCGCCGCCGCCGCGACTCCTATCGAACGGAAGACCGCTGGCGAGCTCACGGCAGAACTCGCGGAGCTGGGTGCGGAGTTGCTCCTTCGGACGCTTGCCGCACTCCCGGCCCCGGTGACTCAGCCCGAAGGCGCCACCCACGCGCCGAAGATCGACAAGGCCGAAGCCCGCCTCGACTTCACCCAGCCCGCCATCGCCATCGAGCGCGCCGTCCGCGCCTTCAATCCGGCTCCCGGCGCATTCGTCGAGATCGCCGGCGAGCGCATCAAGATCCTCGCCGCGGAGATCGAGCCCGGCGACGGCCCGCCCGGCGCCGTCATCGATGACCGCCTGCTGATCGCCTGCGGTCTCCAGGCCATCCGCCCGACGCTCCTCCAGCGCGCCGGTCGCCCGGCGATGCCCGCCGACGCGGCGCTGCGCGGCTGGCAGGTCCCACCCGGCACGCGGCTGTGACCCGCTTTCGCCTGACCATCGAATATGACGGCCGGCCTTATGTCGGCTGGCAGCGCCAGGACAATGGCGCCAGCGTCCAGGCGACGATCGAGGCCGCGCTGGCGGCGGTCACCGGCCAGCAGGCCCTCGTCCACGCCGCCGGCCGCACCGACGCCGGCGTCCACGCCCGCGGCCAGGTCGCGCATGTCGACGTCGACCGCCCGATCACCCCGCTCCGCCTGATGGGCGCGCTCAACGCTCACCTCCGCCCCGCCCCCGTCGCCATCGTCGACTGCGCCGTCGCCACCGGCGATTTCCACGCCCGCTTCGACTGCATCGAGCGCGCCTACCGCTACCGCATCGTCAACCGCCGACCCCCACTCACCGTCGACCGCGGCCTCGCGTGGCGCGTCGTCCAGCCGCTCGACGCCGAGGCGATGCACGAAGCCGCGCAGGCGCTGGTCGGCCGGCACGACTTCACCACCTTCCGCGCGGTCAAGTGCCAGGCGAACGGCCCGATCCGGACCCTCGACCGGATCAGCGTCAGGCGCGACGGCGACGAGATCGTGGTCGATACCGCCGCCCGCTCGTTCCTCCACCATCAGGTCCGGTCGATGGTCGGCTGCCTGAAGCTCGTCGGCGATGGAAGCTGGCCCAGATCCCGGATCGGCGAAGCCCTCCGCGCCGCCGATCGCGCCGCGCTGGGCCTCAATGCCCCACCCGATGGCCTGACATTCATGGCCGCGCGCTATCCGCCACTGTCGGACGAACTTACAAAATTATGACGGCGGTGGCGGATCGAAATCGTTAACTCCAAGGTTCTGCCGAAAAATTCCCGCGTGGCACGGACATTGCTTAGACAATTCCGGTTGGGAATAAGGATGATCGCCATGGCGATGCGGAAGCAACGGGACCTGCCCGTTCCGAACGGTTCAGTGATCGTGTGGATGGCGGGCATCGTGCTCGGCGCCGGCGCGGGAATCGTGCTCGTCTATCATCTGCTGCTCGCCAGCCATGCCGTCGCCAGCACGACGCTGCCCCCGCCGAGCGCCGTCGCTCAGATGGCGCCGGCACCCAAGGCGATCACCGCCGAGGAAATTCGCACCGAGCACGCCCAGGCGCTTCAGGACGCGATGAAACCCAAGGGTTAGGGCGAAACCCCGGCTTTCTCGATCAACGCGCGCAAATAGCTGACCGGCATCGCGAAGGTGATCGCCGTTGGTTCGGTCGCCGCCTTTTCCTTGGTCGCCTTGATGAAGCCGCTGTTGATCACCCCGATCACCTCGCCCGTTTCGGCGCTGTAGAGCGGGCTGCCGCTGTTCCCGGGAAATGCGATCAGGTCGAGCTGGTAGACGGGAAAGCGCGGCATCCGGATCATCGCCGGGTCGAGCAGATTGGCGCGCGGCAGGGCGCCGACATTGACCGGGGTCGCGGCAACGATCCCGCGATGCGTCGTCGGCACCAGCCCGAGCACGACGCCAAGCGGAAACCCCGTGATCGCGATGTCGGTCCCGTCGGGCACGAGCCCCGGCTCGCGCCGCAGCCTCGCGACCGGCAAGGCCGCGCCCTCGACGCGCAGCAGCGCCAGATCGTGCGTCGGGTCGCTGACGACGAGCGAGGCCGACCGCCGCTCGGGCGCGCCCGAGCCCGGTATCAGCACCTGAAGCGCGACCGGCGCCGTCCCGTCGCCCGCCACGACATGATGGTTGGTCACGACATAATGGCCATCCGCGACCGCGAAGCCGGTGCCGGCCAGTTGCGCCGCCAGCGCCCGCCCCGTCAGGATCGTCGTGATGCCGACGACCGAAGGCTTGATCCGCGCCACGACGCTGACGAAATCCGCCGCTTGCGCCGCCGCCGGGATCAGGGCCATCGCCAGCAGCGGCAGCAATCGCATCAGGCCGCCGCCCGCGCCGGCTCGTCGAGCACGCGCGACAGCGACTGGTCGAGCATAAGAAGCTGCCACAAAAGCCTGCTGTTGTCGGAGCGGCCGGAGCGATGCTCGTCGACCGCGCGGCGCAGGAAGGCGCGATCGAACCAGCCGGTGGAGAGCGCGGCCGAATTGTCCGCCAGCGCGGAGGCGCGCTCGGCGAGCGGTCCCCGGAACCAATCGGCCAAGGGAACAGAGAAACCCATCTTCGGCCGGTAGAGGATGTCGTGGGGCAGATAGGGCTCCATCGCCTTCTTCATCAGCCACTTCCCCTGCCCGCCTCGTATCCGCATATCGGGCGGCAGCCCCGCCTCCCACTCCACCAGCTTGTGGTCGAGCAGCGGCTCGCGCGCCTCAAGGCTCACCGCCATGCTGGCGCGGTCGGTCTTGGTCAGAATGTCGCCCGGCAGCCAATGCTTGATGTCGGCATATTGCGCCTGCCCCAGCGTGTCGCGCGCCGGCGCGTCGCGCATGGTGTCGACGTAGAGGCTCCCCGCCCAATAGCCCTGAAGGTCGCGCCGGAAGTCGGCGCTGAACAGCTGGCCGCGCAGCCGGTCCGGGAGCGCCGCGATGCTGTTGAAATAGGCCTCGCCCGCCGACATGCCGAGCGCGGTGAGCGTCGTCTTCGCCCGGAACGCTCGCGGTGCCCAGTCGAGCTTGGGATAGGCTCGCCCAAGCGGGCCGAACAGTCGCTCCCGCACGCCGCCCGGAAGCAAGCCGCGCATCCGTTCCTCGTTGCGATGCAGCCGGTGCCGCCGGTATCCCGCCAGCACCTCGTCCGCGCCGTCGCCAGACAGCGCCACTTTCACTGTCTCGCGGGCCAGCGCGCAGACGCGGAATGTCGGAAGCGCGGAAGAGTCCGCGAACGGCTCGTCATAGGCGTCGCTCAGCTTGTCGATCAGCCCGAAGTCGTCGGCGCTGACGATGCGGCTGTGGTGGTCAGTGGCGAAGCGCCTGGCGATGCGCTCGGCATATTCGGTCTCGTCGTAGCGCGCGACGTCGAAGCCGATCGAGCAGGTCTTGACCGGCAGCTCGCTCGCCTCCGCCATCAGCGCGACGACGCTGCTGGAATCGACGCCGCCCGACAGGAAGGCGCCGAGCGGCACATCGGCGATCATCCTGAGCCGCACCGCCTCGCGCATCCGCTCCAGCAGGTCGGCGGCGAGATCGTCGGCCTTGCCCTTGTGCCGCGTCGTGAAGTCGATGTCCCAATAGCGCGACGGCTCGGGCACCGGTCGCCCGCGCCGTAGCGTCAGCGTATGCCCGGCCGGCAGCTTCTTCACCCCCGCCAGGATGCACTTCGGGTCGGGAATGTAGCCGTAGGCGAAATAATCCTCGATCGCCGTCGGATCGAGCGTCCGGGGCAATCCGGCGCATGCCAGCAACCCCTTGAGCTCCGACGCGAAGATCAGCGAGCCGCTTGGCAGCAGCGCATAGTGCAGCGGCTTTACGCCAAGCCGGTCGCGCGCCAGGAACATCGATTGCTCACGCGCATCGTGGATGACGAAGGCGAACATGCCGCGCAGCCGGTCGACGCAGCGCTCTCCCCAGCGCAGCCAAGATTCGAGGATCACCTCGGTGTCGCTGCTCGTCCGGAAGCGATGGCCGAGCGACTCCAGTTCGCGGCGGACCTCCATGAAGTTGTAGATCTCGCCGTTGAAGATCAGCGTCACCGCGCCGTCGGCCGAGCGCATCGGCTGGTCGCCGGTGACAAGGTCGATGATCGCCAGCCGCCGATGGCCGAGGCCCACTCCGTCCGCGATGAACACGTCGCTGCCGTCCGGACCCCGATGCGCGATCGCGTCGGTCATGGCGCGCAGTTGCGGTTCGGAGATCGGCCGGCCATCGCCCATGTCGAAATAGCCCGCGATGCCGCACATCGGCTAGTCCTTCGCCTCGATCGCCGCGCGGTCGACCAGCTTGTCGATCGGTCCCAGCGCCGCCGCGAACCGCGCGATCGCGGGCCGCGCGGCGATCACCGTGTCGGCCCGCTGCGCCGAGATCACCACGGTCGCGGCGCGGGTGGGCCCGCCCAGCAGTTTCGCCTTCAGCCCCTCGATCTTGATCTTGAGCGGAGTGCCGACGACGCGGCCGTTGACCAGATAGTATTGCCAAGCCTCGCGCACCGCCGCGGTCGCGTTGATCTGCGCGGCCACACCGTCGGGCGGCGGCACGTCGCTCCGCGCCCAGGCCCACGGCGCGCCCTCGGCGGGCGGCGCGATGCCCTGCCCGAAGCCGACGAGCTTCTCCCGGGCGGTCTGGTGATCGTAGATCGCGACATACAGGTCGACGGGCTGGCCCTTGCCGTCGGAATAGCTCGCCATCGCGGTGTGCGCCCCGGCGTATTGCGGCGACCACGGCTCGCCCGCGAACGGCACGCGCGTCCATCCCGCCGGCGTCGGCAGGTTGATCGCCACGACCCGGCTGTCCGGGCCCCGCCCGGCGACATAGGCGCCATAGGCCGGCGCCGCCGCGGCGAGCACGAACGCCGCGAGCGTCGCGATCAGCACCATGCGCGGCTCGCCTGGCAGGCTGTCGCGCGGCTGGATGCGCTCGGGATAGATCATTGGCTCCTCGACCGGACGGTCGAAGAAGCGCCAGCCGATCGCCAGAGTCAGTGCCATCACGAAGGCGAAGAAGAACCAGCCATAGATGATATGGTCCATGCCCCGCGCGAAGGCCGGGGTCGTCTTGTGCGCGATGTAGATCGTGCCCCAGGCGCGAAAGCCGTTGGCGACGATCGGCACGATGACCGACGCCGCCATGAAGCCCGCGCGCCGCCACCGCGACTTGAAGCAGACGTTCGACGCCAGCGCGCCGAACGCCACCATGGCGATCAGGAAGCGCACGCCGGAACAGGCCTCGGCGACCTCGAAATTGCCTTCGGGAATCGCGATGAACACGCCGTCGAGAAACGCGGGAATGCCGAACAGGTCGAGCATCTTGATACAGAACAGCGCGGTGATCGTCTGCAGCTGCGGCACGATCTGCTCGCCGATCGGGATGCCGAACAGCAGGAAGAACAGCGGAAAGGCGACGCCGCGGGTCACCGCTAGCCCGAACACCGTCGGCACAGTCGCCATCACCATCAGCACGAGCGCGGCATGGCGGACGACGCTCAGTTCGGTGAGATCGCCGGCGAGCCACAGCAGTCCCGTCGCGAACAGCAGCGCGATGCCGCGCAGCCACGGCGTCGGCGCGAGGCGCGCCAGCTCATCCTTGCGCTGCCAGACCAGCCAGGCGACGATCGGCACGATCAGCAGGCAGTGGCCGAAGGTCGCGTTGTTCCACCAGATGCTGAAAAGGTGCGTCGCGTCGCGTCGCAGCACGAGCAGCAGGGCGATGACCAGCGCCGCCCACGCCGCGATCGACCGGCGCCATGCCGCGCTTCGAAGCGCCTCAACGGTCATCGCGCCGCCTTCCATATTTGATCGCGCCAAGATCGAGCTTGGCGTCGAGCGGCGCCAGCTTGGCGTCCCAGTCGTACCGTTCGACCACGCGCTGCCGCGCCGCCGTGCCGAGCGCCGCCGCTTTGGCTTGGTCGCGCGCCAAGCCAAGGATGGCGCTCGCCATCGCGTCGGGCTGGTCGGCGACGACCAGATGCGTCCCCGCCTCGGCCTCGATGCCCTCCAGCGCCGCCGCCGTCGCGACGATCGGTTTCGCCATCGCCATCGCCTCCAGCACCTTGTTCTGGATGCCCCGGGCGATGCGGAGAGGCGCCACTACGACGTCCGCCGCCGCGATATAGGGCCGGACGTCGGGAACCCGGCCCGTAACCGCGATGCCGCCGCGACCGTCCAGCTTGCGCAGCTCGGGCGACGGGTTGGAGCCGACGATATTGAAGGTCGCGCCCGGCGCCTCCGCCCTTACCAGCGGCCAGGTTCGTTCGGCGAACCACAAGGCCGCGTCGATGTTCGGCCGATAATCCATTGCCCCCGTGAACGCGACCGCCGGTCGTCCCTCGACGGGGATTGGTGAAACGCCCTCGGGGCTGAAATATTGCAGATCGACGCCGTTCGAGAGCGTCTCGACGGTGTGGCCGTAGGAACCCGAGATACGACGGAAGATCGCCGCCTCGGCATCCGAGACGAACAGGCTGGTATTGTAATGCCGCGCCGCGAGCTTCTCGACGGCGCGCAACAGCCTTGCCTCGCGCGCGTAGATGGACCGCCGCCAACCGCCCGCCTCGTCGGCGTACTGCCGCCATTTCTCCGAATCGACATCGACGAAATCCATCACGCTTCGACGTCCCGGCAGGTAGGCGGCAGCATAGCGCGCCATCTGGCTGGAGAAGACATAGATCGCGGTGATCGGCCGCCGCCGCATCAGGTCGCGAACCCAGTTGACCATCGCCTTGTCGTAATAAAGTCCGACCGACAGCGCCTCGCCCGTCCGGAGCGCGCGCAGGCTGCGAGTCACCCGCGCGTACTTGGGCACCGGCTGCAGCAGCACGTCGCCGCATATGCCGCGCAGCACATCGCCGTATTTCATGTCCTCGGGATCATCGACGAAGGCGCCGAGATGCACCGTCGCGCGCTCGGCGATGTGCTTCAGCACCCGCCACGAGCGGATCTTGTCGCCCTTGTCCGGCGGATAGGGAATCCGGTGCGCGAGGAACAGCACGTCGCCCATCAGCCGAGCCCGCGCGACAGCATCGGCCCGAGCCGGTTGGCGAGCCACAACGGCATGCGGCTCCAACTCTCGACCATCAAACGATATTTCGGGTTGAGCGGGTTGATGTCCGGCATCTCGCGACCTTCGGCGAGACGGAATTCATAGGCAAGCGGAGTCGGCTCGAAGCCCCAGTTCTTCTTGAACGAATAGGCGCCCGTTCCGACCTTCGATCGCCCGAAGTCGAACGACGTGCAACCCTTTTCGCGGGCGTGCTCCATCAGCATCCAGTACATATGGTCGTTCGCTCGTAGCGCCCGCGCGCCGCGTGTCCCGCCGCCATAATAGGGCAGGACCTCGCCGCGAAAATAGAGCGACAGCACCGAGGCATAGGGCACACCGCCCTTGGAGACGGTCAGCACGTCGCAATCCTCGCCGTAGAATTCGGCCAGCGCGCGGAACAGGTTGGGCGAGAACACCGGCGTGCCGAGGTTGCGGACGCTCTCCGAATAGACCGCGAAATGCTCGGCCAGCGCGCGGTCGTCGCGGCCGACGCGCGTGTCGAGCCCGAAGTCGAGCGACCGGCGCACCTCGGCGCGTTGCTTGCGCGGAATCGCCTTCATGTTCGCCTCGGAATCGGCGGACAGGAGTCGGCGGAACGTTGCATAGGTCTCGGTCTTGCCCGGCCAATCAGGCCGCAGACGATGCTGGTCGCGATATTCGAGAACCGGCGCGCCGAGCTTTTGCGCCAGCGCCCAAGCGGCCTCGTCGAGCGCCCGGTTCGTTGCCTCGCCCTCCGCCAGTGGGCCACCGTAGACCGCGAAGGCGTTCGAAACGAGTGAGCTGCCGAACAGCGCCGACTTCTGGTGGATCAACGGCAACACGCCGGCGATCGCACCGTTCGCTTCGGCGACAAGATAGTGCGGCGCCTGTCCCACGCCGGCGGTGATCGCCCGGCCCCATGCCGTCAGGTGGAACGCCGTGCCATAAGCCGCCTCGCGCACGAAGGCGTCGAACCGCTCCCGATCTTTAACGTCGGACAGGGCGATGGCGCGGACGGCGGGTGCGGTCACGCGGCGCCCAGATAGACGCGGTCCATGCGGTCCCAGCGGAATTCGCCGAGCACACGCCGCATCTTGTCCGCCATCCTTGAGAGGTTGGTATAGTGCCGGATCCGCGACTTGATCGGCGCGCCCTCGACCCGCGGCTGGCCGGGATCGACCTCCCACGGGTGGAAATAGAACACCGCCGGCTGATGCTCCGCGCGGTTCACCCGCCGGATCGCCCAGCTGGAAAAGGCGTAGGGAAGCAGCCGGAAGAATCCGCCGCCCCCAGCCGCCATGATCTTTCCGCCGACATCGACCGTCGTCACCGGCACCTCGATCATCGCCGATCCCGCGACCGGCTTGTAGGCGAAGCGCGGCGACCCCGCCCAGCCATAATGGTCGTGCCCGAACGGCGCGACGGAGGAGGAGTAGTCGTAGCCCTCGTCCGCCAGCACCTTGAGCGCCCAGGCGTTGCGCTCGCCGATCGAAAAGCTCGGCGCGCGGTAGCCGCGGATTGCGACGCCGCCGGTGTCCTCTAGGATTGCGCGCGTCTTGCGGAGGTCGGCGCGGAAGGCGTCGGCGTCCATGTCGTGAACGCGCCCATGCGCATAGCCGTGGCTCGCGAGCTCGTGCCCTGCATCGACGATGCGCCGGATCAGCGCCGGATGACGCTCGGCGACCCAGCCCAGCGTGAAGAAGGTCGACGACACGCAGGCCTCCGCGAACAGGTCGATGCAGGCCTGGGTATTATATTCGACACGGCTCGCCAGCGCGTCCCAGTCGGCCGGGTCGATCGTCCGCTCGAAGGCGCCGACCTGGAAATACTCCTCGATGTCGACCGACATCGCGTTGACGACGGGTCCTGCGGCCGCGCTCATTTTCGATCGCCGGCGATCTCGCCCACGATCTTGAGCATGGCCCGGATCGCCTCGTCATGCGCGCTGACGCGGCGCTCCAGCGCGGCGATTCGCCTTGTGTGGTCGCGGTTGGCGGCGGCGCCTTTGCCGGCGGCGGGCTCGCTGGCCGGTGCCGGGCCGCCGGGTGTCTGATCCTGTTTCAAATCGTCAATCACCTCGTTGACCGCATTTTCATCGATCACGTGCCGTTCTTCCAGAGCGCCGAACAGCAGCAATCGCGCCGCGAGATTGTTGAGCCGGCGCGGCACGCCGCCCGAATGGGTATACATCGCCTTGAACGCGCCATCGGTGAATGCAGGATCATTATGCCAGCCGCACATCTTGAGCCGCGAGCGCACATAATCGGGCAACTCCTCGGGCGCCATCGGCTCCAGATGGTGCGAGGCGATGACCCGCTGGCGCAGCTGCTCGAGGTTGGGCGAGTTCGCGAGCTTGTCGCGAAACTCCGGCTGGCCGAGCAGGAAGGTCTGCAGCAGCGCGTCGTTGCCCTCCTGGAAGTTAGACAGCATCCTGAGCTCTTCAAGCGACTCCTCGGGCAGGTTCTGCGCCTCGTCGACCACCAGCAGGGCGCGCCGCCCTTCGCTGTGATGGGTGCGAAGAACCGCCTCCAGCCGATTGAGAACGGTCGATTTTTCCTGATCTTTGGTTTCCACGCCAAAGGCTGTGGCGACCATACACAGCATGTCCTTGGCGTCGACCTGCGTGGTGACGATCTTCGCCGCGACAAGCTTCGAGCGGTCGATCGAATCCATCAGCCGGCCGACCAGCATCGTCTTGCCCGCCCCGATCTCGCCGGTGACGACGATGAAGCCCTCCGACTGCGACAGCCCGTAGGACAGGTAGGCCATCGCCTTCCGGTGGGTTGCGGTGTCGACGTAGAATCGCGGGTCGGGCGTCAGCTGGAACGGCCGCCCGGTCAGTCCATAGAAGTCGGTGTACATACTGCTCGGGCCGTCCTCAGAACTGGAAACGCAGACCGGCGCTTGCGGTTACATCGGTCGCGGTCGGAACAACATCCGATACGCGCCTGGTTCCCGTGCCGGTCAGATGCACGGCGATATTCCGGCCAATGCTCATCGCATAATTCGCGGTGGCGCCATAATAATGGTCGGATCGCTGCTCGGACAGCGCGAACCGGTAGCGGTTGGCGTAAACGCCGAAGCTGATTTGCTGCCCGCCGACGAAGACCCGCGACAGCTGGGCGTTGATCGACAGCGTCTTGTCCGGGCCGCCTCCGATGCCCTGGTCCACCGCCGGCGTGCCCGGCGCCTGGAGCTGCTGGGTGTCGAGGAATGTCCGCTGGCTCATGATCACCGCGAGCGAGCCCGAAAGCCGCCCGTGCTTCGCTTCGGCGATGAATTGCGCGGACCGGTTGCGGAAGGTCGCGTTGGTGATCGACTGGGTGGCGTTGAACAGGCAGCTGCCGCTTCCCGGATCGACGCCGAACACACAGCCGCCGAGGCCCGCCGCGTCGGCGCTGTTGACAACTGATTGGACGCGCACGCCATCGAGGTCGCGCGTCAGCAACCGGCCGAAACTGTCGATTCCCTGGGTCACCACCGCGCTGAACACCAGCCGCTTGGAGACTTCGTAGCGCGCCTCGCCGTTCACCGTGAATTCGCCGAACCGCCGCCCGGCGTGGAAATTCAGATAGGTGCGCCGCGTCGGCTGCAGCCGCAGTCCTCCCTCGAAGGTCACGCCCTGCTGCGCGAAGATCGAGCGGCGCGGCGCGGTCGGGTCGGGCTGAAAGCCGCCGTCTGGCCCCGGGATCGGCAGGCCCGCCGCGTCGCGCAGCACGCCGACTTCGCTGTTGCGCGTGTGCTCGTAGCCGACGTTGCCGATAATCCCGACGCCGCGCCGCACCGCATATTCGATCTCGATATGCCCGTCGTAGGCGCGATAGGTCTGGTCGAGGCGGTTGATGTCCTCGGTCGTCACCGTGCCGACCAGGTCCCAGCGGAAGCGCCCGCCGCTCTCCCGGTTGCCGATCTTCGCCTCGACATGCTGGTTGACCGAGTCGGAAATCGAGTCGAACGGCACGTCGGTCGCGGCGCTTCCCGGCAGGCTGCCCGCCCCGCCGCCCGCCGATCCGGCGTTCTCGTCGACATCGTAATAGCCGACGCGGTAGGTCAGGTCGAAATCGCCGATGTTGGGCAGCCGCTGGTGGTAGTGGGGCTCGATATAGACCGAATAGGTCTGCACCAGATTGGGGTTGTCTTGGTCGGGGGAAATCGACACCTGCCCCCGGAAATCCCGGTTGAGCAGCGCCGCATAGGCCCCCGCGCTTACCGTCAGCTTGTTGTCGATCGCGGTGACGTCGGCGCGCGCGAGCAGGGTGTGCCGCTGCTGGCGGTCGTTGTCGCCATGCTGCGTGAAGCGCCGCCCGAACTGATAGCTGAGGCTCGCCTTGATCCGTCGGGTCTCGATCGTGCCGTCCAGGCCGATCACCGCCTCGGTATAGGTCAGCGTCTCGTCGCGCGAATCGCTCTGGCTGAAGACTTCCCGGATTTCGCCGCTCGGGCTCAGCCGCAGGCCCGGTGCCGCGAACGCCGGCCCGCCGCAAGACAGGAATGCAGCGCCCGCGAGCGTTGCGAGCGCTATTCGCATCGTCCTAGACGCCGTAGCCGTAGTAGGTTCCGTAGCGCCGCCCGCCGGGGGCGAAGCGCGACTTGTTAAGCAGCAGGTGCATGTGCTCGCAGGCCGAGAGCATCGAAAGCCCCTCGCGCACCTCCTGCTGGCGGGTATGCTCGGCCTCGACGACATAGACCGTCTGGCCGACGTGCAGCGCCAGAACCGGCGCAGCCGACGACGCCAGCACCGGCGGGCTGTCGAAGATCACGATGCGGTCGGCATAGCGCTTGGCGATGTCCTCGATAATGTCGCCCATCCGCTCGGACGCCAGCAGCTCGGTCGTCAGGTTGTGCTGGCGACCGGCGGGCAGCACCGAGAAGTTCTCGATATTGGTGCGGATCAGGCAGTCGGACAGATCGACGCGCGGGTCGGCGATGACGTCGACGAGGCCCTTGCCGCCTTCGAGGCCCAGTGTCGACAGGATCTCGGGCTTGGCGAAATCCGCGTCGACCAGCAGGACCGTGAGGTCGCGCTCGGATGCGATCGACAGCGCCAGGTTGATCGCGCAAAAGGTCTTGCCCTCGTTCGGCTGGCTCGAGCAAACGAGGATAAGGTTGCCGTTGCGGATCGCCCCCGGCCCCCGGCTCATCGCCTTCAGCAGGAGCTGCCGCTTGATGATGCGGAACTCCTCGGCGATCGTCGTCGACGGCGAGTCCGGGACGATGAAGCCCTGTTCGCGAAGCGCATCGAGGTCGATCTCGTCGCGGCGGCTTTGCCGGCTCGACGAGGCGTCGCTCTCAATGATCGCGGGAGCGGCCGGCGTCGGCGCCGCCATGACAGGCGGCGGCGCGGAGACGGGCTCGGGCGCCGGCGGCGACGGCGCCGCCGATTCCTGCGCCAGCCGCGCCGCGGCGCGTTCGAGAAGCGAGGTGCGCTTGGGCGCGTCGCTATCGGCCATCGCTGATACTCCGGATGGTCACGCGACGGCGTTCCCGAAAATCACCTGATAGATCAGAAGCATCCCGTAGATGCCGACCAGCCCCACGCCGAGCACCGCGAAGCCCCAGAGCCAGAAGCGCGCCTGCGCGCGCTGCTGCTCGCTGACCAGTTCGGTGACGCTGCCCAGGACCGGAACGCCGAACGAATCCTGGAGTTTGGTCGGCGTGATGTAGGTCGTGTGGATCTGGCTGAACACAAAGGCCGCGGCGATTCCGCCGATGATACCGAACGCCAGCACGAGCGACAGCAGGAGCGGACGATTGGGAGCGATCGGAGCGCGCGGCATCGACGGCGGATCGACGATCTGGAAGCGCACCTGGTCGGTCTTGTTCTCGACGTCGCTCCGCAGCCGCACTTCCTCGCGCGATTTCAGAAGCGAATCATATTGCGCCTTCAGCACGCTATAGTCGCGGTTGAGCTTGGCCTGCTCGGCGGCGATTCCCGGCTGCTCAACCTCGCTGTTCTTGTAGCCCGCGATGTCGCGCTGAAGCTGGGCGCGGCGCGCCGACAGCGCGGCGACCGTGGATTGCTTGTCGAACAACAGGCTGCGGAGGTTGGCGTAGACGGGGTTGGACTGCGCGGCCGCCTGCCGGCTGCGCGGCGGGGGCGCAGCCGCCTCGCGCGCCGCTTGGCCTTGTAGCGCCTTGATCTGCTGCCGCGCGGTCACGACATCGGGGTGGGCGTCGGTCCAGCCCCGCGCGTAAGCGTCCGAAATCTGCTTCTCCAGCGCATCGATCCGCCCGCGCGCCGATGACGGATCATAGCGCGGACCGCTGTTATTGCCTTCGACGTTGAACAGCGGCGCGTCGATCGTCGCAGGCGTGCTCGACAGCTGGCTTCGCAGGGCGTTCAGCGAGCTTTGCGCCTGGATCAGATCCTGGCCGACCTTTTCATATTCGGCTTGCGCCGCCATGAGGCGCTCGGTGACGTTTCCGGCGCCCGGCAGGCGCCCGAGATATTTCTGTTCGAACTCGGCTTTTCGCCGCTCGGCCTCCTCGAGTTCGCGGGCGCGTGACGCCAGCTGGTCCTCGAAAAAGCGGATCGCCTGATTGAGGTTGTCGCGGTCGCTCGAGACGTTCTCCTCGACAAAGATCGTGATCAGGTTCTGCACGACACGCTGCGCCATCGCGGCGTTCTGCGCGTCCGAGTAATTCTTGTCGCTCGACGTGTAGGTCAGCGTGAACAGGTCGTCCTGCTGGCTCTTCACCGTGATGTTGTCGGTCAGCGCCTGGATGATGCGGTCGAGATCGGCGTCGGTGTCGACCTTCTGCGCCAGGTCGGTTCGGCGCACGACCTTCTCGAGGTTGGGGCGCGATGTCAGCGTCTGCCGCACGACATCGATCTGCTTCATCTTGTCGTCGCCCTGGAAGCCGAGCTTGTCGGGCAGGATCGAGCTCCACTTGGCGTAGATGCGCGCGTCGGATTCGTAGCGGTTCGGAATCATCGCGACGATCGCCCAGCCGACGAGGCAGATCATCCACATCGCCGCGAGGCCGAACCAGCGCTTGCGCCAGACGCCGTAGAGCGTCGCTAGGACCTGTTCGTAAATAGACCCCATGTCAGAAGAAGCTCTCGGGGATGATGATGACGTCGCCCGGCTCGATGCGGACGTTGGCCGAGGCTCTGCCGTCCTCCATCAGGCTGGTGATCTTCAGCGCATATTCGTGCTGCCTGTTATCCTTGCGGTCGAAGCGCACCAGACGGGCGCGATTGCCAGCCGCATATTCGGTCAGCCCGCCGACCGCGACCATCGCATCCAGCAACGTCATGTTGGCGCGATAGGGGATCGCCGCGGGCCGCGTGGCTTGGCCGACGATGCGGACCTGCTGCGCGTAGGGGCCGTTGAAGCCCGCCACGATCACCGAGACGATCGGGTTCTGGATATATTTGGACAGCCGCTCCTCGATCGTCCGCGCCAGCTGCGTCGGCGTCTGCCCCGTCGCCGGCAGATCGTCGATCAGCGGCACTGTGAGACGCCCGTCCGGGCGTACCGTCACAGAGGTCGAGAGCTCGGGATTGCGCCAGACGAAGATGCTGAGCTGGTCGAGCGGGCCGACGATATAGTCGGCGCCCGGGCCTTCCGAGGCGGAGGCGAAGGCGGCGGGCGGCAACCGCTCGGTCCCTCCGTGCACCGTGGCGCAACCACCGAGAAGCATCGCGCCGATGAGGGCGATCGCCTTGATACGACTGGCTTCCACCTGTCCCGTCCTCCGTTCAGAGCGCAGACGCCACCACCGGCGCGCGCAACCATTTCGCATCCGTCGCCAACTCATAGCCGGTTTGGCGGGAGTGCGTCAAAAAGGTGTTAACTACAGGAACATCTCAATTGGCGAAGCGTGCCCGAGAAACGCCGTCGGGCTGGCGGTCAGGCCGTAGGCGCCCGCCATGAACACCGCGATTATGTCCCCCTCCCGGCTTTCCGGCAGCGAGACTTTTTCGCCCAGCCGGTCGAGCGGCGTGCAGAGCGGGCCGCAGACGTTCACCGTCTCGCTCGCCGCCTTGCCGAAGCGGCTCGCGTTGGCGATTGGATAGTTGCGCCGGATCACGGTGCCGAGGTTGCCCGTCGCCGCGAGCTGGTGGTGCAGCCCGCCGTCGCAAATCAGGAAGGTCTCGCCGTGGCTGACCTTCCGGTCGACGACACGGGTCAGATACACGCCGGCCTCGCCGACGAGATAACGCCCGAGCTCGATCACGAAGCGCGTCCCGGCGAGGATCGCCGGCCGCCTCGCGAGCGCCTCGCCCAACGGCGAGCCGACCGCTTCGACGTCTAGCTCGGCGTCGTTCGGAAAATAGGGAATGCCGAACCCGCCGCCGATGTTCGCCACCTCGACCGGCCCGGGCGCGGCCTCCGCCAGCTCGGCGACAAGCTCGATCGTCCTGGCCTGCGCCTCAATCAACGCCGAGGCCGACAGGTTCTGCGATCCGGCGAAGACGTGGAAGCCGGCGAAGTGCGCCCCGGCCGCGCCGATGCGGCCGAGCAGTGCGGGCACTCGCTCGGCGTCGACCCCGAACGGCCTGGCGCCGCCGCCCATCCGCATGCCCGATCCCTTGAGGTCGAACGACGGATTGACTCGCACCGCGACGCGCAACGATCGTCCGGCGGCCAAGGCCACGCCCCGCTCGAACTCGCGCTCCGATTCGAGGTTGATCGTCACCCCTGCGGCGATCGCCGCTTCCAGTTCCACATCGCGCTTGCCCGGCCCGGCGAAGCTGATCGCCGACGGATCGCCGCCCGCCGCGAGCGCCGCGGCCAGCTCGCCCGCCGACGCGACGTCCAGGCCGTCGACCCGCCCCGCCATCCAGGCGACCAGCGCCGGCATCGGATTCGCCTTGATCGCATAATGCAGGTGCACGTCGGCCGGCAGCGCGGTGCGCAGGCGCGATAGGCGCGCCGCGATGATCGCGCGATCATAAAGGAACAGCGGCGTGTCGCCCGCCTCGGCGATCCAGTGCGACACCGGCTTGCCCGCCACCGCCAGCTCACCCCCGATCTCGCCGTAGCCGGGCGGAATCATGACGCGTAGCGGGCCCGGAGCGCCGGACGGTCGATTTTGCCGTTCGGACTTCGGTCAAGCGAGACGACCCAGACGATCCTCGACGGGATCATGTAAGCCGGGACGGTCGCCGCCAGACCGCCGCGGAGGCTGGCCTCGGCTTCGTCTGGGTCGGTATCGCCCGCCGGCACCGCGACGAGCAGGACCGCCTGACCGAGCCGCTCGTCGGGAATGCCGAAAGCGGCAGCCTCCGAGACCGCCCCCGTCGCGTAAGCGGCTTCTTCAATCTCCTGCGGCGACAGACGGTTACCGCTCGTCTTTATCATCTCATCGGAGCGGCCGACGAACGTCAGGAAACCCTCCGCGTCGCGCACCACGGTATCGCCCGACCACACGCCCACCGTCCCGGTCGTCCCGCTTAAAGGGGCGGGACGAAACCGCTCCGCCGTTCGGGCGGCATCGCGCCAATACCCTTGGGCCACCAGAGGGCCAACATGAACGAGCTCGCCAGGTTCATCGTCTTCGGTCACCGTACCGTCCGGGCGGACCACGATGATCTCCGCGTGCGGAATGCCCTTGCCGATCGATTCCGGCCGCGCGTCGACGAGCGCGGGATCGAGGTAGGTCGAGCGGAAGGCTTCGGTGAGGCCGTACATCAGGAACAGTCTGGCCTCCGGGAACAGCGTCCGCAACCGCCGCGTCAGATGCAGCGGCATTCTCCCCCCCGTATTGGCGAGCACGCGCAGGCTTTCCCGCGCCGCCTCCGGCCATTCCGCGTCGGCGATCTGCATCCAGAGCGGCGGCACCCCGGTCAGCACAGTCGCCCCGTGCTTCTCGACCGCCCGCACCACATCGCGCGGTATCAGATAGTCTAGTAGAACGACGCGCGCGCCGACATGGAAGGCAGTGGTCAGCTGGCTGAATCCCGCGTCGAAGCTCAGCGGCAGGACGCTCAGCACCCGGTCGTCGGCGGCAAGCTCGAGGTAGTAGGCGACGCTCTCGGCGCCCACCAGCATGTTGGCATGCGACAGCATCACGCCCTTCGGCCGCCCCGTCGAGCCCGAGGTGTAAAGGATCGCGGCCAAATCCGCCGCCGGCCGCAGCAGCGGCGCTCCACCGCTCAACTTTTGCCAATCCGCCTCGAAGCTTAGCACCGCTGTCTCAAGCCCGCCCTCAGCCGAGGCAAGCGTCTCCGCCCGCCCGTGGTTGGTCAGCAGCAGCTTCGCCTCGCTGTCGCCGAGGATATGCGCCACCTGCGGCGCGCGCAGCACCGGATTGACCGGCACGAGGATCGCCCCGGCCCTCGATACCGCGAACATCGCCGCGACCGCCTCGATGCTCTTGGGCGCCCATACCGCGACCCGGTCGCCCGGCTCGATGCCCGCCTCCGCCAGCCCCCCGGCGACCCGCGACACAAGGTCGTCGAGCCCCGCATAGTCGAGGCTTCTGGCTCCGTGGACGAGGGCGATATCGCTCGCCTTCCCGCGCGAGACCAGCGCGTCGAGCCGCGTCATGCCGGCTCTCGCAGCCGCACGGTCGCGGGCTTTCGCACCGTCGCCACGCCCGTCCCGACCGTCCATTGCGACCGACCCAAGGTGAGCGCGGAGACACTGCCGAGCGGCCGCCCCCCCATCCGGCAGTGCGAGCGCCACGACGCGAGGTTGTGATCCGCGATCCGGCTTAGCGACCAGTCGAGCCCTCGGGCCGCGAGCCAGTCCGCGCTTCCCGCCCACAGGGCCGCGAACGCCCGTCCTCCCCTGTCCTCGGGCCGGACATACAGCCCCGTATCCCACGCGCAGCCCGCTGGAAGCGCGAAGCGGATCGCCACCTCGTCCTCGTCGAATGCCTTGTCGGTCAGCCAGTTCACCCCAAGCAGCCGATCGCCGCGCCACGCCCCGAGGCAGGTCACTCCCTGTCGCAGCCGATGCCGGATCGCGACCGAAGGAAGCTCAAGGACGGCGGCGTTCGAGGCAATCTCGGCCTCGTCCATCTCCCGGCTGACATGCCCCCGTGGCATCGCCGGCATCGCGCTTCGCGGAACGGCGATCAGGCGGTAGCGGTGCCAGGAAATGCCCGGGATTTTCTCGGCAAGGCGCGCGGCGGCATAGGAGGCGAAGCCGAGCGGTCCAAGCTCGCCAAGGCTCGCCCTGATGCTCAAATCGCGCCCTTCATTGCCTTCCGCCGCCCTCGCACTATAACGCCCGCCTGTCAAAATGGGGCGGACGCCAAGGGCATGAAGGCTGAAGGAACGCTGGTGGACGTCACCGAAACGGTGCGCCATGTGCTGGCCGACGTGCTGGCCCTGAAGCCCGCGACCGCGGCGCAGCTGCAGGGCGACAGCCCGCTGTTCGGCGCTCTCCCGGAGCTCGATTCGATGGCCGTCGCCGGCCTCCTCACCGAACTGGAGGACCGCCTCCACATCGTCATCGATGACGACGATGTCGATGCCGACCTGTTCGCGACCTTCGGCTCGCTCGTCGCCTTCGCCAGGGCCAAGACCGCTTGAGCTTCGAGCTCGGCATCCTCGACAGCGCCGCCGGTGAGTTGCCCTACGTCAGGCGTGGTCCCCGCGACGGCGCACAAGTCCTTGTCATCCAGCCATTGTTCGAGGAGCAGAACCGCCTGCGCCGCCTGCTCGCGGCCGTCACGCGCTCGCTCGCCAGGCGCGGCATTGGCAGCTGGATGTTCGACCTCCCCGGCACCGGCGACAGTGCGGTCCCAGGCGCGGCCGCGAACTGGCATGGCTGGCGGGACGCCATCCGCGCGGCGGCCAGGCATGTCGCCCTCCCACCCCCCGCTGGAGAAGGTCCTGTCGTTGATCGGCCTCACATCCTATCCGTCCGTGGCGGCTGCCTGCTCGACGACGTTCCCGGTCGGTCTCTCTATCGTTTTGCACCTGTCGCGGGAGAGCGCCTGCTTCGCGAACTCCTGCGCGCCCGCGTCGCGGCGGAGGACGGCGCGACCATGACCTCGCTAAATGCCGCGATCGACGCGGGCGAAACGCTCGACCTCGCCGGCTATGCGGTCCCTGCCTCGCTGGCGACCTCGCTGCGGACGGCGGCGCCCGACGCTTTGCCGCTTCCCCTGCGAACCGCCACCATCGGCGAAGGCGCCGCCGATATCCGCCTCTCCGGCGCCCCGCTCTGGCGGCAGGCCGAGCCCGAGCCCGCCACGGCGCTGGCGGCGGCGCTGGCCGACGACCTCGCAAGCTGGATGGCCTCATGCGACGCCCGCTGACCTTCGCCTGCGAAGGCGCGACGCTCGCCGGCGTCGCCCACCCTGCTGACGGGGCGATCGGAGTCGTCGTCGTCACCGGCGGCGTCCAGACCCGCGTCGGCGCGCACCGCGGCTTCGTCGATCTCGCCGACGCCCTCGCCGCCGCCGGCCACCCCGTGCTGCGCTACGATCGCCGCGGCCTCGGCGACAGCGACGGCGAGGACCCCGGCTTCCGCGACAGCCGCGCCGACATCGCCGCCGCCGTCTCGGCGCTCCGCGCGGCCTTCCCCAATGTCACCAGAGTCGCCGGCTGGGGCCTCTGCGACGGCGCCGCCGCGCTCGCGCTCCACGCCGCCGACATCCCCGGCCTCGACGCGCTGATGCTCGCCAACCCGTGGACGCTCGACGCCGACGCCCCGCCTCCCGTCCTCACCCGCGCCGCCACCGCCGCCCGCTACCGCAAGCGCCTGTTCGATCCCGGCTTCTGGAAAAAGCTTGTACGCGGCCGCGTCGATCTCGGCAGCGTCGCCTCCGGCCTCACCCGCCTCACGCGCTCCGAAACCCTCGGCCAAACCGAGCAAGCGATGGGCCAAGCCCTCGCCCGCTTCAAAGGTCCCACGCTCGCCTTGCTCGCCGGCCGCGACAACAGCGCCAACACCTTCGCCGCCGCCTGGCGCGGCCCCGCCTTCGCCGCCGCCCGAGACGCGGGGCGGATGAGGCTTATGCCTCTGCCGCAAGCCGACCACAGCTTCTCGCGCACCGCCGACGCCGGAGTGATGGCCACGGCTTGTGTCGATTGGCTGAAAGACATTGGTAGCAGCGGGCGGATTTGAACCGCCGACCTCCGGGTTATGAATCCGGCGCTCTCACCAACTGAGCTACGCTGCCACGGGGGCGCGTCATAAGCGGGGGCGGTAGACGTGGTCAATGCCGGGGGCTATCCGGCTTGGCCATGAACGACTGGACGCTGGTCATCCACGGCGGCGCGGGCGCGATGGATCGCGCCAACACCCCGCCCGAGCGCGACGCGGCGGCGCGCGCCGCGTTGGCCCGCGCGCTCGATGCTGGCGGCGCGATCCTCGCGGGCGGCGGCGCCGCGCTCGACGCGGTTCAGGCGGCGGTCTGCGTGCTTGAGGACGACCCCGCCTTCAATGCCGGCAAGGGGGCGACCTTCACCGCCGAAGGCCGCATCGAGCTCGACGCCGCGATCATGGACGGCGACGCGCGCCGCGCCGGCGCGGTGACCGGTATCACCCAGACGCGGAATCCGATCGCCCTGGCCCGCGCGGTGATGGACCTCAGTCCCCACGTCCTGCTGCAAGGCCACGGCGCGGAGGCCTTCGCGCGCGAGCGCGGGCTGGAGAAGGTCCCCAACGCCCATTTCCACACCGAGGAGCGCTGGCGGCAGCTGCAGAGCACCAGCGCCTTCGATGCCGAGGTCAAATACGGCACCGTCGGCGCGGTGGCGCGCGACACCGCCGGCCACGTCGCCGCCGCTACTTCGACCGGCGGCCTGACCGGCAAGAAATGGGGCCGCGTCGGCGACACGCCGGTGATCGGCGCGGGCACCTATGCCGATGACCGCGCGGGCGCGGTGTCGGCCACAGGTTCCGGCGAGTTCTACATCCGCGCCGTCACCGCGCACGAAATCTGCGCCCGCGTCCGCCTACTCGGAGAAGAGATCGTCGCAGCTTCCGATACCGTCCAGGCGGAGACCAAAGCGCTTGGCGGCGACGGCGGCGTCATCGCCGTCGGCCGCGAGGGCGCCGGCGGGTGGTCGTTCAACACGCCGGGCATGTATCGCGGTCGCGCCGGCAGCGAGGCGCCACCGATGGTCGCGATCTATGGTGACGAGGGCTAGCATTTTCGTGGCTTGCCGCCGCCGCGCCGAGTGCCCACTGACGAGCCGAACAACGTGGGGACTGACGCGATGACGATGCCGGCGGTGATGCAGGGGCGGCTCTCGGTGCCGGCGATCGGGTCGCCGTTGTTCATCATCTCCAACCCGGAGCTGGTGATCGCGCAGTGCAAGGCTGGAGTCGTCGGCTCCTTCCCGTCGCTGAACGCCCGGCCCCTCCCCGTCTTCGAGGAATGGCTGCAGCGCCTGAACGCCGAGCTCGGGCCGCGAGACGCGCCTTATGCGGTTAACCTCATCGTCCACAAATCCAACGACCGCCTCGCCGACGATCTCGCGCTCTGCGTCAAATACCAGGTGCCGGTGATCATCACCTCGCTCGGCGCGCGAGAGGACGTCAACGCGGCGATCCACAGCTACGGCGGCATCGTGCTTCACGACGTGATCAGCGACCGCTTCGCGCGCAAAGCGATCGAGAAGGGCGCCGACGGCCTCATCCTCGTCGCGGCGGGCGCCGGCGGCCATGCCGGCACCACCTCGCCGTTCGCGCTGGTGCAGGAGGTCCGCAAATGGTTCGACGGGCCGATCGCGCTGTCGGGCTCGATCGCCACCGGCGGCGCTATCCTCGCGGCGCAAGCGATGGGCGCCGACCTCGGCTACATCGGCTCGGCCTTCATCGCCACCGACGAGGCCAATGCCGATCAGCGCTACAAGCAGATGATCGTCGACTCGACCTCGGTCGACATCGTCTATTCCAGCCTGTTCACCGGCGTTCACGGCAATTACCTGGCGCCCTCGGTGGTCGCCGCCGGCATGGACCCGGCGGCGCTTCCCGAGGGCGACCTGTCGACGATGGACTTCGGCTCGGGCGGCGGCAGCAAGGCCAAGGCGTGGAAGGACATCTGGGGATCGGGCCAGGGCATCGGCGCGATCGACGCCATCCAGCCCGCCGCCGACTTCATCGCGCAGCTGAAGCGCGAATATGACGCGGCGAAGGCCCGGCTGCTTGGCGGTTGACCGGAACCCTCGTCCGCTCCTCACGTTGGCGGCTCGAAGTCTCTCCTCCGATTGAAGGGCCCATAATGGAACTCACCATCCCGCTCGAGACCGTCTGCCGGATCATCATCCGGGCGCGCGAGTTCGAGGCCGAGGTTCCCGAAACCGACCCCGACGACGGCTCGAACCCCACCGACGACGGCGATCTCGACGTGCTCGAAGACGACGAGGGGTCGCCGGTCGAGGAAGAGCTGCGCTCGGTGATCGACGACCTCGCCGACGACGAGCAGGTCGAGCTGATCGCGTTGGCCCTTGTCGGCCGCGGCACCTACGACGCCACCGAGTGGGACGACGCGGTCGAGGCCGCGACCGACGAGAAGCGCGACGCCGCGACCTATCTGCTCGGGATGGGCATGCTCGCGGGCTACCTCGACGCCGGCCTGGCGGCCTTCGACCTGTCGTGTGACGGGATCGGCCAGGTCAGCTGAACAGCGGGTCGGCCTCGGTGGGCCAGGCGTCCTTGTCGAACCCGGGCGCGGCTTCCAGCCGTGCGCGGTCGATGCCAAGCGTGAAGCCGTCCTCGGACGGCTTCAATTTGTGGAACGGCACGGCGAACAGCTTCTCGCCCACGCCGAGCAGGCCGCCGACCGCCACGACGGCGTAGCCCGTCGCGCCGCTCACATCGTCGAGCATCAGCTCGGTGATCGACCCGACCTCCTCACCGTTCGAATCGCCCACCCTGGCGCCACACACCTTGGTTGCCGGACGCAGCGCCATCAGCGTGTCTCCTCGGTCGCGATCTCGGCGCCCTTTTCGCAGCGCGCCCGGATGCCGAGCCAGCGCCAGATGCCGAGGATATTGATCGCCAGCAGGATGCCGTTCTGGACCAGCAGGTTCGCCTGCCCGGTCAGCCACCCCACGCCCATCCACGCGATCGAGCCGACGCAAAAAACGATGAAGCCATAGCCGGTGATCCGTGCGCCGGCGTTGGCGGCGACCATTACGGCGGCG
The DNA here is from genome assembly GCA_964244885.1 of uncultured Sphingomonadaceae bacterium. GTDB lineage: Bacteria > Pseudomonadota > Alphaproteobacteria > Sphingomonadales > Sphingomonadaceae > CAXTKD01. Next base: position 84,256 of record CAXTKD010000003.1, on the reverse strand, counting down.
ATGGTGGTGGCGATAGGCGCGGCCCAGTTGAAGACTGTTTCCATGATCGCCCGAACGTTTGGTGAGCCCAGATGGATTCGAACCATCGACCTACTGATTAAAAGTCAGCCGCTCTAACCAACTGAGCTATGGGCCCTCGGCGCGGCTTATGCTGATCGGGGTGCGTGAGGTCAATCGAGCCCGAAGCTGGCGCGCGGTGCGATTGAGCAACGGGTGCCGCCAGCCGGGCGCGACCTCGACCAGGGGATCGAGGACGAAGGCGCGGGCGTGCAGGGCGCGGTGCGGGATGGCGAGGCCCCTGCCCGCGCGCCAGTTGAGGCGGGAAGGCCAGACGGTGTCACCGAGCGCGAGGATGTCCAGGTCGAGGACGCGGGCGCCCCAGGCTCGCCCGCCACGGCGACCGAACGCGCGCTCGATCGCCTTGAGCGCCGCCAGAAGCGCCACCGGCTCCAGCTCGGTCTCGGCGACCAGCACCGCGTTGGCGAAAGACCGTCCTCCGGGTCCGACCGCGGCGGTCAGGTGGATGCGCGACAGGCGCTTCGGAACGATGCCCCGCGCCGCCATCGCCGCCACCGCCGCCTTCAGTACATTGCACGGCGCGCCGTGCCGACCGTGGGGGCGATTGGAGCCCAGTGCGATGATAGCTGTCGTCACGGCGCGCAAAGGACTAGACGAGGCTATCATGATCGTGAACCCCAAGCCGCAGCACGTCTTATGGTAGACTCTCCGTTCCACGGCCGCGGCGACCCGGCCGCCTGGCTGCTCGTCGTCGGCGATACGGCGGAGGAGCGGGCCAGCCAGACGCTCTACCGCACGCTCGCCAAGTTCAATCTCGCCGAGGGCGGGATCGAGGACGTGACGCTGACCGGCGCCTTCGTCGCCGACGAGGCCGAGGCCCTGCCCGACCTTTCGAGCCTCCCCGAACTGAAAGTCATCGTCACGCTTGGTCCGGTCGCGCACCAGGCGGTGGTGACGGCGCTCGGCGGGCGGCTGACCGACTACCGCTTCGGCCACAACGCCCGGCACAACCTCGGCGGGGTGACGATCCTCAGCAGCCACCATTGCTCCCGCCAGAACATGAACACCGGCAAGCTGACGCCCAAGATGTTCGAAAGCGTGTTCGCCGCCGCGCAAGCGATCAGACGCTCCGCGTAAGCTCGCCGTAGAGCTCGGGCCGGCGGTCGCGGAAGAAGCCGAAGGCGGCGCGGTTGGCGGTCGCCTGGGCGAGGTCGAAGGTGTGGACGATCACCCCCGTCTCGTCCATGCCGAGCTCGGCCCGCACGTCGCCGCGCTCGTCGGCGAGGAAGCTGCTGCCGTAGAAGCGCTGGTCCTCCTCGGTGCCGGTGCGGTTGCAGGCGACGACGGGGACGACGTTCGACACGGCGTGGCCGATCATCGCGCGCCGCCACATCCGCCGGGTGTCGAGGTTGGGCTCCATCGGCTCGGAGCCGATCGCGGTCGGGTAGAACAGGATCTCGGCGCCCATCAGCATCATGGCGCGCGCGGTCTCCGGAAACCACTGGTCCCAGCAGACGCCGACTCCGATCCGGCCGTGGCGGGTGTCCCACACCTTGAAGCCGGTGTTGCCGGGGCGGAAATACCATTTCTCCTCATAGCCGGGGCCGTCGGGGATATGGCTCTTGCGATAGACGCCCATGATCGCGCCCGAATCGTCGATCATCGCCAGGCTGTTGTAGTGATGCGGCCCCTCCTTCTCGAAGAAGCTGCACGGGATATAGGTCTTCGTCTCGAGCGCGACCTGCCGCATCGCCTCGACCGCCGGGTGCCTGTCGGCCGGAAAGGCGCGCTCGAAGAAGCGCTCGTGCTCGTGGCGGCAGAAGTAGAAGCCCTGGAACAGCTCGGGCGGCAGGATGACCTGAGCGCCCTTCCCCGCCGCCTCGCGCACCAGCGCGGCGGTGGCGGCGATGTCGGTGTCCATGTCGTCGGTGAAGGCGAGCTGGAGCGCGGCGACGGTCATCTCGGTCATGCTCAAGCCTCCGGCTGCTGCTGGGTGATGCAATGGAAGGAGCCGCCGCCGGTCAGGATGTGGCCAGTCGGCAGGCCGATCGCGCGGCGGCCGGGGAACAGCGCGCCGATCGCCGCGACAGCCTCGTCGTCGTAGGGCGTGGCGTGAGTCGGCACGACGACCGCCGAGTTGCCGATGTAGAAGTTCATGTAGCTCGCCGGCACGACCTCGCCGTCGCGCTCGACGCGGCCGGGCGACGGCACCAGCCGGACTTCCAGCCCGGCGCCGCGCGCGCGCTCCAGCGCGTCGGCATAGACATCGCGGTTGGGATCGTCGCTCCCGCGCGCCTCGGGCAGCGCCAGCACCCCCGGCGCGACGAAGCGCGCGAGGTTGTCGACATGGCCGTCGGTATGGTCGTTGGCGAGGCCGTCGCCGAGCCACAGGACGCGGTCGAGCCCGAGGTCGCGGCGCAGCCGGTTCTCGGCATCGACCCTGGTGAAGCCCCTGTTGCGGTTGGGGTTGAGCAGGCACTGCTCGGTGGTGACGACGAGCCCGGTGCCGTCGACATCGATCGCGCCGCCCTCCAGCACCCAGTCGTGGCGCGCGAGCGGAACGCCGGCGCGCCCGGCGACCGCAGGCGCCACTCCGTCATCGCCTTCGAGGACGTATTTGCCGCCCCAGCCATTGAAGTGGAAACCCGCCGCCGCCGGCCCTGCCGGGCTGGCGAGGAACAACGGCCCGGTGTCGCGCAGCCAGATGTCGCCGAACGGCACGCGGTGCAGCCGCGCGCCCGACCCGGCCAGCGCCTCGCGGGCGCTCGCCTCGGCCTCGTCACCCGCGACCAGAACCTCGGCGATCTCGCCCTTGCCGCCATCGCGGATGGCATGGATCAGCGCCGCGACCTCGGCGCGCGCGGGCGCGAGATTGTCCTCCCACAGCTCGGCATGCGACGGCCAGGCGGTCCACACTGCGGCGTGCGGCATCCATTCGGCGGGCTGGCGTGCGGTCATGGCCGCGCATGTGGCAGCGGACGCGCCAGTTCGCAATGAGGGAGCGGCGAGGCGGCGCCGGAAGTTAACAAGTTGGAGGGTTGTGGAGGGGTCTCGCGGGCGATCGCAAGGGGGCGGAAGTTTACAAAGCGGGGATCGACGGGACGTTTCGACCATACGACGCGTGGGCCTGCCTCCGCCGTCGTCCCGGGCGAGCGCCGGGATCTGTGAACCGGCCAATGGGAAGGTTCGGCAAAGCGGACCCGGCATAAACCGTGTTCATGGGTCCCGGCTTTCGCCGGATGACGGCCCCTTGGATGGCAGTGAAGTCACGAACCATATTGGCACAAAATGCCGGCGAAAGTCAAGGTTGCGGGAGGCTTCCGACAACCCGGCGCGCGAGGATGACGTCGTCGTAGCTGTGCGCGCCGACCTTGAACCGGCGCTCGCCGATCCGCTCGAAGCCCTGCTTGCGGTAGAAGGCGATGGCGCGCTCGTTGCCCGCGTAGACGCCGAGCAGCAGGCGGTCCCGGCCCGCCTCGATCGCCGCGTCCAGCGCCGCCGCCATGAACGCGCCGCCGAGGCCCGCGCCGTGGAAGCGGCTGAGCGTGTAGATGCGCTTGAGCTCGATATCGCCGGGGCCGAGATCGGGGAGCGGCAGGTCCGGCTCGGCGAGAACCGCATAGCCGATCGGCGCTCCGCCGTGCGTTTCGGCGAGCCAGGCCGACGCGCCGCTCTCCAGCCAGTCCGCATAGAAACGCGCCGAATGCCGGGTCTGGCAATGGGCGACGACATCCGCGCCGTCGAGCACGTTGGCGAACGTTTCGAGAAAGGTCGCGGCGCCGACCAGCGCCAGCGCCGGCGCATCGGCCGGGCCGCAAGAACGGATGGCCCAGTTCACCGTCATGCCGAAGGCCCGGGCCGGCCCTTGAAGCCTTGGGCCACGACATACCATTCGGACGACTCCTTGCGGCTGGCGGGCGGCTTGGCGTGCTTGACCGCGGTGAAATGCTGCTTGAGCCGGGCGACGAGAGTCGGGTCGGCGCCGCCGGCGAACACCTTGGCGATGAAGCCGCCGCCGGGCGCAAGCACCTGAATCGCGAAGTCGATCGCCGCCTCGACCAGCGCCATCGTGCGGATCTGGTCGGTGGCGCGGTGACCGACGGTGTTCGCCGCCATATCGGACATCACGAGGTCGGGCATGCCGTCCAGCGCCTCGGTCAGCACCCGCGGCGCGTCGTCGTCGAGGAAATCCTTCTGGAAGAAGGCGACGCCGGGGATGTCCTCGATAGCCAGCAGGTCGATCGCGGCGATCCGCGACTTGGGGCGCTTGCGAAGCACGACCTGCGACCAGCCGCCGGGGGCGGCGCCGAGATCGATGGCGCGCTTGACCTCGCGCAGCACGCCGAAGCGCTCGTCCAGTTCGGTGAGCTTGTAGGCGGCGCGCGAGCGGTAGCCGTCGGCCTTCGCCGCCTTGACGTAGGGGTCGTTCAGCTGCCGGTCGAGCCAGCGGGTCGACGCGGCGGTGCGCCGGCGCGCGGTCTTCACCTTGACTCGCCCGCCCTGCGACTTGCCGCCGCCCCCGCCTCCGGTCACAGCCATCGGCAAACCATTCCGCACCTCTGTTCCCGTTCGTCCTGAGCTTGTCGAAGGACGTGGTCGCTCCGACGGCGGAGCGTGCCACGTGGTTCGACAAGCTCACCACGAACGGAGGTTTGTAAGGACCCAAGGGAGAAATGCCGACGCGTCACGCGAAGCGGTGCCCGTCGCGTGCCATCAATGTCCGCAATATGCCCTCGCGGATGCCGCGGTCGGCGACGCGCACCTTCTCGGCCGGCCAGGCGTCAAGGATCGCCTCGAGGATCGCGCAGCCCGCGACCACCAGCTCGGCGCGCTCGCTTCCGATGCAGGCGACCTCGGCGCGGTCGGCGGGCGAGCGGCAGGCGAGCATCGCCGACACCGTTCGCATCGCCTCCTGCGGCACCCAGCAGCCGTCGACCAGGCGGCGGTCGTAGGCCGCGAGGCCGAGGTGGACGCTCGCCAGCGTGGTGATCGTGCCCGAGGTGCCGAGCAGTTGCAGGCCACCCGCCGTGAGCGCCGCGGTGCGCGCCTTGAACGGCGCGAGATGCGCCGCGACGCGCGCCTTCATCCGCTCGTAGACATCGAGCCGCGCCGCGCCCTCGCCATGCGGCTCGGGCTCGGTCTCGGCGAGCGAGACGACGCCCCAGGGGACGCTGATCCAGTCGTCGATGCTGACGTCCTCGCCGCCGCCGGACAGGTCGACGACGACGATCTCGGTGCTGCCGCCGCCGATATCGAACACCAAGGCGCGCGGCGCGTCGGTCTCGATCAGCGACTGGCAGCCGAGCACCGCGAGGCGCGCCTCCTCGGCGGCGCTGATCACGTCGAGCGCGATGCCGGTCCGTTCGTAGACCCGCGCGATGAACTCCCCGCCATTCTCGGCCCGGCGGCAGGCCTCGGTCGCGACGCTGCGCGCCAGCGTGACGCCACGGCGCGTCAGCTTGCCGGCGCACACCGACAGCGCTTCGCAGGCGCGGTCCTGCGCCTCGTCGGAGATGCGCCCGGTCTGGAGCAGGCCCTCGCCGAGGCGGACGATACGCGAGAAGGCGTCGACGACGTAGAAGCCGTCGCGGCTCGGGCGGGCGATCAGCAGGCGGCAATTGTTGGTGCCGAGATCGAGCGCGGCATAGGCGCGGCGGCGTCGGGCGTCGTCGGATGCGGGGCGGTGCCGCCCGTTGTCGGGCGCGGTCCCTGGACGCGGACGCCGTTCCGCGTCGCTGGTCAGCGACGTCGCCATGCTTCAACTCCAACCGCTTACGCGACACTTCGCGCACCGGCACTTGGGGTGAAGCTATCGCAAAGGCGGCGGAGCCGCAACAGCGGCGGCGAATGGATGCCCCGTGAGGATTCGAACCTCAATTAACGGAGTCAGAGTCCGTGGTCTTACCATTAGACGACAGGGCAGCGTCGCGGCGGGGTTGATAGAAGCGGCCCGCGGGGGTGTCAACGGCGGCTGCGGGACCGCCGACCCCCTCCCCGTTCGTCCTGAGCCTGTCGAAGGACGTGGTCGCTCCGCCGCGGGAATCATGCCACGTGGTTCGACAGGCTCGCCACGAACGGAGGTCTGGCGACGCTTCAAGGTCCCGAATGCGATCATTTGCGACGGTTTACGACGATATGCGGCGACGCCCTCGCCCCGAACCCGGGCTATCCTCGCGCCGGCTGTGGCGCGACGGAACGGGTTCGTCCGCCAGCCGTCAGGGGGCTTGTCATGTCTTTCGGTTTTTCCTTTCTCGCGCGCGTTGTCGCTTGCGCCATCGCGCTCACGTCGGCGAATGCCATGGCGGCGCGCTACGTGCCGGCCACGACTGTCACATACACGATCAGCGCGCCGGTAACGGGCTATCAGCAGGGCGTGACCAATGGCGCGACGTACAGCTACCAGACCTTCGCTGGCACGCTGACGGGCACGATCACGATCGACACAGCCGCCCTCGGCAGCCAGCTCGGAAGCCCGTCGGATGCCGACAGCCCATCAACGCTTTACCAGGCGCATCTTGGCGACACGCCCTTCGCGACGGTCGCGCTGACGCTCTCCGGGACCGGCGTCGCCGACGGGGCGCTCAATCCGCAATATGTGACGTCGAGCTATGTGCTCAACACGCAGGATCAAAGGGTCGAGGCGGCGTCGTCGGCGCTGCTTGGCTTGTCCTACGGCGCCTCGCTCCATTCGGCGGATCCCTTCAACCGGCTGATCGGCGCGCGCTCCGCCAACCTGCAGATCGCCGCGCCGGGCGGCTTCGCGCTCACCGCGCTTGGGGACGCGACGCTCCCGGTCTTCGCCGACGGCGCGTCCTTCCACCTGAGCTATAGCGAAGGCGTGCTCGGCGTCAGCGGGCCGGTCGAGCAGGAGCAAATCCTTGTCCTGAACGGCGACGGGCTATTCGGTCCGATCACGCCGGCGCCCGAACCCGGCGAGTGGGCGATGATGATCGTGGGACTTGGAATCGTCGGCGGGGCTGCGCGGCGGCGACGGGCAGCCAAAGCCTAAAACTTCAGCCCCCTGGCCACGAACCACGCGGTGGCGGCGGCGATCGCGGCGACGATCACCGCGCGGCCGAGGCCCACGAAGCGTGCCGGCTCGGCATCGTCGGACGCCATCCGGCCGCTGATCATCGGCATCACGAGGTTGCGGCGCTTCCACAGCGCGTAGAACAGCACCGCCGCGACATGCAGCGCGACCAGCGCGAGGAGGACGTTGAAGCTCTTGTGGTGGAGCTTGGCCGCAGCGCGCGCGGTGTCGAAGTCGACATAGTCCGCAAGCGGCCCCGATTCGAGGCCGTCGACATCGATCGCGAACAGGCCGAGCCCGACCTGGACGACGAGCGCCAGCAGCATCGCGACGACGCTCCAGCCGCCCAGCGGATTGTGGCCGTAGGCGGCCGACGTCCTGCCCCGCGCATAGGCCCAGGCCGTCCCCGGCCCGCGCAGGAAGTGCGAGAAGCGCGCGGTGTCGCTACCGACGAAGCCCCAGATCAGGCGGAAGACGAGCAGGCCGAGGACGATATAGCCCGACACCTTGTGCGGGCCGTATTTCTCATATTCCGCCCCGCCCCACGAGAACAGGAACGCCGCCGCGAGCGCCCAGTGGACGATCCGCGTCGGCGCGTCCCAGACTTTAACTGAGCGCAAGGCCTAGTCTTCGTCCTTCTCGCGGTACTTGTCGTGGCAGCCCTTGCAGGCGCCGCCGGTCGCCTGGAGTTGCGCTGCGAGCGCCGCCGTGTCGCGTTTCGCCGCGACGCCGTCGAGCTTCGCCGCCTCGACGACGAATTTCCGCTGCGCCGCCTTGAAGCCCGCCGCGTCGGTCCACGCCGCCGCCTTGGTGTGGGTCTTCTGCCCCGAGTCGGGGCCGCTGCCCTTGGGGAACCAGTCGAGCTGCGCGACCGACAGGCGCTTCAATGTCGCGGCGCTCGCCGCCACCGTCCTGGCGTCGGGCGCGTCGCTCTTCACCTGCTTGTTGAGCTCCTTGAAGGCGCCGCCGATCTGCTTCATGCCGTCGTGGCGGGTCTTGATCATCGCCGTCGGGTCGGCGGCGGGCGCGGCGGCGACCACCGCGAGCGCGAGAAGCGGCAGGGCGAGAAGGCGTCGGGTCATCGGAATCTCCACGGGTTGATACAGGCGGACCAAAATGCGGCGGCGATGTCAATCACCGCGCGGCGGGAAGGCTGAGCGTCACCGCCAGTCCGCCAAGATCGTCGGACTGGCCGAGGGCCACCGTGCCGCCGTAGATCTCCGCGACGTCGCGTACGATGGCGAGCCCGAGGCCGGTCCCGGGCTTCGAGGTGTCGAGCCGCGCGCCGCGCCCGAAGATCGCGTCGCGGCTCTCCGCGGGAATGCCCTTGCCGTCGTCCTCGACGACGACCTCGACGTTATCCTTCGGCCCGCGCCGCACGTCGGCGAACACCCGGCCGCCGCCGTATTTCGCGGCGTTGTCGATGAGGTTGCCGAGCATTTCCTCAAGGTCCTGCTTCTCGCCTCGGAAGGCGAGGCCGCGGTCGCCGTCGATGTCGATCACCACGCCGCGATCGGCGTGGATGCGGCCGATCGTCCGCTGCAGCGCCTCGAGCGACGGCCACACCTCGGCGCGCGCGCCGACCGCGGCGCGGCGGCCGATGGCGCGGGCGCGCGCGAGGTGATGATCGACGTGGCGGCGCATGACCGCGGTCTGCGTCAGCACGGCTCCGGGGAGCCCGGCGCCGCCGTCGCGCGCCTCGTTGACCAGCACGCTCATCGGAGTCTTGAGCGCGTGCGCGAGGTTGCCGGCGTGCATCCGCGCCGCCTCCGCCTGGCGCTCGTTGTGGTCGAGCAGCTCGTTCAATTCGCTGACCATCGGCGACAGCTCCTCGGGGAAGTCGTCGGGCACCCGCGTCGCCTCGCCGGAGCGGATGGCGGCGATGGCGCGGCGGACGCGGCGGAGCGGCCACAGGCCATAGGTCGCCTGCAGCGCCGCCAGCACCAGCAGGCCGAAACCCAGCGCGCCAAGCGATCGCACCAGCGTCTTGCGCAGGATCGCCACCTGCTCGTCCAGCGTCGCGGTGCTCTGCGCGACCTGGAAGCGGAAGGCGGTGGGCGCGCCCGGCAGCACCGCGTCGCGCTCGACGACGCGCAACGGCTCGGTGCCGAACTCGGTGCTGGTGTAGCTGTGCGGCTCGACCTGCTCGGCGTCGAGGTTGGGGCTGAGGCGGCGGTCCCACAGGGAGCGCGACGGGAACGGCTCCTGCCCCTTGGCGCTGACCTGCCAATAGAGTCCCGAATAAGGCTCGAGGAAGCGCTGGTCGCCGAGGGAGCGGGTGAAGCGCACCTCGCCTTCCGGCCCGATGTCGGCGGAGGCGATCATCGCGGTCAGCACATAGCCCAATTGCGCGTCGAAGTTTCGGGTCAGGCTGCCGACCAGCACGCGGTCGAGCGCGAAGCCGCCGATCAGCAGCAGCGCGCCGATCCACAGCGCGGCGACCGCCAGGATGCGGCGGGTGAGCGAGCCGGCGCGGCGAGGGCGGGGCGCGTCCCCTGCCCCCGCGGCGTCAGCCGGCAGGTGGCTCGTCGAGGCTGTAACCGAGGCCACGGATCGTCGTGATCAGCTCCGCTCCGAGCTTCTTTCGGATGCGGGTGATGAACACCTCGATGGTGTTCGAATCGCGGTCGAAATCCTGGTCGTAGATATGCTCGATGAGCTCGGTGCGGCTCACCACCTTGCCCTTGTGGTGCATCAGGTAGCTCAGCAGCTTGTACTCTTGCGCGGTGAGGCGGACGGGCGAGCCGTCGAGCGTCACGCGGCCGGTGCGGGTGTCGAGCCGCACGCCGCCGGCGGTGAGCTCCGACGAGGCGTTGCCCGACGAGCGGCGGATGAGCGCGCGGAGCCGGGCGATCAGCTCCTCGGTCTGGAACGGCTTGGCGAGATAGTCGTCGGCGCCGGCGTCGAGGCCCGCCACCTTGTCCGACCAGCTGTCGCGCGCCGTCAGCACGAGGACGGGCGTCGCCTTGCCTTCCTTTCGCCAACGGTCGAGCACCGTCAGCCCGTCGACCTCGGGTAGCCCGAGGTCGAGCACGACCGCATCGTAGCTCTCGTTCGAGCCAAGATAATGGCCTTCCTCGCCATCATGTGCGGAATCGACGGCATAGCCCGCTCCCTCAAGCGCCTGGCGGAGCTGGCGGGCCAGATTTGGCTCATCCTCGACGATCAGGACGCGCATTCTATCTCCTGTTCCTGCGGCCGCGGCGATCACCGTCGCGGGGGCGATCCTCGCCGTCGCGCGCGCGCCGGTCGTCCCCGCCGCCCATGCGCTCGCCATCGCGCGAACGCCGCTCGTTGAATTCCTGCCAGCGCCGCTCGCGATAGGCCTCGCGGTCGTCGCCACGGCCCGGACGGTCGCCCACCACCTCGCCGGTGCGCGCGTCGACATCGACCGCCTCGACCACGCCACGGCGCATGAACTTCAGCCGGTAGCGGTCGTCGCCAGGGGCGTACTCGCTGCCGAGGAAGGAGCCGCGCATGCCGGGGCGGATGCGCGACAGGATATCGCCGAGCGGCCGGATGCGCCCCGAGCGCGCGGCGGCGGTCGCCTCGTCCTGATCGGCGCGCTGCGCCAGAGCGGGCGTCGCGGTCGCGAGGAGCAGCACGGCAAGGGCGGAACGCATGAACACCGCTCTGCCATAGGGGGCAGGCAGTGAATAGGCCATGAATGTTTCTGCCCGGGCGCGGGCCTTCAGGCGACGCGCGGCAGCTTCGCCAGATGCTTGTCGAGCGTGATCGGATAGTCGCGGACGCGCACCCCGGTCGCGTTGTAGATCGCGTTGGCGATCGCGGCACCGACGCCGCACAGGCCGAGCTCGCCGACGCCCTTCGCCTTCATCGGCGAGGATTTGTCGTCGGGATAGTCGAGAAACACGACCTCCTGGTGCGGGATGTCGGCATGCGTCGGCACCTCGTAGGAGGCGAGATCGTGATTGACGAAGAAGCCGAACCGCGTGTCGACCGCCAGCTCCTCCATCAGCGCCGCGCCGACGCCCATCGTCATCGCGCCGATAACCTGGCTGCGTGCCGACACCGGATTGAGGATGCGGCCGGCGTCGCAAACCGCCAGCATCCGCCGGACACGGGTTTCGCCGGTATAGCTGTCCACCGCGACTTCGACGAAATGCCCGGCGAAGGTCGATTGCTGATATTTCTTGTCCAGATCGCCATATTCGATCGTGTCTTCCGCCGTGATCGGGCCGCTCCTGGCGGCGTCGGCCAGGCTGGCGCTGCGATTGCCGGAGACGACCTTGCCGCCCGCGAATTGCGCGTCGCCGATATTGAATCCAAGCCGTTGCGCGACCTGCTCGCGCAGCTTCACGCAAGCGGCATAAAGGCCGGCGGTCGAGTTGTTCCCGCCCCATTGACCGCCGGAGCCAGCCGACTCCGGGAAGTCGGAATCGCCGAGCTTCACCGTCACGTCCTCGATCCGGACGCCCATCATCTCCGCTGCGGTCTGGGCGAGAATGGTATAGGTGCCGGTGCCGATATCGGTCATGTCGGTCTCGACCGTCAGCCGGCCGTCCCGCTCCAGCCGGATGCGGGCCGCCGATTTCATCAGCAAGTTATTGCGAAAGCCCGCCGCCATGCCAAGGCCGATCAGCCAGCGGCCCTCGCGCACCTGCGCCGGCTTGGGGTTGCGCGCCGACCAGCCGAAGCGTTCGGCGCCGGTGCGCAGGCATTCGACCAGGTGGCGGCCGGAAAACGGGCGCTCCGGCTTCTCGGGATCGACCTGGGTGTCGTTGACGATGCGGAACTCAACCGGGTCCAGCCCAAGCTTTTCGGCCATCTCGTCCATGGCCATCTCGAGCACCATCAGCCCCGGGGCCTCGCCCGGCGCGCGCATCGAATTGCCCTCGGGAAGGTCGAGCAGCGCGAGCTTCATGAAGGTCTCGCGGTTGGGCGCGGCATAGAGCAGCTTGGTCTGGTCGACGGCGGTTTCGGGCCTGCCGTCCGGGAGGTTGCCGCTCGTCGAAGAGTGCGCGATCGCCGTGAGCCTGCCGTCCCGGGTCGCCGCGAGGCGAACCCGCTGGATGGTCGCCGGCCGATGCGTCGTGTTGTTGATCATCATCGGCCGCGGAAGCGCGACCTTGACCGCCCGCCCTGCGGCCTTCGCGCCGAGCGCCGCTAGCGCGACATCGGCGCGGATGAACAGCTTCCCGCCGAACCCGCCGCCGATATAGGGCGAATCGAGGCGCACGTTCTCCTTTGGAATCGACAGCGTCTTCGCGAGATCGCCCTTGCCCCAGGCGATCATCTGATTGGAGGTCCAGACAGTCAGCTTGTCGCCGTTCCACGCCGCGATGGTGGCGTGCGGCTCCATCATCGCGTGGGTCTCGTCGGGCGTGGTATAGGTCTGGTCGAGCGTCACCGGAGCCGCCGCGAAGGCCTTGTCGAAGTCGCCGACGCGGTCGATGGGCGCAGCGCCGGAGCTTTCGCTGTCGCCCCCCTTGAGCGGCGCATTGGGCGCCTCCCTGGCGAGGTCGAACCTGCCGGGCGCCCGCGCATATTCGACTCGGATCAGCCCTGCGGCGTGCCGGGCCTGCTCGAAGGTCTCGGCAACGACAAGGGCGATCGCCTGATGATAGTGCGCGATCTCGGCTCCGCCGAACAGGTGAGCGGTGTTTTGCCGGCCGAGCGGCAGCGGCTCGTGCTCCAGCGTCGTCACGATCGCGATCACGCCGGGCGCTGCCTGGGCCTCAGCCGTCGCCATATTCGTGATCCGGCCCTTGGCGATCGCCGAGCCCAGGATGAAACCGTAGGCCTGGTCGGGCGAGACATCGTGCCGCTCATAGGCATAGGGCGCGGTGCCGGTGGCCTTCAGCGGGCCGTCGATGCGGGATGTGGGCCGTCCGACGACCTTCAACTGATCGATCGGGTTGGTGCCCGCAGGCGTATCGAACTTCATGGCATCAGGCCTTTGCTTGCGCCAGCACCGAAGCGAGCGTGCGCTCGGCAAGCGGCAGCTTGAACGCGTTGTCGGCGGTCGGCCTGGCGCCGGCGAACGCCTGCGCCGCGACTGCTGCTGCTCCCTGCGGAAGCACCGCCTCCGCTGCCTCGACGCGCCATGGCTTGTGGGCCATGCCGCCGAACGCGACCCGGCCCGCGCCATCCTTCTGGATGACCGCCGCCACCGAGACGAGCGCGAAGGCGTAGGACGCGCGGTCGCGAACCTTCTGGTAGATGTGCGTTCCGCCGATGGGTCTTGGCAGCCTGACCCCGGTGATCAGCTCCCCCGGCGCCAAGGCGGTTTCTATCTGCGGCGTCGTGCCGGGCAGGCGGTGGAAGTCGGCGATGGAAATGGCCCGGGTTTCGCCCGCGCCGTTGACCGTCTCCACCGTCGCATCCAGCGCCCGCATCGCGACCGCCATGTCGCCGGGGTAGGTCGCGATGCACGCCTCGCTCGACCCGATCACCGCGAGCTGGCGGGAGTAGCCGCCGATGGCGGCACAGCCCGAACCCGGCCGGCGCTTGTTGCACGGCTGGTTGGTATCGTAAAAATAGGGACAGCGCGTTCGCTGGAGCAGGTTGCCCGCTGTCGTGGCCTTGTTGCGCAGCTGCCCCGACGCGCCGGCGACGATGGCCCGGGTGAGCACGCCGTAATCGCGCCTCACCCGCTCGTCGGCGGCCAGGCGCGTGTTGGTGACCAGCGCGCCGATGCGAAGGCCGCCGTCGTCGGTGCGCTCGATCCGGTCCAGCTTCAGATCCTGCACGTCGACGAGGTGCCCCGGCGCCTCGATCTCCAGCTTCATCAGGTCCAGCAGATTGGTGCCGCCGGCGATGAACTTGGCGCCCGGCCGCCGCGCGACCGCGGCAGCGGCCTCGGCGGGCGTCTCCGCGCGCTCGTAGGTGAAGGGCTTCATGCCTTGACCCCAGCGACGTCGGCCATCGCCTCGGCGATGTTCGAATAGGCGCCGCAGCGGCAGATGTTGCCGCTCATGCGCTCGCGCATCTCGGCGTTGGTCGTCGCCGGCCGGGCGGTCAGGTCGGCGGTGACGTGGCTCGGGATGCCCGCCCTGATCTCGTCCAAAACCGCGACCGCCGAGCAGATCTGGCCCGGCGTGCAATAGCCGCATTGATAGCCGTCATGCTTGACGAAAGCCGCCTGCATCGGATGCAGGTGGTCCGGCGTGCCCAGCCCCTCGATCGTCGTCACCTTGTCGCCCTGGTGCATGACCGCGAGGCTGAGGCACGAATTGATCCGGACTCCGTTCACCAGCACGGTGCAGGCGCCGCACTGGCCGTGGTCGCAACCCTTCTTCGTGCCGGTCAGCTGAAGATGCTCGCGCAGCGCATCGAGCAAAGTGGTGCGCGTATCCACGCTCAGCTGGCGGCGCTTGTCGTTCACATCGAACGCGACGTTCACCTTCGGAGGCGGCGTCTTCGGCACGGGCTGTGCCTCCACTGGCCTGCTGGCGAGGGCGGCGGTCGCGGCGCCCCCGGCGAGAACGCCCCGCCGCGAGACCTCGAATTCCCCCGCCATGCTCTGCCCTTCCCTGCTCTGTCGGGTCTGAAAACAGCGGACCGGCGGCAGGGTTCCAACACGGCGACAGCGTGGCGCTCGGGGGCATGGGTACTGACGCAGCGGCAGGAGATGGCTATAGCCCCCCGCGACATGGCGGCACCCTTCCTCACCCTCGAAGGCCTCGGCTTGCGCCAGGGCAACGGCTGGCTGTTCCGCGGCCTCGACCTGTTCGTCGGGGAGCGCGACCGGCTCGCGCTGATCGGGCGCAACGGCGCGGGCAAGACGACGCTCCTGAAGCTGCTCGCCGCGCGCATCGACTTCGACGAGGGGCGGCGGACGATCCGCCCGGGCGTCCGCGTCGTCCTGCTCGACCAGGACCCGAGCGTCGAAGGCCACGCGCGCTTGCGCGACTTCGCGCTCGCCGAGCCCGACGCCCCGCTGCCGCACGAGGTCGAGGCGATCGCCGACCAGCTCGGAGTCGATCTGGACCGCGACGCGGCGACGTCGTCGGGCGGCGAGCGGCGGCGGGCCGCGATCGCCCGCGCGCTTGCTCAGAACCCCGAGATCCTGCTACTCGACGAACCGACCAACCACCTCGACGTCGCGGCGATCGAGTGGCTCGAATCCTGGCTCCAGCGCTTCACCGGCGCCTTCATCGCGATCAGCCACGACCGCACCTTCCTCTCCCGCCTGACCAAGTCCTCGCTGTGGCTGGAGCGCGGCATGATCCGCCGTGCCGAGGTCGGCTTCGGCGGCTTCGAGGCGTGGACCGAGCGCGTCGTCGCCGAGGAGGCGAAAAGCGCCGACAAGCTCGACAACAAGCTCCGGCAGGAGCTGCACTGGCTGCAGCGCGGAGTCACCGCGCGGCGGCGGCGCAACCAGGGCCGGCTGGCCAAGCTCGGCGAGATGCGCGCCGAGCGCAAGGCGATGCTCGGCCCGATGGGCACCGCGAAGCTGCAGATCGAGGCGACCGACACCAAGACCAAGGTGGTGATCGACGCCAAGCATATTTCGAAGGCGTTTGGTGGCCGCCCGATCATCAGCGACCTGACCGTCCGCATCCAGCGCGGCGACCGCATCGGAGTCGTCGGCCCCAACGGCGCGGGCAAGACCACGTTGCTCCGCCTCCTCACTGGCGAGATCGAGCCCGATAGCGGCAGCGTCCGCCGCGCCAAGACGCTGGAAGGGGTTCTGATCGACCAGCAGAGGAAGCTCCTCGAACCCGGCAAGACCGTGCGCGACGTGCTTGCCGAGGGTGGCGAGTGGATCGAGGTTGGCGAGACGAAGAAGCACATCCAGGGCTATCTCAAGGACTTCCTGTTCGACCCCGGCCTGACCGACGCGCGCATCGACACGCTGTCCGGAGGCGAGCGCTCGCGGCTGCTGCTCGCCCGCGAGTTCGCGCGGAAGTCCAACCTCCTCATCCTCGACGAGCCGACCAACGACCTCGACCTCGAGACGCTCGACCTGCTTCAGGAGGTGATCGGCGACTATGAGGGCACCGTCCTGATCGTCAGCCACGACCGCGACTTCCTCGACCGCACCGTCAACATGGTCATCGGCCTCGACGGCACCGGCCGCGCCGACGTCGTGGCGGGCGGCTACGAGGACTGGGCGTCGCGCCGAAGCGCGCCGGTGGCCACTTCGAAGTCCAAAGCCGGTCCCACCTCCGCCCCCAAGGCGCTGGTCAAGCTGACCTACAAGGAGCAGCGCGAACTCGACCTGCTCCCCGCCGAGATCGAGCGCCTGCAGGCCGAGATCGCCCTGATCGAGCGCCTTCTCAGCGATGCCGGTCTCTACGCGAGCAACCCGGCCCGCTTCGCCGAGCTCAGCGCGACGCTCGACAAGGCGGGCGCGAAGCTGGCGCTGGCCGAGGATCGCTGGCTGGAGCTTGAGGCGAAGGTCGAGGCGCTGCGAGCGACCTGAGCCATTTTCCGTCATCCGGCCTTCGCCCGGACGACGACGGTGGGATTACGCCGCGTCCTCGAACTGCAGCTTCGCCAGCCGGGCGTAGAGGCCGTTTTCCGCCAGCAGCGCCTCGTGCCGGCCCTGCGCGACGATGCGGCCGGCGTCCATCACAACGATGCGGTCGGCGCCGCGCACCGTCGCGAGGCGGTGGGCGATGACGAGAGTCGTGCGGCCTTCCATCAGGCGGTCGAGCGCGTCCTGCACGAGCCGCTCGGATTCGGCGTCGAGCGCCGAGGTCGCCTCGTCGAGCAGCAGCACGGGCGCGTCGCGCAGCACGGCGCGGGCGATGGCGAGGCGCTGGCGCTGGCCGCCCGACAGGCGGGTGCCGGCCTCGCCGAGATAGGAGTGGATGCCGTTCGAAAGCTCCTTGAGGAAGCGACCGGCGTTCGCCGCCTCGGCCGCCGCCCACACCTCTTCTTCGCTCGCGCCGGGGCGGCCATAGAGGATGTTGTCGTAGGCGGAGGCGGCGAAGATCACGCTTTCCTGCGGCACGAGCGCGATGCGCTCGCGGATGGCGCGCGGGTCGGCCTCAGGGAGCGCCACGCCGTCGAGCCGGATGGTCCCCGCCTGCGGGTCGTAGAAGCGCTGGATGAGCTGGAACAGGGTCGACTTGCCCGCCCCCGACGGGCCGACCACCGCGACGGTCTCGCCGCCCGCGACATCGAGCGTGAAGTCGATCACCGCCGGCATGTCGGGCTTCGACGGGTAGCGGAAGGTGACGTGATCCAGCGACAGCCGGCCCGCCGCCGGCTCGGGCAGCGCCACCGGGCTGGCGGGCGCCTGGATCCCCGGCCGCGCGTCGAGCAGCTCGACCATCCGCCCGGCGGCGCCCGCGCCGCGCATCAGGTCGCCGTAGACCTCGGTCAGCGCGCCGAACGCGCCCGCGACAAGCCCGGTCGCCAGCACGAATCCCGTCGCGGTGCCCCCGGTCAGATGGCCCTCGACCACGTCGATGGCGAGCGACCACAGGCCGAGGACGATCGAGCCGAAGATCATCATGATGACGATCGCGGTCAGCATCGCGCGAGTCGCGATGCGGCGCTTGGCGGCGGCGAACACCGCCTCGACGACCTCGGCGAAGCGCCGCTCCTCGTGCGGCTCCTGCGTGAACGCCTGGACGATCCGCATCGCCGACAACGTCTCGCTGACCGTCGAGCCGACGCTGGCGATCCGGTCCTGGCTGGCGCGCGACAGCCCCCTCACCCGCCGCCCGAGCAGCACGACGGGGCCGATGGCGAGCGGGATGACGAGCAGGATGAGCCCGGTGAACTTGGGGCTCTGGATGAACATGTAGCCGATGCCGCCGAGCCCGACGAAGAGGTTGCGGAGCGCCACCGAGGCGGTCGTCCCGACGACCTGCTCGATCACCGCGGTGTCCGAGGTCAGGCGCGAGGCGATCTCCGATGGCCGGTTCTCCTCGAAGAAACTCGGGTCTAGCCGCAGCAAGTGCGCCTGCACCGCGCGGCGGAGGTCGGCGACGACGCGCTCGCCGAGCCACGACACGAAGTAGAATCGCGTCGCGGTCGACAGCCCGAGCACGATGACGATGCCGAGCATCAGCTTGAAATAAGGCGCGATCGTCGCCGGGCTGGCGGCTCCGAAGCCCTGGTCGACGACCAGCTTCAGCCCCTGCGGGATCGCCACCGTCGCCCCCGCCGCGACGACCAGCGCGACCAGCGCCGCCACCAGCTGGAGCGGATAGGCGCGCGCGAAGCGCCAGATCAGCGCAAGCCGCTTGACGCCGGGCTTTGGCGCGGCGTCGGTGGTCGTTTCGGTCATGGCGACGTGCCTAGCGGTTCGCTCCGCCAACCTCAACGCGGCGTTAACGCCCGCTTGTTGTGCGGTGCGGTAGACTTTCGCCCGCCGAAGCTTAGGGTGCGCCCACGTCGATACCGAAAGTCTGTGCAAGCGATGCTGTATGATGCCTATGAAGTTCAGCGCTCCTGGCTCGCTGGAGCCAGCGCCGCAGCCCAGATGGGCGCGAGCTGGCTGAACAACCCGTCCAACCCGTTCGGCTATATCGGCATGGGACCGACGGTGGCCTCTGCGCTCGAGGTGTTCGCGCACGCCTCGGCGCCGCGCGGCAAGCCGGCCTTCGGCTTCGATTCGGTGCTCATCGACGGCAAGGCGGTCGAGGTCAGCGAGGAGATCGTGCTCCGCAAGCCCTTCGGCCAGCTGAAGCGATTCGCGCGCGCCGCCGATCGTCCGGACGATCCCAAGGTGCTGATCGTGGCACCGATGTCGGGCCATTTCGCGACGCTGCTGCGCGGCACCGCCGAGCGCATGATGCCCGGCCACGACGTCTACATCACCGACTGGCGCGACGCGAAATACGTGGCCGTTGAGGACGGCAGCTTCGATCTCGACGACTATATCGACTACGTCATCGAGTTCCTCGCGGCGATCGGCCCCGGCGCGCACATCATCGCGGTCTGCCAGCCCTCGGTCCCGGTCTACGCGGCGGTGGCGCTGATGTCGGCGCAGGAGCATCCGGCGCTGCCCGCGACGCTGACGATGATGGGCGGCCCCGTGGACACCCGCGAGGCGCCGACCGCGGTCAACCTGCTCGCCACCAAGCGTCCGTTCAGCTGGTTCGAGCAGAACGCCATCGCGACGGTGCCGGGGATCTATCCGGGCGCGGGCCGCAAGGTCTATCCGGGCTTCCTGCAGCTCACCGGCTTCATGACGATGAACCTCGGCAGCCACCTGATCAGCCACTGGGAGATGTTCCGTCATCTCGTCGCCGGCGACGGCGAGGACAGCGTCGACGCGACCAAGGCGTTCTACGACGAATATCGCGCGGTCGCCGACATGACGGCCGAGTTCTACCTGCAGACCATCGACGTCGTCTTCCAGCATCATTCGCTGCCCAAGGGCGAGATGACGCATCGGGGGACGCCGGTGAACCCTGGCGCGATCACCAGGGTCGCGCTGCTGGCGATCGAGGGCGAGCGCGACGATATCTCGGGCATCGGCCAGACGAAGGCGGCGCTCAGCCTGGCGACCAACCTGCCCGACGCGGCCAAGCGCTACTATATGGCGGAAGGCGTCGGCCACTACGGCATCTTCAACGGCCGCCGCTGGCGCGAGACGATCGCCCCCGTGGTCGAGGGGTTCATCCAGGCGCACAAGCGGTAGGCGGCCGCGGCAGCCGCCCCCCCCTAAATCCCCTCCCCTTCAGGGGAGGGGTAGGGGTGGGGTGCACCTCCGGGTGATAAGCTCAGCGTTTCCTCCCCACGTCTCTCCCCACCCCTACCCCTCCCCGCTGGGGAGGGGATTTGATTTTTCTGGAAACGAAAAAGGGCGGGCCTTTCGACCCGCCCCTTTATCCCGGAAACCCGCGCCTAGTTCGCGTAGGCCTCGTTGCCGACGAAGCCCATCTTGGTGACCCCCGCCTGCTGCGCCTGCGCCAGCGCGGCGTCGACGACTTCGTAGCGGGCGAGAGCGTCGGGCTTCACGTGAAGCTCGGGCTCGGGCTGCATCTTGGCCGCCGAGTTGAGGTAGCCGCGGAGGGTCTTCATGTCGACCTTCTGCTTGTTCCAGTAGATGTCGTTCAGGAAGTCGATCTCGAGCAGGTTGATCACCGGCTTCACGTCCGGAGGCGGCGGGTTGCTCTGGTCGTTAACCGGGAGATCGAGCTTCACGGCGTGCGTCTGGATCGGGATGGTGATGATGAACATGATGAGGAGAACCAGCATCACGTCGATCAGCGGCGTGGTGTTGATGTCCATCATCGGCTCGCCGCCGCCGCCGCTGTCCGCCATTTGCATTGACATAGTTCTAATACTCCTGAGCGAACGCTAGCGCGTGACCATGCCGACAGGCGGCTCGGACAGGAACCCGACCTTCTGATAGCCGGCGCGCTGCATGGTGAAGATCACCCCGCCGACGCACCGATACTCCGAGTCCTTGTCGCCCCGGATATGGACCTCGGGCAGCTCCATCTTGGCGCCCGCGGCCTTCAGCCGGTTGATCTCGGAGATCAGATAGCTCTTCGCCTTGTCCAGAAGCTCCGGCTTGCTGGCGAACTTGCTCTGGCCCCAATAGATATCGCAGTTCTTGTCGACCGAGATCAGCACGTTCTCCGGCTTCGTCTGGGTGGCCTGGTTGCCGACCGTCGGAAGCTTCAGGGGAACGGTCTGGATGACGACCGGAACCGTGATCAGGAAGATGATCAGAAGCACCAGCATGACGTCGACGAGCGGCGTCGTGTTGATGTCCGACATCGGACCGTCCTCGTCCCCTTCGGCGGGGCCCATACTCATCGACATCTCAAGGCGTCCTTTCTAACCGGCGAACCGGCTTACGCCTTGACGCCGGTGCCGGTACCCGGCGTGACCGTCGTCGACGGGATGTGCGACGAGTTCGAGACGCGGGCGCCCGACATGATGAAGCCGTGGACGTCGGCGGAGAAGTTACCGAGATACTCCTGGATCGACTTGTTGCGGCGGATCAGCCAGTTGTAGCCCATGACGGCCGGCACGGCGACGAACAGGCCGAGCGCGGTCATGATGAGCGCCTCGCCGACCGGGCCGGCGACCTTGTCGATCGACGCCTGCCCTGCGAGACCGATGTTGATCAGGGCGCGGTAAATACCGATCACGGTGCCGAGCAGACCGACGAACGGCGCGGTCGAACCGACGGTGGCGAGGAAGGCGAGACCGCCCTGGAGCTTCGAGTTGATCGCGGCGGCCGAACGCTGCAGCGACATCGTCACCCACTCGTGCTGGTCGATCTTGTCGGTCAGGCGGCCCTCATGGTGCTCCTGCGCCTTCAGGCTGTCGTCGACGAGCTGGCGAAAGGCCGAGTTCTTGGCGAGTTTGCCGGCGCCGTCCTTGAGGCTCGACGAGGTCCAGAACTTCTTGTCGATCTCCTTCGACTCCGCGAGGATCTTCCGCTGGTCGTAGAGCTTGGTGAAGATGATGTACCAGCTGGTGAACGACATGATCACGAGAACCGCGAAGATCGCCTGGGTGATGAGACCGCCCTGCTGAAGCGCCGGGATCAGGCCATATGGGTTGCCGGTGGTTTCCATTTTCGTTTCCCTCAGAAAAATTTGATGTTCAAGCGAGCCGTTTCCCGGCGAGGCCGGGTCCGGGCGGCTATTTCGGAATCTGCCAGCGGAACGACTGGGTCTTGGTCGACGCGACCGGCGTTCCGTTCGAGAGCGCCGGGTTGAAGCGGAAGCGGCGCTCCGCCAGTTCGCAGGTCCGCTTGTCGAGGCGGTCGTGGCCGCTCGACGAGGTCACGGCGCACGAACCCGGCGTGACTCGGCCCTGGGCGTTCACCTCGAACCGGATCGCCGTGACTCCGGCTTCCTCGGCGCGGAGCGAAGCGTCGGGATAGTCGTCCGAGGTGATCGTCGCGCCCAGCTTGCCGCGCGGCGTCGCCGGCGATGTCGGGCCGGTCGGCGCGACCGGGGCCGGCGGCGCCGGAACGGTGATGACCGGCCGCGGCGGCGGCGGTAGGACGCTCTGGACCGAAATCGCGGGCGGCGGCGCCACGCTCTCGACCGTCACTTCGGGCGGCGGAACGTAGGGCGGGATCTCGTCGAGATCAGGCGGCGGCGGCGGCGGCTCCTCCGCCTTCTTCTGTTCCTCGATGTTTTTGACTTCCATCGGGCCGGTGATGACGTGGACCGCCTTCAAGGCGAGGCCGGTGATGAGAGCGTAGCCGAGAAAAATATGGAGCACGGCGACGATGCCGAACGCCACCATCCGGCGGGAACTCATTGTTGGTTGATCTGCGTACGCCATCTGCCGAGCGTCACTCCCTCTCCTGGACTCGCTTGAAAACGAGCCCGCCATGAATGCCGTGAAGGCTTACGGTTGTATACAAGTTTTTTGAAAGCACTCTCAGCCAAACTCCCGAAGGCTGAAAAGCTGGAAGAGCGGAATGTTCCTCTTCTTGCTTTTCTGCACTCCCCTCGCGTCCTACTAACTCGCGTGTGACCGGCTCGCAACAGCTTTCCTCCATATGATAAGAAGGCCGGAAAGGACCGCCGCCCATGTCTATCGCCCGTGTTTTTGCCGCCGTGATGCTCCTCGCGTTTCCCGGCGCGGCCGCTTCGCAGACGGTTCGCGTCGTCGAGACGTTCGCCGATCTCGCCGACCTGACGCTGGCGAGCCCGGTCGTCGCGCAGGCGATCGTCGGCAAGGCGGACAAGATCGACGCGAAGCGGGCGCCCGACCTCGCGCCGCGCCACCGGCGCTTCCTCGTCGAGGCGCAGATCACCGCGCTGCTCCGCTCGCCGCAGGATGTCCAGGGCCGCATCCGCTATCTGTGGGATGTGCCGCTCGACGCGCACGGCAAGGCGCCGGCGATCAAGAAGGCGGCGGTGCTGCTGTTCCTCGCCCCCGGCACGCGCCCGGGCGAATACCGGCTGACCAGCGCCGAGGCGCAGATCGCGGCGACGCCGACGGCGGTCGCCAGGGTGCGCGCGATTCTCGCCGATGCGAGACGGCCGGAGATGCAGGGCCTGCGCGTCACGGGGGTGGGGACCGCCTTCCACGTGCCCGGATCGCTGCCCGGCGAGGCCGAGAGCCAGATCTTCCTGACGACGGCGGACAGCCGCCCGGTGTCGCTCGTCGTCCTGTCGCGCCCCGGGCAGGAGCGCGCCTACAGCGTCGCCACCGGCGACATCATCGACGCGGGCGCGAAAGGCGTGAAGCCCGATAGCCTGCTCTGGTACGAGCTCGCCTGCCGCCTGCCCCGCGCCCTCCCCGCCAACGCGACCGCCAGCCTTGACGGCAGCGCGCGCGATGCGGTGGACGACGACTACCGCTTCGTGCTCGGCCAGCTTGGGCCCTGCACGCGAACGCTAAGCTAGAAGGACGCCAGCGAAACGCCGACGGCGGCGCAATCGGCATAGATGTCGGGCTTGCAGGTCGAGACCTTGAGCGCCGTGACCCCCCGGCGCGCCGCCACCATGTCGTAGATCTGGCGGCAGAGCGTTTCCTGCAGGTTGAAGCGGCGGCCGGCGGCGAGCGCGAGCGTCCGGGTCCTGAGCACGTCGTAGTTCCACGCCTCGGCCACCGCGTCGCTCGTCGGGAACGACGCCTCGTCGACCCACACGTCGATGTTGACGATCAGCCGCTGCGGCGTCCCCATCTCGAAGTCGTGGAAGCCTATATCGACGGGAAGCGCGAAGTCTTTCAGGAAGATATGCCGTGACGCCGGCGCAAGCGCGTCGGGCACCAGCCCGTGCAGGTCGTTGTTCACTTCTGCTCCACCATGAAGGCGACGTCGCGCGGCATGCCCATCAGGCGCTGGCCCCCGTCGACGGTAATGATCTCGCCGGTCAGCGTCGGCGTCGCGATGACGTAGCGCAGCGTGCGGACGATGTCCTCGACCGTGACGCCGCGCTTCAGCGGGTTGTGTGTATGCGCCGCTTCGAAATTGTCGCGCGACTGCGGCCCGCTCACCAAAGTCACCGCCGGCGCGATCCCGCATACGCGTATCTTCGGCGCCATCGCGCGGGCCTGAAGCTCGGTCAGCCCCATCAGCCCGTATTTGCTCACCGTGTAGCTGAAATAGTCCGGGTTGAGCGCGAACAGCTTCACGTCGAGCATGTTGACGATCAGCCCGCTCCCCTTGACCGCCCTCGCGAACGCCTGGCTCAGCAGCGCCGGCGCGCGGAGATTGGTGTCAAGATGACGATCCCATGAGTCTGCGTCGAAGCTATCGCTTTCATCATATTGAAAGATAGACGCATTATTGATCAGAAGAGCCACTGGCGGCAGCTCCCTCGCCGCCTCCATCACCACGTCATATGCGCCAAGACGGGAAAGATCCGCCGCCACGATCGTGGCGTTCCCGACCTCGGCGCGAAGCGCCTCCGCCTCGCCGCGCGAGCGGTTGCAGTGGATGAGCACATGCCATCCGTCCGCCGCCAGCGCCCGCACCATCTCGGCGCCGATGCGCCGGGCGCCGCCGGTGACGATCGCGGTGCGCGGAGAGCCGAACTCGGGCGTCATTCCCTGCCCCTAACGCTTGTCTGCGATTCGTCCGACTCCTAAGTCAGGATGGTGAGCTCGACACCCCCCATCGACCGATTCTCCGAAGAGGCGGCCACCTACGCAGTGCGCGGGCGCGACAAACCCGACCTGGAAGCCGGAATCGCGGCGATCCGCAACGTGCTCCGCACCCTCCCCGCCCGGCCCGGCGTCTACCGGATGCAGGATGCCGGCGGCGACGTGCTCTATGTCGGCAAGGCGCGCAGCCTCAAGGCGCGAGTCACCAACTACACGCAGGTGACTCGAATGCCGCGCCGCCTGCAGCGCATGGTGTCGCTCACCCGCGCGATGACGATCGTCACGACCGCGACCGAGGCCGAGGCGCTGCTGCTGGAAGCGCAGCTCATCAAGCGCTTCCGCCCCGCCTTCAACGTCCTGCTGCGCGACGACAAGAGCTTCCCCTTCATCTTCCTGCGCGAGGACACCGAGTTCCCGCGCATCTCCAAGCATCGCGGCGCGCGCACCGGCAAGGGCAGCTATTACGGCCCCTTCGCCAGCGCCGGCGCGGTCGGCCAGACCTTGAACGCGCTGCAGAAGGTGTTCCTGCTGCGCTCCTGCACCGACAGCTTCTTCGCCAACCGCTCGCGACCCTGTTTGCTGCATCAAATCCGCCGCTGCTCGGCGCCCTGCGTCGGGCGAATCGATAAGGCGGGCTATGCCGAGCTGGTGGCAGACGCCAAGGGCTTCCTGACGGGCCGCAGCCAGGACGTGCAGCGCAAGCTCGGCGGGGCGATGGAAGCCGCTTCGGCGAACCTCGATTTCGAGCAGGCGGCGATGGTTCGCGACCGCCTGCGTGCGCTGACCTATATCCAGGACGCGCAGGCGATCTCGTCGGGCGACACCGCCGACGCCGACATCTTCGCGCTGGCTTCGAAGGCCGGGCAGGTGTGCATCCAGGCCTTCTTCATCCGCGGCGGGCAGAACTGGGGCCACCGCGCGTTCTTCCCGGCGCATACCGACGGCATCGAGGAAGGCGAGGTGCTGCTGTCCTTCCTGTCGCAGCTTTACGACGATACGCCGGTCCCGCGAGAGGTGATGCTCGACCGGGTGCTCACGGAGGCCGACCTGCTCGCCGAAGCGCTGT
The DNA here is from genome assembly GCA_964244885.1 of uncultured Sphingomonadaceae bacterium. Taxonomy (GTDB): domain Bacteria; phylum Pseudomonadota; class Alphaproteobacteria; order Sphingomonadales; family Sphingomonadaceae; genus CAXTKD01. Next base: position 58,676 of record CAXTKD010000003.1, on the reverse strand, counting down.
CCGCGCAGGCCGGGCGCAGGGTGGTGATTCGCGCGCCGCAGCGGGGCAATCCGCGCCGGCTGGTGCAGCAGGCGCAGCGCAACGCGGTCGAGGCGCTGGAGCGCCGGCTCGCCGAGTCGACGACTCAGGCCAAGCTGCTGCGCGAACTCGCCGACCTGTTCGACCTCGCCGAGCCGCCGCAGCGCATCGAGGTCTACGACAACAGCCACATCCAGGGGACCAATGCGCTCGGCGCGATGATCGTCGCGGGGCCGGAGGGCTTCCGCAAGAGCGCCTATCGCAAGTTCAACATCCGCGACGAGACGATCGAGCCCGGCGACGATTTCGCGATGATGCGCCACGTCCTCGGCCGGCGATTCGCGCGGCTGGAGCGCGAGGACCCCGACCGGCAGAGCGGCGAATGGCCGGACCTGCTGCTGATCGACGGCGGGCGCGGGCAATTGAACGCCGTGATGCAGACGCTCGGCGAGATGGGCGTGCACCAGGTCTGCGTCGTCGGAGTCGCCAAGGGGCCGGACCGCAACGCGGGGCGCGAGACCTTCTACCTGCCCGGCGGGCGCGAGCTCACGCTGCCCCCGAACGCGCCGGTGCTGTTCTTCCTCCAGCGCCTCCGTGATGAAGCGCACCGATTCGCCATCGGCGCGCACCGCGCCAAGCGCACCAAGTCGATCGCCGCCAACCCCCTCGACGACGTTCCCGGCATCGGCCCGGCGCGCAAGCGGGCGTTGCTGATGCACTTCGGGACGGGCAAGGCGGTGCGCGGCGCGGGACTCGAAGCGCTTGAGAAGGCGCCGGGCATCTCGAGGCAGATGGCGCGCACCGTCTACGACCACTTCCACCCCAAGGGATGACGCGATGATCGAGCTCTACACAGCCGGGACGCCGAACGGGTACAAGGTTTCGGTCGCGCTCGAAGAGCTCGGGCTGCCTTACGAGGTGCGCAAGGTCGATCTGCGCGCCGGCGAGCAGAAGCAGCCCGCCTTCCTCGCGATCAATCCCAACGGCCGGGTGCCGGCTCTGGTCGACGATGGCTTCGCGATCTTCGAATCGGGCGCGATCCTGCTGTACCTCGCCGAGAAGACGGGCAAGTTGATGCCGACGGACGTGCAGGGCCGCAGCCGGGTCGTGCAGTGGCTGATGTTCCAGATGGGCGGCATCGGGCCGATGATGGGGCAGGCGAATGTCTTCTTCCGCTATTTTCCCGAGAAGATTCAGCCGGCGATCGACCGTTACCAGGGCGAGGTGCGGCGGCTGTTCACCGTCCTCGACCGCCAGCTCGGCGGAAACGACTATCTCGCGGGCGACTATTCGATCGCCGACATCGCCAACTGGTGCTGGGCGCGGACCTACAGCTGGTCGGGCGTGTCGATCGACGGCCTGCCGCACCTGAAGCGCTGGATCGACCGCATCGCCGAGCGGCCCGCCGTCCGGCGCGGCGTCGTCGTGCCCGAAGATTCGAGTCTCCGGATGAAGAGCGAGGAAAACGCCAGGGCCTTCGTCAAAGGCGCGCGGACGATGGTGGAGATGGGCGGATCGAAGGCCGCGAGTTGAGGGCGGCGCGCGCATGGCTTAGGCTCCACGCGTGAGGAGCCTTCCGAACATCCTGACGCTCAGCCGCATCTTCGCGGTGCCGCTGCTCGTCCTCTTCATGTGGAACCCGGGATGGCTCGGCTATCTGGCCGCCTTCGTGCTGTTCTGCATCGCCGGCATCACCGACTATTTCGACGGCTATCTCGCGCGCTCCTATGGCACCGTTTCGAAGCTCGGCCAGTTCCTCGACCCGATCGCCGACAAGATCATGATCGCGGCGGTGATCGTCATGCTGATCGACAATCGCATCGTCCACGGCTGGACGGTGATCGCCGCGCTGATCATCCTGCTGCGCGAGATCGCGGTCTCGGGGCTCCGCGAATATCTCGCGGGAATCCAGGTTTCGGTGCCGGTCAGCCAGCTCGCGAAGTGGAAGACGGCGTTCCAGATGATCGCCATCGGAGCGCTGGTGCTGGCAGGCGTCGGGCCGATGCTGCCCGCCTGGCTGCCGGCCTATCAGGTCGGCTTCGTCAGCCTGTGGGCGGCGGCGGCGCTGACCGTGATCACCGGCTACGATTATCTCCGCGTCGGCCTCAAGCACATGGCGTGAGATGATCGACCTGCTCTATTTCGCGTGGGTGCGCGAGCGGATCGGAACGGGCGCCGAACGTCTCCAGCCGCCCGATTCGGTCGGTGACGTGGCAAGCCTGCTCGACTGGCTCGCGACTCGAAGCGCCGGGCACGCGGCGGCGCTCGCCGAGCGCTCGCGCCTGCGAGTGGCGGTCGACCAGACCTTCGCGGCTCCGACCACCGTCATTCGTGACGGGGCAGAGGTCGCGATCTTCCCGCCGGTCACGGGGGGATGATCGCCGTCCGCATCCAGCACGAGCCATTCGATGCCGGCGCGGAGATCGCGGCGCTTCACGAGGGTCGCGGCGATATCGGCGCGGTCGCGAGCTTTCTGGGCGTCGTTCGCGCGCCGGCGGAGGCGCTGACGCTCGAACATTATCCCGGCATGACCGAACGAGCGATGCAGGCTATCGCGGCGGATACGGAGGCGCGCTGGCCGATCACCGCCGGCGCGGTCGTCCACCGAATTGGGCGGATGCTGACGGGAGAGCCGATCGTGCTTGTGGCGGTCGCCTCCCCCCATCGCGCCGCCGCGCTCGATGCTTGCGCGTTCCTCATAGACCGGCTGAAGACGGGCTCGCCGTTCTGGAAGCGGGAACAAGTGGCGGGCGAGACGCGCTGGGTCGAAGCGGCGCTGGCCGACGATGCGGCGGCGGCGCGCTGGGATGGTGGTGGGCCCGGCAGGACTTGAACCCGCAACCTAACCGTTATGAGCGGTCAGCTCTAACCAATTGAGCTACAGGCCCACGCCGCCAAGCGGTTATCGCGTCCCTCCGGCAGCGGCAAGCACCTCGGGCACATCGACGGGCGTGACACCGGCCTTCGCCAGGCACTCGAAGACGCCGTCGAACCAAGCGTAGAAGGCCCTGAGGTCTGCAGCGTCGCGGACGTAGGGCGTGTGGCCCGGCTCGACCGATGGCGAGTGGAAAGAGATGCTGAACAGGCGCGTGCCCGAATCGAGCATGACGCCCAGCACCTTCAGCGCCTCGTCGAGCGGGAAGCCTTCAGGCGTCAGCGCGACTCGGTTCAACAGCCGGGTGCGCGCCAGCAGGGCGCGGAGCGGCGGCCACTGGCTCGCGCGGAACAGCGGCTCGCCAAAGCCGCTGAAGCCGCCGATGAACGCGGAGCTCAACGGTACTTCGAGCAGCCGGCGCTCGTGCCCCGTCCAATAGGGCCGCGCCTGCATGCCGCGAAAATGCGGCCCCCCCTCCCCGCGATAATCGAAGAACGGCCGCACCGAGACGTCCATGCGATAGCCTTGCTCGTCGAGCAGTGCCTCGGTGTTGGGGCCGACGCCGTAGCGGCCGGCGCGATAGACGATCGGGCGCTGGCCGAAGTTGGTGGTGATCGCCTCGGTCAGCGCCGCGATCTTGGCGCGCTCGATGCCGCGCGGCAGGTTGCCGGGAAAGGAGTTGAAGCTGTCGACGGTCTCGTCGAACGGCGGGTTGACCCAAGGGTGGAGCTGCGAGCCGATCAGGCACTCCCCCGCCTCGACGAAGCCGCGAAGCACCTCGACGCTCGCGGGTGTCGTCGCCACCGGATAGTCGATCAGATAGGCGGGGGTGACGCCATAGCCGCGCAGCACGGCGTGCGCCTTGGGAAGCGCGCTGACCGCCCGCACCGAGGTCGCGTCGCGGCGCTTGGGCATCGTCCAGTCGAACTCTTCCTCGGTGTCGACGAAGACCATGACGCGCTGGCCAAAGGATTCCGGAAAGTCGACGTAAAGCGGAGCGGTGGGTGACAGCATGCCGTCTGCTTAGGGGCTGATCGGGCCGGCGCAAAGAGGCGCTGGGGGCCCCCGGCGCGGAGGGAGGGGAGATGCGCCGGGGGCTCAGCCAGCGTCACGGGGGAGGACCGGACTGCCGACAGTGCTGCGTTAGCAGCGACCCGGGCTATATGCGCTCGCTGAGACGGTAGCGGCAGACGCTGGATGCGGTGGTCAGCTATGCAGCCGAGGCATGGGTGAGGAGCGGGCCGTCGATCGCCTTGGCGGTCATGCGTTCGACGAGGAAATCGCGCAGCACCGCTACGCGCACCGACTGACGCATCTCCGAAGGGTAGACGAAATAGGTCCGAAACACCGGCCCCTGGACCGAGGGCAGAACATGCCGGACCTTGCCCGAGAAGTTGACCAGATAGCTCGGCAGCGCACCGATGCCGATCCCCGCCTCCACCGCCTGGAGCAACCCGAAGATGTTGTTCACCGTCAGCGCCGGCACGCGCGGCGGGCCGCTGTGGCCGACGTCGAGGATCCAGTTGACCGAGCGGATCGGATCGGGCGCCAGCGCGCCGTAGGAGACCAGCCGGTGGCGGTCGAGCTCCTCGGCGGTCCGAGGCTCGCCGTGCTTCTCGAGATATTCAGGCGAGGCGACGAGAAGGTAGCGAACGGGCACGAGCGCGCGCTGGATGAGGTCCGACTGGTGCGGCGGGTGGAAGCGAATCGCCACATCGGCCTCGCGCCTCGCCAGGTCGACATCGTCGTCGGACAGCAGCAGCGTGACGTTGATGTCGGGATAGAGGTCGATGAAGTCCTTGAGGTTGCGCGCCAGCCAGGTCGAGCCGAAGCTCACCGTGGTGGTGACGCGCAACTCGCCGGTCGGCCGCTCGCGCGAGAATTCGATGCCTTGCTGGGTGCGCTCGATCCGCTCGTGCATGTCGTGCGTCGCGGCGTGGAGCTGCTCGCCCTCGTGAGTCATCGCGAGGCCGCGGGCGTGGCGATGGAACAGCTTGGCGCCGAGCGACGCCTCGAGCGCCTGGATCTGGCGGGAGAGCGCGGGCTGGCTCATGTGCAGCCGCTTGGCCGCCTCGGTGAAGCTGCCGGCCTCCGCCACGCAGTGGAACAGCCGGAGCTTCTCCCAGTCGAGCTGCACCTACTCCGCCGCCTCGGCTGCGATCTGGGTCACCGAATGGTGCGCGAGATAACGCTCAGCCTCAAGCGCGGCCATGCAGCCCATCGCGGCGGCGGTCACCGCCTGGCGATAGACCTTGTCCTTGACGTCGCCGGCGGCGAACACGCCGGGGACCGAGGTCGCGGTGGAGTCGGGCGCGGTCAGGATATAGCCCTCTTCGTCCATCCTGAGCTGGCCCTTGAAAAGCTCGGTCGCGGGGTCGTGGCCGATCGCGACGAACAGCCCGTCGACCGCGAGCGTTCGCCCGCCGCCGCCGCGCGGATCGCCGAGCGTGATGCCGGTGACGCCCAAGGGCGATTCGGTGCCGTGCACATCGAGAACCTCAGCGTTCCACACCATCTCAATCTTGGGGTTCGCGGCCAGCCGCGCCTGGTTGGTGGCGTCGGCGCGAAGCGTGTCGCGGCGGTGGATCAGATAGACCTTGGTGGCGAAATTGGTGAGGAACAGCGCTTCCTCGACCGCGGTGTTGCCGCCGCCGACCACCGCGACGACCTTGCCGCGATAGAAGAAGCCGTCGCAGGTCGCGCAGGCCGAAACGCCGAAACCGCGAAACCGGGTTTCCGACGGCAGGCCCAGCCAGCGCGCCTGCGCGCCGGTCGCGATCACCAGGGTGTCGCCGCTGTAGGTATCGCCCGAATCGCCCTGCGCGACGAACGGCGCGCGCGACAGGTCGACCGAGGTGATGATGTCGGAGATCAGCTCGGTGCCGACATGCTCGGCCTGCGCCGCCATCTTGACCATCAGGTCGGGCCCCATGATCGAGGTCTCGCCCGGCCAGTTCTCGACATCGGTGGTGACGGTGAGCTGGCCGCCCGGCTGAATGCCCTGGACGAGCATCGGCGCCAGCGCGGCGCGCGCGGCGTAGACGGCGGCGGTGTAGCCGGCCGGGCCGGAGCCGATGATCAATACGCGGCTATGCCTGTCGCCCACGCGAGAACTCCTCAGATCGTTGCGGGCCTTATCTAGGGGCCTCAGGCGAGATTTGCGATTCCCGGAATCACCATGCGGATCGCCTGCGGGCCGATTTCGAAGCGGCCGCCAGCCGCCGCGATCAACCGCTCGGCCAGCCGCAGCCCGAAACCGATTCCCAGGATCGGGGCCAGCGAGCCCGGGCAGGCGATGCGGCGGCGCGGGTCGAGCAACTCCTCCCGCGACAATTGCATCAACGCGGCGGGCCGGCTGATTCGCAGCTCGATGGGTCCTTCGCTGGCCTCGGCGGTGACGGTCAGCACTTCGTCGGCCGCACAGGCCAGCAGCGCCGCCAGCGTCCGATCGAAGGCCCGCGACAGCGTCCGCTCGTCGACGGCCGCCCCCGGCAGCGGCGGAAGAATGGTCAGGACGAGCCGGACTCCCGCGCGCGCCGCGACCGGACGGAAGCGATCGGTCAGCGCTTCGAGCAGCGGCGCGACGTCGGCGGCGCCGTCGTCGATGGCGTAGCGCCCCTGTTCCAGCCGGGTCGCGTCGGCAAGGTCGTCGACGGCCTCCAGCAGCCGAGCGGCGTTTTCGAGGATCGCGGCCGCCCTTTCACGGTGCGCCGGAGCGGCCTCGCCCAACGCCTCCCCCTCGATCATCTGCGCGAAACCCATGATCGCGGTGAGCGGCGTGCGGACCTCGTGCGCCATCTGCGCGAACGAATCGACCGAGGCGCCGGTGTCGAACAGCCCCGGACGCGCCGCCTCCGGCGCGACACGGGATGAGGTTCCCCGATAGCCGAGAAACATGCCGTTCTTGGCCGCGAAAATCGGCACGCCGCTGATTCGCCAGCCCAATCCAGCCACCACGTTGCGAAACGGCGCGCGGCGCACGAACCTCGCCCGCAATTCGTCGGTCGGCCCGAGGGCGGCGATCGGATCGCCGACGGAGAGACCCTCGCCATCGCTCCACACGACGCGTCCGCGGCGATCACATTCCCACCGGCCGTCGCAGGCGAGCGCCGACGGCTCGCGCAGCCGTTCGGTGAAGGCCGCCAGCCGTTGCTCGGCGTCGGCGATCGCCGGATCTGCGTAGGTGGCGCTGTCGGCCCGCATCGTTGCACTCCCCAGGCGGCATTTAAGACGAGAGCGAAGGCGAACACCAGCCTCTCAACAATCCGAGAATTGCGCGAGCACGCAATTTTATTATGGTTGGCTCCTGGCGGCTGATGTTTTTGGCCTTGGGGGTTCCGACGCATGCAAATCGACGCCATCGACCGCCTGATCCTGAAGAACCTGCAGGACGACGGCCGGATGACCAATGTCGAGTTGGCGGCCCGCGCCGGCCTGACCGCGCCGCCCTGCCTCCGGCGCGTCCGGGCGCTGGAAGACGCCGGAATCCTGCGCGGCTATCACGCCGATCTCGATCCGGAGGCGCTCGGCTACGGCATCACGGTGTTCGCGATGGTCAGCCTCAAGAGCCAGGCGGAAAAGGATTTGCGCGCCTTCGAGGAGCATGTCGCGGCGCTGCCGCAGGTCCGCGAATGCCATATGCTCAACGGCGAGATCGACTTCATCCTGAAGATCGTCGCTCGCGACCTGCAGGGCTTCCAGCGCTTCCTGACCAGCGAGCTGACGCCGGCGCCCAACGTCGAGCATGTGAAGACGTCGCTGACGATCCGCACATCGAAGACCGCGCCGGGGGTGCCGGTCGACTGAGCATCGCCTACAAAAAAGGCCGCCAGCAAGCTGACGGCCTTTTTCTCGGTCCGAAACGTTAAAAGCGCAAGCGAGCGCCGATACGCACCGCGTAGAGCGAGACGTTGTCGCTCGTCAGGCCGGGCGCACGCACGTTGTTGTAGGAATAGCGCGCGCACGGCGTGGCGGTCGTTGAAGCCGTCGTTCCCGTCAGCGTCGTCAAGCACGTGACGTTGGCTAGCTGGGCGAAATAGGGGAAGCCTACCTGACGAAGCGAGCCCCAATCCCGGTCGATCAGGTTGAGAACGTTTTCGATATCGCTGAACACTTCGAGCTTGGTCTTGAACGGCAACGGGATCTCCTGGCTAATGTGGAGGTCCAGCTTGTTGAACCGCGGGGACTGGCCAAGGTTCTTCGGCGCGATCTTGCCGCGATACTTGGCGAGGCTCGAACCGCTGATGATGCTGTCGAGCAAGGTCGCAGCATCCGCCGCGCTCTGCGCGACGCCGCTAACCGACCCCGAGGCATAGGTAACAAGCGGATCGTTCGGGCCCGTGGGTATGTAGGCAAGGTAACGGTTGTTGACGCCCGTCACTCCGAATACCGCTGAACGACCTGTCGTGCTGTCCTGCACAGTGTAGCTGAAGCGCTGACCGGCACGGCTTTCAAAGAACAGGTCGATGCGGGTAAGCGCGTCGCCGAAGAAGCTGTGCTTATAGCCGACACCGAGTTTGATCGTATCATCGATCTGGTAGTTTGAGGTCCCGTAAGCCGACTGATTGGGATCGGCACCGGCGGTTTGACCGTAGTTCGACAGAGCGACCGATGACGTGCCCGAGTTGACGTCCTTGGCGCGCTGGTAGGTGTACGACGCCTGACCATAAAGGCCGTTTGCGAACTCCTTATTGATGCGCGCGACCAGGTTGTAGCTATAGCCGCGTGTCGAGTTCGTCAGGAACACGTCAGCGTTCGAATCGGTGGCTCCGGTGCGTTGCTGATAACGCGGACGGCCGTCAGGCAGTGTCGCCTGGACGGTATTCACGACCGAGCGGAGATCGGTCCAAGTGGTGCTGTTACGAATGTCCGAGTAGATAGCATCGAAGCCGACATTCCACTCATCGCCGAGGAAATCGCCGAGGTTCAGGAGGTAGTCGCCGCGAAGCGCGTAGCGCCACTGCGACGGGATCTTAAAGTCTGGGTCGATGGCGTTGACGTTGGCGAGCGGCAGCGTCGCGGTGTTCGTCGAAACGAAAGTCCGGAACGCCTGCGGAATGCCGGGGCCGCCTGTCGTGTTGTTGGTCAGCGCGGCCGCGACTGACGGGTCGGCGTTGTTGAACGTCGTCGCACCAGTACGAGTGGCCTGAAACTGCACGAAGGTTGTGCCCGGGTTGGCATAGCTATTCGACACCCAGACGTTCGGGTTGCCGCCCCCGATGATGCCGGCCGAACCGCTGAAGCGGAGGCGCTCGTTGGCGCGGAAATTGAACGCCAGGCGCGGCTGGAAGAGTGCCCGCCCGTTCAGCGTCTGATTATTTGCAAAGCCGTTGCGAGCTACAAAGAAATTGTTGACCGGCGGGCGATCGCTCGACTCGTAGAGGTCGTAGCGGAAGCCATAGAGCAGCGTGAGGTTATCATTGATGTCCCACGTGTCCTGCATGCCGAACACATAGTTGATGTTGTCGAAGATCGCGGCGCCCGAGTTCGGGTCGCCGTTGACCGGAACGTTGAGCGTAAGGGAGCCAACGCGGCCCGCCTGAAGATCGGCGATCGAGTCGAAGTAGAAGGTTCCCGACGAGTTCTGCTGAAAGTTGTTGTTGATCTTCTGCTGGTTGCGCGCGGCCAAGATCTGAAGATCATGACCGTTAAGCTTGAGACGGGCCGACAGCTCCACGTTGAATAGCGTGCTGTCTAGCGTGTTGGTCTGGCGGCTGGCGTCCGGCCCGACCGAGACCTGCCCCTCGTTGGCGAGCGCCGAGCCCGAAGGCTGCTGGCAGTTGGTCAAGGAACCGCCGGTCGGGTTGACCGGGTCGAGACAGACTGTGAACTGGCCGAAGTCGCGGCCGGCATAGGGCACCTGCAGACGTGTGTAGTCCTGATAGGTGATGCGCGTCTGAGTGGAGAAGGCGTCGCTCCACTGATTGTTCAGCTCAAACGCGCCGAAATAGTTCTCATCCCCCTGCTGATAATTGTTCGACTGGAGAGCAAGCGTCGGATTGGTGGTGGTCGCGGTAGACTGGGCCGAGTTTCCCGCAAGGATCGTGCCTTTGTTGTACCCGACGAGAAGCGAAGCGCGGTGCCCTTCCGCGATATTCAGATCGACCTTGGCGACGATCTTGTCGTCCTTCTCCGGGACAGCAGTTGCGACGTTGAGGGCATCGTAGCCGTACCGGGTTTGGATGATATTCCGGACCTGATCGACCTCGGCACGGCTGACCTGCGCCAGGGCAGTAGAGAAACCTTCACCCGCCGGACCGACCAAGGTGGGGGTCGAATTGCGCTGACCTTCATATGTTAACGCGATGTAGAGTCGGTCCTTGATTAGAGGTCCGGTAACCTGTCCACCAAATGCCTTCGTCGTGAAGTCGCGAGGGACATTACCAGTCAAGTTGGTGGGAGTCGGCTTGGTCTTGTCGCCGGCAAGGCTGTCCGACGAATAGGTGTAGAAGCCCTGCGCGTGATACTCGTTCGTGCCTGAGCAGAGCTGCGTATTGATCGCACCGCCTTGGAAGTTGCCGTTGCGAATATCCGAAGGCGCGACCTCGACCGTGAATTCACAAATCGCGTCGAGCGGAATTGGGCCGCGCGATGAAGCGAGACCGCCGTTATTGAGGCCAAACGGATCGCCAAACAACACGCCGTCGACGGTGATGCGGTTGAAGCGGTTGTTCTGGCCCGCGATCGAGATTGCGCGGCTATTGGTTGGATCAAGGGTCACGAGCGGGTCGCGGCGGGCAAGATCGCGAATGTCGCGGTTGACCGAGGCGATACCCGCAATCTCCTCCCGGTCGAGCGAGGTGGCTGGTCCGGTCGCGATTGCGATCGTGCTGCGCAGGCGTGTACCTGTCACGGTAATCGTCTGGCCTTCGACAATCAGCGCGACATCAAGGCGTTGCGGCGTCGCGGCGGTCAAGTTGGGGACCGTCGTCGTCGCGCTCTCATAGCCCGCCGAAACGACAGTGACGTTGAAAGGACCTCCGAGGCGAAGACCCGAGGCGTTGAAGTTGCCGCTGGCGTCCGAGGTTACGGTCGAGCGGGTGCCCGACGGGGTATGGACGATTTGGACTGTCGCACTGGGGACGCCATTGCCGGAATCGTCGACAACTTGCCCGCGGATCGTGCCCGTCGTCTCCTGAGCATGGACAGCGGAAGCGGTGGCGAGCGCGAAAAGTGCGCAGCCAAGGCGGAATGAGCGCATTGTGAGGTCCCCCGAAAAGCGATCCGGTCGCCGCCACCCCTGTTGCGGTCGGTCGACTCGGTTGCCGCCTTGTGGCCGGGATTTATGACGGTGAAAAGACGCCGCACGCTGCGTTGCAGCAGAGCAGTAGAGGCGCGGGCCAGAGCCCGATCCGAATCATTTCGGGCGTGACTTGTCGGCAACGGTTTGGTGGGCGCTGACGGGTTCGAACCGCCGACCTACTCGGTGTAAACGAGCCGCTCTACCAGCTGAGCTAAGCGCCCCTTGAGAAGAGTATGCGACGGGCGTGGTGGGCGCGGCAAGGATTGAACTTGCGACCCCTGCGGTGTGAACACAGTGCTCTACCACTGAGCTACGCGCCCGGACGCCCGTCGCGGTGCGCGTTTAGGCGGCGGCGGCGCGCTTGTCCAGCGACGGAACCCGCCAACGCGCGGCGTGTTGGAGAGGCAGCGTTTTTCCGTGTCAAACTGGGAGGTTAACCTATGTTCGCTCGTTCCCTGTCGCTTGCCGGCGCCTTGGCGCTCGCCACCCCTGCCCTCGCCGCGCCGATGACCGGCGCCGAGTTCGCCCACAAGGCTGCGTCCACCGACGTGTTCGAGATCGAGTCGAGCAAGCTGGCGCTCGCCAAGTCCTCGAACGCCAAGATCAAGGACTTCGCCAACATGATGATCAAGGACCATACCACGTCGTCCGCGAACCTGATGGCGGCGGCCAAGGCGGCGTCGCCCGACGTTCCGATCGACAAGTCGCTCGACAAGATGAAGACCGGCACGCTCGCCAGGATGAAGGCGATGGGCGGCGGCGCGGCTTGGGACAAGGCCTATCTCGACGCCCAGGTGAAGGGCCATGAAATGGCGCTGGCGACGATGAAGGACTATGCTGCCAACGGCAGCGTTCCGTCGCTCAAGACGTTCGCGTCCAACACCTCGAAGGTCGTCGCGACGCACCTTGAGCACGTGAAGATGCTCGACGGCGTAAAATAGGCATTAGGCGCCGCCGTGCGATCCGGCGGCGCCTTAGTTGCAGGAATCCTTGAGGCTCTTGCCCGCCCGGAACTTGGGCTGGGTGCTCGCCTTGATCTGCATCGGCTCGCCGGTGCGCGGATTGCGCCCGGTCGAGGCGGCGCGCTTGCTGACCGAAAACGTGCCGAAGCCCACCACACGGACCTCGTCGCCGCGCTTCAGCGCGTCGGACACCGTTTCGAACACGGCCTCGACCGCCCGGACCGCGTCGCCGCGATTGAAGCCGGCGGTCTCCGCGACGGCAGCGATCAGGTCCTGCTTGTTCATGCGAAGGTCTCCGCGGACGGGTCAGTGGAACGCGCCGCATCTAAGTATCGGCTTCGAAGGCTGTCAAAAGGAAAACCGCTGCTTTCCGATCGTCAGTGTCGCAGGCTGGTTTCCGCCACCGTCACACCCGGCTGAGTGGCGAGCGTTTCAGGCTCCGTCCACTCGATCGGCTCGAGCGTCCGGGTCAGCGCCTGCGCCAGCACCTCGTCGACGTGGCCGACCGGAATGATCGTCAGCGCGGACGTGACGTTGGCCGGAATTTCGGCGAGGTCCTTCTCGTTTTCCGCCGGGATGAACACCGTCGTGAGGCCGCCGCGTAGCGCCGCGAGAAGCTTTTCCTTGAGACCGCCGATCGGCAGCACCCTGCCCCGGAGCGTCACCTCGCCGGTCATCGCGACGTCCTTGCGAACCGGCGCGCCGGTGAGCGTCGAGACGATCGAGGTAACCATCGCGACGCCCGCCGACGGGCCGTCCTTGGGAGTGGCGCCTTCGGGCACGTGAACGTGGATGTCGCGCTTGTCGAACACCGACGGCTTGATGCCGTATTGCGTGGCGCGCGCCCGGACGAACGAGAACGCCGCCTGGATCGACTCCTGCATGACGTCGCCGAGCTTGCCGGTATGCTTGATATGGCCCTTGCCGGGGACGGTCACCGCTTCGATGGTCAGCAGCTCGCCGCCGACCTCGGTCCAGGCGAGGCCGGTGGTGGCGCCGATCTGGTCCTCCTCCTCGCCGACGCCGTAGCGGTATTTCCGGACGCCCGAGAATTCGCCGAGGTTGTCGGCGGTCACCACGACCGAGGCGACCTTGCCCTCGAGGATCTTGCGCAGCGACTTGCGCGCCAGCTTGGCGAGCTCACGCTCGAGCGTCCGCACGCCGGCCTCGCGGGTGTAGTAGCGCATCAGGTCGCGCAGCGCCGACTCGTCGACCGAGAACTCCTCGGGCTTCAGGCCATGCGCCTCGATCTGCTTGGGCAGCAGGTGGCGTGTCGCGATCTCGACCTTCTCGTCCTCGGTGTAGCCCGAGAGGTGGATGATCTCCATGCGGTCGAGGAGCGGCTGCGGCATGTTCATCGAATTGGCGGTGGTGATGAACATCACGTCCGACAGGTCGTAGTCGACTTCCAGATAATGATCCGCGAACTTGCCGTTCTGCTCGGGGTCGAGGACCTCGAGCAGCGCCGACGACGGGTCGCCACGGAAATCCTGGCCGAGCTTGTCGATCTCGTCGAGCAGGAACAGCGGGTTCGAGGTGCCGGCCTTCTTCAGGTTCTGCACGATCTTGCCCGGCAGCGAGCCGATGTACGTCCGGCGGTGGCCGCGAATCTCGGCCTCGTCGCGCACGCCGCCAAGCGACTGGCGAATGAACTCGCGCCCCGTCGCCCGCGCGATCGAGCGGCCGAGCGAGGTCTTGCCGACGCCGGGCGGGCCGACGAGGCAAAGGATCGGCCCCTTGAGCTTGTTGGTCCGCGCCTGCACCGCGAGATATTCAACGATGCGGTCCTTGACCTTCTCCAGGCCGAAATGGTCGTCATCCAGCACCTTCTGCGCGGCGCGGATGTCCTTCTTGACCTTGGACTTCTTGCCCCACGGCAGGCCGAGAAGCGTATCGAGCCAGTTGCGCACGACGGTCGCCTCGGCCGACATCGGCGACATCGACTTCAGCTTCTTCAGCTCCCCGATCGCCTTGTCGCGCGCTTCCTTGGACAGCTTGGTCTGCGCGATCTTCTTCTCGATCTCGGCGGTCTCGTCGGCGCCGTCCTCGGCGTCGCCGAGCTCGCGCTGGATCGCCTTCATCTGCTCGTTGAGATAATATTCGCGCTGCGTCTTCTCCATCTGCCGCTTCACGCGGCTGCGGATCTTCTTCTCGACCTGCATGACGCCGAGCTCGCCTTCCATGAAGGCAAGCACCATCTCCAGGCGCTTGCGGACGTCGATCTCGGCCAGCAGCGACTGCTTGTCGGCGATCTTGAGGTTGAGATTCGATGCGACGGTGTCGGCGAGGCGCGCCGCCTCCTCGATCTGGCCGACCTGGACGACGACGTCCGAAGCGACCTTCTTGTTGAGGCGCACATAGCTTTCGAAGGCCTTGGCGATCGAGCGCATCAGCGCGCTCGCCTGGGCATCCTGCTCCTCGGCGCTCTCGTCTTCGGGCAGGAGATCGATCTCGGCTTCCAGATAATCGGCATCGGCGCGGAAATCGACGAGGCGCGCACGCTGCTGCCCCTCGACCAGCACCTTCACCGTGCCGTCCGGCAGCTTCAGGAGCTGAAGGACCGTGGCGAGCGTGCCGATACCATAGAGCTCGTCGCGGCCGGGATCCTCGTCAGACGGATTGAGCTGCGACAGCAGGAACACCTGCTTGTCCCCGTGCATCACCGCTTCAAGCGCCCGCACCGATTTCTCGCGGCCGACGAACAGCGGCACGATCATCTGCGGGAACACGACGATGTCGCGAAGCGGGAGAACGGGGAAAATCTGCGCCATCAGGCAACTCCAGGCCGGCACCGCGCCCACCCCCCGGCGAGCGAAACAAGCGGTCCAGCGACGATATGGGGAGTCCGTGCCCCGCGATCAATCATGGCAGGCTCCCGTGATCGTCAGGTTAACACGGGTAACGAGTTTGGGAAGCGTCGTTACGTCAGTGCTTGAAGGTCAGCGGGTGGTCGGCCAACTTTCCATCACGCGACAGCAGCAGAATGCCCTCTTCCTGAGCCTGCACGAGAAGCAGCTCATCGAAGGGGTCTCTATGATCGAGCGGCTGCCGCAAACGGGCGACGGCGTGCGCACCCGTCAGCTGCAGCATCGCCCAGCCGGCCCGCTCCGCCATCGTCAGAAATGCGTCGGGCGCGACCCGCCCCTTGCGCTCGCCGGACTGGTGATAGCTGTCCCACTTCAGGCGCGCCTCCCAGATCGCGACCGACGACAGGACGAGCTCAACGCCGCCCGCGGAAAAGAGATCCCGTTCTTCGGATGTCAGCCTGTCCTGATCGACGGCAAGCCAGACGAGATAGTGGGTGTCGAGAAGCAGTTTCATTCGAGGCCGAGAACCCGGCGGCTGAAGGCGGGGTCGTCGAAGCCATCGTCGATCTGAACCGTGACCCCGTCCAGGCCCATCTCCTTCCGAACGCGGTTGAGCCGCGTGAAAAAGTCCTCCGTCTCGGGCTTGCGCACCTTGATGATCTCGACGAACGGCTCTCCGTCCTTGGTGACGATCACACGCTCACCGCGCGCAGCGTTGTTGATCGCCTCGCTGAACCGCGCCTTGGCTTCCCGGACGGACATTTCCATCTGCATCTCCTAAGTCAGATAGACTTAGCAGAAAACAAGTCGCGTGACTACGCGTGACTACACATAGAAAAGGGGCGGGACTCGCATCCCGCCCCCTTGGCTTGTTGCTGAGGCCGCTCAGGCGCTGGCGCCCGCTTCCTTCTTGGAGAAGACGCGGACCGGTTCCTTGGTGCCGCCGACCACGGCTTCGTCGATCATGATCTCGTCGACGTCGCCCATGCCGGGCAGATCGAACATCGTGTCGAGCAGGATGCCTTCCATGATCGAGCGGAGGCCGCGGGCGCCGGTGCGGCGCTCGATGGCGCGCTTGGCGATCGCCGACAGCGCATCGACCGAGAAGCCGAGCTTGACGCCTTCGAGGTCGAACAGGCGCTGGTACTGCTTGACCAGCGCGTTTTTCGGCTCGGTCAGGATCTTGATCAACGCGTCCTCGTCCAGATCCTCAAGCGTCGCGATCACCGGCAGGCGGCCGATGAACTCGGGGATGAGGCCGAACTTCAACAGATCCTCGGGCTCGCACTGGCGCAGCACCTGGCCGGTGCGGCGCTCGTCGGGGGCCGCGACATGCGCGCCGAAACCAATCGACTTGCCCTGGAGGCGATCGCCGATGATCTTCTCAAGCCCCGCGAAGGCGCCGCCGCAGATGAACAGGATGTTCGTCGTGTCGACCTGCAGGAACTCCTGCTGCGGATGCTTGCGCCCGCCCTGCGGCGGCACGGAGGCGGTGGTGCCTTCCATGATCTTGAGCAGCGCCTGCTGGACCCCCTCGCCCGACACGTCGCGGGTGATCGAGGGGTTGTCCGCCTTGCGGCTGATCTTGTCGATCTCGTCGATATAGACGATGCCGCGCTGCGCGCGCTCGACGTTGTAGTCGCTCGCCTGCAGCAACTTCAGGATGATGTTCTCGACATCCTCGCCGACATAGCCGGCCTCGGTCAGAGTCGTCGCGTCGGCCATCGTGAACGGCACGTCGAGGATGCGGGCGAGAGTCTGCGCGAGCAGCGTCTTGCCGCAGCCCGTCGGGCCGACGAGCAGGATGTTCGACTTCGCCAGCTCGACCTCGGCGCCCTTGGCGCCGTGGTTCAGCCGCTTGTAGTGGTTGTGGACCGCAACCGAGAGCACGCGCTTGGCGTGCATCTGGCCGATGACATAGTCGTCCAGAACCTTGCAGATCTCGCGCGGGGTCGGGACGCCGTCCTTGGTCTTCACCAAAGCGGTCTTGGTTTCCTCGCGGATGATGTCGTTGCAGAGCTCGACGCACTCGTCGCAGATAAACACGGTCGGCCCAGCGATCAGCTTCCTGACCTCGTGCTGCGACTTGCCGCAGAAGCTGCAGTAGAGCGTGTTCTTCGAATCCCCGCCGCTCAGCTTCGTCATTAAATCCCTTTCCCGGCGTGTCGCCGGCCACTTTCAGGCAGCCTAACCCGGATTGTGCGGCGCGGCAAACATGCCGTCGCTCCTGGCCGCCTCTCGGTCACTATAACGCAACAATCGGCGGCGGCTTAACAGAACCGCCGCCGTAACGGTCACGCAGCCTTCAATTCGTTCTCGGTCGGAGTCGGGCGCTTCTCGTAGACCTCGTCGACGATGCCGAACTCCTTGGCCTCGTCGGCCTCCAGGAACTTGTCGCGGTCCATCGCGAACTCGATCTCCTCGATCGTCTTGCCGGTGTACTTCGCATAGAGCGTGTTCAGCCGGTGACGCATGCGAAGGATCTCGCGCGCCTGGATCTCGATGTCCGCCGCCATGCCCTGCGCGCCGCCCGACGGCTGGTGAATCATGATCCGAGCATTGGTGAGCGCATAACGCATGCCCGGCTCGCCCGCCGACAGCAGGAAGCTGCCCATCGACGCCGCCTGGCCGACGCAGACCGTCGCGATCTTCGGGCGGATATATTGCATGGTGTCGTGGATCGCGAGACCCGCCGTGACGACGCCGCCCGGCGAGTTGATGTACATGTAGATGTCCTTCTTCGGGTTCTCGGACTCGAGGAAGAGCAGCTGCGCCACGATCAGCGACGCCATATGGTCCTCGACCTGTCCGGTCACGAAGATGATCCGCTCGCGCAGCAGCCGCGAAAAGATGTCGAACGAGCGCTCGCCGCGGTTGGACTGCTCGATGACGACGGGGACGAGGCCCGCCTGTCCCGGTAATTCGATCATGGTGTTCACGTCTCCAAAGGCTCGCACCCTAGGTCGGACGCCCCTTTCGGTTAGTCAAGTGGGCGGCTCGCTTGTGGAAGCGCGACGCGCCGCTATATCCGCATCATACACTCGCACGAGGTTTGACGATGCGTCTTCTGCGCGGTCTCTGGCGGCTTCTGGTTGGCATCAAGGATGCGCTGGCGCTTGTCCTGCTGCTCCTGCTGTTCACGGCGCTATGGGCGGTGACCCGCGACGGCGCGCCGCTGACCGTGCCGAGTGGATCAGCGCTGGTCATCGATCTCGACGGCCGGATCGTCGACCAGAAGTCCGAGCGCTCGCCGCTGGAGTCGCTGCGCGGCGGGCCCGACACCCGCCCGGAGATCGCGGTTCGCGACGTCATCGAGGGACTCGACCGCGCCGCGGCCGACAGCCGCATCAAGTCCGTCGTGCTCGAGATGGACAATTTCATGGGCACCGGCGCCGCCAATCTCCAGTCGATCGGCTCAGCGATCCGCCGCGTACGCGCCGCGAAGAAGCCGGTCTATGCCTACGCCACCGCCTATCTCGACGACGGCTATTATCTCGCCGCGCAATCGAACGAGGCGTGGATCAACCCGCTGGGCGGTGTGCTGCTCTCGGGGCCGGGCGGCACCAACCTCTATTTCAAGGGCGCGCTCGACAGGCTCGGGGTCGACGTCAACGTCTTCCGGGTCGGCACCTACAAGTCGTTCGTCGAGCCCTACACGCGAACCGAGGCGTCGCCCGACGCCAAGGCGGCGAACCAGGCGCTCGCCGACACCTTGTGGGAAAGCTACGTCAGCGACGTCCAGGCGGCGCGGCCCAAGGTGAAGATCGCCGCGACGCTCGCCAACCTGCCGGCGCGGGTGAAGGCGAACGGCGGCGACCTCGCGACGCAAGCGCTGAACGACGGCTATGTCGACAAGATCGGCACCGAGGTTGCGTTCGCGCGTCAAATGCAAAAGGCCGTCGGCAAGGGCAGCGGCACCCTCCCCGGCTCGTTCAACTCGATCAAGCTCGGCGACTATCTTCGCGCCAGCTCGAGCGCGCGGAGCGGCGGCGGCGACGCGGTTGGGGTGATCTACGTCGCGGGCGATATCGTCGATGGCAAGGCTTCGCCCGGCACCGCGGGGGCCGACAGCATCGCTACGCTGATCGACAAGGCGGTCGCCGACAAGACCTTGAAGGCGCTGGTCGTCCGCATCGATTCGCCTGGCGGTTCGGTGCTGGCCTCGGAGAAGATCCGCGCCGCCATCGCCGACGCCAAGCAGACGCTGAAGATTCCGGTCGTCGCCTCGTTCGGCGACGTCGCGGCGAGCGGTGGGTACTGGGTATCGACCGCCGCCGACGCGGTGTTCGCCGAACCGTCGACGATCACCGGCTCGATCGGCGTGTTCGCGATCATCCCGAGCTTCGAGAAGACGATCGCCAAGCTCGGCATCACCGCCGACGGCGTGCGGTCGACGCCTTATTCAGGCGAGCCCGACGTGCTGCGCGGCCTCGGCTCCGATACCAAGGCACTGCTCCAGCTGTCGGTCGAGGATATCTACCGGCGCTTCACGAGCCTCGTGTCGCAGGCGCGGCATCTGCCGGTGGCGCGGGTCGACCAGATCGCGCAGGGCCGCGTCTGGGCGGGCGGCACCGCGCATCAGCTCGGCCTCGTCGACCGCTTCGGCGACCTGAACGACGCCATTGCCGAGGCGGCGCGGCGCGCCAAGCTCGACGTGAAGACCGCGCGAGTAATCGAGATCGAGGTCAAGCCGTCGTTGCAGTTCCAGCTACTGTCGCAGTTGATCGGCCCGCGCGACGGCGGCGGCAGCGAGGACGCCTTCGCGCGGCTGGCGCGCGCCGGCCAGGACCGCCTGCTCAGCGCCTTCGGCGAGGCGCTGGCGGTGGCGCGGGGGCCGGCGATTCAGGTCCGCTGCCTCGCCTGCGCCGCGCACCTCCCGCCGCGCACCGCCGATCCGACGTTGCTCCGCGAGACGCTCTCGGCGCTTACGCGCTAGCGGAAGTCGCGCGACGGCACGTTGATGGTGCCGCGAGGATGCCGGTCGCGCGGCGCCTGGCCGGACGGCGCGTCCGACTCGCGATCGCCGACCGTTCGAAGCAGGCGCGTGAGATCGACAAAGCCGGTCGCGACGAGGTGAATGACCTCGCCCGCGCGCTGGACGCGACCGCGGACGCCGATCATCCGCGCCGACAGGATCAACGGCCGGAAGCGCTGGAAGACGTGCTGCCAGATGACGACGTTGGCGATGCCGCTCTCGTCCTCCAGCGTCATGAAGATGACGCCCTTGGCGGTGCCGGGCTGCTGGCGGACAAGCACCAGCCCTGCGATCATCGCCGGCTGGCCGTCGCTGGCCTGCCTGAGGCTGGCGCACGGTCGCGCTTTCAACGCCGCCAGGTCGCTCCGCAGGAAGGCGACCGGGTGGCTGCGCAGGGATAGCGAGAGCGAATGATAGTCCTCGACGACAGAGGCACCCCGGGTCATCGGCATCAGCTCGACGGAGGGCTCGACGACTTCGGGACGCAGGATGGCTTCCCGGACGTCGGTTGCTTCAAACAAGGTTAGCGGTCGATCGTGATGACCGCGCACCTCCCATAGCGCCTTCCTCCGTGTCAGCCCCAGCGAGCCGAAGGCGTCCGCCTGCGCAAGCGCAGTCAGACTATGAGCATTTAGCCCGCTACGCCATGTGAGGTCTTCGATACTCGAATAAGGCGTATCGGGCCGCGCCAAGGGAACGCGCTTCCCCTGATCCTCCTTCAGCCCCTTGGCGAAGCGCAGGCCCATGCGGACCGCGAAGCCGCCGCGGCTGGCGGGGCACTCCTCCAGCGTCGAATCCCACTCGGAGAGATTGATGTCGACCGGCCTGATCTCGACCCCGTGGTCGCGGGCGTCACGGACGATCTGCGCCGGCGCGTAGAAGCCCATCGGCTGGGCGTTGAGGAGCGCGCAGCAAAACACGTCGGGGTGGTGCCATTTCACCCAGCTCGACGCATAGGCGAGGATGGCGAAGCTGGCGGCGTGGCTTTCGGGGAAGCCGTAGCTGCCGAACCCCTCGATCTGTTTGAACAGCCGCTCGGCGAAATCGCGCTCGTAGCCGCGCCCCACCATGCCGTTCACCAGCTTGTCCTTGAAGTGGGAGACGCCGCCGGTCGTCTTGAAGGTCGCCATCGAGCGCCGGAGCTGGTCGGCTTCCGCGGGCGTGAAGTTGCCGCAGACCATGGCGATCTTCATCGCCTGCTCCTGGAACAGCGGCACGCCGCAGGTCTTCTCCAACAGCTCCCGCAATTCCTCCTTGGGATATTCGATCGGCTCCTTGCCCTCGCGCCGGCGAAGGTAGGGGTGGACCATGTCGCCCTGGATCGGGCCGGGGCGAACGATCGCGATCTGGACGACGAGATCGTAGAATTCTTTTGGACGAAGACGCGGCAGCATCGACATCTGCGCGCGGCTCTCGATCTGGAAGACGCCGAGCGTGTCGGCCTTGCGGATCATCGCGTAGGTCGCGGGATCTTCTTTCGGAACTTCATGGAGTTCTGTCGGGATTTCCGCCGGTTGCCTGCCCTTCTTGTGGCGCTTCAGCAGGTCGAAGGCGCGCCGCATGCAGCCAAGCATGCCGAGGCCGAGGACGTCGACCTTCATCATCTTGAGGACGTCGATATCGTCCTTGTCCCACTCGACGACCTGGCGGTTGTCCATCGCCGCCGGCTCGATCACCGCGAGCGTGTCGAGGCGGTCGCGGGTCAGGACGAAGCCGCCGGGGTGCTGCGACAGGTGGCGTGGTGTGCCGACGAGCTGGCGCGCCAGTTCGATCGCCAGCGCCAGCCGCTCGTCGGTGACATCGAAGTCGAGCGCGGTGGCGTCGCCTTCCTCGACGCCCCGACCCCAGGCCGACACCTGCTGGCTGAGCGCCGCCGTCACGTCCTCGGAGAAGCCCAGCGCCTTGCCAACTTCGCGGATCGCACCCCGCGCGCGGTAGCGGGAAACCGTCGCGCACATCGCGGCGCGGTCGCGGCCATAGGTGTCGAAGATCCACTGGATGACCTCCTCGCGCCGGCTGTGGTCGAAATCGACGTCGATGTCGGGCGGCTCGTTGCGCTCGGTCGACACGAAGCGGTCGAACAGCAGACTGTAGAGCATCGGATCGAGCGGCGTGATGCCGAGGACGTAGCAGACCGCCGAGTTGGCGGCGCTGCCCCGGCCCTGGCACAGGATGCCCTGCGAGCGCGCCCAGCCGACGATGCGGTTCACCGTCAGGAAGTAGCGGGCGTAGTCCATCTTGCCGATCAGCCCGAGCTCGTAGGTCAACCGCTCGGTCACATGCTCGGGGACGCCATCCGTGTAACGAGCCTCCGCCGCTTCCCACGTCAGGCGCTCCAAAGCCTCCTGCTCGGTGAGGCCGGGAATGTGGGTCTCCTCGGGATATTGGTACTGCAAGTCGTCGAGGTTGAAGGTGCAGCGCGCGGCGATCTCGGCGATGCGATGGACCGGGGACTCGTCGCCGAGATAGCGGCGGAAGCGGTGGAGCATCTCCGCTCCGCTCTTGAGCGCGCGGTCGGCGTTGCGCTCGCGGCGGTGGCCGAGGGTGTCGATCGTGCACTTCTCACGGATGCAGGTGACGACATCCTGGAGCATCCGCCGTTCCTGCGAATGATAGAGCACGTCGCCGGTGCCGACGGTCGGGACGCGCAGCGCCGCCGCCATCTGCGACAGCGCGAGCAGGCGCTTGCCGTCGCCGGGCCGGCGGCGCAGCGTCAGCGCGAGATAGGCGCGGTCGCCGAACAGGAAGCGCAGCCTCGTGAGATCGTCACGCGTGCGATCGTCGGGGGTGTCCGGCACCAGCACGCCGATCAGGCCGTCGCACCAGGCGGCGATATCGTCCCAGCCGAGGTCGCACGCCCCCTTGCCGGCGCGCGCCTTGCCGAGGCTCAGCAGGCGGCAGAGGTTGGAATAGGCGGCCTTGTCCGTCGGATAGACGAGGATTCTGGCGCCGCACCGAAGGTCGATCCGGCAGCCGACGATCAGCCTGACGCCAGTCACCTTGGCGGCGACGTGCGCCCGCACCATGCCGGCGAGGCTGTTGCGGTCGGTGACGCCCAGCGCCGGCAGGCCGAGCAGCGCGGCGGCGGCAAACAGCTCATCGGGGCTCGATGCGCCGCGGAGGAAGGAGAAGTGGGTCGAAACCTGCAGCTCGACGTAGCTCATGCGAAGGCGCCGTGCAGGAACCAGCCCATGCCGCCGGTCGCCGGCGCCTCGCCGTCGCCGGCGCGGAACAGCCAGAAACGGCCGCCGTCCTCGACCTCGACCTGGAAATAGTCGCGGACGCCATAGGGTCTATCCCCCGCCCACCATTCCTCGTGGATCCGCTCCGGCCCGTCGCCGTGGCTGACGCGGTAGCGGCGGCCACGCCAGCGGAAGACCGCGGGCGGATAGTCGGGCAGCATCGCCATCGCCTCGATCGGCTCGGGATGCGAGATCAGCCGCGGCGGGCGCGGCAGGTCGGCGGGCCATTCGGCGCGGCACGGCGGCGCGAGCGGCGGGGCGCGGCCCGCCGAGCGCTCGGGGATATGGCTCTCGACCGGCCGCATCCGCCACAGCCGCTTGCCGCCGAGGCGGTTGACGAGGCGGTCGACCAGGCCCGCGAGGTCGGGCGGCTTCGGCCCGTCCTCCATCGCGGCGACCTGCACGGCGGCGAGCGGCTGGACCTGCGGCGCCGCGATTTCCATCGCTTCGATGCCAAGCCCCGGCTCGACGGTGTCGAGGCGCTCGGTGAGCAGGCGCGCCAAGTGGGCGGCGTCGCGCGACGGGCGGGCGGTGCCGATGCGGATGGCGAGGCGCGCGCCGTCGATGCGGTGGAAGATCAGGTCGATACGGCGGGCGCCCTGGCTGGCCGCCTCCAGCACGCCGCATAGGTCGGCGGCGAGGTCACGCGTCACCTGCGCCAGCGACTGGGCCGTGGCGATCGGCTCGGCGAGGACGCGATAACGGCGCGGCATCGGCGGCGGGTCGATCGGCTGGATCGGCTCGGGGATAAGCCCAAGCGCCTGGTCGAGACGCAGCGAGGGCAGCGATCCGAAGCGCCGGGCGAGCGGCGCGCGCGGAGTAGCGGCGAGCTGATGGATACGCATGAAACCAAGGCCTTGCAGGCCGTGGGCAAGATCGGGAGGCAACCGCAGCGCGGTGATCGGCAGGTCCTCGAGCGTCTCGGCCACAACCCCTTCCGGCACCACGCCGCCGCCGCCGAAGCGCGCCACGGCGTGCGCCGCTCCCGGCGTGTCGGCGACGGCGGCGACGGCGGCGAATCCCATCGCGGCGACTCGCGCGGTCAGCCGGGCGAGCAGCGCCGCCTCGCCGCCGAACAGGTGTGCGCAGCCCGCGATGTCGAGCCACAGGCCATCGGGCAGGTTGGGCGCGACGAGCGGCGTGTAGCGCATCGCCCAGGCGGCGAGGCGGGATAGGGTCTCGGCGTCGCCCTCGGGGTCGCTGTCGGCGACGATCAGGTCGGCCTGCAGCGCGCGGGCGTGAGCCACGCCCATGCCGACCTTGAGGCCGAGCGCGCGCGCCGAGGCATCAACCGCCATGATCTCGCGCTTGCCCTTGACCATCGCGGCGGTGACCAGCGGGACTGCCGGGGGGTCCTCAGGCGGCGGCGCGCTCTGACGCCCGCCCTGCCCCGTCCGCCGGCGCAGCCGATCGGTCGGGAAGGTCGGAAGCCAGAGCGAGATGACCCTGCGCATCGGGCCCCTCCACGATCCAGTCCCTGGGAGACGCACCCCGTGCCCGCACCAGCGACAGCCGCCAGCGGCTGGGGCCGAGGCCGGGCACGGGAAGCGGCGGCGTCGGCAGGCAGGCGACCTGCCAGCGGGTGAGCGCCGCGGTCGGCTCCTCGCCGAGCGGGGCGCGATGCAGCGCAAAGGCGATGACGCCCGACGTCTCGGCCGCCAGCTGCAGCCGGCGAGAAGCGACCATGCTGAGCCTGGCGACCTCGCCGACGACCCCGCCGAGCCCGGAATAGCGCAGGCATTCTTCCATCACGGCAAGCACTTCGGTGTCGCTGCTCGCCTCGACATAGATCAGCCGATCGGGGTGGAGGCCGGCGGCGGCAAGGCCCGGCGCGAACAGGTCGCGGCGACGCAGGCACCAGAACACCGTGCCGGGAAGGCGCGCCAACGCGGCGGCGACGAACAACGTGGCGGCGGCATCGTGGGACAGGCCATCGACCCCTGGCGCCGCCTCATGCAGCGCCCCGGTCGCCAACCCCTCGCCCGGCAGGTGCGCGTCGATCGCCGGCACGCCGAAGGGCAGTACGGGATGGGCCACGGCGCTACCGCGCTCGATCGAGCCGATCTCGGCGCGGAGCGCGTCGATGCGCTGCTGGCGGCCTTCACTCCTCATACGACTCGAACATCCGGCAAGACGAATTGTTCTATCTTTGTTCTTTTCTTTGGCTTGGAGTCAACGGGAACAGGCGCGAGCTCTTCTCAGCCGACTGGCACGCCTCATGGGACGACGAACCGCTTCTGACTCCGTTCGTGGTGAGCCCGTCGAACCAAGAGGGCTCTGACGAGGGAGCGGCTACGTCCTTCGACAAGCTCAGGACGAACGGAAACGTTGAGCGCTTAGAGCAACTCCACCGCCATCGCGGTGGCCTCGCCGCCGCCGATGCACAGGCTCGCGACGCCGCGCTTCAGGCCGCGGTTCTGGAGTGCTGCGATCAGAGTCGTCAGGATGCGCGCGCCGCTCGCCCCGATCGGGTGGCCGAGCGCGGTCGCGCCGCCGTTGACGTTGATCTTGTCGCGCGGGATGCCGAGCTCGTGCATCGCGATCATCGCGACGACGGCAAAGGCCTCGTTGATCTCGAACAGGTCGACGTCCTCGACCTGCCAGCCCGCCTTCGCCAGCACCTTGCGCATCGCCGGGACGGGCGCAGTGGTAAACAGGCCAGGCTCGTGCGCATGCGCGGCATGCGCGACGACGCGGGCGACGGGCGTCATGCCGAGCCTTTCGGCGACCGAGGCGCGGGTCATCACCAAAGCGGCGGCGCCGTCCGAGATAGAAGAGGCGTTGGCGGCGGTGATCGTGCCGTCCTTCGAAAAGGCGGGCTTCAGCGTCGGGATCTTGTCGGGCAGCGCCTTGCCGGGTTGCTCGTCCTGCGACACGGTCTCGCTGCCTTTGCGCGTCGCGACCTCGACCGCGACGACCTCGCGATCGAACGCGCCTGAGGAAATCGCATCGCGGGCGCGCGACAGGCTTTCCAGCGCGTAGCCGTCCTGCGCCTCGCGAGTGAACTGATAGTCGCGCGCGCTGTCCTCGGCGAAGGCGCCCATCAGCTTGCCCGGCGTGTAGGCGTCCTCGAGGCCGTCGAGGTACATCGAGTCCTTCACGACATCGTGGCCGATGCGCGCGCCGCTCCGGTGCTTGGCGAGCAGGTAGGGCGCGTTCGACATGCTCTCCATGCCGCCCGCGACGATGACGTCGGCCGAGCCGGCGGCGAGCGCGTCATGCGCCATGATCGCCGCCTGCATGCCGCTGCCGCACATCTTGTTGACTGTCGTCGCCTCGACATGAAGCCCAAGCCCCGCGCCAATCGCCGCCTGCCGCGCCGGCGCCTGGCCGAGGCCGGCCGGGAGCACGCAACCCATGAAGATCTGCTCGACGTCCTCGGGGCTTATGCCCGCGCGCTCGACCGCCGCCTTGACCGCCGCCGCGCCGAGCTGGGTCGCCGAGGCCCCGGCGAGGGCGCCCTGGAAGCCGCCCATCGGGGTGCGAGCGTAGGAAGCGATGACGACGGGATCGGCGGACATGGGCGAAGGCTCCGGCACGGTGGTTTCGCCTCATGTAGGGCTAGAGCCCTTCGCCTTCCACCCAGTGGGCGTTCGACAGGCGGCGGGCGAGCGCCCAGGTCTGGCGGCGGATATCGGGAACGGCGGTGATTTCCCAGAAGGCGCCGCGAGTCATCGGGCCGACCGCGAACAGCTGGGGCCGCGCCGCGCCGTCGGTGCCGATCAGATGGCAGTCCGCATCGACGTCGAGGCCGAGCCGGCAGGCATCCGGGCGGGCGTGGCCCGCCGCTAGCAGGCTCTGGAGCAACGGCTCGGGGCTGCGGCGGAGGTCGCCTTGCGGGCCGGTGCAGTTGACAACCGAGACGACCGAGACGGTCGTCGTGCGGGTTTCACCTCGGGGCGTGTAGGCGACAGAGACGCGCCGGACGGGATCGAAGGCGGTGGCGCGGCCGGCCGCGATGGTGAGCTTGCCAGAGGCGCGGAGGGCGTCGATCCGCGCTGCGACTTGAGGGGCAAGGCGGTGGCGGTGGACGTCCCACCAGGGGCGGAGGTGCCGCAGGAACCGTTCCTGCTCAGTGGGTTGCGCGGCGCGCCAGAGATCTTGTGTAAAGGGCCGGAGCTCGTCGATGGCGGCGCGCCAGTCGACGGCTTGAGAGCGCTCTCGGACGGTGCGGAGGAGCGGGAGGATGGCGGTCGGCGGGCGCTCGCGGAGGCCGCCGGGCGTGGCGGGGGCGTGGACGCGGGGAAGCAGGCCGCGTCTGGATAATGCGATGATGCGGCCCTTGAAGCCGGCGTCGTCAAGCGACAGCGCGACGTCGACCATCGTCAGCCCGGTGCCGAGCAGCAGGATGTCGCCTTCGCCGACCGAAGCCGGGTCGAGCGACCACGGGTCGGCGACATAGCGATCGCCGAGCGCCGCCTCGTCCAGGCCGGCGGGCGCATGCGGCGGCAGGTTGCCGGTGGCAAGGACAAGCGCGCTTGCGGTGACGGTGGCGCCGGACGCGAGCGTCAATGTGACAGCGTTGTCCGAAACGGTGGCGGAGACCGCCCCGTCATCGACCAGCGACAGCCTGCCGTTCACGTCCTCGCGGATCGTTCGCCCAAGCAGTTCAGAGAGATAATCGCCGTAGCAGCGGCGCGAGGCGAAGCTGCCCGGGCCGCCCAGCGCTTGGCCGCCCAGCCAGTCGGCGAAGTCGTGCGGCGCGTCGGGAAAGGCGCTCATGTTCGCGGCGCGGACGTTCAGGAGGTGAGTCGCGGTCGGCGACGAATAAGCGACGCCCTTGCCGAAGGGCGGACGGCGCTCGATCAGCGTGGTGCCGGGGCCGTCGTGACGCAGCAGGTTCATCGCCAGCAGAGACCCGCTGAACCCGCCTCCGACGATCGCGACGCTCTCGATACCCAGACCCGCTCCCCCGGTTTGACTTGGCGCCTGTTTGACTTGGCGTTGGGCCGATCCTAACGCGCGGCCATGGCTTTCGACACCCGCCCCCCGCGATCGGTGCTGTTCCTCCCCGCCTCGAACCCCCGCGCGATCGAGAAGGCGCGCTCCCTGCCCTGCGACGCGCTGGTGCTCGATCTGGAAGACGCCGTCGCGCCCGATGTGAAGGACGCGGCGCGCGATGCGGCGATCGCGGCGGTGCGTGACGGATTCGGCCGGCGGATCGTGGCGGTGAGGGTCAATCCGTTCGCCAGCCGGTGGGGCGCTGCGGACTTCGCGGCCCTATCGGCCGCCCCGGTCGATGCGATCGTCGTGCCGAAGGTGGATAGGGTCGCCGAGGCGGAAGCCGCGGTCGCGGCGAGCGGCGGCAAGCCGGTGTGGGCGATGATCGAGAGCCCGGCGGGGGTGCTGGCGGCGGCGGGCATCGCGGCGGTCGAGGGGGTCGGCGCGCTGATCGCCGGGGTCAACGACCTCGCCAAGGAACTACATGCCACCCCGGGGCGCGAGCGGGTGCCGTTGCTCCATGCGCTGTCGGCGATCGTCCTGGCGGCCCGCGCGCACGGCAAGACCGCGTTCGACGGGGTGCATAACGACATCGCCGATCTCGACGCGCTGGCGGCGACCAGCGCGCAGGGCGCGGCGCTCGGCTTCGACGGGCGGACGATCATTCATCCGAGCCATATCGAGACGGTGAATCGCGCCTATGGGCCGAGCGCAGCGGCGATCGAGGATGCGCGGGGGCTGATCGCAGCGTTCGAGGCGGGCGGCGCAGGTGTCACGACGTGGCGCGGGCGGATGATCGAGGCGCTGCACGTCGAGGAGGCGAAGCGGCTGATTGGGCGGGTTGGGGACCGGAGCTAAAAGACACCGTCATCCCGGCGAAAGCCGGGACCCAGGAGATCGGCCGACTGGGTCCCGGCTTTCGCCGGGATGACGGGCCTTTATTTGGACCTACGCCGCGTAAGCCCTGACCCGTCGCGCGACCAGCCCAATGCTCGACCCTGCCGCCACGCCCTCCGGAAGCTCGCGCGTCACCGCCTCGACCAGCTGGCCGTCGGGCAGCGCGCATTCCAGCGTCACGCCGCGCCCGGCGCGGAAGAGCTTGCGGACCGTCGCGGGCATGCCCTGCCCTGCCGCTTCGATCGCGAAATCCTGCGGGCGGATGAAGGCGACTCCGCTGCCCGAGGTCGGGGCGTCGTTGGCCGCGACCGACACCGCGCCGATCTGGACCTGGCCGGGGGCGAAGTTCGCCTCGAAGCGGTTGGCGTCGCCGAGGAAGTCGCAGACGAAGGCGGTGGCCGGGTGGTCGTAGACCTCCTCCGGCGTGCCGACCTGCTCGATGCGGCCGTGGTTCATCACGACGACGCGGTCGGCGAGTTCCAGCGCTTCTTCCTGGTCGTGGGTGACGAAGATCGAGGTCAGGCCGGTCTCGTCGTGGATGTCGCGCAGCCAGCGGCGGAGTTCCTTGCGCACCTTGGCGTCGAGCGCGCCGAAGGGCTCGTCGAGGAGGAGCAGGCGTGGCTCGACCGCGAGCGCGCGGGCGAGCGCGACGCGCTGGCGCTGGCCGCCGGAGAGTTGCGCCGGATAGCGGCTGCCGAGGTCGGGCAGCTTGACCAGCGCCAGGAGCTCCGAGACGCGGCGGTCGATCTCGGAGCGGTTCGGGCGCTCGCGACGCTTCCGCACCGTCAGGCCGAAGGCGATGTTGTCGGCGACGGTCATGTGGCGAAACAGCGCGTAATGCTGGAAGACGAAGCCGACCGAGCGGTCGCGGGTCGGCCGGTCGGAAACGTCGACGCCCTCGAACGCGACGCGGCCGGCGTCGGGGAACTCCAGCCCGGCGATGATGCGTAGCAGGGTCGTCTTGCCCGAGCCTGAGGGGCCGAGCAGCGCCAGGAACTCGCCCGGCCGGGTGTCGAGCGAGACGCCGTGGAGCGCCGGGAACTGGCCGAAGCGTTTCGAGACCTCGGCGACGGAGACGGTCATGCGGCGTGTCCTTCGGGGCGGCGGAGCTGCCATTCGAGCAGCGATTTGGCGGCGAGGGTGACGAGCGCCAGCAGCGCCAGCAGCGAGGCGACCGCGAAGGCGGCGACGAAGTTGTACTCGTTGTACAGAATCTCAACGTGCAGCGGCAAGGTGTTGGTTTCACCGCGAATATGGCCGGAGACGACCGACACCGCGCCGAACTCCCCCATCGCCCGGGCGTTGCACAGCAGGACGCCGTAGAGCAGCCCCCAGCGGATGTTGGGGAGAGTCACGCTCCAGAAGGTCCGCCAGCCCGAGGCGCCGAGCGACAGCGCCGCCTCCTCGTCGTCCCGTCCCTGCTCCGCCATCAACGGGATGAGCTCGCGCGCGACGAAAGGTAGCGTCACGAACACGGTGGCGAGGACGATTCCGGGGATGGCGAAGACGACCTTGATGTCGTGGTCGGTCAGCCATTCGCCGAACCAGCCCTGCGCGCCGAAGATCAGGATGTAGATCAGGCCCGAGACGACGGGCGACACCGAGAACGGCAGGTCGATCAAGGTGCCGAGCAAGCTTTTGCCCGGAAAATCGAACTTGGTCATCGACCAGGCGGCGGCGACTCCGAAAACGAGGTTCAACGGCACCGCGATCGCCGCGACGGTCAAAGTGAGGCGAATAGCCGACAGGGCGTCGGGCTCGACGACGGCGGCGGCATAGGCATCCCACCCCTTGGCGAGCGCTTGCGCGAACACCGCGACGAGCGGCAGCGCGAGGAAGATCGCGAGGAAGGCGAGCGCGACCGCGATCAGCGCGGCGCGCAGCCACGGCGGCTCAAGCGTCGCGGCGGGCCTCACGACGCCATCCGCCGGCGGCTCCACGCCTGCGCGAGGTTGATGACGAGCAGCAGCGCGAAGGAGATCGCCAGCATCACCACCGCGATCGCCGCCGCGCCGGGGTAATTATACTGCTCCAGCTGGGTGATGATCAGCAGCGGCGCGATCTCCGACTTCATCGGCATGTTGCCCGCGATGAAGATCACCGAGCCGTACTCGCCGACGCCGCGCGCCAGAGCGAGCGCGAAGCCCGTGGTGAGCGCCGGGGCGATGGCGGGGAAGAGGACGCGGCGGAAGGTCTGCCATCGGCTGGCGCCGAGCGTCGCCGCCGCCTCCTCGATCTCCGGCCCGATATCCTCCAGCACCGGCTCGACCGTGCGGACGACGAACGGCAGGCCGACGAACACCAGAGCGACGACGACGCCCAGAGGCGTGAAGGCGACCTTGATCCCGAGCGGCTCGAGGATCGAGCCGATCCAGCCATTGGCGGCGTAGAGCGCGGTCAGCGCGATGCCGGCGACCGCGGTCGGCAGCGCGAACGGCAGGTCGACGACCGCGCTGATCAGCCGCCGGCCCGGGAAGCGATAGCGCACCAGCACCCAGGCGACGAGCAGGCCGAAGACCGCGTTAATCACGGCCGCCGCCAGCGACGCCCCGAAGCTCAGGCGGTAGGCGGCGAGCGCGCGCGCCGAGAAGGCCGCTTGCGCGAAGGTCGACCAGCCGCCGGAAGCGCTCTTCACGAACACCGCCGACAGCGGGATGAGGACGATCAGGCTCAGGTACAGGATCGTGAAGCCGAAGGTCAGGCCGAAGCCCGGAATCGGCGACGGGCGCAGCCAGGCTGGCCGCGTCACGCGGCTGGCCTCAAGAGCCGGGCCGTGAAACGCTGCACGCGCGGGAGCCTCCGTGAAGAACTCCCGCCCGCTTATCAGAGCGCGGCTGGCGCGCAAGGCGGCACCATCGCTCACCAGTCGAGATGCAGCCGCGTCGCGATGGCGCTGCCCCTGGTGTTGGCGCCGACCGGAGCGAGCGGCTTCAGGCGATCCAGCCGCTCATCGAGCGCCTCGACCTTGGCCTGGAGCGCGTTCAGCCGGCCCGCCGGGACCGGCGGGTCGATCGTGGCGGCGTCGGAGCCGTTGGAATCGGGCGCGACCTTGCTCTGGGCGAGCGCCGGAGCGGCGGCACCAGGAAGCAGGGCCAGCGTCAGCGAGCGGACGGGAAATCGGGGCATGGCTTACTTTTTGGCGGCCTCGAAGATCTGATCGAACTTGGCGCCGTCGGCGAAGTGGGTGGCCTGGGCCTTGGCCCAGCCGCCGAAGTTGCGGTCGATGGTGAACAGGGTGAGCTTTGCGAAGTCCTTGGCATGGCGCGCCTGGACCGCGGTGTTGCGCGCCCGGTAGTGGTTCTTCGCGATGATTTCCTGCGCGGCCGGGGTGTAGAGATAGTTGAGATAGGCCTGCGCGACCTTGCGGGTGCCGTGGCGGTCGACGTTCTTGTCGACCAGCGCGACCGGCGGCTCGGCGCGGATCGACACCGACGGCGCGACGATCTCGAACTTGCCCCTGCCGAACTCTTCGAGCGCCAGATAGGCCTCGTTCTCCCAGGCGATCAGCACGTCGCCCTGCCCGCGCTGGACGAACGTGGTGGTCGAGCCGCGGGCGCCGCTGTCGAGCACCGGCACGTTGCGGAACAGCCTGGTGACGAAGGCCTGCGCCGCCTTGTCGGTCCCGTACTTGCGCTTGGCGTAGCCCCAGGCCGCGAGATAGTTCCAGCGCGCGCCGCCCGAGGTCTTGGGGTTGGGCGTGATCACCGAGACATCGGGGCGGACGAGGTCGTCCCAGTCGCGGATGTGCCTGGGGTTGCCCTTGCGGACGAGCAGCACGATCGTCGAATAATAAGGCGTCGAGTTCTCGGGCAACCGCGTCTGCCAGTTGGCGGGCAGCAGCTTCGCGACCTTCGCGATCTCGTCGATGTCATAGGCGAGCGCCAGCGTCACCACATCGGCCTGCAAGCCGTCGATCACCGCCCGCGCCTGCTTGCCCGAGCCGCCGTGCGACTGCTTGATCTCGACGGCCTGGCCGGTGTCGGCCTTCCATTTGGCGGCGAAGGCGGCGTCGATCGCCTTGTACAGCTCCCGCGTCGGATCATAGCTCACGTTGAGAATGGATGTCGGCTCCGCCGAGGCCGCGACGTGAGCCGCGAGCGTCAGCGCGGAGACGATCAGAAGGGCAATCCGACGACGCATTCGGTAATCTCCGGTTATTCAGATGTGACTTAACGAAGCGGCGGGCGCGTAAAATCCAGAATTGGTTTGCCGCGGTAAAGGCGGACTGCGGTCATGCGCGCATGCGAAACGGGCGGCGCATCGCTGCGCCGCCCGCTTCGTTCAGCCTGTCGTCGCCTTAGTGGGCGATGACGCCGGCGCTGGTGTCGGTGCGGCCGGTGGTCGGCACCTCGAACGGCTCGGCAAGGTCGTCGCCGACTTCGCGGCCGCGGCCGGTGCGCTCTTTGACGGCGCTCCGGACCTTGCCCGCGGCGTCGGTCGCCGCGTCACGCGCGGTCCGGCCGGCTTCGGTCGCCGCGTCACGGACGGTGCGGCCGGCGCTGGTCGCGGCGTCGCGGACCCGGCGATCGCGCGACAGCAGCAAGCCAGCGACGGTCGCCGCGATTCCGGCAAGGACGCCGCGTCCGGACGGTGTACCGGCCCAGTTGCGGGCGGCGGTGACATTGCGCGACAGCGCCTCGCGCGGCGTTTCGTCGCGATTTCCGCGATTGTGGTTCTTGGCCATGATGTTTCTCCTTGGATGCTCGGGGATTGCGGAGAAAAGACACTCGACGCGCGAGTTGGTTCCCGCCTCGTCTGGCTTTGGCGACGGGGCGGTGGCAGAGGGCGGCGCATGGTTCGTAAAGCCCTTGGCATCGTGATGGCTTTGCTCGCCGCCTCCCCCGCATACGCCTGGCACGAATACGGCCACCAGACCGTCGCGGCGATCGCCTGGAGCTACCTGACGCCCCGTGCCCGCGCCGAGGCAGGGAAGCTGCTCGCCGATGCGAAGGCGCTCGATACGCCGACCTGCCCGGCGGGCCGGATCGAGGATGCGGCGGTGTGGCCGGACTGCATCCTGAAATTGAACGACCGCTTCAGCTACTCGGCGCCCTGGCATTATCAAAACATCTCGGTCTGCCGGGACTTCGACCCCGACGAGAAATGCCCGGGCGGGCAGTGCGTCACCGCGCAGATTCCGCGCCAGGCAAGGCTGCTCGGCGATCCGGCGGTGCCCAGGCGCGAGCGGCTGATGGCGCTCGCCTTCCTCATCCACTTCGTCGGCGACATGCACCAGCCGCTCCACATCGGCGAGAACGACGATCTCGGCGGCAACAAGGTTAGCGCGAGCTATGGCGCGATCAGCTACGAGCGCTTGAACCTCCATACCGTCTGGGACGGCATGATCGCCGAGCGCTGGATCTCCGACCCGCCGGGCGGCGCCACGGGGCTGCGGTCCGAGATCACGCCCGCCCAGATCGCCGCCTGGCGGCAAGGCGGGCCGAAAGACTGGGCGCGCGAAAGCTGGGAGCGATCGAAGGCGCTCGGCTACGCCAATCTGCCCGACGGCGCGGGCGCCTGCACGGGCAAGCTGACCGGCCGTCAGGCGATCACCCCCGCCTATGTCGCGGCGGCGCGCGCCGCCGTCCGCCAGGGGATCGAGGCCGCGGGCGTGCGCGCCGCGATGTTGATAAACCGGGCTCTCGACCCGAAAAGTGCGTTGTGACTGTTTACCGAGCGAGGAGGTTGGCATGGTGGACGACGGAATCTTCATCGGCGCGGCGCCGGGCGGCGCCAACCGCCAGGTCCTCCAGCTGAGGCGCGCCAACCGCCACGGCCTGATCGCGGGCGCCACCGGCACCGGCAAGACCGTCACGCTCCAGGGCATCATCGAAGGCTTCTCGAAGAACGGCGTCGCCTGCTTCGTCGCGGACGTGAAGGGCGATCTCTCGGGCCTCGCGATGGCGGGATCGTCGCAGTCGAAGACGCACGAGATCTTCGCCGCCCGCGCCGCCGAGCTCGGCCTCACCGCCTGGACCTATGCCGACACGCCGGTCCAGTTCTGGGACCTGTTCGGCGAACAGGGCCACCCGATCCGAACGACGATCAGCGAGATGGGCCCGGTGCTGCTGGCGCGGCTGATGGACCTGAACGACGTGCAGGAAGGCGTGCTCAACATCGCCTTCCACGTCGCCGATCAGGAGGGACTCCTGCTCCTCGATCTCGACGACCTCCAGTCGATGCTGGCGCATTGCGGCGAGCGCGCCGACGAGCTGACGACGACCTACGGCAATGTCTCCAAGCAGAGCATCGGCGCGATCCAGCGCGCGCTGCTTCAGCTCCGCAGCCAGGGCGGCGAGCATTTCTTCGGCGAGCCGGCGCTCGACATGGACGACTTCATCCGCACCGACGACAAGGGCCGCGGCATCGTCAACATCCTCGCCGCCGACAAATTGATGGCGAGCCCCAAGCTCTATTCGACCTTCCTGCTATGGCTGATGAGCGAGCTGTTCGAGCATCTTCCCGAGGTCGGCGATCCCGACAAGCCCAAGCTCTGCTTCTTCTTCGACGAGGCGCATCTGCTGTTCGACGAGGCGCCCAAGGCGCTGCTCGAGAAGATCGAGCAGGTCGTGAGGCTGATCCGCTCGAAGGGCGTCGGCATCTATTTCATCACGCAGAACCCGATCGACATTCCCGACACCGTCGCCGGGCAGCTCGGCAACCGCGTCCAGCATGCGCTGCGCGCCTTCACGCCGCGCGACCAGCAGGCGGTGCGCTCGGCGGCCGAGACCTTCCGCGCCAACCCCGGCGTCGACGTCGCCACCGCGATCACCGAATTGAAGGTCGGCGAGGCGCTCGTCTCGCTGCTCCAGCCCGACGGCGCGCCGTCGCCGGTCGAACGGACGCTGATCGCGCCGCCGGGCAGCCGCGTCGGGCCGGTCACACCGGTTGAGCGCGGCGTGATGATCCAGACCGACGCGATCGGCGCCAAGTACGACACGCTCGTCGACCGCGAGTCGGCCGAAGAGCTGCTCGCCGGCAAGGCGCAGCAAGCCGCCGCCGCGGTCTCGGCGCAGCGCGCGGCCGACGACGCCGCCAAGGCCAGCGCACTGGCGGACAGGCAAGCCGATCGCGCCGCGGCCGAGCAGGAAAAAGCCGCCGAACGGCAGGCCAGGCTCGATGCCGTCGCGCAGCGCGAAGCCGCGAGGGCGGCCGCCGCCTCGCCCTGGAACAAGATGGCGACCTCGGCGATGCGATCGGCGTCGTCCTCGGTCGGTCGGCAGATCGCCAACGAGGTCGGCAAGCAGATCTTCGGCGGGCGCGGCTCGAGCGGGATCGCCGGGCAGCTGGTGCGCGGCGTCCTCGGCGGGTTGTTCAGGGCACGGTAACCGCATCATCAGAAGTCCGTTCGTCCTGAGCTTGTCGAAGGACGTGGCCCGCGCGGCGGTGCGGTCTCGTCCTTCGACAAGCTCAGGACGAACGGAGGCTTCAAAGGCAACCAAAGCGTCTCACGCCTGTTGAGCATCGAAACGGGATGGGAACGACTTATGCGGCTCGACGATCAGCGCGAAAGCAGCAACATCCAGGACGACCGCGGCAACGGCGGCGGCGGGCTCGGCGGCGGCGGGTTCGGGTTTGGCGGGCTTCCGATCGGGCGCGGCGGCCTCGGCCTCGGCGGCCTCGCGGTTGTCGTGGTCATCTCGCTGCTCGCGGGCGTCAACCCGCTGGAGCTGCTCGGCGCCGGCGGCGCGACGATGCAGGACCCGGTGGCGCAGCAGCAGGCGGCGCGCCCCGCGCAACTCAACAGCGACACCGATCGCTTCGTCGCCAAGGTGCTCGGCTCGACGGAGGACACCTGGGGCCGCATCTTCCAGCAGCAGGGCAAGACCTATCAGCCGACGACGCTCGTGCTCTACAGCGAGGCGGACCAGAGCGGCTGCGGCGCGGCGCAGGCCGCGATGGGGCCCTTCTACTGCCCGACCGACCGCAAGATCTATCTCGACGAGGCGTTCTTCCAGGAGATGAGCAGCCGCTTCGGCGCCGCCGGCGACTTCGCCGAGGCCTATGTCATCGCGCACGAGGTCGGCCATCACGTCCAGCAGCTGACCGGCATCGCCGACCAGGTCCAGCGCGCCCAGTCGCGCGCCGGCACCGCCGACGCCAACGCGGTCCAGGTCCGCATGGAGCTGCAGGCCGACTGCTACGCCGGCGTCTGGGGCGCGGCCAACAAGGCGATCCTGGAGCCTGGCGACCTCGAGGAGGCGCTGACCGCCGCGCAGGCGATCGGCGACGACACGCTGATGAAATCCGCCGGCCGGCGCGTGACGCCCGACAGCTTCACCCACGGCACGAGCGCCCAACGCATGCGCTGGCTGAAGCGCGGCTACGACAGCGGCGACCCCGCGCAGTGCGACACCTTCGGAGCGTCCGAGATCTAGGCGCTCGACACCTCTCCCCTCCGGGCAGGGACAAGGTCCGCTTTACGCGACCTTCCGCTCTCCGGCCGGTGTGTCGGTGCAGAACTCGAACTGTCCGCGCCCGCTCGCCTTTGCGCGGTAGAGCGCGGCGTCGGCGCAGGCGACCAGCCCGTCGAGGTCGCTGCCGTGGCGCGGCGCGAGCGCGATGCCGATCGTCGCCCCGACACGCACCCTGAGCGTCCCGATCGTATAGGGCTCGCTGACCGAGGCGATCACTCGCCGCGCGAGGTCGGCGGCCTCCTCATCGCTCTGGAGACCGGATTGCACGACGACGAACTCGTCGCCGCCCAACCGGGCGACCATGTCTCCCGCCCGGACGCAGACCGTCATCCGGTTAGCGACCTGGCGTAGCAGCGCATCGCCGATCTGGTGGCCGTGGGTGTCGTTCACCGCCTTGAAGTCATCGAGGTCGATATAATGAATCGCGAGCAGCGCGCCCCTCCCGATGCTCGCCAGTTCCTCGTCGAAACGCTCGCGCAGGCTGATGCGATTGGGCAGCCCGGTCAGCGGATCCTGCCGGGCCATATGCGACAGGTCGCGCCGCGCCACGAGTTGATCCAGGGCGAGGCAATAAGTGTAGCGCATCATTTCGAACGCGGAAGCGGTGACGATGCCGACGATGATGGCGAGCGCGGTGCCGGCCGAGGCCGGCGTCAGGATCCTGCCGTCCGGGATATAGAACAGCAGCCCCGCGGACACCGGCCCGATGACGATGAGAGCGCTGACCGCGCAGATCACCGGTCGGATCGACAACCTGAGGACGAGACCGAAGACGTAGACGACCAGGATGCCGATCACCACCATGGCGAGGACGGGGTCTCCGACCGCCAGCACGTGGAAGAGCGCGACGCCCACCGCTGCGGAAACGGCATAGCTCCCCCAGGCGTACTGTCGCTCCCATTGTTTCGCCCGCGGCAGGTCCAGCGGGGTATTGGCGCGTTCGCGGCGGAACGACCGCACATGCGCGATCCGCGCGGCGGTGATCGCGACGATGACGGCGGCGAGGGCTGCGGTCCGCCAGTCGGCGCGGAGCGCGGACTGGAGCGCGATCGCCAGGGCGCCGCCGCCGACCAGCGCGATCGACGCGAGGCTGGTGAACAGCATCCCGATCAGCTCGATCCTCTGCGCCTCGACCGCGCGTGGGAACAGCGCGCGCCAGCGGCGGGCGCGGCGGGCGGCGAGCCGCGTCGGCGCGCGGCGACCCGGCCTCGCATCCTTCAGCTGTGCGTCGCGCTCGCTCAGGCCCGGTCCCCCGACAGTCCGTCGATCTTTCTGTGAGCCTTGAACGCTAGCACGAATGCGATTTGGACGGAAATAACTAACCTGTGTTGGGTTGCTGCACTACGCGCGCGCGCCAATAATCGAACGCGCGTTTCTGCACCTTGGCGACGAAAGCCTTCGCCTCCGGCCCCTCCCACAGCCCGGTGTAGTCGCGCCGCTCGGGCGCGCCGACCCACCAGCCCTGCCCCGGCAGTCCGTCCGATTGCCGCACCACCAGCACCGCCAGCTCGGGCTCGCCCTTGGCGCGCGCCCATTCATCGACGACGTCGAGCGCCTTGCACAGCGCGCGCATCTTGGGGCGCGAGAAGGTGTGCCCTTGCGCGTTCAGCACCTCCGAATAGGTCATCGCCTCCCCGGCGCGCGCCGAGGCCTGGAGCATCGCCTCGATCTCGCGCGGGTCGAACGCCATGCTCACCACAAGCTCTTCGCGATACGATCGGCCATCGTCATGGTTCAGGATTGCCACGCGCCGCCCGTCAAGGCGAGTCGCGCCCCATAAGCGACTTGCAACCGGCCACCCGGCCGGTTGACCGGCGGGCGGAAACTGAGGGACTTGGCTTGTTATAACTTAGCCGTAACGGTCGGCGTTGCGCGTTTTCGGGGGCGACCGTTGGATCAGCAAGCCTATATGACGAAGGTCGACCGCGCGCTGGCGGAGGCGCGGCGGGAACTTATTGAGCTGGCAGACCGCAACCTCGCGGCGGTCCGCGAGGAGCTTCAGCATCAGCACGGCGCGCGCAAACCCGGCGCCCTCGGCTACGATCCGTCCTCCTTCCTCGCCGCGCTCCGCGCCAGCCGCGCGGCGCGCGCCCAATACCTCCCAGCCCGCCTGTTCGCCGACCCGGCGTGGGACATCCTGCTCGAGCTGACCGTGGCGCGCATCGAACGCCGCGACGTCACCGTCAAGGTCGTCCAGGCCGCCGCGAGGGTGCCGGCCGCGACCAGCATCCGCTGGATGCACGTCCTCGAAACCGAAGGCCTCCTCACCCGCCGCACCGACCCCCTCGACCGGCGCCGCACCTTCGTCGCGCTGACCGAGGCGGGGTGGAAGGCGATGTCGGCCTGGCTGGACGAGGTGGCTGGGTAGCGGCGGATTGACAATCTTTGCCATCGCCCCGATTTCATGCGTGGAGGTGCGCCATGGCGACAATGAACGTTTCTCTTCCAGACCAGATGAAAGACTGGATCGACATGGAGGTCGACACTGGCCGCTATGCGTCGGCCAGCGATTACATCCGCGATCTGGTTCGTGAGCGCATCGAGTATCGCACGCAGCTCGCCGCGCTCGACGCGGCGCTCGAAAAAGGCCGCAAATCAGGCGTCAGCAACCGCACCATCGCCGACATCATCGCCGACGAACGCGCCCGGCGTGCCGCTTGACCTGATCCTTTCGGCCGACGCCGACGAAGACCTCGCCGCAATCTTCAACTGGAGCGCGACCAGTTCGGCGAAGAGGTCGCGACCAAATATCTCCAGGCGTTCGACGCCGCCTTCGCGATCCTCCGCGACTTCCCCCACGCTGGTTACCTCCATACGCTCACAGCCGAGCCGGTGCGCGTCTACGAGTGCCGCAGCCACCGCATCTTCTACGACGCCGATGAGCGCGCGATCACCGTCGTTCGGGTGATGCATAAGTCGCAGAGCGTGGAACGGCAGTTCTGGATTAGGCCGCTTCGGCTGATCTAATGCCGAGCGAAAATCACTACTCCGCCGCCACCATCCCGCCCGCGCCGTTGAGCAACCCGCCGTCCGCCTCGTCCGCCTCGTTCGCCGCCACCGCGACTTTCGCGCCTTTGCGCGCATCGAACGCATCCCATACCTCGCCCCAATTGCCCTTGGTCGCGGCCTTCGAATATTCGGTCGCGCGGGTCTCGAAGAAGTTGGCGTGCTCAACGGCGTTCAATTGCGACTGGAGCCAGGGCAGCGGGTGCTCGTCGATCAGGTAAATCGGCTTCAGGTTGAGCTGGCTCAGGCGCCAATCAGCGACGAAGCGGATATATTTCTTGATTTCCTTTGGCGTCATGCCGGCGACCGGGCCCATGTCGAACGCCAGATCGATGAAATTGTCTTCGAGCCGGACGACCTTCTGGCAGGTGTCGATGATGTCGTCCTTGACCGCCTGGGTCAGGCAGTCGCGCTCCTTGCAGAAGGCGTGGAACAGCTTGATGATGCCTTCGCAGTGCAGCGTCTCGTCGCGGATCGACCAGGTGACGATCTGGCCCATGCCCTTCATCTTGTTGAAGCGCGGGAAGTTCATCAGCATCGCGAAGCTCGCGAAAAGCTGAAGCCCCTCGGTGAAGCCGCCGAACATCGCGAGCGTGCGCGCGATGTCCTGGTCGCTGTCGACCCCGAAGTTCGCCATGAAATCGTGCTTGTCGCGCATCTCCTTATACTCGAGGAAAGCGCCATACTCGCTCTCGGGCATGCCGATGGTGTCGAGCAAATGGCTGTAGGCGGCGATGTGCACCGTCTCCATGTTGGAGAAGGCGGTCAGCATCATCTTGACCTCGACCGGCTTGAAGACCCGGCCGTATTTGTCGTGGTAGCAATCCTGCACCTCGATGTCGGCCTGGGTGAAGAAGCGGAAGATCTGAGTTAGCAGGTTGCGCTCGTGGTCGCTGAGGTTCTGCGCCCAGTCTCGGCAGTCCTCGCCGAGCGGCACCTCCTCGGGCAGCCAGTGCATCTGCTGCTGCCGCTTCCACAGGTCGAACGCCCACGGATATTCGAACGGCTTGTAGGTCTGGCGGGATTCGAGGAGCGGCATGGCAGTGTCCTTACGCGTGAACTTTTTGATGGCAGGGGTGAGAGTGGACGCCGGTCTGCTTTCAGGTTCGGTGTCCGGCCCGCTCTCACCCCCACCCGACGGCGACGGGCGAAACCGCCGCCGTTGACCGGCGCGTGATCGGCGCGCCGAGAGGGTGGGTCAAAGTATTACTTTGACCCAGGAAGAGTTGGCTTCCGCACAGAGCTCCGTTCGTGGTGAGCCTGTCGAACCACGTGGCATGCTCCGCCGGCGGAGCGACCACGTCCTTCGACAGGCTCAGGACGAACGGAGGGGTTGGTGCGGCGGCCACGGCTACTGACACGCCAGGCATTCGTCATAGTCCTTGCGCTCGACCTCGAACACCGGCGCTTCCGTGGTGTTGTCGGCCTCGACGCCGCCGGCGAAACCGGCGCGCTGGATGCTCTTCGAGCGGCAGTAATAGAGCGACTTGATGCCGAGCTCCCACGCCCGGTAGTGGAGCATCAGCAGGTCCCACTT
This sequence comes from uncultured Sphingomonadaceae bacterium, assembly GCA_964244885.1. GTDB lineage: Bacteria > Pseudomonadota > Alphaproteobacteria > Sphingomonadales > Sphingomonadaceae > CAXTKD01. The sequence continues at coordinate 16,757 of CAXTKD010000003.1, read as the reverse complement.
CTCGATGTCGGCGGGGATGTAGAGATTGAGGCTAGTCGACTGGTCGATATAGGGCGTCCGGTCGCCCTGCAGCTCCAGCAGCCAGCGCTGGTCGATCTCGAACGCGGTCTTGTAGGTCGCCTTCTCGTCCGCGGTCAGGCACTCGAGGTGCTGGACCGAGCCGCCGTTCTCGAGAATCGAGTTCCAGGTCGCGTCGATGTTGCGGCCCTTGGCGATGAAGATCTTCTCCAGGTGCGGATTCTTGATCGCATAGTTCCCGGACAGCGTCTTGTGCGTGTAGATGTTCGCCGGGATCGGCTCGATGCAGGCCGAAGCGCCGCCGCAGATGATCGAGATCGACGCGGTCGGCGCGATCGCGGTCTTGCAACTGAAGCGCTGGAGCGCGCCCGTCTCCTCGGCGTCCGGGCAGGCGCCGCGCTCGTGCGCGAGCAGCATCGACGCTTCATCCGCTTTCGCATGAAGATGCTTGAAGATCTTCAGATTCCACGACTTCGCCATCGCGCTCTCGAACGGAACGCCGCGCGCCTGCAAGAAAGAGTGGAAGCCCATAACGCCGAGACCGACCGAGCGCTCACGCTCCGCCGAGTAGCGCGCCCGCGCCATCTCGTCGGGGGCGTTGGCGATGTAATCGGTTAGCACGTTGTCGAGGAAGCGCATGACGTCCTCGATGAAGCCCTTGTCGGTGCTCCACTCGTCCCACGTCTCGAGGTTCAGCGACGACAGGCAGCACACCGCGGTGCGCTGGCGGCCGTGCTGGTCGATGCCGGTCGGCAGCGTGATCTCCGAGCACAGGTTGGAGGTCGAGCATTTGAGCCCGAGCTCGCGGTGGTGCTTCGGCATCGCCGCGTTCACCGTGTCGGCGAAGATGATGTAGGGTTCGCCGGTCGCGAGGCGGGTCTCGACAAGCTTCTGGAACAGCGCGCGGGCATCGACCTCGCCGCGCTTCTCGCCGGTCTTCGGCGACACCAGGTCATAAGGCAGGCCATCGCGCACCGCCGCCATGAAGGCGTCGGTGATCAGCACGCCGTGGTGCAGGTTCAGAGCCTTGCGGTTGAAGTCGCCCGAAGGCTTCCGGATCTCGAGGAATTCCTCGATCTCGGGATGATTGACGTCGAGGTACACCGCGGCCGAGCCGCGGCGTAGCGAGCCCTGGCTGATCGCAAGCGTCAGCGAATCCATGACGCGGACGAACGGCACGATGCCGCTGGTCTTGCCGTTGAGGCCGACCGGCTCGCCGATGCCGCGGACGTTGCCCCAATAGGTGCCGATGCCGCCGCCCTTCGAGGCGAGCCAGACGTTCTCGTTCCAGGTGTTGACGATGCCTTCCAGGCTGTCGTCGACCGAATTGAGGTAGCAGCTGATCGGCAGCCCGCGCCCCGTGCCGCCGTTCGACAGCACCGGAGTCGCCGGCATGAACCACAGTTTCGAGATATAGTCGTAGATGCGCTGGGCATGCGCCTCGTCGTCGGCATAGGCGGTGGCGACGCGGGCGAAGAGATCCTGATAGCTCTCCCCCGGCAGCAGGTAGCGGTCGTTGAGCGTGTCCTTGCCGAAATCGGTGAGCAACGCATCCCGCGACGGGTCGGTGACCACCGGCGACTTCTTCCGGTCCGGACTGGGTCCGGACAGGCCCGACAACATGTCGGCGACCACCGTCTCGCTACCACTGAAATCCATCGCAACGCTCCCCTATGCCGGCCGGGCTTACGAGGCGGTGGCGACCGTGTCGCCTTCGGGTTCCGGCCGTGAACGGCTATCCCCGATATCCTCGCAATCCACAGGCCAAGGCCACTTCCTCTTGGGGGTCCTCCGACGCGCGTCCCCCGGCTGGTTCCCGGTAAAACGCGACATCTTGTGAACCCCCCGGTCCCAGGCACCAGAACTTGTGCCTATCGGGCGGCGGAGGCAAGCCGGTTTTTGGACTTTCTGTGAAAGACTTGGACGCGCAGGCGGTTAGCGGCGCGCTGTTGTCATCAAAGCTTAATGTGCAGCGTGGCGCCGCAGCCGACGGCGCCGAAACGAGCGCCCGCCAATCCGGTTGAGCGACGACGCCCAAGTGATTCTAATCACGCCGTTGCGCCAAATCCGACTCGGGGCCGCGACTCGCCGCGGCTTGCGGCGCGCCTGGCGAGGCCGCAAAGAGCGGCGATGAGGCCGGGGCGACGAGAAAAGACCATGGGTGCGGTGCTGCTTGCCGTCGTCGCCATCGCCGCCGTCCTGCTCATCCTCCTGCCCCGCACGCTCGACGATCGCTATTATATCGGCGCGGTCAGCAACCACTATGACGGCGAACGCTTCTTCAATCCCGGCAACGCCCCGCGCAAGCCCGGCGGGCTGTGGACGATGTTCAAATGGCGGGCGTTCGGATCGCGCGAGGCATGGCCTGAGTCGATCCCTGTCGCCCGGGCCAAACCCGCCGAACGCGTCGACGGCGAGGCGCTGGTCGCCACCGCGGTCGGCCACGCCACGGTGCTGGTGCAGACCGAGGGCCTCAACATCCTGACCGACCCCGTGTGGAGCGAGCGCGCCTCGCCGTTCGCGTCAGTCGGGCCGAAGCGCGTCCGCCAGCCCGGCGTCAGGTTCGACGACCTGCCGAAGATCGACGTCGTACTGGTCAGCCACAATCACTACGACCACCTCGACATGGCGACGCTGGAGCGCCTGTGGAAGCGCGACCGCCCGATCATCGTCACCCCGCTCGGCAACGCCGCGCTGATGGCGCGCAAGGGCATCCCCGCCTTCGCCCGCGACTGGGGCCAGACCGTTGGCATCACCGAGCAGGTTTCGGTCACCGTCGAGCGAGTTCAGCACTGGTCGGCGCGCTGGAGCGCCGACCGCAACCGCGCGCTGTGGGGCGGCTTCACCGTCGCCACGCCGCACGGCGCGATCTACTTCGCCGGCGACACTGGTTACGACGCCATCGCCTTCCGCGAGGCCGGCGCGCGTGGCCCCGTCCGGCTCGCGCTGCTGCCGATCGGCGCCTACCAACCCCGTGACCTCATGCAGGCCTCGCACATGGACCCCGCCGAAGCGGTGCAGGCTTTCCGCGACCTCGGCGCGCAGCACGCCATCGGCATCCACTGGGGGACCTTCAACCTCACCGACGAGGGCGTCGATGCCCCCCCGAAGGCGCTGGCGGTGGCGCTGGATCAAGCCGGCATCGCGCAAGAGCGCTTCCCGGCGCTCAAGCCTGGCGAGCAACTCATCCTTGCCAAATAACCACACCCGCCTCCGTTCGTGGTAAGCCTGTCGAACCACGTGGTATGCTCCGAGGGCGGCGACCACGTCCTTCGATAAGCTCAGGACGAACGGGTTGTTGGGCCTGCCTTAGTCCGAGTTCTTCTCGGCCTCGTGGATGAGGTAGGCGTAATACGCAGCGCCGGCGAGGACGAGCCCGCCCGTCACGAACGCCACCGTCCGCCAAGGCGAATGCTTCCTGCCGTCCTCCGTCGCGGCGAGCGCGCCAACGCCCGTCACCGGCGTTCCGGCGAGCGCCAGCGACGGCTCGCCCTTCAGCGAGACTCGAATATCGACCGCATCTGCCTCGCGGCGCGGGCCGAAGGCCAGCCCGGCGACGTCGCGGTCCTGCCGCATCATCGCCATTTTTAGGCCGACGTACGGCGCATGGGCCTGCTTAGCACTTAACGGAATGCGAAAATATGCCGCCCCGGAAACCCCCGCGGTCGGCTGCGCCGACACCAGATCGAGCGAAGCGGCGAGCGCCGGTTCGGTAACGGAAGCAATGGCAAGCACGGCGACCAGGCGAAACATGATCATGGCGACTCCATTCAGATCCTGCGGCGAATGAAGCGTGGCTTCGTGGCGCTTTTGCGGCGTTCCTACGCCGGCCCGACCCGAAACGCGCAGAATTTGTTGCCGTCGAGGTCGCGGAAGTAGGCAGCGTAGAACGCCTGCTCGCCGTCGTCGCCGCGAACGCCGGGCGCACCCTCGTCCTTGCCGCCGAGCGCCAGCGCCCTGGCGTGCACGGCGTCGACCTTGTCCCGGCTGTCCATCACCAGCGCGATCATCGTGCCGTTGCCGGCGGTCGCGGGCTTGCCGTCGAACGGCGTTCCGATTCCCAGCATCGGCTTGTCCCAGCTGCCGCCCCAGGCGCAGCCGCCGTTCGGGAATTCCATCAGCCGGCCGACGCCGACCGTTCCCAGCAGGGCGTCGAAGAAGCCCTTGGCCTTGTCGGTGTCGTTGGTGCCGACGAGCGCGTAACCGATCATGTGATCCTCCCAGGTTTTGCCACATTCTAGCTATGGAACAAATCCGGCCCAACCCCCATATTGCGCCGGCATGGCCATCCAGATTCGAACCAGTCTCGACGAGCCCGAAGCGGCGCAGTCGTTCGTGCCCCACCGCCCCGCCCGTCCGGAGAAATCGGAGGGCGGCAAGCGCTTCGAGTTGATCTCCGAATATACCCCGTCGGGCGACCAGCCCGGCGCCATCGCGGAGCTGGTCGACCAGGCCAAGGCCGGCGAGCGCGACCAGGTGCTGCTCGGCGTCACCGGCTCGGGCAAGACCTTCACCGTCGCCAAGGTGATCGAGGCGGTGCAGCGCCCTGCCCTCGTCCTCGCGCCCAACAAGATCCTCGCGGCGCAGCTCTACGGCGAGTTCAAGAGCTTCTTCCCGAACAACGCGGTCGAATATTTCGTCAGCTATTACGATTATTACCAGCCCGAGGCCTATGTCGCCCGGTCGGATACCTACATCGAGAAGGAAAGCTCGGTGAACGAGGCGATCGACCGCATGCGCCACTCGGCGACCCGGGCGCTCCTGGAGCGCGACGACGTGATCATCGTCGCCTCGGTCTCCTGCCTCTACGGCATCGGCTCGGTCGAAACCTATTCGGCGATGACCTTCAGCCTCGCCAAGGGCCAGACGCACGACCCGCGCGAGATCGTCCGCAAGCTCGTCGCGCTGCAATACAAGCGCAACGACAGCAATTTCGTCCGCGGCGCCTTCCGGGTGCGCGGCGACAGCCTCGAGGTCTTCCCGTCGCACTATGAGGACACCGCCTGGCGGATCGCCTTCTTCGGCGACGAGATCGAATCGATCACCGAGTTCGATCCGCTGACCGGCAGCAAGATCGCGACGCTCGACAGCGTCAAGATCTACGCCAACTCGCACTATGTGACGCCCGGCCCGACGCTCAAGCAGGCGACCGAGGCGATCAAGCACGAGCTCGCCGAGCGGCTGAAGGAGCTCGTGTCGGAGGGCAAGCTGCTGGAGGCGCAGCGGCTGGAGCAGCGCACCAATTTCGACCTCGAGATGATCGCCGCCACCGGCAGCTGCGCGGGCATCGAGAACTACAGCCGCTTCCTCACCGGCCGCCTCCCCGGCGAGCCGCCGCCAACGCTGTTCGAATATCTTCCCGAGAACGCGTTGCTGTTCGTCGACGAGAGCCACGTCACCATCGGCCAGGTCAACGGCATGTCGCGCGGCGACCATCGCCGCAAGCTGACGCTCGCCGAATATGGCTTCCGCCTGCCCTCGGCGATCGACAACCGCCCGCTTCGCTTCGAGGAGTGGGACGCGATGCGGCCGCAGACCGTCTACGTCTCCGCCACCCCCGCCGCCTGGGAGCTGGAGCAGACCGGCGGCGTCTTTACCGAGCAGGTCATCCGCCCCACCGGCCTCATCGACCCCAAGGCCGAAATCCGCCCGGTCGAGGACCAGGTCGACGATCTGATCGGCGAGTGCCGCGCCACCGCGAAGCTAGGCTACCGCACCCTCGTCACCACGCTCACCAAGCGCATGGCCGAGGACCTGACCGAGTTCCTGCACGAGGCCGGCCTCAAGGTCCGCTACATGCACAGCGACGTCGAGACGCTGGAGCGCATCGAGCTGATCCGCGACCTTCGCCTGGGCGTCTACGACGTCCTCGTCGGCATCAACCTGCTGCGCGAGGGGCTCGACATCCCCGAATGCGGGCTGGTGGCGATCCTCGACGCGGACAAGGAGGGCTTCCTGCGCTCCGAGACCTCGCTGATCCAGACGATGGGCCGCGCGGCGCGCAACGTCGATGGCCGCGTCATCCTCTACGCCGACCGCGTCACCGGCAGCATGGAGCGCGCGATGTCGGAAACCGACCGGCGCCGGGTGAAGCAACTCGCGTACAACGCGGAACACGGCATCACGCCGCAGACCATCCGCCGCAACATATCCGACGTCATGGCCGACGTCTCGAGCAAGGATTACGTCACCGTCGATACCGGCGACGAGGACATGCCGCACCTCGTCGGCCACAATCTCAAGGCCTACATCTCGGACCTCGAGAACCGCATGAAGAAAGCCGCCGCCGACCTCGAGTTCGAGGAAGCCGGCCGCCTGCGCGACGAAATCCGCCGTTTGGAAAACGACGAGCTCGGCCTCCCCTCCTCCGAGCACCGCGCCCCAATCCACGGCCGCTCCGTCGCCGGCGTCGGCGGCACCCGCACCACGCGCTTCGCCAAGGCGAAGGCGGCGCGCGCGCAGAAGCGGACGGCGCGGCGGTAGCAATCAGTTACCGGCGCGCAACGACTTTCCGTCGTAACGAAAGTGCAAGACTCCCGTCACAGAATGTGGCAATAATGTGTTCGCGCCACATTAGGGAGTCGGCACATGGAAACCGCGATCTGGACCCGGAAGAACGACCGGCCGCATTTCCACCTGCGTCTTATCGCCTGGGCGATGCGCCGCTGCCATCAGCAGCATGGCGCCAGCAAGCTCGCCGCCTAGCCCCGCAGGATTGCGCAGCCGAGGCCGGCGCGCGATACCTCGACGATCAGCTTCGGGTCACCCACCCGCCCCAATTCCGCCGCCAGGTCGCCGACCGTCATCCGCTTCACGCGCTGGCGGTTCTGGATGGTCTTCGCGACTTCGTTGAGCGTCTTGAGCTGGCTCAGCGTCAGCCGGTCGGTCAGCTCATTGGCGAGGCACTTGGCGTTGCCCTCGCTGAACCCCGCCGCCACGAGCCGCGTCTCGATCCGGCTCTCCGGCGTCGCGCAGCTCGTGAGAGCGATGGCGCCCAGAACTATGGCTTTGGTCCGCACACGCATCTCCATTTCTCTCGATCGCGAATCTCGAAGTGATCTTTGATCTATTCCAATTCCGGTCAACGGCCGACGCGCCTATATGTCCCATATGAGCCTGTTCGCCGGAATCGCGCTGCTGCTCGCCACCGTCGCGGCGATGGAGGCTGTCGCCTATGTCACCCACCGCTGGGTTATGCACGGCTTCCTGTGGGGGCTCCATGCCTCGCACCACCGCGCGCGGACGGGGATGTTCGAGGCCAACGACTGGTTCGCGGTGATCTTCGCCACGCCGTCGATCCTGCTGCTCTACCTCGGCGTCGCGGCGAAGCAGGGCGCCGGTTACGCCTGGATCGGCGCGGGCATCGCGGCCTATGGCGCGATCTATTTCGTCTTCCACGACGTGCTGGTCCACCGCCGCGTCCCTCACCGCATCGTGCCGGGGAGCGGCTATCTCAAGAAGATCATGCAGGCGCACCGCCTGCACCACGCGGTCGAGGGCAAGCACGGCGCGGTGTCCTTCGGCTTCCTCGTCGCGCCGCCCGCCCGGATGCTCAAGGCGCAGCTCAGAGCGGCGGAGCGTACAGGCCTTCGCGCGGCGGCGCCGTCGCGTAGAGCGCCTTCCGCCGCGCCGCCTCCGCCCCGGCCTTCGCCAGCGCCCTGAGCTTGCCTGCGGTCGAGGTCGAGACGCGCTCGTCCCAGGCATGCTCGCCAAGCGCCCGCACCCGCCGCCCGATGTCGCCGTAGATCGACGCCGCCGCGAGCACGGCCCAGGCGGCGCGGCGCGGCAGCGCCGGCGTGCCGTAGCGCGCCGACGCCTCGTAGCGCTCGGCCGCGTCGACCAGCCGCTTGGCGACCCCCGCCAGCGCCGCACGATAATGCGGATGCATGTGCTCGCCAGGCGGTATGTCGGCCTCCGCCAGCCATTCGGCGGGCAGGTAGCAGCGCCCGAGCCGGTCGTCGTCGCAGATGTCGCGCGCGATGTTGGAGAGCTGGAAGGCGATGCCGAGATCGCTGGCCCGCTCCAGCGTCGGATGGTCGCCGGGCTTCACGCCCATGACGATCGCCATCATCACCCCGACGACGCCCGCCACGTGGTAGCAATAGTCGAGCGTGTCGTCGTAGCTCCGGTAGATGCGGTCGCGCGCGTCCATCGCGAAGCCGTCGAGCAGTTGCAGCGGATATTTCGCCGGCAGCCCGACCTCCGCCGCGACGCGCCCCAGCCCGTCGAACGGCGCCCTGCCCGTCGGCTTGCCGGCGAGCGCCGCCAGCGTCAGCCGCCGCAGCGCCTCCATCCGCGAATCGATGTCGGCGTCGGGTTCGATATGGCCGTGGCCCAGCACCTGCCCGTCGATGACGTCGTCGCAGTATCGGCACCAGCTATAGAGCAGCCACGCCCGCTCTCGCATCGCCGGTGCGAACAGCTTGGACGCCATCGCGAAGCTCTTGGACCCCGCCGCGATGGTGGCGCGAGCCTCGCGGACGATCTCATCCATGACGTTTCTGCCCCGATGGCCAAATCCCCTCCCCTGCAGGGGAGGGGTAGGGGTGGGGTGAAGAGCTGGGCCGAGAAGCGCCGAGCTCGATGCCAGGCGCTCTCCCCACCCCTACCCCTCCCCGCTGGGGAGGGGATTCAGAGAGAGAGGAAAGGGGGCTCACACCAAATCCGCGATCATCAGCTTCGCCGTCGCCTTCGCCGATCCCACCACTCCGGGGATGCCCGCCCCCGGATGCGTCCCCGCGCCGACGAAATACAAATTCCCCACCACGTCGTCGCGATTGTGCACCCGAAACCAGGCGCTCTGAGTCAGCAGCGGCTCCAGCGAGAAGGCGCTGCCGAGGTGCGCGGCGAGCTCGACCTTGAAATCCTCCGGGCTGAAGGTCCGCATCGTCACCAGGTCGGCCTTGAGGTTGGGGATCAGTCGCGCCTCCAGATAGTCGAGGATGCGGTCGGCGTATTTCGGCCCTTCGCTCGCCCAGTCGATCTCCGCCTTGCCGAGGTGCGGCACGGGCGCCAGCACGTAGAAGCCGCTGCAGCCCTCGGGCGCCAGTGCCGGGTCGCTGGCGGTCGGGTGGTGCAGGTAGAGCGAGAAGTCGTCGGCCAGCGTCCCCTTGTCGTAGATGTCGGCGAGCAACTCGCGGTAGCGCGGGCCGAACAGGATCGAATGATGCGGGATCGACGGATGCGCGGTCTTGAGACCGAAGTAGACGACGAACAACGACGGCGAAAAGCGCTTCTTGACCAGAGACTTGCCCGCCTGCTCTCCGCGCGGGTGATCCAGCAAATCGCGGTAGGTCGCGACGATGTCGGCGTTGGACGCCACCGCGTCGAAGCCCGCCGACCAGCCGTCGGCGCAGGCCACGCCGGTCACCTTGTCCCCGGTCGTCCGGAGCGCCGTTACCGGCGTTCCCATCCGCACCGTGCCGCCCAGATCCTCGAACAGCTTGAGCATGCCGCGAATCAGCGCGTGCGTCCCGCCACGCGGGAACCACACGCCCCATTTCTTCTCCAGCGCATGGATCAGCGCGTAGATCGCGCTCGTCCGGAACGGGTTGCCGCCGACCAGCAGGGTGTGGAAGCTGAACGCCTCGCGCAGCTGCGGGTCCGTGATGAACTTCGCCACCATCGCGTAAACCGAGCGATAGGCCTGGTAGCGCACGAGCTGCGGCGCGGCGGCGATCATCGACTTGAAATCGAGGAACGCCTCGTGCCCGAGCTTGACATAGCCCTCCCGGAACACGTTCTCGGAATAGGTCAGGAAGCGCTTGTAACCCTCGACATCCTCGGGGCTTTTCTCGGCGATCTGGGCGAACAGCGCGGCGTCGTCGTTCGAATAGTCGAAGACCCGCCCGTCCTCCCACATCAGCCGGTAGAAGGGTGTCACCGGCATCAGCTCGACATAGTCGGCGAGCTTGCGGCCGCTCAACGCGAACAGCTCCTCCAGGCAGCTCGGATCGGTGATGACGGTCGGCCCGGCGTCGAAGGTGAAGCCGTCCTGCTGCCAGACATAGGCGCGCCCGCCCGGCTTCTCGCGGCCCTCGATCAGGGTCGTCGCGATCCCCGCCGACTGCAGGCGGATGGCGAGCGCCAGCCCGCCGAAGCCGCTGCCGACCACCGCCGCCTTCTTCACGACAGCACCGCGCGCAGCGCCGCGATCAGCGGCACCGGCGGCCTGCCGGCGAGGATCCGCGCCTTGTCGGCGAGCGTCGAGCGCCCCGCGTAGAATCGTCCGATCAAATCCTCACCCAATCCATAAAAGCGTTCGAGCACCCGATAGCGCTGATCGGGCGCGGCGGCGAGAAACAGCATCTTGTTCAACATGCGATAAAATCCCCGCGCGCGCCACGCCTCTCGCGCAGCGTCGCGCGCCGCCCGCGTGATCGAGGCGGCGTCGAGCACCGGCAGCGCGGCGATCCGATCGGCCATCCGCACCGCGTCGGGGAAGCTGTAGCCGGTGGTCGGATGGAACAGCGCCGCCGCCAGCCCGATGCGCGGCGCGCTCCCCTTGCCGAGCATGGCGTCGATATCGCCGCCGAGCGCGATCGGCAGCACCCCGCGCTCCTCGCGCACCACCCGCGCGATCTCCCATCCGCGCCCGCGCGCATACTCGCCGATGCGCGCCCGCACCGCTTCGTCGGAGAGCGTCGCGCCGTCGCTGTAATAGGTGTCCTCGATCAGCAGCGCGGTGGGCGACAGCGGCAGCACGTAGACGAAGCGGTAGCCATCGAGCTGCGGCACCGTCGCGTCCATGATCACCGGCTCGGCCAGCCCGTGCGGCGCCGCCGTCTCGACCTCCAGCCCGACGAATTTCTGCCACCGCAGCTCGAGATGCTCCCCCGCTCCCTGCCCGCGCGCGTCGATGACGACGCTCGCGGGGAGCCGGCGCTGATCCGCCAGCGTCACGCCGGCGGAGTCGATCGCAACCGCCGCGCAGCCGGTGAAAATCCGCCCGGCGGGCAGCGCCGCCCGCACCGCCGCGTCCAGCCGCCCGGACGTCGCGCTGGCGTACCCCATCGGCAGCCGCCGCCGCACCTTGGGAAAAGCGACCGAATAGCCAGGCCAGCGATGCGCATAGAGCGCCGAGGTCCACGCCCGCTGCTCGGCGGTCATGTCCCCATCGAACGACGACCAGGTGTGGTTGCCGCCGAGGCTCTCGCCCGCCTCGACGATCCCAACCCGCGCCTCGGGCCGCACCTGCGCGAGCCGCAGCACCGCAAGGCAGGAGGCGAGCCCGCCGCCGGCGAACAGGATGTCGAAATCGGCCATGCGGCATCCCTAGCGCGCGAGGCGCGCGCGGGCGAGCAGCGGACTCGATGGGAGCCGCTATTTGCCTCGCCGAGTCAGCCCCGTCTCGCGAAGCGACGCGACCAGCGCGACGATATGCTTGCGTGCCTCCCCGGCCTGCCGGGTCGGGTAGGCCGCCGTCAACCGCACGTCCCAATAGCCGAAATTCACCGTCGTCAGGCTCAGCTCATACGGTTCCCTGCCGAGCAAGGCGCTGAAATGCCCCTGGTATCCGGAGCCCTTCTTCATGTCCTCGAGCCGCACTGGCCCCTCGTCGGTCGGCCGAATGTTGCTGAAGGACAGGCTGCGGAAATAGGTGCCGACCAGCGGCTTCATCGAGACGAAATGGTCGCGCGCCGACAGCATCTCGACATGCAGCAGCGCGACTCGCGCGACCACGGGCTCGCCCTTCGACAGATAGCGGTACGACACCGCGACGTCGTGACCCCTGGCGTCGAACGGCTCGACCGACGTCCGGGTGAAGCCGGCGAGGGCCGGCGGAAACACCGTGCCGCTCGCCTTGTGGATGAGCAGGCTGCCGCCCCGCGCGACGAAGCCGCGCGGCACCGCGACCGGCTCCTTCGCCATGCGCGGTTGCCGCTCCGACAGCGGCACCACCTGCGTCGCCGACGCCGCCGCCGAAAGCCCGAGAACCAGAAGCGCTGTAGTCCAAGACCGACGCATATGCCCTCCACGCAGTGTCCAGCCTTGAGTGTCATGCGGAAGCCGATCCATGTCAAAGCGTCACCCCGCTCGGCAGTGGCGGGAGGGTTCCTCAGCGGCTTGATTCAAGCATTGCGGCCTATATTCTCGTGGCGTTCAGGCGTTTGCGAGGACGGACATGACGATGCGAGGCATGGCAGCTCTTCTGGCGCTCGCCCTCCTCGGAGCCGCTCCCGATCCGACGCCGCGCGTCGCGATCGGGCCTGTCGGCGGCGGCGACTGGCAGGTCCGCTACGACACCGCGCACCCCGCCCGCGCGCTGCATTTCGAGCTGCCCTACGAAAGCTATCGCCAGCAGACGTGGCGGCCGGTCGAGCCCGGCGTCCGCTTCGTGACCGACGGCGACGCCGTCCGCGCCGAGCGGACCGACGGCCGCCCGTTCCGCACGCTCTCCTTCCGCCTCACCCCGCGCTACCGCGAGGTGCCCAAGAACTACGCGCCCTTCTCGCCCTTCAGCGACGGCGGGCTGCTGGTCTTCACCGGCCAGTTCCACGCCTGCGCCGACCGGCCGTGCGGCGATGCGCCGCGCTGGCGCACCAGCGTCCGCGCGCCGGGCCGCAACGTCCTCGCGGGCGGCCGCCTGCGGAAGGGCGAGGCAAGCTTTTCGGACGGCGGCGAAGGCACGCTCGTCTATGCGGGCCCGGCGGCGGCGCTCGCGACGCCGCTGGTCTACGCGGTCATCGATCCCGCGCTGCCGGCGGCGCTCCGCGCGCAGCTCGACAGCCTGCTGCCGCCGCTAATGACCTATTTCACCGCCTCATTCGGCGCGCTCGCCGAAAAGCCGATGCTGTTCGCGTCGCTCGACCGTTTCCCGCGTCCCGACAGCGGCCTGTCCTACCAGGGCGGCACGCTGCCGGGGCAGGTGTTCCTGCACTTCTACGGCTCCGACTGGCCCAAGCCCGAGGCCGCGGCGAAGGCGGATTTCGTCCCGTGGTTCTTCGCGCACGAAACCGCGCATTTCTTCCACGGCGCGCGCGCCGGCGGCCTCAACGCCTCGGACGACGAAGCGTGGATTCACGAGGGCGGGGCGGAGGCTTTCGCCGCCCTCGCGGTCCGCCATCTCGGCAATCCCGCTTATGTCGAAAAGCGCGTCGGCCAAGCCGCCGACCGCTGCGCGGCGGGCCTTTCGGCGCTCGGCGACAAGCCGCTCGACGCCTCCGCCAGGGCCGGCGCCTTGGGCAATTATTACGACTGCGGCCTGCTGCTTCAGCTCGCCATCGACGCCGATGTCCGCCGCGCCTCCGGCGGCCGCGAGACGCTGGTCGCCGTGTGGACCGACTTCCTCGACAAGGCACGCGCCGGAACGCCGTGGACCGGCGCCGCCTTCCTCGCCGCGGCGCGCCGCCATGGGATGTTGGCGGCGACCGCGGCGCTCGTCGCCGACCTCACCGAAAAGCCGCAGCACCTCTCGCCCGCCGACCTCCGCGCCCGGCTCCGGACAACCGGCCTGTCGCTCTGACGGCGTGAGGGGTATAGCGCGAGCGTGACCCAAGCCCTCCTCGCCGCGCTCGCGATGACGCTGATCGTCGCCGTCCGTTATCTCGCGGTGTCGGGCGGCTTCCATTGGCTGACGGCGCGGCGCCGCCCCGGCCTCTACGCACTGCCGCACCTGCCGCGTCAGATGCGCCGCGAGATCCTGTGGTCGCTCGCGTCGGCGGCGATCTATGGCATTCCCGCCGGGCTCACCGCCTGGGCGTGGAACAGCCTCGGCTGGACTCGCATCTATACCGATGCCTACGCTCATCCGCTGTGGTGGCTCCCGGCCAGCGTCCTGCTCTATCTCGCCGCGCACGACACCTGGTTCTACTGGACCCACCGCGCGATGCACGGCCCGCGCCTCTTCCGCCTGATGCACCGCGTCCACCACGACAGCCGGCCACCCACGGCCTGGGCTGCGATGGCGTTCCATCCGTGGGAGGCGATCACCGGCGCTGTGGTGATTCCGGCACTCACCTTCGTCATTCCGATCCACGCCGCCGCGCTCGGCTTGGTGCTCGGCATCATGACGCTTATGGGGGTGACCAATCACATGGGCTGGGAGCTGTTCCCCGCCCGCTTCGTGAATGGCCTCGGCGGCCGCTGGCTGATCACCGCCAGCCACCACCAGCGGCACCACGAGCAGTACGGGTGCAATTATGGCCTTTACTTCCGTTTCTGGGACAGGCTCTGCGGCACGGACCGCGGCCTTGGCGGCTTTGACCTTCCTGCTGGGAGCAGGCCCACTCGGCCAGCTTGATGTCTCGGTCGAGAATCTGCGGTCGGCGCAGGGCCTGATCCAGGTCTGCGTGACGCGGGACGCCAGGCACTTTCCCGATTGCGAGCACGATCCGCAGGCGCGCCACCTGACCGCCCCGACGCGCGCCACCCTGAGTTTCGCCAACCTGCCCTCGGGCACCTATGCCGTGGCGCTGTTCCACGACGAGAATTCGAACGGCAAGCTCGACACCTTCGCGGGCATTCCGAAGGAAGGCGTCGGCTTCTCGCGCAACCCCCGCCTCGCCTTTGGCCCGCCAAGCTTCGATTCGGCCGGCGTTGCGATCACCGGCGCGGAGTCCGATGAAGCGGTGAGGCTGCGCTACTTCCTGTAGGTCGCATTTTCGATTATATTCCAATCATGCCGATTTATTATGATTGGACGTCAGCGTGCCTACGCGCGTTTTGACCGCTCATCTGCCCGATGACCTCGCGAATAGGGTGGATGTCATGGCGGCCCGCATGGATCGCTCGCGAGGCTGGGTGATGAAACAGGCGCTCGAGGCTTGGGTCGATCTGGAGGACAGCCGTCATCAGATGACGCTCGAAGCGCTCGCGGACGTCGATGCGGGCCGCGTCATCGATCAAAGGGCCGTCCAGGATTGGGCCGACAGCTTGAGCAGCGGAAAACCGCTTCCCCCACCCTGCCTGTGAAGCTGCTGTGGAGCAGCAAGGCTTCGGCCGACCTCATGCGCCTGCACGAATTTCTTCACCCGGTCGCTCCTGAGGCCGCGGCGAAGGTCGTGCAGTCGTTGGCGAGCGCGCCAAAGCGCCTGCTCGATTTTCCGAGAATTGGCGAAAAGCTTGCGGCCTATGAACCGCGCGAGGTCCGCCGGATCACGGTCGGCCATTACGAATTGCGCTACGAGATCGCCAACGACACGATCGTCGTGCTGCGGCTGTGGCATGTTCGCGAGGATCGTAAACCGGCGATTGAATAGGCGTGGAGTTCTTTATATGTTCTCTTTATGCAGCCGCCGTTCGACTTCATCGCCCGTGATCTCTCCGCGTGGCATTGCCAGCTGAACGCCGCCTACGGCCGCCTCGGCACCGTCAAGCGGCGCAAGCCGATCGGCCAGCTCATCAAATCGCTGATCAGCGGCCGCACCTATGACGCGGTCTCGCTAACCGCCTACCGGCGGCTGGGCGAGCGGTGGAAGCGAGTCAGCCTGCTCGCCAGGGCAAGCCCGGCGGAGATCGAGGCGGTCATCGCCGACGTCACCTTCGCGGAGGCCAAGGCGCCGCAGCTCGCCGAAACGCTTCGCCGGATCGAGCGCGAGCATCCGGACTTCCGCCTCGACTTCCTCGCCGAGCCGCCACTCACCGACGCACTGCGCTGGCTCGAGCAATTTCCCGGGGTCGGCCGCAAGGTCGCGGCGGCGACGCTCAACTTCAGCACGCTGAAGCGCCCGGTGTTCGTCGTCGACAGCCACGTCCACCGCGTCCTGCAACGCCTCGGCCTCGTCGGGGTAAGCGCCACGCCCGCGACCACCAGCGAGATCGCCACCGCCTCCACCCTCGACTGGTCGCCCGAGGATCACATGGAGATGTTCGCTCACCTGAAGCGCCTCGGCCAGGACGTCTGCCGCCACGACGCGCCCGACTGCGCCCGCTGCCCCCTCGCCAGCCGCTGCGCCACCGCGAAAGGCGTGGACGCCCCGCGCACCCGCCACTAGACTGCCCCCATTCCCCGGGGGACCGCGCCGAAGCGGTTGAGAGGCAGCTCGTCCGCTGCGACCCGCCGAACCTGATCCGGCTGACACCGGCGTAGGGAGTGGAGACGCGGTTCACCGTTCTCCACTCCGCATAGGAGACGAGAGACATGGCCGATATCAACGCCCGCACCGAAATGAAGGTGACCACCGGCGCCCTCCCCGCCTCCACCAAGATCCACGTCCCCGGCGTCGTCCATCCCGACATCCGCGTCGCGATGCGCGAGATCCGGCTCGAGCCCTCCTGCGGCGAGCCCCCCGTCCGCGTCTACGACCCCTCCGGCCCCTACAGCGACGAGTCCGTCCGCATCGACATCGCCGCCGGCCTCGCCCCCTTGCGCAGCGCCTGGATCCACGCCCGCGGCGACGTCGAGGCCTATGACGGCCGCCACGTCCGCCCCGAGGACAATGGCCTCCGCACCCTCCGCGACAAGGCCGCCCAGGCCGAATTCCCCAACGTCGTCAAACGCCCCCTCCGCGCCAAACCCGGCGCCAACGTCTCCCAGATGCACTACGCCCGCCGCGGCATCATCACGCCCGAGATGGAATATGTCGCCATCCGCGAGAACATCGGCCGCGCGCAGATGCACGGCCACGTCCGCGACGGCGAATCCTTCGGCGCCGAAATCCCCGACTACGTCACCCCTGAGTTCGTGCGCGACGAGATCGCCCGCGGCCGCGCCATCATCCCCAACAACATCAACCACCCCGAGTCCGAGCCGATGGCGATCGGCCGCAACTTCCTGGTCAAGATCAACGCCAACATCG
>CAXTKD010000002.1:0-371604 GCA_964244885.1 uncultured Sphingomonadaceae bacterium | reverse complement strand
TCGGGCACCGCGATCAGCTCGCGCTGCATCAGGCGGCCGGCGGATTCCTCCGGGTAGGACAGCGCCTCCTCGATCGCCGCGCGGTCGTCGGCCGGCAGCGAGCGGAGCACCTCGCGCTGGTCGTCGGCATCGAGGTCCTCGATGATCGCGACCGCGTCGTCGGTGTCGAGCTGCTGGACGACGTCGGCGACCTGATAGGGCTCGAGCACCTCGATCAGCTCGTCGCGCACCCAGTCGTTCATCTCGGCGAGCACGTCGGCGTTCAGGATGTCGCCGATCAGCGTCGCCAGCGGCTGGCGGTGGTCGTCGTCGATCTGCTCGAACAGGTCGGCGATGTCGGCTTCGTGCAGCGGCTCGACCAGCGCCCGGGCGCGCGCCGCGTCGAGCGTGTCGACCGCCTGGCGCACGTCGTCGATGAACTCCCGCGTCAGCTGGTTGTCCTCGACCGCCTCGCGCGGCGTCGCTTCGTTGATGTCGGCGGCGTCGGCCATGCCGGGCTTATAGCGCGGCAGGTCCGCTCCGCGACCCCTAGTATTCGACCGAGAGGATCAGCGTGTCGGTATAGACGCCAACGAGCGGCGCCTGGCCGCCGAAGATCGCGCCGTAGACGTTGTAGTTGGCGGTGCCCGAGCCCATCAGCCCGGTCTGCCCGGCGGCGCCGTCGCCCCAGATCATCGAGCGGCCGGCGTCCTTGTAGAGGTTGTAGTTGAGTATGCTGGCGCCGTTATGGAGCGTCCGTCCGGTCGGCGTGCCCGAACTGCCCGCGCTCATCTTGATCAGATAGCCGCTGTCGCCGTCGCAGGTCACGCGCACGGTCGCGACGCTGCCGGAGGTCGGACGGCGCGGGTTGTAGGGGCCGAACACCAGTCCGGAGGTCTCGATGCCGCAGCTGCACTGTACGCAGTCGGCGTTCGCGGGGGCTGGCGCGAAAAGCGCCGCCGCGATCAGCAGCCCATACAGGCGACGCACGATCACTTCACTTCCCCTTGCGCGCACCTTACCGGACCAAGCTGGGGCAGGTCCACCGCTCCGGCGGGCCTGGTGACGATCGCCTTGCACAGGCCGCCCGCGATCTCGGCCTCCAGCACCATGGTCGGCCTCGCGTCGGAGATGAAGACTTCGCCGTCGTAGCCCGCGAACGTCCGTTCACGCCCGCCGTCAACGATGATCGCGGTTCCCGGCGAGACCGGCGTGCCGTCGGGTCCGTCGAACAGCACCGTCGCCGGGTGGCCGGTCTTGACGAGGAAGTGCGCGGTCACGCCGGAGCGGTAGGCAGGGGTCAGGATGACGTCGTCGGCATCGACCCGCGCGCCGATCGGCATGTCGTCGGGCGCGAGGCGGATCGCGTTGTCCTCATAGGGGCGGAGCGCCGGGATGATCGCCAGGCCGCGGCTGTTGGTGCGGGTCAGCGGGCGATTGTCCTGATAGACGCGGACGCCCGCATAGCCGCCGGCGTCGACGATCCCGAAGGCGCCGTCGAGCTGGCGCGTCGCGAACAGCGCCCCTTCCGCCAGCGCCAGCCCGCCGCGCGCCGTCCCCCGCACGCCGACGACGCCATCGATGCGCGCCGCGTCGATCCGCACCTCGCCCCGGTCGCCGACCCATGTCGCGTCGGCGCGCTGCTGGCCGAAGGCGCCGAGCCGCACCGAGCCGCCGTAGCCGAGGCCACGGTCGGTCGGCGGCGCGACGCGGTAGTCGGCGGTCAGCGACGGCTTGCCGTTCTGCATTTCGCCGCCCACCCGGGCGGTGGCGCGCGGCCCGAGCGGGATCGTCAGCCCGACGCCCGCGCCGGAATTGGTCGGGCCGCTGCTTGAGTCGGCGAGCACCGCGAAGGCGTCGATATAGCCAAGCGTGCCGATGTTGAGACTGTAGCTCAGCGACGCGACCTTGGTTTCGTTGTGATCGGCGGTCTTGAGGTCGGCGATGCTGATGCCGATCCGCCCGTAGCGGCCCAGGGTTCGGCCCGCGTTGCCCTGGATCTGGCGGCGAATCTGCTCGGATCGCTCGCGGATGCCGAGCTGGGTGAAGGCGCGGTTGGTCTGCTGGATGCTGAGGCCCAGGTCCCAGACTTGCGAGGTCCGGCTGTAGTAGGCGCCGTAAAGCACGCCCCAGCCGCCCCCGCCCGACGACATCGCGGCCGTCGCCCCGAACTCTCCCAAGCGGGGCAGGGCGCTCGACAGCGAGACGCCGCCGCTCTGGACCTTGCTGCCGATCTCGGCGCGGCTTTCGACGGTCAGCCGGTTGCTGAGGCCATGGCGGTAGAGCCCGGCGACGAACGGCCGCGAATAATCGAGGCTGTCCCGGCCGAAGTCGTTGCGCTCGGCGCCGACCTCGATCGAATAGCGCGTCAGCCCGGCGCGCAGCAGGTTGGTGCTGACGTAATAAGGCGTCGTCGTCCGCCGCTCGATGCCCAGCACGTCGCGGGTCACCACGGTCAATTGCCCGGCGCCGGCGGGGAGCGGCGCCTGATCGACCGCGAACGGTCCCCGGTCGACGTCGCGGCGATAGCGCAGCGCCCCGTCGGCGTAGAACTCAACGCTCGACGGCAGCACCGTCCGCCCCTGGAAGTCGGCGGTCGGGAAGGTGATATAGCCCGGCCGCAGCCCGAAATCGGTGCCGAACTTCACTCCGCCGAAGCGGATCGGGCGCGACCAGGCGCTGCTCGCGGTGATCGCGTCGCCGATCACCAGCCGCGTCGCGCTCGCCGGATTGTCGCGCAGCAGGTAGCTGTCCAGCCGGGTCACTGCCGTTCCTCCGAAGGTCCGGCCGACGGTGAAGGTGGTGGCGGCGAGGCCGAGCCGGTTGCTCGCCCCCGCCTCGAAGAATCCGCGCGCGCTGGTGGCGTTGGAGCTGGTCTCCGCCGCGATGTCGTAATTCAGGAAGGCCGACGGGATGGTCGGGCTGAGCTTCGGCACGTTGGCGGCGTTGCCGCTGAAGGTCTGCGGCGTGAACATATCAATCGGCACGGTCAGCCGCACCGATTGCGTCGCCTCGTCGATCCGCGCTTCCAGCCCCTTCAGCGCCGACAGTGGGACGTAGGCGTGGCCGTCGACCTCGACCGGCGGGGCGGCGGGGCGGAGGATGCGCCACGCATCCAGGTCCTCGCCCCGCGCCCACAGGCCGTCGGGACGACGCAGGAAGAACGCCGACAAGTCATCGCCCGAATCGTTGATGGTGACGCCGAGCACGACCGCCGTTTCGGCTTCGGCGGCGACGGGCTCCGCAGTCCGCGCCGCGCCCGAGGCCGTGGCCAGCGCGACTAGCACGGCGGCGCGCCACGGCCGCCGGCAGCGCATGCTATGACCGGTCGGCGCGCACGCTGGCGTGAACATCGCCATTGTCGGTCTTGGCGTCGATTCGCAGCATTTCGCCCGGCGCCACGGGCGCCGAAAGCTTGAATGCCGCTGGCTGGCCGGTCGAGCCCGGCAGGATGTAGACTGAAGCGCCGGTGTCGAGCAGCGTCGCGCCCCCGGCGCGAGAAATCTTGAGGCGGAGGATCTGCGCATGCCGCCCGCCCTTGTTGGAGATGTCGAAGCGAATATCGCGTCCGTTGACAGTGGCGCGCCAGCCGAGATCGGCGACCGCGCCTTCGACCGGCACGAACAGCGGAACGCTGATCCGCAGCCGGACGCCGATGGTGCCGGCCTTGATTTGCGCGGCGGTCGGAATCTCGTCGAGCACCAGCCGGTAGCTGCGCTCGACCGCCGCCGCCGGAACCTGCAGGCCGAGGCGGACGAGCTGGCGGCTATTCGCCCCCACCTCGAAGATCGTCGGGTTGACCAGCACGTCACGGGTCGGCGTCAGCACGTCCTTGCCGTCTTCCTGGCGCCAGGTGCTCATCACCAGCTGCGCGCGCGCCGGCAAGCCGCCCTCATTGTTGACCGTGAAGGTGCCGAGCGGCGCGCCCGGAGTCAGCACGAGCCGGATGGGCGAGACGCTCAGCGTAGACGCCCATGCCGGCCCGGCAATCGCTAGGAAGAGGGCCGCGAGATAAGCGGAAGCGGCCCGCACCATGGCGAGGCTTAGTAGGTGACCGTGGCGGTCACGGTGTCGAGATAGTTACCAGACGCCCCGGGCGTGCCGGCCGGCGCGCGGCCGTACATCGAGTAGCTCTGGTTCGTCCCGTTGCCCGAAGCGCCGGCGGTCGGGCCGGTGACGGCGCCGTTCCAGATCGTCGCGTAGGTGTTGTCGGTGTAGATCTGGTACGGGATGAAGCTCGCGCCGTTGATCATCCGGCGCTGGGCGCCCGTGGCGTTCGCGCCGTTGTTGAGCGTCACCGAATAGCCCGTCCCCGTGGTGCAGTTGACCGCGAGCGTCGAGCTCTGGTCGACCTGCGTGCCGGCATAGGTGCCGAAGGCGATCGGGTTGGCGGTGATGCTGCAGGTGCCGGCGACGTTGGCGGTGACCTGGAAAGTCGTGCTCTGCGTGGCGGCGTTCGACGGCGCGGCGATCGAAAGCGTCGCGGCGGTCGCCAGGAGAATCTTGCTGAAGGTCTTCATGGGTCGGCCTCTCTCTCGGTCGGGCACAACACTGCCCAGCGAACGGAAAGGTGCAACAAACATGCCACAAATGCGAAACAAGACATTTCAAGCACTTAGCTGATCAGCATATTTTAACATGTAAAGACTGTCGACTCTCGTTTCGGCTCCGCTCCTAATACTTTTCACGGGAAAAGCGCGGTTTGCGGCCCTTCGGCGTCGAAATTGGAGATGGTGACTCCAATAAGCCGCACCCCGGTTCGAAGCGGCGCCAGTCCCCGGACGATGTCGGCGCTGACCGCCGCCAGCGTCTCGCGGTCGAGGATCGGCGCACCGCTGCGGCTCCGGGTAATCTGCTGGAAATCGCCGAACTTCACCTTGACCGTCGCGGTGCGTCCAAAGCTTTCCAGCCGCTCGCAATGCCGCCAGACGTTGTCGACCTGGCGGGGCAGCCGGTCGAGCAGTCCGTCGATCGTCGTCACGTCCTCGTCGAAGGTGGTCTCGGAGCCGATCGACTTGCGCTCGCGGTCGGCGCGTACCTCGCGGTGGTCGATGCCGCGCGCCGCGTTGTGGTAATAGTCCGCCGCCTTGCCGAACTGCTCGCGAAGGTGCGGCAGCTCCCACGCCTTCAGGTCGGCGCCGCTGAAAATTCCCAGCCGGTGCATCTTCGCAGCGGTCGCCGGGCCGACTCCATGAAAGCGCTCGATCTTCAGCGCCTCGACGAACGCCGGTCCCTTGTCGGGCGTGATCACGCAAAGTCCGTCGGGTTTGCGCTGGTCGGAGGCGATCTTGGCGAGGAACTTGTTGTAGGAGACTCCCGCCGACGCCGTCAGCCCGGTTTCGGCCCGGATGCGCGCGCGTATGTCCTCGGCGATGGCGCGCGCCGACTCCGCGCCGCTGACGTCGAGATAGGCCTCGTCCAGTGACAACGGCTCGATCCGGTCGGTAAACATCGCAAAGATGTCGCGGATTTGCCGCGACACCGCCTTGTAGACCTCGAACCGCGCCTTGACGAACACCAGCTCGGGGCATTTGTGCCTGGCGGTGACCGACGCCATCGCCGAACGCACGCCGAACCTGCGCGCCTCGTAGCTCGCCGCCGCGACCACCCCGCGCCGCTCCGACCCGCCGACCGCCACCGGCCGCCCGCGCAAGGCGGGGTCGTCGCGCTGCTCGACCGAGGCATAGAAGGCATCCATGTCGACATGGATGATCTTGCGGACCTGTTCGCTCACCCCGCGATCATCGCACAGAAGGAACGGGGCGGGAACATGGAACCCTCGGCACTGATAAGGGTTAGTAACTGCGTCTCCCGGTTCAGATCGGAAGACCAACGAGCGGCGGTACGCCAGTTGCGTATCGTGTTCCGCCGCTCACATCGGTTTCGGGGGCGCGAAGGCCGCTACGGGGGTCGGCGCGCCAACGCGAGCGGGCCGGCGCCTCAGCGGCGACGGCCCGTTTTCATATGCCGGCATACCATTGGTAATTGGCGACGTCTTCCCAATAGCCGCCCTTGCCCTGGCCGATCCCGGCGAGGCTTTCGACCGCCTCGACCCGCATCACATATTTCGCCTGCTTGTAGCCGAGCTGCCGCTCGACCCGCAGCCGGAGCGGCGCGCCATGGGCGACGCTCAACATTCCGTCGTTCATCCCCCAGGCGAGGATGGTCTGCGGGTGCAGCGCGTCGACCAGATCGACGCTCTCGTAATAAGCGCCGCCCCTCAGCTGATCGGCGCAGTGGAAGACGATGTAGCGCGCCCGGCCGCTCATCCCGGCGCGGTCGAGCAGCAGCTTGAGCGGCGTCCCGGTCCACTTGCCGATCGCGCTCCACCCCTCGACGCAATCGTGCCGGGTGATCTGCGTTCGCGCCGGCATCGCCCGCAAATCGGCAAGCGACAGCGCCAGCGGTCGCGCCACCAGCCCGTCGACCACCAGCCGCCAGTCGGCGAAATTGCTCGCCAGCAGCCCTTCGTAGAGAACGGTCGTCGGCAGCCGTGTGCCGTTGGTCCGGAACACCGGCGACATCTCCGCCGCCGAAAACTCGCGCGCCAGCGCCGAACGATCGGAGACCAGCCGCTGCGCGCGCATCGTCAACCCCTCGGCCGAACCGAGCAGCTTCACGAAACCGGGGCTCTGGTTGAGCTTGTCGCAGCCGCCAAGCAGCGGAGTCGCCGCCAGCGATCCGATCAGGCCGCGCCGCGTGATCACTGGCCCTTGTCCCTGGGCAGCCTGTAGCGCCCCGTGATCATCGAGCGCACCTCGTTGACCGGCCCGGCGAGCACCACCTCGATCAGGTGGACCGCGATGAAGGCGGCGATCAGCATCGCCGCGATGAAGTGGATCGAGCGCGCCGACTGCCGCCCGCCGAACAGGTCGAGCAGCCACGGCCACGCCGCGTTCATCCCCGGCGACATCGTCAGCCCGGTCAGCACCGCGAGCGGCAGCAGCCCGAAGATCACGCCGAGATAGGCGAGCTTTTGCAGGATATTATAGTCGCGCGCCGCGGCCCCGGTCGGGTGCTTCAGCTGCGCGTGGTCCTTGACGCTCCGCCACAGATGTCCCGGCGACAGCTCGCCGGGCTTCGGCGCCAGATCGCGCTGCACATGCCGCCGCGCGAAGCCCCACAGCCAGTAGAGCACACCCGGCACCACCAGCAGCCAGGCGAACGCCAGATGCCACAGCCGCGCGCCCGCGAGGTCGTAGGTCGAGGGGATGGTCGCCCAGCCGGGAAAGGCGTTGCGATGAAGCTTGCCCCCGCCGTCCTTCCACACGCCGAGCACGCCGGTCGATGGCACATGCCGCCCGCCGATCGCCAGATAGCCCATGTCGCCCGTGCTGCCGATCTCCAGCCACGGCCTATCCTGGTTGGCGCCGTACTGGCCCCAGTAGAGGCGCGGATGGGCGTTGAAGATCATAAGCCCGCTCATCAGCAAGACGAGCACCGCGACCGCGTTCACCCAATGCCACAGCCGGGTCGCGAGCCGGTGGCGGTAGACGGTGTCGCCGCCTCTCGGCGCGTCTGGGTCAACGGGCGTCACGCCGCCAGACTAAAGCAGCGTGGTTCAGGCGACCAGCGCGTTCTCCGCCGCGCGCTTGAACAGCGCGGGCAACTGGTCGGCGGGAAGCGGCCGGCTGATCAGATAGCCTTGGATCTGGTCGACGTTCTGGCGCTTCAGTTCGTCGAACTGCGCCTGCTCCTCGACCCCTTCGGCGATCGTCTCCATCCCGAGCGCGTCGGCGAGGCTGACGACCGCGCGGACGATCGCGACCGAGCCTTTGACGGTCAGCAGGTTGCGGACGAACGACTGGTCGATCTTGATCTTGTCGAACGGGTAGCTGAGCAGATAGCTGAGCGACGAATAGCCCGTGCCGAAATCGTCGAGCGAGGTCCGGCAGCCGAGGCCGCGCAAGCGGTGCAGGATGTCGAGCGTCCCCTCGCTGCTGTCGAGGAAGATCGACTCGGTGATCTCGACTTCCATCCGCTGCGGGTCGAGCCCCGTTGCGTCGAGCGCGTTCAGGACGTGCGCTTCGAGGTCGGGGTGGCCGAACTGGACCGGCGAGACGTTGACCGCGACACGGATGCCGTCGGGCCACCGCACCGCCTGCCGGCACGCCTCGAGAAAGATCCACTCGCCCATCGGGACGATCAGCCCGGTCTCCTCGGCGACTGGAATGAACTCGATCGGCGAGACGAGGCCGCGCGTCGGATGGCGCCAGCGGATCAATGATTCAAAGCCGGTGATGCGGTTCCTGGCGATGTCGTAGAGCGGCTGGAAGTGCAGCTCGAACTCGTTGCGCTCCAGCGCGTGCCTGAGGTCGAACTCGATCGTCCGGCGCGCCTGCGCGCGGGCGTCCATCTCGGTCTCGAAGAAGCGCACCGTGCCGCGCCCGTCGGCCTTGGCGCGGGTCAGCGCCAGCCCGGCGTTCTTGATCAGCGTGTCGGCGTCCTCGCCGTCGTTCGGGCCGATGGCGATGCCGACGCTGGCGCCGACGGTGATGTCCTGTCCCTTGGCGGCGAGCAGCGGCTGGTCGAGCGCCTTGAGCAGCTGCCCCGCCAGCCGTTCGGGCCGCTCGCGGTCGTCATCCTCGATCTCGACGAGCACGGCGAACTCGTCGCCGCCGAACCCGGCGACCAGATCCTCGCCCGCCAGGTCGTGCAGCCGCTCGGCGACCGCCTTCAGCAAGGCGTCGCCGACCTGGTGGCCCAGCGTGTCGTTGACCAGCGCGAACTTGTCGAGGTTGAGCGACAGCACCGCGACCTGCGCGCCGCGGCGCCGGAGAAGGCCGCTTAGCTGCTCGCGGAACAGCACACGGTTGGGAAGCCCGGTCAGCGCGTCGTGGAAGGCGAGGTGGGTAATCCGCCGCTCGCGGTCGGCGATGCCCTCCGCCATGCGATTGAAGCTTCCCGACAGCCGCCCGATCTCGTCGTCGGTCTTGACCGCGACCTTCACCTCCTCGCCGCGCTCCAGCTGCCCCGCCGCCTCGTCGAGCGCCGAGATCGGCCGGACGATCGTTTCGGCGAGCCGCCAGCTGCCGAGGATCAGCAACGCGAGCCCGCTGATGCCGGTCAGCAGGATGGCGATCTGCAGCGGGCGGTAGGGCGCGAGAGCCAGCGCGGTCGGATAGCGCAGCAGCAGTACCGTCGGCGCCCCGCCGCCGAAGCTCGGCAAATGCTTGACCAGCGCGATCGCGTCGCCGGCGCTGGTGCTGAGCTCGGCGGGCGCTCGCGTCGCGCCGGCCCGCTCGACGAACCGGCTGATCGTCCCGGCATCGGCCGGCGGCATCTGGCCGGACCAGGCGCCCGGCGCGGTGCGGCGCAGCACGGTCGCCTTCAGCGGGATGGCGGCAAGCGCTTCCAGCCGCTTCATCTCGCCCTGGTCGAGCTCGGAGGCGAACACCACCCAGCCGCCCAGCGTCGGCATCATGATCGGCGCCGCGACCGCCTGGTAGGAGACGCCGCCGATCGGCACGACCCCCTCGGTCGCGCCGGCGTCGAGCGCGGTCCACAGCGACGCCGCCTCGGCCTTCGCCGTCGGGTCGCTGACGCCGGTGACGTTGCCGTCGATGTCGACGATGAAGGCGGTGCGGATGCCGAGCCGCCGCTTGAGGTTGTCGAGCGCCGAGCCGATCGTCGCGGCGTCGCGCGTCGCGACCGCGGCGCGGAAGCCGAAGTCGTGCGCCAGCAGCCCGGCGGCATCGCGCAGCTGGCTGGAGCGCAGCGCCCAGATCCGGTCGAACACCGTGCCGCTGGCGGTCAGCTCGCTGCGGATCGCCGACTCGGCGTTGCGGACGATGACGAACTGCACCGCGACCGCGACCGCGATCAACGCCGCGGCGAACAGTCCGGCGTAGAGGACCGCGAGGCGTGTGCGGAGGCGCTTGAACCGGAACATCAGTGCCGCATCGCGTCCTCGGTCGAACGCAAGGCGACCGACACGGTCTGCGCGCCGCCGCTTGCGGCGACGGCGATGCGCTTCTCGATCTCGCCGCCCGGCGCGCGCAGCTGCGGGTGCCAGACGCGCATCGTCGCGGGCCCCGCCGGCAGGCCGCGCAGCGTCGCGACGCCGTCCATCCCGGTCTTCACAGCGAACGGCGTGTCGACCACCTTGATGAAGCCGCTCATCTGGTCGTGGATGTTGCAGCCGAGCGCCACGGTGCCGGGCTTGTCGAACAGAACCGTCCGCGCCTCCTCCTTGCCGTAGAGCTTGAGTTCGAATCGCTTCACGGGCGAGAAGGAGTAGACGTGGTGGCGAACCTTGTCCCTGTTGGGAAAGGTCACCTCGGCGCCGACCGGCACGACCAGCACATAGGGGTCGAACTGGATGCCCTGCTGCGCCATCGCGAACGGCCCGCCGATCTTCGCGCCCGCCGGGCTTCCGGCCGCCGGCATCACCATGACGACGGCGTTGTGGACCGGCGCGCCCGCGGCGTCTCGGATCGTCACCGAAAGATCGGCGGCGAAGGCGGGCGCGGAGAGCGCCAGCAGCGCGGCGGTCATGCCCAGCTTCATCAGCATGTCGTTACGGCCCCTCGACGCCCGGTCAAACAATGTTAACACCTATGCCCTATGGGGCACGAGGTGCAATAATCGTAAAGATCATGACCATTCTTGCGCTTAGGTCGATTTTCGCCGTCACCAGCCTTGTCCTCGCGGTTTCCGCCCATGCGGCCGATTGGCGCGGGGGCGGCAAATTGCTGCTGACGCGGGGCGTCGAGAGCGTCGAGGGCGCGGCCGGCGGCGGCCTCGCGACCTGGGCGCTGATCGCCGGCAACGAGACGAAGGACGGCATCGGCGGCTCGGCGGCCGTCACCTGGGTCGCGCTCCCCGACTATAATCTGCGAAGCTTCAGCGCCGCGATCGGCCTGTTCGACCGATTGGAGCTGAGCGTTGCTCGCCAGGCCTTCGACACCGGCAAGACCGGCGCGGCGCTCGGCATCGGCCGCGGCTTCACCTTCAATCAGGACGTGCTCGGCGCCAAGCTCAAGCTCTTCGGCGACGCGGTCTACGACCAGGACACCGCGCTCCCGCAGATCGCCATCGGCCTCCAGTACAAGCACAACCGCGACGCGCTCGTCCGCGCCGTCGGCGCGGAGCGCCGCTCGGACACCGATTTCTACATCGCCGCGACCAAGGTGCTGCTCGGCCAGAGCCTCGTCCTGAACGCCACCGCGCGGCTCACCCGCGCCAACCAGTTCGGCCTGCTCGGCTACGGCGGCGACAAGTCGGACAAGCGCTCGCTGCAGGCCGAGGCGTCGGCCGGCTGGCTGGCCTCGCGCCGGCTGCTCCTCGGCGCCGAGGTCCGCACCAAGCCCGACAAGCTCGGCTTCGCGAAGGAGCAGGACGCCTGGGACGTCTTCGCCGCCTACGCGGTCAACCGGCACCTGTCGCTCACCGCCGCCTATGTCGATCTCGGCAGCATCGCCACCTTCGGCAAGCAGCGCGGCCTCTATCTTTCGGCGCAAGCCGCCTTCTAGGAGCCTTCATGCGCCTCCTCCTCGCCGTCCCGCTCCTCCTGCTGCTCGCCGCCGCGCCCAAGCCCGAGGAGCCGGTCGACCCCTATCAGCAGTCGGACGCCAACGCCGGCACCGCGCCGATGAAGGACGACGGCACCTTCAAGGCCTTCCATGGCCTGAACGGGCTGGAGCGCATCTCGGCCGACCTCGTCGCCTTCAGCCACGCCGATCCGCGCACCGCCGACATCTTCCGCGCCGCCGACAACACGCGGCTGGTCCGCACGCTGACGGAGCAATTCTGCTACATCCTCGGCGGCGGCTGCTCCTATTCGGGCCGCGACATGAAAAGCGTCCACGCCGACATGGGACTCCAGACGGCCGACTTCGCCGCGCTGGTCGAGAACCTGCAGCGCGCGATGGACAAGGAGCGAGTTCCCTTCGCCGCGCAGAACCGCCTGCTGGCGAAGCTCGCCCCGATGAAGCGCGTGATCGTCGTCCGCTAAAAAACTCCCTCTCCCGCTTGCGGGAGAGGGTTGGGGTGAGGGGCGAAGCGCGCCAGCGCGAGCAGCGCCGGACTCGGCGGTTCCCTCACCCCGCTCGCCTGCCGGCGAGTCGCCCTCTCCCGCAAGCGGGCGAGGGATTAGGTCTACCGCGCCGCCAGCTCCTTCAGCAGCACGTTCGCGCCATAGACCTTGGCCAGCGCCTCCTGCACCGCGCCCGTCGACACCACGACCGAGCGGTTGAGCGCCGGATCGTAGCCGAACGATCCGCCGAGGCTGTGGATATTGCCGTCGAACAGCGCCCCCACGACCGACATGTCGCGCGCGATCACCGGCGAGCCCGAATTGCCGCCGACCACGTCGTTGGTGGTCGAGAAATCGAGCACCGTGTTCGGATCGAGCTTGCCCTTCGCCGCCAGCCATTTCGCCGGCAGCTCGTAGGGGTCCTGCCCGGTCGCGCGGTCGTACAGCCCGGCGAAATTGGTCGTCGGAGCGATCGTCCTGCCGCCGTAGCTCCAGCCCTGCACCTGGCCGTAGGACAGGCGGAGCGTGAAGGTCGCATCCGGATAGAGCGTGTCGCCATAGGCCGCGAAGCGCGCCTGCGCGAGCTTGGCCTGCGCCGCGGTGATCGGCCCGTCGACCTCGGCGTCGTAGCGTTCGCGGACGGCGCGCGCCTGCGCGTCGGTCGCCAGCACGAATTTGATCAGCGGGTCGCTCGACGCCTGCACCGCCGCCAGTCCGCCGTCGAACAGCGCTTTCCGCGCCGCCGGGTCGGCGAGCGTCGTGCCGCCGATCAGCCGCTTCGCCAGCGCCTCGGGCGAGTCGCGGCCGAGCAGCACCTTCACCGTCGGATCGTCGGCCGTCAGATACTCGCGCGTTTTCGACAGCCAGAACGCCGTCACCGCCTCCTCCAGCCACGGATAGGTCGGCTTGGGATCGACCAGCGTCTTCTCGAGCAGCGGCAGCCGCGACTCGCTATATTCGGGAAGCCGCTCGCCATTGGGCTTCGTCCGCTCCTGCGCGGCGCGCACGATCGTCCGCGCCCAGTGATACAGGTCGCCTGTCGCCCCGGCGCGCGACTCCAGCCAGACGTAGGGCAGGTAGATCTCGCGATAGGCGGCGATCGCGGTGTCGACGCTGGTCCACGGGTCGCCGACCGCCGCATTGCCCGCCGCCCTGGCGCGCAGGTCTCTCTCGCCCGCCGCCAGTTTCGCGCTGAACGCCGGGTCGAGCAGCGAGCGCTGCATGCCGTAATTGGCCTTGAAGCTGTTCTCGATGCTGAACAGCGTGTCGGCGCCAGTGCGCGTCTTCTCGGCATCGCCCGCCATCGCGCCGATCAGCCGCCCGCGCAGCTCGGAGAGGTAGAGCAGGGTGATCGGCAGCTGGGTGTCGCGGCGGAAGGCGAGCTGCGACTGGGTGAACAGCCGCTGTGTGCTTCCGGGATTGCCCGCGACGAACACCAGCTCGCCCGGCACCGGCGCGCGCGCCGCCCACTTCAGGTGCGCGGGCGTGACGAGCGGCTTGCCATTCTCGTAGAGCCGCAGGAACGACGCATCGAGCCCGTAGCGCGGAAAGTTGAAGTTATCGGGATCGCCGCCGAACTGCGCCGAGGCGTATTCGGGCGCGAACACCAGCCGGACGTCGCTGTACTTGCGGTAGCGGTAGAGCTTGTACTGGCCGCCGCCATAGAGCGTCACTACCTGGCAGCGGAACAGCGCCTTGTCGGGGCAGCCCTCGCTCTCGATCGCCGCCACCGCCGCGTCGCGCGCCTTGGTGAAGGCGAGGCCGGTGGCGGTGCCGATCGCCGCCTGCACGCGCGGCGTCACGTCGCTGATCGCGGTCACGATCTCCGCCTGCTGCCCCGGACATTTGCCCTCGTCCTTCCGAAGGTCGGCGAGATAGCCGTTCGCGACATAGTCGCTGGCGGTGCTCGACAGGTTCTGCGCGCAGTCGACGACGCAGTGGTGATTGGTCAGCACCAGCCCCGCCGACGACACCACCGATCCCGAGCAGCCCCCGGTCAGCCGCACCGCAGACAGCCGGACGGTGTCGAGCCACTTCCGGTCGGGCGCGAAGCCATAGGCCTTCTGCACCTTGGCGGACGGGAAGTTGTCGAACGTCCACATGCCCTCGTCGGCGGATGCGGCGGTGGCGACGAAGGCGGTTGCGATCGTCGTGGCGAGCAGGATGGGGCGCATGCGTCAGTCCTCGAAAGCTGTCGGATGCGGCGCAGATTGGCGCGGTCCCGCGCGCGCCGCAAGCGGTCGTTGGCCCGGACCTGCCGGGCGAACGTTACACCGGGACGTTTCCACCCTGTCCGCCCGGAGCCTCAATGAAAAAGTCCGAAGTCCTACCGGACGAAGCGACCGACGAAATCGAGATCGTCATCGGCGGGCGCGAGCAGCTCGCCCACCTCCTCGCCGAGGCGTCGGAGATCGAGCACACGCTGATGTGCACCTACCTCTACGCCGCGTTCAGCCTGCGCGGGGAAGGAGCCGATCTTTCGGAGGAGGAACGCCGCGCCGTCGAAGGCTGGCGCAAGACGATCCTTTCGGTCGCGGTCGAGGAAATGGGGCACCTGCTGCTGGTCGCCAACCTCGCGACGGCGATCGGCGGCCGGCCGCACTTCGGGCGCCCCAACTTCCCGATCGCGCCCGGCTATTTTCCGGCGGACGTCGTCGTCCGCCTCGCGCCCTTTTCCCGCGAGACGCTCGACCACTTCATCTTCCTCGAGCGTCCGCGCGGCACCGACCTGGAGGATGGGGCCGGTTTCGAGCACGCCGAGGATTACGGCCGCGAGGAAGCCTACCACGGCGTCATGCCGAGTATTCAGGACTATGCGACGATCGGCCGGCTCTACGACGCCATCCGCCTCAACCTGATCGCCTCGACCAAGCGCATCGGCGAGGCGAACCTGTTCATCGGCCCGAAGTGCGCGCAGCTCGGCCGCTCGGCGGTCGACATCGAAGGGGTCGCGACGATCACCGACTTGGCGTCGGCGCTCGCCGCGATCGACACCATCGTCGAGCAGGGCGAAGGCTCGCTCGCCGACCGCGAGGAGTCGCACTACCAGCGGTTTCTCGCCATCCGCTCCGAACATGAAAGGCTGGCGGCCGCCAATCCCGCCTTCCAGCCCGCCTGGCCGGCGGCCGAGAATCCGGTCATGCGCCGTCCGCCCGATCCCGGGGGCCTCGTGTTCATCGACGATCCCGCCGCCGCCCGCGTGCTCGATTTCGCCAACGCCATCTACGCGATGATCGTGCAGTTGATCGTCCAGGCGTTCGGCCGGACTCATGGCGACGTCGAGGCCGAGCAGCGGCGGCTGATGTCGATCGCCATCGACCTGATGCACGTGCTGGGCGCCGCCGGGCGCGCGCTGGCTCGGATGCCCGGCACGCCGGGCCGTGACGATCTCCACGCCGGCCTCAGCTTCACGATGACGCGAAGCGTCGAGCCGATCTTCGAAGGCGAGATCGAACGCGTCCTGCTCGCCGAGCGCCTGCGCGAGCTCGTCGGCGCCGCCCGCGTCGCGGCGCGCGCGTTCCCCGCCCTCGCCGGCCTCGACCGCAAGATCGAGGCGTGCGGGGCGCTTTAGGGTGCCTTCATACCCGGCGGTGTCACCCCCACCTAACCTCCCCCATCGAAGGGGGAGGGACTAAGCTGAGGGTTGCAAGAAATGCATCCCCTCCCCTTCGATGGGGAGGGGTAGGGGTGGGGTGACACCGCCGGGCGCGAATGGAAACGGTGCCGCCAAACGCACCTACCGCTCGTGCCCCACCAGCTCGTCGCCGGTCAGCCGCGCGACATGAAGCACGTTGGTCGATCCCGGCGTCCCGAACGGGACGCCCGCCATGATCACCAGCCGGTCGCCCTTGCCGGCGAGGCCGGTGCGCAGCGCCATGCGCTTCGACTTCTGCACCATCTCCTCGAAGTCGCCGACATCGCGGGTGTGGACGGCGTGGACGCCCCACACCAGCCCCAGCCGTCGCGCCGTCGCCATCTTGGGCGTCAGCACGAGGAGCGGCACCGACACCCGCTCGCGCGCCGCGCGCCTTGCGGTCGAGCCCGATGAGGTGAAGCAGCACATCGCGCTCGCCGCCACCGTCCGGGTGATCTCGCCCGCCGCCGCCGACAGCGCGTCGGCGGTCGTCGCCTCGGCCGGCGTCTCGGTGAAGTGCACCCGCCCGAAGTGCGACGGGTCGCCCTCCACCTGCCGGGCGATCGCGTCCATCATCGCGACCGCCTCGATCGGAAACTTGCCCGCCGCCGACTCCGCCGACAGCATCACCGCATCCGCGCCGTCGTAGATGGCGTTGGCGACGTCTGACACCTCGGCGCGGGTCGGCGTCGGCGCCTCGATCATCGATTCGAGCATCTGGGTCGCCACCACCACCGGGCGGCCGGCGAGCCGCGCCAGCTGGACGATCCGCTTCTGCGCCGGCGGCACGTCCTCGGGCGGCAGCTCGACGCCCAGGTCGCCGCGCGCCACCATGACGGCGTCGGACAGTTCGAGGATCTCGGGCAGCCGGTCGAGCGCCGCCGGCTTCTCGATCTTCGACAGCAGCGCGGCCTTGCCGCCGATCAGCCGACGCGCCTCGGCGACGTCCTCCGGCCGCTGGACAAACGACAGCGCGATCCAGTCGACGTGTTGCTCCAGCGCGAAGGTCAGGTCGCGCCGGTCCTTCTCGGTCAGCGCCGCGAGCGGCACCACGACATCGGGAACGTTGACGCCCTTGTTGTTGGAAATCCAGCCGCCGACCTCGACCACCGTCTCCAGCCGGGCCCCCTCGACATGCGTGACCCGAAGCCGGATCTTGCCGTCGTCGACGAGCAGCCGCGCGCCCTCCTTCATCACCGCGAACAGCTCCCGGTGCGGAAGCTGGACTCGGCTCGCGTCGCCGGGCGCGGGATCGCTGTCGAGCACGAAATGCTGGCCGTCGCTCAGTTCGACCCTACCTTGCGCGAAGGCGCCGACGCGCAGCTTGGGCCCCTGCAGGTCGGCGAGGATGGTCATCGGCCGCCCGAGCTCCTTCTCGAGCCCGCGGATGATCTCGATCAGCGCCACCTTTCCGGCGTGGTCGCCATGGCTCATGTTGAGCCGGAAGGCGTCGGCGCCCGCGAGATACAGCTTGCGGATCATCTCGGGGGTCGACGACGCCGGCCCCAATGTGGCGAGCACGCGGACCTTCCGGCGGCGAGGCTCGGTCTTCGAAGCCATGCGTCTTCCTGGCTGGTGATGGCGAGCGCCAAGCTCTACTGCTTGGGGCCTCAAACGCAAAGGCGAGTGTGATGGATGACGCGACGACACAGGCGGCCGAGGCGGCGGCGTTCCGCCGGCTGGTCTCGCACCTTCGCGCCCGTACCGACGTTCAGAACGTCGACCTGATGGGCTGGGGCGGCTTCTGCCGCAATTGCCTCGGCGACTGGTACGCCGAGGCGGCGACCGACCTGGGCGTTCCGATGACGAAGGACGAAGGCCGCGAGCAGGTCTACGGCATGCCCTACGCCGACTATAAGGCGAAGCACCAAACGCCCGCGACCACCAAGCAACTCGGGCGGCTGGAGGAAAGCCTTCGCCGCAACGAGGCCTATCGCGAGGCCGGACTTGGCGGCGGCGCCGGGCCGACTGCGGCTTAGGCGCGGCTCAGGCGGTCCCGAGCCTCGAACTGCGGTTTCGGCCCGCGATAGGCGCCCACGCCGCCACCCGACCGCTTGACCTCGTACAGCGCCTCGTCGGCGCAGGCCACGAGCTTGTCGAGGTCGGTGCCGAACTCGGGCGACAGCACGAAGCCGACGCTTGTGCCGATGACCACCTCATGCCCTTGAATCGAATAGGGTTGGGCGATCGCGCGGACGATGCGGCGCGCCAGCATGTCGGCCTCGTCGGCATGGGCGATGCCCGCCTGCACGACGATGAACTCGTCGCCCCCCATCCGCGCCGCGAAGTCGTCACGCCGAAGCAGGCCGACCAGCCGATCCGACACCGCCTTCAGCAGCAGATCGCCCACCGGGTGGCCGAATTGATCGTTGACCGGCTTGAAACGATCGAGGTCCAGGCAGTGCACCGCCATCAGCGATCCGGCGCTCGTGCGCCCGGCGGACTCGAAGCGCTCGCGCAGCGACAGGCGGTTGGGCAGGCCGGTCAAATGGTCCTGGCGCGCCAGCGTCACGAACAGCCGGTGCATGTTGGTCTTGCTGACCACCGCGCGATAGCGGTTGAGGATGTTCTGGACGCCGCCGAACAGGAAGATCGCGAGAAGCGCGCCGGTGGCCCAAAGGTTGATGTCCCGGCCGAAGGCCGACGCGACGATCGTCGGCACGACGGCGGCCAGGACGGCGGTGACGCTGATCCACGGCCGCATCGCCAGGCCGGCGGCGACGCCGGCGGAATAGCCGAACAGCAGGCCGATGATAAGCGTCCGCACGTCGGCGTGGACGACAAGGACGGAGAACGCGGCGAAGGCCCCGAATATCACCGCGAAGCTCAGATAGGGGATCGCGAACCATCGTTCGAGGCGGCGCGCCGTGTCGAAGTCCAGGCCGTCCTCCTCGGCCGTGCGGCGATACAGCAGGAGAACCGCAATTCGCGCCGCGGCGGCGAGCATGCCGAGCGATGCCAGCGCGATCAGAGCGGGGTGCCGCACCTGGTCGATGACCAGCGCGCTGACGCCCACGAACGAGGCCGCCATGATGATCGTCGTCGTCAGCGTCGCGAACAGCGTGCGGACGAGATCGATGTAAGTCGCTTGAGGCAAATTTTCGGCTGCTCGGATCACGCTACGCACCTCGAAGAAATGGTCGCGACATCAGGTCGATGGCTAACCTTAGCATGAAACGCCTGGCGACACTGTAGTTTCCGAACCGAAACGTATGACACGCCGCTTCGGCCTTATCGCGCCTCCGGCTCGGCTCGCTCGCGCTCCACCTCGGCCAGCAGCCAGTCGCGAAACCGCCGGATCTTCGGCACCGCATGGCGATGCTCGGGATAGACCAGCCAATAGCCGTAGCCGCGCGTCGCCATGGTGTCGAACAGCTGCACCAGCCGCCCCCCCGCCATATCGTTGCGCCAGAAGAAGGGGGTCAGCATCGCGACGCCCTGGCCGGCGATCGCCGCGTTGCCCTGGTGGGCCTGCGAGTCGAGGCGCAGCGCGGGGCGCGTCGCGATCTCCGGCGCCTCGACTCCCGCCTCGCGCAGCCAGATCGACCACCAGGGGTCGTCGGAGCCGATCTGCGGCAGCCTCGGCAGGTCCTCGGGCCGGATCGTGCCGCCGTGCGCGGCGCGGAACGCCGGGCTGCACATCGGCGTGAAGTCGACCTCGATCAGCTTTTCCGCATGCAGCCCCGGCCAGCCGCCGCGCCCGCTCCGCACCGCCACGTCGATCTCTTCGCGCGCGAAGTCGGTCAGCGCGTCGTTGGTCAGCAGCCGCACGCCCATTTTCTGATTGGCGAGCTGGAACGACCCCAGGCGCCAGACCAGCCAGGCATTGGCGAAGGTATTGGAGGTACTTATCGTCAGCAGCGACTCGTCGTCGGCGCGAAGGCTCGCGAACGCCGCGTCGATATCGTCGAACGCCTTGGCGAGCCGAGTCGCGATCCGCTGCCCCGGCTCGGACAGCGCGACCCGCCCGCGCTCGCGCTGGAACAGCCGCACCCCAAGTCGCTCCTCGAGGAGCTTGACCTGATAGCTGACGGCGGCCTGGGTCATCGCCAGCTCGGCTGCGGCGGCGGTGAAATTCTCGTGGCGGGCAGCCGCCTCGAACACCCGGACGGCGGCCATCGGTGGAATGCGACGCATGCCTCGATCATAAGTCAGGCTTATGCTTCGAGTCCATCGTTTCATTGGCGGCCCGATGCGCCGGAGGGCATCTGGGATCGCCGATAACGCTGATTGAAAGGACCTCGCAATGACCGACATCCCCGGCGAAGCGCGCTTCTGGGCCGACCACCGCCACGACCTCGCCCGCAGCGCGCGCCATCTGCGCCGCGACATCCGCGACGCCTTCGCGGCGCTGACGGCGATCCAATATTCGGCGCCATGGAAGCGCTCCTAGCCTGACGCCTCCCTCTCCACAGGCCGGAGGGGGAGGCCTAAGGTGGCGGCATGACCGACATGACCTATGGCCGCTACCTGGCGCTCGACTCGATCCTCGCCGCGCAGCATCCGATCTCGGACACCCACGACGAGCTGCTGTTCATCATCATCCACCAGACCAAGGAACTGTGGCTCAAGCAGGCGCTCGCCGAGCTCGGCTTCGCCAAGGCCGAGATCCGCGCGGGCCGGCTGACCGAGGCCTACAAGGCGCTCGCCCGCGTCTCGCGCATCCAGGCGGTGATGACCTTGTCGTGGGACGTGCTCGCGACGATGACGCCCTCCGACTACACCCGCTTCCGCGAGGTTCTCGGCACCAGCTCGGGCTTCCAGTCGGACCAGTTCCGCGCCTTCGAGTTCACCCTCGGCATCCGCGAGGCCGGCAAGGCCGGCCCATTGGTGGACGCCGCCGCGCGCGAGCCGAGCCTCTGGGACGAGGCCAACGCCGCGCTCGTCGCCGCCGGCTTCAAGCTCCCCGAGCATATCCTCGTCCGCGACTGGTCGCAGCCCTATGTCCCCGACGCCGAGGTCGAGGCCGCCTGGGCCGAGATCTACCGCGACACCGGCCGCTGGTGGGCGCTCTACCAGCTCGCCGAGAAGCTCGTCGACATCGACGACGCGCTTGCCACCTGGCGGCACAAGCACGTCATCACCGTCTCGCGCATCATCGGCGGCAAGATGGGGACGGGCGGCACGGCAGGGGTAAGCTATTTGCAGTCGACGCTGGTCAAGCGGGCGTTTCCCGAGCTGTGGTCGCTCCGCACCCTCCTGTAATAGAAGCAAATCCCCTCCCCAGCGGGGAGGGGTAGGGGTGGGGAGAAACGTGGGACGGGACCGCGGCGCTCATCGCCCAGCGCTTCACCCCACCCCTACCCCTCCCCTGAGGGGAGGGGATTTTTAAGCGGGTTGGTGCTACTTCCCCTCATCCGCCAGCACCCCAAGCACCGCCGTCCAGGCCGCGACATTCTGGCGAAGCTGCTCCGGATCGATCTTGTCGAGCGTGTCGTCGGGCGTGTGGTGCAGGTCGAAATAGCGCGTCGCGTCCTGCTGCAGCTCGAACACCGGCGCGCCCGCCTCGATCAGCGGCCCAATGTCCGATCCGCCCGCCTTGTCGGTGTCGCCCTTGACGATGCCGAGCGGCGCCAGCAGCCCGGCGATCCGCTCGACCACCGGCTTGCCCGCGTCGCCCAGCCGGCTGTCGAACTTCCACACCCGGTCGGCGCCGAGGTCGGACTCGCCGACCGCCGCATGCTCGGCCGGCCCATGCTTTTCCATATAGGCCTTGCCGCCGAACAGCCCGATCTCCTCGGAGCCGAACCACACCACGCGGATCGTCCGCTGCGGCCGTCCCGAATCCATCACGCGCTTCGCCGCCGCCGTGGTGATCGCCACCCCCGCCGCGTCGTCGATCGCGCCGGTGCCGAGGTCCCAGCTGTCGAGATGCCCGCCGACCAGCACCACCGGCGCCTTCGGATCGCGCCCCGGCACCTCGGCGATGACGTTGCCCGACTGCCGCGTTCCGGCGAAGCGCGGTGTCAGCAGCAGGCGCATCGTCACCGGCTTGCCGCGCTTCAGGATGCGCTGCAGCTGCTCGGCGTCGGGGATGGAGAGCGCCGCCGCCGGGATCGGCGTCACGCCCGCGTCCCACGCCTGCACCCCGGTATGAGGGTTGCGGTGATGGTCGGTGCCGATCGAGCGGATGACGATCGCCGCCGCGCCCTTGGCGGAGGCGATCGACGGCCCCTGCCGCCGCACCGCGCCGAACTGGCCGTAGCCGACGCCGTCCGACGTCGCGACCATCGCGTGGCTGACGAAGACGATCTTGCCCTTGACCGACGCCGGCGACGCCGCCTTCAGCGCATCCAGGCTCTCGAACCCCACGACCTCCGCCGTCAGCCCCTGAGCGCTCGTCGAGCCGCTGTTGCCGAGCGCCGTCAGCACCAATTTCTGCGGAAACGGCGCGACGATCTCCGCGCTCTCCGCCCCGCGCTCCCAATAAGGGATATCGAACGTCTCGACCCGCACGTTGGAGAAACCGAGCGCCTTGAGCTTCACGACCGCCCAATCACGCGCCCGCGCCTCGGACGGCGATCCCGCCTTCCGCTGTCCGACCTCGGTCGCCAGCCCCTCGACGATGTCCCACGCAATCTCATCCTTCAGCGCCGCATCGCGAAGCGCCGCGACGTCGCGGGCCTGCGCGGTGGCGGCGAGGAGGAGGGCGAGGACGGGAAGGGCGTTGCGGATCATGAATACCTCAAGATGGTAAAAGATTGTGGCGCGGGCCTACGCCGCAGAAAGCTCGTGCATCTGCTTTTCCGTCGCTGCCCGCATGACGTCCTCGCCCCATTGGTTGAGACTCTTGCCCGCCAGCTGGGCAGCCAAGGCCGCTTGCGCGTGAACCGCAGGAGCCACTCGCAGCATCAGGTTTCCGGAAAACGGCTTCTCGGGGCGCTTATCCACCGCCGCGCAGGTTTCGATGTAGTCTTCGACAGCCTCTTCGAACGCGCTTTTCAGATCGGCCACCGTGTCGGCGTGAAAACCGATGATGTCGTTGATGCCGGCCAGCCGGCCAAAGAAAATCTCGTCGTCCCCATCGAACTCGATGCGGGCGGTATAGCCTTTGTATTTGAGAACATTCATGGCGCCACTCCCAGCTTGGTCAGGAACTCCCTCGCGTCGCGGACCTGATAACGCTTCGATTCCTTGCCCGGATGCGGTCGATGGAATCGCCCGACGACGCTCTGCCGAACGAACCGCACCGCCGACCCTTTCCCTTCGACCGCTTTCGCGTCGCAAGCTTCGAACAGCGATTCGATATCGGCCCATTTGATCGTCGCCGAAACCGGATCCGAGAAGATCGCTTCAAGCGTCTTTTGCTGCTTGCGGTTCATGCAAGCATATTAAAGATGCTATCAGAAATTGCAAGCATAAACTAGTGCTGCGCTTGGTTGAACACCTCATAAAGCAGCACCGCGCACGACACCGCGACGTTCAGGCTGTCGGCCTTGCCGGTCATCGGGATCTTCACCAGCAGGTCGCACTTCGCCTCATAGTCGGGCGGCAGGCCAGACTGCTCGTTGCCCATGAACAGGAAGGTCGGGCGCGCGTAGGTCACCGCCTGATAGTCGCGCGTCGTGTTGAGCGACGCGCCGACAAGCTGCCCTTCGCCCTGCCTGAGCCATTCGAAAAACGCCGGCCCGTCGCTCTGCACCACGGTCTGGGTGAACAGCGCCCCCATCGAGGCGCGCACCGCCTCGACCGACCACGGATCGCACGACTGGTCGAGGAGGATGACGCCGCCCGCGCCGACCGCGTCGGCGGTGCGCAATATGGTGCCGAGGTTGCCGGGGTCCTTCAGCGACTGGCAGACGATCCACGCGAACGCCTTGCTCCGGTCGATGCTCTCCAGCGGCGTCGGCGTCACCTTGAACACCCCAAGCACCGCCTGCGGATTGTCCTTGCTGGCGAGCTTCGAGAGGATTTCGGGCGTCGTCTCGATCACGTCGCCGCCCGCCGCCTCGCAGGCCTCGGCGACGCGCTGCACCACCGGATGCGCCCGCGCCTCGCTCGCATAGACGAGCATCGTCGGCACCGCGCCCGCCTCGACAGCCTCCGCGACGATGCGCAGCCCCTCCGCCAGGAACAGCCCCTCGCGCACCCGGAACTTCTTTTCGCGCAAGCTTCGGATGCGCTTCAGCGTTTCGTTCGAATGGCTCGTGATCTGGCGCGGCACGCGGGAGCGCTATTGCAGGTCGAGGTAGAAGAACACCGTGTCGCCGGACGTGCCGTCGGGGTTGCGCGCGAAGTTCGGCACCTTGCCGACACGGGTCCAGCCGGTCGCCTCGTACAGCCGCTCCGCCGCCTCGGTCGCGGTGTCGAGCACCAGCAGCTCCAGCCCCTTGTCGCGCGCGTCGGCGACGATCGCGTCCATCAGCGCCCGCCCGACGCCGCGCTTGCGCTCCTTGCTGTGGACCATCAGCTTGCGGATGTCGCCGCGGTGCTTCTGGTTGGGCATCGTCTCGCAGGCGAGCAGCACGACGCCGATCAAGGTGTCGCCATCGAACGCGCACAGCATCGTCGTGCGTCCGCCCGCCACGCTTTCGGCGACGCTGCCCCAGAAGAAGCGCGCCGCCTGCGTGTCGAACGGCAGCATGAACCCCACCGACGCGCCATGCTCGACGCTGTCGCGAAGCAGCCCGATCAGCTCGTCGAGCCGCGCCGCGATGGCGCGGGCGTCGAGCGTTCGGAGCTGGGGGCCGGTGGTCATCGCGTCAGGCTACCCGGAGTCTCCAGCCTAAGTCCACGCGCCTCGAGGCCCTTCGACCATTTGGCGATCGCCGCCGTCGTCGCCGGCAGCGGGCGCGCGAAGCCGACGGCGCTGCCGTCCTTGCGCGCCGCCGCCTCCAGCGCGCGCAGGTTGGCGCCGACATCGCCGCCCGCATCGATGAACCGCCGGTTGGTCGCGGTCGCGACGCCGGCCTTCGCCGCCTCGCGCGCCGCGATGCTCGCCGGCGTCGCCCGCGCATCGATGAACTTCAGCCCGCGCGCTTTCAGCGCCGCCATCACCGGGCCGAGCGCGCGCGCGTCGGTAGTGAACGCCGACCCCATCATGCTCGTCACGCCGGTCGGCGCGCCGTTCCCCAGCGCATGGTCGAGCCGCTTCAGATTGTCCGAAGCCGCCGCATCGACCAGCAGCGTGTCCGGCCCCGGATTGACCCGAGGGTAACTCGCCGGCTGCATCGGCATGCTCAGCCAGCGCTCGCGCCCGGCGATCGCGCTGCCCCGGCCCGGCGGAAAGGCGAACCCGACCTCGAACGGCAGCGCGTCCGCCGCCGCCTTGGTCGCCGCCGCGTCATCGCCGGCATCGGTAATCAGGATCGCGACCCGCGGGCCCGTGAATTCAGCCTTGCTCCCTCCCCCTTCCGGGGGGAGGGCTGGGGAGAGGGGAGCAGCGGTCGTGACGGGCGCGGCCTTCGAAGGAAGATCACCCCTCTCCCCGCTCGCGCCAACGCGGGATTCGCCCTCCCCCCGGGAGGGGGAGGGGAGAAGCGCCAGCGGCCTCAGCAACTCGACGAACCCGAGCGTCAGGGCCGCGAACAGCACCGCAGCCCCGGCGATCAGGCCGAGGCGGCGTGCGGTCAATCAGGCGGCCTTAGGCGCGGCCTGGCGGACGCCCTGGTCGACGTGCGCCTCGAACTGCGCGAAATTGTCTATGAACAGCTTCACCAGCACCTGCGCCTTGGCGTCGTAGGCCGCCTTGTCGGCCCAGGTCTCGCGCGGGTTGAGGATCTGCGCCTCGACCCCCGGCACCGTCACCGGCACCTGGAAGCCGAAGTTCGGATCGGTGCGGAACTCGGCGGTCTTCAGCGAGCCGTCGAGCGCCGCGTTCAGCAGCGCCCGCGTCACCTTGATCGGCATGCGCTTGCCGACGCCGTAGATGCCGCCGGTCCAGCCGGTGTTGACCAGCCAGCAGTCGACCCCGCCCTTGGCGATCCGCTCCTTGAGCAGATTGCCATAGACGCTCGGGTGGCGCGGCATGAACGGCGCGCCGAAGCAGGTCGAGAAGGTCGCCTCCGGATCCTTGACGCCAATCTCGGTTCCCGCGACCTTCGCGGTATAGCCCGACAGGAAATAGTACATCGCCTGGTCGGGCGTCAGCTTGGCGATCGGCGGCAGCACGCCGAAGGCGTCGGCGGTCAGCATGATGATGTTCTTGGGCACCGGCCCCATGTTCTCGGCGCTGGTGTTGGGAATGAAGTCGATCGGGTAGGCGCCGCGCGTGTTCTCGGCGAGCGTCGCGTCGTCGAGGTCGAGCTCGCGCGTCTCGGGGTCGATGACGACGTTCTCGAGCACCGTGCCGAAGCGCTTGGTCGTCGCGTAGATCTCCGGCTCGGCTTCCGCCGACAGCCGGATCATCTTGGCGTAGCAGCCGCCCTCGAAGTTGAACACCGCGGTGTCGGACCAGCCATGCTCGTCGTCGCCGATCAGCGTGCGCGACGCATCGGCGGAGAGCGTCGTCTTGCCCGTGCCGCTCAGCCCGAAGAACACCGCCGTATCGCCATTGTCGCCGATGTTCGCCGAGCAGTGCATCGGCATCACGCCGCGCTCGGGCAGCAGGTAGTTGAGGATGGTGAACACCGACTTCTTCATCTCGCCGGCGTAGCGCGTGCCGCCGATCAGGATCAGCTTCTCGGTGAAGTTGACCGCGATCACCGTCTGCCCGCTGCAGCCGTGGCGCTCGGGGTCGGCCTTGAAATAGGGCAGGTCGATGATCGTGAACTCGGGAACATAATCCGCCAGCGCCGCCGCCTCGGGCCGCACCAGCAGGGTGCGGATGAACAGCGAATGCCAGGCGAACTGCGTGATCACCCGCACGTTGACGCGATATTCGGGCTGCGACCCGCCATAGAGGTCCTGCACATAGACGTCTTCCAGCGTGTCGACCTCGCGCAGGAAATCGGCCTTGATCGCCGCGAACTGCTCGGGCGTGATCGGCTTGTTCGATTTGCCCCACCAGATGCTGTTCTCGGTCTCGGCGTCCTTGACCGTGAACTTGTCGCCCGCCGAACGGCCGGTGTACTTGCCGGTCTCGACCACCAGCGGCCCGTCCTTGGCGAGCACGCCCTCGCCGCGCGTCACCGCCTGCTCGACGAGCTGCGACGTGCCGAGGTTCCAGTGCAGCCGCGCGAGCGTCTTGATGCCCTGCTTGTCGAGGCCATAGGCCGGGGTCTTCGACGAAACGGTCACGCGACTCTCCTGAGAATTGAACGAGCGGAATCGGCCGCGCTGACTCGCGGCTCGTGACCCGGCGTTACACGAACAGGGAGCGTTTCGTCAAAGCGGCCGGGCGCCGCGGCCGCATCCGGCATGGCATCGGTGTCACCCCTCCAGCCCGACATCGCCCATCCACTTGCCCCGGAACTCGGTCTGGAACCGCCGGTTCAATTCGATCGACGGCGCGTGCCTGGCGATGAGGACCTCCACCCCCTCGCTCCGCAGCCGCTCCTCGCTCGTCCGGTAGTCGCCGACATTCTCGTCATCCATCACCACCACCACGGGAATGCGGAACAGCAGGATGGCGTTGGCGCACATCAGGCACGGCGACAGAGTCGTGAACAGCACGCTTTTGGTGAAGTCCACCGCATGCCCCGCCCGCTCGATGCAGTCCATCTCGCCATGCAGGATGTTGCTGCCCTGCTGGAACCGCCGGTTGTGCCCCTCCGCCACCAGCGTCTCGCCGGCCAGCAGCGAGCTCCCCACCGGCACGCCGCCCTCGCCGAAGCTCTTCAGCGCCTGCGCGTAAGCCGCCTCGGTCCCCGTCCGCATCTGGCTCTCGGTCAGCATTGAACGTCCTCTCCACCCAACACTACCGTCATTCCCGCGAAGGCGGGAACCCACCCAAACAAAAACAGCCGGCGAAGCCGACTTCTATATCGAAGAGGGTGGATCCCCGCCTGCGCGGGGATGACGAGCGAACAGGCGGCACCTCACCCCCAAAAGCGATACTCCGCAATTCCCTCCCACGGCCCGCCGCGATACCAGTGCGTCGCCAGCCCCACGATCCCCACCGCCCGCGCCTCGAACCCCGCCGACAGCGCCGCATGCAACGCCTTGGCCGCCTTCGGCTCGACCTTGTTCTGCACCGTCACATGCGCCCGCCACGCGGCCGCGTCCTGCGGCACCAGCAAATCCCCAAACGCCTCCGCCAGCTCGCCCCGGATCGCCTCCAGCCCCGCGCTCCGCACCGAAACGCCACCCCGCGCCCCAGCAGCATCACCCGATCCGCCACCGCCCCCGGCCGCCCCACCCGAACCGCCGCCCGGCACCGCCGGTCAAGCTCGTCCCCGACGCTTGGCGGCAAGTGATGAAACAGCGTCAGATGCGCCGGA
This sequence comes from uncultured Sphingomonadaceae bacterium, assembly GCA_964244885.1. Lineage (GTDB taxonomy): Bacteria > Pseudomonadota > Alphaproteobacteria > Sphingomonadales > Sphingomonadaceae > CAXTKD01. The sequence goes on along the minus strand of CAXTKD010000002.1, from coordinate 343,694 downwards.
AGCCGGTTCCGCTCCGGCGGGAAATGCGCCCGGCGCAGGCCGTCGAGCCAGCGGAAGTCGGCGGGGGCGAGGAGGGCGGTGACGATGATCGGGGCGGTCATGGCAAGCTGGACGTATCCGGAGGCACTTTGTCGTCTGCCTCAATTTGCGCAATCAGTTGGGTCTGCCGAAACAGTTCGTGGCGGCGTTCAGTCGAAGTAACCAGGCAGCCTCTTGCAACCCCAGGCGCCGAGGCTCATTATTCTCGCATGGCAAGCAAGGCGACATCAATTGGGCGCGGAGCGGGCAGTCAGTCCGATGTCGTCGTCCATCGCGGCGTGACGATCCTAAAGCCGCCATTCCCGCCGACGACATCGCTGTCTCGCATTCGAAAAGCCGTCCGCGAGGTGTACGCTCGGGAGCGTGATGGCCGTCAGCTCGCAGACTGATCCGGATCGCGCGACTTCGGTCTTCATCAACTGCCCGTTCGACGCCGACTATCGAGAGCTGTTCCGGGCGATCGTCTTCACTGTTGTCGCCTGCGGATTCTTTCCGCGCTGCGCGCTGGACTTCAACGATGGCGCCGAGGTCCGTTTCGTCAAGATCGTCCGCCTGCTCGCCAATTGCGATCACGCCATCCACGATCTGTCCCGTGTCGAGCTGGACAGCGATAGCGGTCTGCCGCGTTTCAACATGCCGCTGGAGCTCGGTGCGCATCTCGGCCTTCGCATCGCAGGCCCGAGTCGTCAGCGCCGCAAGCGCGCTCTCATCCTCGATTCGCACCCGCATCGTTACGATCAGTTCCTGTCGGACATCAGCGGACAGGATATCGCGGCGCATGGCGGCACCATTGACGGCGTGATCGGCTGCGTACGCGACTGGCTGAACGGCGAGCGGCGCGGCACGCCCTTGCCGGGCGCCGAAGCGTTTCGAGCCGACTATGCGGCGTTCCGCGCCCATGCCGATGCCTTCATAGCCGAGGCACGGCTCGACCCGTGGGAGCAGCTGTCGCACCGCGACTATCTCTGGCTTGTCCACGAGGCGCTCGGCGTCGCACCATAACGCCAAAGTTGCCTCCCCACGCCCCCTACGCTACCCCTCTCCGCCACCACAGGAGACCCCGCGCCCCATGGCCGCGACCATCGCGCTCGTCGATGACGACCGCAACATTCTCACCTCGGTGTCGATCGCCCTCCAGGCGGAGGGCTTCACCGTCCGCGTCTATTCGGACGGCGCGACGGCGCTGAAGGCGTTGCAGGAGAACGCGCCCGATCTCGCGGTGCTCGACATCAAGATGCCGCGCATGGACGGGATGGAGCTGCTCCGGCGCCTGCGCGAGAAGTCCGAGCTGCCGGTGATCTTCCTGACCTCGAAGGACGAGGAGATCGACGAGGCGCTGGGGCTGGCGATGGGCGCCGACGATTATATCGGCAAGCCCTTCAGCCAGCGGCTGCTGATCGAGCGCATCCGCGCCGTCCTCCGCCGCACCGCCTCGCGTCGCGGCCTGCCGCCGGAGGAGGGCGAGAAGCCGCCCGCCGAGCCGATCGTCCGCGGCCGCCTGGCGATGGACCCGGCGCGCCACCGCGTCACCTGGATCGGCCGCGAGCTCCAGTTGACCGTCACCGAGTTCATGATCCTCGAGGCGCTGGCGCAGCGCCCGGGCTTCGTGAAGTCGCGCGACAGCCTGATGGACGCCGCCTACCACGACGACGTCTATGTCGACGACCGCACGATCGACAGCCACATCAAGCGCCTCAGGAAAAAATTCCGCGCGGTCGACGACGATTTCAAGGCGATCGAGACGCTGTACGGCGTCGGCTACCGCTTCAACGAGGAATAGGATGGCGCGGGCGACGCAGGCCGACCGCGAACATGCGGTGAGCGCGTCCGGGTCGTCCGGCTCGCCGCCGGAGCCCGCCGCGACCGGAGGGCATGACGGGCCGAACAGCCGCGCGCGGGCGCGCCGCGACGACGGGCTCAACCTCCGCTGGTCGCGGCGATGGTCGCTCGGCCAGCGCATCATGGCGGTCAATCTGTTCGCGCTGCTCATGCTCGCCGGCGGCATCCTCTATCTCGACAGCTTCCGCGACCGGCTGATCGACCAGCGCCGCGAGCAGGCGGCGGTCGAGGCGCGGATGATGGCCGACGCGCTCGACCAGACCCGCGCCGGCGGCGGCGATGTCGCCGGCCTCGCCGCGCGCCTCGGCCGCACCACCGGCGCCCGCCTCCGGCTGTTCGACGCTGCGGGCCGCCTCGCCTCCGACAGCTGGAGCCGCACCGGCCCAACCTATGTGCTCCGCGATCCCGCCGCCGAGCCATGGCAGAAGCACGTCGCGCGCTTCCTCGACCGCGTCATCGAGAGCGTCGGCCGCGCCCCCAAGCTCCTGCCCTTCGTCGAGCATCGGCCCTCGACCCGCGCCACCTGGCCCGAGGTCGCCGCCGCGGCGCGGGGCCGGGTCGCGGTGTCGATCGTGCACGCGCCCGACCGCACCCCCGTCGCGGTCGCCGCCGCGCCGCTCGGCCGGCCGGGCGGCGCGGTGCTGCTGGTCACCGACGACGCCCGCGACATCACTCGCGTCGTCCGCGACGAGCGCACCACCTCCTTCCTGATCTTTTTGGGCGTCCTCAGCCTGTCGGCGCTGCTCTCCTTCTTCCTCGCCCGCACCATCGCGCGGCCCTTGCGCCGCCTCGCCATCGCCGCGCAGCGCGTCCGCCTCGGCCGGGCGCGCGACGTTACCGTGCCCCGCCTGCCGCGCCGCACCGACGAGATCGGCATGCTCGCCCGCGCGCTGTCGGACATGACGCAGGCGCTCCACCAGCGGATGGACGCGACCGAGAGCTTCGCCGCCGATGTCGCGCACGAGATCAAGAACCCGCTCGCCTCGATCCGCAGCGCGGTCGAGACGCTCGGCACGATCAAGGATCCGGCCCTTCGCGCCCAGCTTCTCGACGTGTTGCGCGACGACGTCATCCGCATCGACCGCCTGATCACCGGCATCTCCGATGTCTCGCGATTGGACGCCGAGCTGTCGCGCACCCGCTTCCAGCCCGTCGACCTCGGTGCGATGACCGCGGCTCTGGTCGGCTACGAGGAGCGCGCCGGCCTGCCGCGCGGCATCCACATCGCCTTCGCCCGGCCCGAGCCCGGCACCGCGATGGTCTCGGGCGAGGAGCAAAGGCTGGCGCAGGTCGTCGGCAATCTCATCGACAACGCGCTGAGCTTCTCGCCTGAGGGCGCGGTCGTCTGCGTTACCGTCTCCGCCGACGGCGACCGGGTGCTGCTCCGCGTCGAGGACGACGGGCCGGGAATCCCGCCCGAGAACCGCGAGGACATCTTCAACCGCTTCTATTCCGAACGCCCGGCGGGCGAGGATTTCGGCAAGCATTCCGGCCTCGGCCTCGCCATCGCGCGCGCCGTCGTCGACGCGCACGACGGCAAGATCAGCGTCTCGGATCGCAACCCGGGCATGGACCCGCCGGGCGCGCGCTTCACCGTCTCGCTTCCCGCCGCCCAATGAAAATCCACGCCACCGTCGTCGCGATCGGCGGCCGCGGCGTGATGATCACCGGCCCCTCGGGCAGCGGCAAGTCGGACCTCGCGCTCCGCCTCATCGATCGCGGCGCCATCCTCGTCGGCGACGACTATGTCGAACTGATTATCGAAGATAATCAACTGCTTGCGCGATCGATATCGACAATCGCCGGCCGACTCGAAGTGCGCGGGATTGGCGTCGTCGAACTTCCCTACGAGCCCCAGGCCCCCGTCGCACTCCTCGTCGATCTCGCTCGCCCGCCCGTCCGCCTGCCCGATCCCGCCGTCCGCGAATTCCTCGGCATGTGTGTAGAGGTTGTAGAGGTCGCCCCCTTCGAAGCCTCCGCGCCATTGAAGGTCGAACTGGCTTTGAAGCGCCTCGGCTTGCCGCTAGAACCCACCCCGCAATGACGGTGCCCCCGCCTCCGCGCGCCTCCGGCCCCAGCCGCATCCTGCTCGTCACGGGCATGTCGGGCGCCGGCAAGTCGACCGCGCTGAAGGCGCTGGAAGACATCGGCTACGAGACCGTCGACAACATGCCCCTGGGCCTCCTCAAGCGCCTCCTCGGCGTCAAGGAAAACCCCGAGCACGGCGCCGCCGGCCGGCCGCTGGCCATCGGCATCGACGCCCGCACCCGCGCCTTCGACGCCGACGAGATCGTCTCGCGCCTCAAGACCCTCCGCGCCGACACCGGCGCCGACGCCCGGCTGATCTTCCTCGATTGCGCCGGCGGCGAGCTCGTCCGCCGCTTCTCCGAGACCCGCCGCCGCCACCCGCTGGCGCTCGACCGCCCCGCCGCCGACGGCATCGCCCGCGAGCGCGAGATCCTCGCGCCCCTGCGCCGCTGGGCGGACGCGGTGATCGACACCACCGACTATTCGACCAACGACCTCCGCCGCGCGGTCGCCGAGAAGTTCGCGCACGGGCAGGGCGGCCAGCTGACTCTCACCTGCATGTCCTTCGGCTTCGCCCGCGGCCTGCCGCGCGACGCCGACCTGGTGTTCGACATGCGCTTCCTCAAGAATCCCCATTGGGACGCGGCGCTCCGTCCGATGACCGGCCTTGACGCCGCCGTCGGCGCGTTTATCGCGGCGGACGATGGGTATCAGCCGGCCTTCGAGCGTATCGCCGATCTTCTCGCCGTGCTGATCCCGCGCTATTCGAAAGAGGGTAAGGCGTATCTGACGGTCGCGTTCGGCTGCACGGGGGGGCGTCACCGCTCGGTGCACGTGACCGAGGCGATGGGGGCAAGGTTGCGAACGGCGGGCTATGAGCCGACGATCGTCCACCGCGACCTGCGGCAGCAGGACGACGGCGGCGACGGCGAATTGCTCGAGCCCGGCCGGCGCGGAGAGAGCGGACAAGCATGATCGGTCTGGTGCTGGTAACCCACGGGCGGCTCGCCGCCGAGTTCATCAAGGCGATGGAGCATGTCGTCGGCCCGCAGGGCCAGGTCGAGGCGATCTGTATCGAGGCTGACGACGACATGGAGGTGCGCCGCACCGACATCGCCGCCGCCGCCGACCGAGTCGATGCCGGAAGCGGCGTCATCCTGCTGACCGACATGTTCGGCGGCACGCCGTCCAATCTGGCGATCTCGCTGATGGGGCGGGAGAATGTCGAGGTCATCGCCGGGGTCAACTTGCCGATGCTGATCCGTCTCGCCAGCGTCCGCCGCGACCACCGCGTCGCCGCGGCGGTCGAGGCGGCGCAGGAGGCGGGGCGCAAGTATATCTCGGTCGCCTCCAAGATCCTCGGCGAAACCGTATGAGCGGCACCAGCCGCACCGTCGTCATCCGCAACAAGCGCGGCCTCCACGCCCGCGCCAGCGCCAGGTTCGTCACCATGGCGAGCGGCTTCGACGCCGCTGTCGAGGTGACCAAGGACGGCTCCTCGGTCTGCGGCACCTCGATCATGGGCCTGATGATGCTGGCGGCGGCGCCGGGCGACGAGATCGTCATCTCCGCCGACGGCTTCGGCGCCGAACCGGCGGTCGCGGCGCTCTGCCAGCTGGTCGAGGACAAGTTCGGTGAAGACTGACCTTTTAGCTAGGCGGCCCGACGTGCTAGGCTCCCCCATCTCATTGGGGAGTGCGTCGATGGCCACGGCCGCCGACTTCGATGCCGTTTCGATCCGGGAGGTTGGCGACATCCGTGGCGCCGCCGAGGCGTTCCACGCCCAGGCGCAGGCGCTCGGCAACTTCTGGGTCGTCGTCACCGACAATATCGCCTCGAAGGTCCCGATGGCCGACTCCGACGGCGCGATCCTCGCCGCGACGGTGTTCGGCGGCGCCGCGGCCCGCACCTTGTGGTGGAAGGATACCCGCCTGGCGCTCCACTCGCCGCTCGCCCGCGCTTGTCGCTACGAGTGCGAGCCGTTCTGGGCGAACGAGGACGGCTTCCGCACCCGCCAGCCCAACCGCTATCTCGGCGCGCTCGACCTCGCCAACTTCGAGAAGCGCGCGCTGACCAAGGCGGCGATCGTCGTCCCCGTCCACCTTCCCTTCGGCCAGATCGGCATGGCGGCGTTCGGCATGCAGGATCCCGACCGCACCGACCTGGCGCCGGAGTACGAGGCGCACGGCGACACGCTGATGCTCCTCACCCACCGTTTCATCGCCGGCTACGCCAAGGCGACCCGCGCGCGGCAGACGATGCCGCAGGACTGCAAGCTCACCAAGCGCGAGGTCGAATGCCTGCGCTGGGCGGCGGTCGGCAAGACCGACCGCGAGATCAGCCTGATCCTCTCCCGCAGCCACGCCACCGTCCGCTTCCACATCCAGAACGCCGGCGACAAGCTCGACGCGGTGAACCGCAGCCAGACGATCTTCAAGGCCGCGCAACTGGGGTATTTGGGTTTGGCGAATTAGACTTCCCGCAGTCCGGCCGGCGGCCTTTTTCGCGAGCATTTCAAAGGGAACCGACGCTCCGCCATGAAAGAACTGTTACAGCGTTATCGCTCCCACCTTTTGTCGAGAGCTATCGACCTTGAAGGAGTCTCCGCTCGACTGATTGAATGGCAATGGCAGTTGCTACCGTGGTTATCATTATGGGTCTTGGCGTTATTCTTGGGTTGGATATTAGACACGACTAGCCTTTATGTCTTAATCCCGCCCTTGGGACTGTCGGTCGTTGGAAGCGGGTTTGTAACCTGGGTGATATTTATTGAGGGTCCAATGACCGATATGTCGAAGCGTCCACGTAATTAGAGGCCGCCCAATAGGGGCTGCCACCTCTACAGTGACGGAGGCCGCCATTCGGGCTCCTCAGTTCGCCGCGACCCACCCGGCGACATCGTTGGCAACCTTGTTCGCCGCCACGTTCAGCGCCTGCCCGATCGCCGGCGCGCTCTGCGTCGAAACCGGCTCGGTCGCCTCGAACCGCCGTGTCGCGAACAGCTTGCCGTCGCGGCCGGAGAGTGTCGCGTCGTAGCGGATGTGGACGACGGGGGCAGAGGCGTTCCGCACGTCCATCCCGCAGTCGAGCAATATGCCCGAAAGCTTGCGCGCCGCCGGGATGTCCGATTGGCGGCCGTCGACGATCGTCACCCCGGCGCGCGAGGTCGCGGTGTCGGCGAGCAGCCGCTGGAACAGCTTCGCGGGCTGCTCGGCCCAGACGAAGTCGTACTTCTTGTCCTTGAAATAGCTGACCTCGGTGTCGCTGGTGGTGACCGCGAGCCGGAGCGTCTGGATCGCGCCCGTGACGCTCGGCACCGCGACGAGCAAAGTGTTCTTCGGGTCGGCGCGCGCCGAGACCGGCGGCGCGTCCGACCGGAAGGTCTGGAGCGCGACCGGCGGCGCGCCGCCGCCGCCGATCTGGACCAGCGGGCCGCACGACGCGACGAGCGCGAGGGCGGCGACCGAGGCGGCGCGCAGCATGCTACTTCTTGCCATTGGCTTGCTTTCCGGGGTCGTAGTCGGGGAGGCGGCGGCCGCCGAGGAGCGCGCCGGCGGGGTCTTCGTCGAGCTTCGCCGACACCGCGCCGAGGTTCGACGTGACCTCGCGAAGCTCGCGGATCAGCTGGCCGACTTCGGGGACGGTCTGGGTCGACAGCGTCTTGATCGCCGGCTTCGCGGCGTTCGTCGTCTCGTCGATATTGGCCAGCGTCTGGTTGGCGTGCGCCACCGCCTTGCGAAGGTCGGCGACCAGCGGCCTGCCCTCGTTGTCGAGCAGGTTCTTGCTCGAATCCGCGAGGCCGCCGAACTTGTCGGCGGCGATGCCGAGCTCGCGGATCGCGAAGCGAGTCTCGGCGACGGTCGCGGCGATCTCGTCCGAGCGGTCGGCGAACGAGCGGGTGACCCGCTCGCTGTTGGCGAGGATGCCGCCGATCGACTTCCGGTTGCGGTCGTCGAGCAGCAGGCCGAGCCGCTGCGTCAGCGTGCTGATCCGCTCGAGCAGCTCGGGCGCCGAATTGAGCAGCTGGCCGAGCGCGCCGGGGCGCGTCGGGATGACCGGCACGCCATAGGGGCCGGGCTGGGTGATCGGCGGCGCGCCCTTGATCGCGCCGTCGAGCTGGATGATCGACACGCCGGTGAAGCCGACGCCGGCGATGACGGCGGTCGTGCCCTGCAGGATCGGGATGCCCTCGTCGACGGTGATGCGGACGCGGACGAACTCGGGCTGGTTGGGAAGCAGCTTGATCTCCTCGATCGCACCGACCGGCACGCCGGAGAACTGCACCTGCGCGCCCGCCGCGAGGCCGCTCACTTCCTTGAAGAAGATGTCGAACCGCTGCTTGTCGCCGCCGCTCACCTGGCTCAGCCACAGGATGAACGCGAACAGCGCGACGATCAGCGCCAGCACCACGCCGCCGACAAGGATATTGCTGCTCTTGGTCTCCATCAGGCGGATCCTTCGGACGCGGCGACTTCCGCATTAATTTTGTGGCCGGCCTCTTGCTTCAGATCGTCCGCTCCCGCGGCGGCGGCTCGGCCTCTGGGCCCGCGGAAATATTCCTGAACCCACGGATGATCAAAATCCAACAGTTCCGGGATCGTTCCGACCTTGAGGACCTTCTTGTCGGCGAGCACCGCGACCCGGTCGCAGATCGCGTAGAGCGTGTCGAGGTCGTGGGTGATGATGAACACCGTCAGGCCGAGCGTGTCGCGGAGCGACTTGATCAATTCGTCGAACTGCGCCGCGCCGATCGGGTCGAGGCCGGCGGTCGGCTCGTCGAGGAACAGCAGCTTGGGGTCGAGCGCCAGCGCACGGGCGAGGCCGGCGCGCTTGCGCATCCCGCCCGACAGCTCGGAGGGATATTTCGGCCCCGCCTCGGCGGGCAGGCCGACGAGCGCGATCTTGTAGGCGGCGATCTCGTCCATCAGCTGCTGGTCGAGCTTGTAGAACTCCTTCAGCGGCACCTGGACGTTCTCGGCCACCGTCAGGCCGGAGAACAGCGCGCCGCCCTGGAACAGCACGCCCCAGTGGCGGCGGATGTCGGTCGCCTCGGCGCTGCCCAGATGCATCATGTCCTTGTCGAAGACATGGATGTCGCCCTCGGCGGGCGTCTGCAGCCCGATGATCGAGCGCATCAAAACCGACTTGCCGGTGCCGGAGCCGCCGACCACGCCGATGATCTCGCCGGGCTTGACGTCGAGGTCGAGTCCGTCGTGCACGACCTGCTCGCCAAAGGCGTTCTTCAGCCCGTGGACGCTGATCGCGAACTCGGTGGGATCGGACAGCGGCTTCATATCCAGCCCAGCGCGGTGAAGAACACGGCGAAGAAGGCGTCGAGCACGATCACCAGGAAGATCGACTGGACGACCGCCGCCGTCGTGCGCTGGCCGACGCTCTCGGCGTTCCCGGTCACCTGCATGCCCTGGTAGCAGCCCATCACCGCGATCAGGATGCCGAACACCGGCGCCTTGATCAGCGTGATCCAGAAGTCGGTGATCGGAACCACCTCGTGGATGCGCTGGATGAACGACACCGGCGGAATCTTGAGCGAGATCCACGCGAAGATGCCGCCGCCGAGCAGCCCCATCAGCACAGCGTAGAAGGAGAGCAGCGGCATGATCAGCGCGGTCGCGATGATCCTCGGCAGGGTCAGCACCTCGAACGGCGGCAGGCCGATGGTCTGCAGCGCGTCGACTTCCTCGGCGAGCTTCATCGAGCCGATCTGCGCCGCGAACGCCGATCCCGAGCGGCCGGCGACCATGATCGAGGTCATCAGCACGCCGAGCTCGCGGACCACCGAGCGGCCGACGAGGTTGATCGTGAACACCTCCGCTCCGAACTGCCTGAGCTGCACCGCGCCCTGCTGCGCGATGACGATGCCGACGAGGAAGGACATCAGGCCGATGATGCCGAGCGCATTGACTCCGACGACTTCGGCCTGCGCGACGATCGCGGTCCAGCGAAAGCTCTTGCGCGTCGACAGCACGCTCCAGAAGGCACGGAAGGTGCCGCCCAGGAAGCTCAGGAAGTCGCCGAACAGCTCGACCGTCAGGACGGTATAGGCGCCGATCTGCGCGAGGCGGCGCTGGAACGGCGGGGTGCGGTCGGGCCGGATCTTCACCGGCTTGTCGTTCTCGCCGATCCGCTCGATCAGGTGCGTGGCCTCGTCGCCGCCGCCCTCGATGCTCGCCTCCAGCCCCGCCTTCTTCCAGTCGCGCATCAGCCGGTAGACGAGCCAGGCCCCCGTCGTGTCGATTCGCTCGACGTGGTTCAGGTCGATGACCAGCGGCTTGCCGTCGGGCGTCAGCTCGCGCGTCTGGCGTGCCAGCGTGTTGATGCTGGGCAGCGTCAGCGGCCCGCTCAGGCGAAGCGTGCGCGTCCCGCCGTCCGCCTCGTCCTTGAGCGTCGCTTCGGTCATCGGCTGTGCAGGGTGTCGCGGGAATTCATAACAGGCAAGCAACAAACGCCGGGCGGGCAATGTGGGTCCATGCCAATCACTCAGCCTTATCCCTCCCCCCTCGATGGGGGAGGTTAGGTGGGGTGACACCGCCGGGCACAGAGCGGTCCACATTTCCTCCACACACGTTATCATGCCGCCCAATGACATCTCCCCTCCTCGCCATCGGCCGTAACGATACGCCCGTCTGGGGCATGAGCGCGACAGAGCGCCTTGCCCGCATCGCCAAGGCGCGCGGCCTCCGGCTTCTCGACACGCCACCCGCCGACGGCGCGGTGCTCGTCGCCGATCTCGCCTTCGCCTTCGATCCGTTGTGGCTCGGTTTCATGGCCAAGAAGCCGGGGACCGTGGTGACGCTCGGCGGCAAGGCCGCACTGGCGCATGTCGATGCGTCTCAAGTCGCCGCGCTCGAAGCCGGGGAACTCCCCGCCGGCGTCACCGCGCTTCCCGTCGAAGCCGGCATCGACATCCTCAACGAGCAGCTTCGAAAGCGCGAGACGCCGTTCCTCCTCCCGCTGACCCCCGCGACGACGCTCGCCATCCAGCGCGCCAGCTACAAGGGCGCCTACAAGGGCGTCACCGACCTGCTCACCAAATATCTGTGGCCCGAGCTGGCGTTCCACATGACCCGCGCCGCCGCCGCGCTGCGCCTGACGCCCAATTTCATCACCATCGTCGGCATCGCGCTTTGCATCGCCGCGACCTTCGCCTTCTGGGACGGCCATTACTGGCTCGGCCTCGGCCTCGGCTTCATCTTCATGGTTCTCGACACCGTCGACGGGAAGCTCGCGCGCTGCACGATCACGTCGTCGTCGATCGGCAATGTCCTCGATCACGGCGCGGACCTCGTCCATCCGCCGTTCTGGTGGTGGGCGTGGGCGCACGGCCTCTCCGCCTACGGCACGCCGGTCAGCGCGGACATCGAGGCGTGGGTGCTGTGGGCGATCATCGGCGGCTACGTCGTCCAGCGCGTGATCGAAGGCGTGTTCATGCGCAGCTTCGGCAACAACATGCACATCCACGTCTGGCGGAAGCTCGACTCGCAGTTCCGCCTGATCACCGCGCGCCGCAATCCGAACGTCGTCATCCTCGTGGCGTGCCTGATCTTCGGCCGCCCCGACACCGGCCTGATCGCGGTCGCCTGGTGGACCGTCATCTCCTGCCTGTTCCACGCTGTCCGCCTTCTTCAGGCCGTCGTCATCCGGGCGCGCGGCGGCACCATCGTCTCCTGGCTGTCGTGAGCGGCTGGACCGCGATCCTGCTCGCCGGGCAGCGCCCGGGCGTCGACCCGCTCGCCGCGCATTTCGGCGAAAGCTGGAAGGCGCTGGTCAAGGTCGGCGGCGAGGCGATGCTAAGCCATACGACCCATACGCTCCTCGCCTGCCCCTCGATTCGCCGTGTCCTGATCCTCGCGCAGGACCCCGCCGCGCTGACCGCGCGCGCCGACACGGCGTGGATTTCGAGCGAGCCGAGGGTCGCCTTCATGCCGTCCGAGGCGTCGATCTCGCAATCGGTCCGGGGAGCGTCTCGGTCGTCTGGCTTCTCTTGGCCGGCGCTGGTGACCACCGCCGACCACCCGCTGCTAACCCCCTCGATGGTCGAGGCTTTCCTGCTCGAAGCGGCGGGCGCGGACGTGGCGGCCGGAGTCGTCGAACGGCAGACGCTCCTCGCGTCTTACCCCGACAGCAAGCGCACCTGGCTTCGCTTCCGCGGCGGCGCCTACAGTGGCGCCAACCTCTTCGCGCTGACCAATCCCAGGGCGGAAGCGGCGCTCGATCTCTGGGCCGGAATCGAGCAGGACCGCAAGAAGGGCTGGCGCATCGTCGGCGCGCTTGGCCCCGGCCTGCTGATCGGCGCGGCGACCGGCATGCTGACGCTCAACCAGGCCATGCGCCGCGCCTCAACCCGTCTCGGCATCGAGGCGAAGGCCGTGGTGCTGCCGATGGCCGAAGCCGCGATCGACGTCGACAAGGCCGCCGACCATGCGCTCGCCGGCCGCATCCTGGCGGCGCGCGGATGACCGAGCTCGCGATCTACGACATGGATCGCACGATCACGCGGCACGGCACCTACACCGCCTGGCTGATCTTCTTCGCCACGCGCCGCGCCCCGTGGCGCCTGCTGCTATTGCCTGTCGCCGCCCTGTTCGGCCTCGCCTACTTCACCAAGCTCATTTCGCGGAAGCGCGTGAAGGAGCTGAACCAGCTCCTTCTGATGGGCCGCCACGTCCCCCGCGCCGTTCTCGCGCCGATCACCGAAGCCTATGCCGCGAAGGTCGTCGATCACGGCAGCTATCCCGAAGCCCGGGCCCAGATCGCGGCAGACAAGGCCGCCGGCCGCCGCGTCGTCCTCGCCACTGCCAGCAACGCCTATTACGTCGAGGCGATCGCCAGGAGGCTCGGCGTCGAGGACGTCATCGCAACGAACTCGCTGTGGCGCGACGACGATCGCCTGCGCTGGCGGATCGACGGCGAGAACAATTACGCCGCGGGCAAGCTGACGCTGGTCAAGGCATGGCTCGAGCGCGCCGGGCTGACGCGGGAGGGCGTCAAGGTCCGCTTCTATTCCGACCATCACAGCGACCAGCCCGTCTTCGAATGGGCCGACGAGCGCTTCGCGACGAATCCGAACAGCAAGCTGCGCACTCTCGCCACCGCACAAGGCTGGCAGGTCCTCGACTGGCGGCGCTGACGGCCTTGCCAAGGAGAAGGCTCGGCAAGCCCGTAAATCTCCGTCATCCCGGCGAAAGCCGGGATCCAGACGATCGCCCCGCTGGGTCCCGGCTTTCGCCGGGATGACGGGGTTAAAACGTTACGCCGCGAGCTTTCGCAGCACGTAGGGCAGGATGCCCCCCGCGTAGAAATACTCGAGCTCGTTCTCGGTATCGATGCGGCAGCGCACCTCGGCCTCGCCCGTGGTGCCGTCGGCGCGGGTGAACTTCACCGTCATGAACTGGCGCGGGCGAAGCGTCGCGACGCCCTCGATGTCGAACACCTCGGTGCCGTCCAGCCCCAGCGTCTTGCGGTCGACGCCTTCCTTGAACTGCAGCGCTAGCACGCCCATCCCGACGAGGTTGGAGCGGTGGATGCGCTCGAAGCTTTCGGCGATCACGGCGCGCACGCCGAGCAGGTTGGTGCCCTTCGCCGCCCAGTCGCGCGACGAGCCGGTGCCATATTCCTTGCCCGCGACGATGACGAGCGGCGTGCCCTCTTCCTTGTAGCGCATCGCCGCGTCGTAGATCGGCATCGTCTCGCCCGACGGGATATGCTTCGTGAAGCCGCCCTCGGTGCCGGGGACCATTTCGTTCCGGATACGGATATTGGCGAAGGTGCCGCGCATCATCACCTGGTGGTTGCCGCGGCGCGCGCCGTAGGAGTTGAACTCGGCGCGGCTGACCTGGTGCTCGCTCAGGTAGCTGCCGGCCGGGCTGTCGGCCTTGATGTTGCCCGCCGGGCTGATGTGGTCCGTGGTGATCGAGTCGCCGAACACCGCGAGCAGGTGGGCGCCCTTGATGTCGCCGACCGGGGCCGGGGTCATCGTCATGCCCTCGAAATAGGGCGGGTTCTGGACGTAGGTCGAGGCCGGGTTCCAGCGGTAGGTCTGGCCGCCCGCGACCTTGATCGCCTGCCAGCGCTCGTCGCCCGCCGTCGCCGAGGCGTAGCGCGTCACGAACATGTCCGACGAGATCGAGGAGTTGACCATGTCGGACACCTCCTGGTTCGTCGGCCAGATGTCCTCGAGATACACGTCCTTGCCCTCGGGCGTCTGCCCCAGCGGCTTGGTCACCATGTCGCTCCGCACCGTTCCGGCGATCGCATAGGCGACGACGAGCGGCGGGGAGGCGAGATAGTTGGCGCGCACGTCGGGCGACACGCGGCCCTCGAAGTTGCGGTTGCCCGAGAGCACCGACACCGCGACGAGGTCGTTGGCGTTGATCGCCGCCGAGATCGCCTCGGGCAGCGGGCCCGAGTTGCCGATGCAGGTCGTGCAGCCGTAGCCGACGAGGTTGAAGCCCAGATAGTCGAGGTCGTCGCTGAGCTTCGCCTTGTTGAGATAGTCGGTGACGACCTTCGAGCCCGGCGCCAGGCTGGTCTTGACCCAGGGCTTCGAGGTCAGGCCGAGCGCCCGCGCCTTGCGCGCGACGAGGCCGGCGGCGACGAGGACGCTCGGGTTCGAGGTGTTGGTGCAGCTGGTGATCGCCGCGATCACCACGTCGCCGTTGCCGATGTCGTGGTCGCGCCCCTCGACGCCGACACGCTTGTCGCTGTCGCCGGACTTCTTGTAGATTGTCGCGAGGTCGCTCTCGAAGCTGTCGTCGACGTTGCCGAGCAGGACGCGGTCCTGCGGGCGGCGCGGTCCGGCGAGCGAGGGCTGGACGGTTGAGAGGTCGAGCGACAGCGTCTCGGTGAACACCGGGTCCTCGGCGTTCGAATCGCGCCACATGCCCTGCGCCTTGGCATAGGCCTCGACCAGCTCGATGCGCTTCTCGTCGCGGCCGGTGAAACGCAGATAGTTGAGCGTCGCCTGGTCGACGGGGAAGAAGCCGCAGGTCGCGCCGTACTCCGGCGCCATGTTGGCGATCGTCGCGCGGTCGGCGAGCGTCAGCGCGTCGAGGCCCGATCCGTAGAACTCGACGAAGCGCCCGACGACACCCTTCTGCCGCAGCATCTGGGTGACGGTCAGCACCAGGTCGGTGGCGGTAATGCCCTGGCCCAGGTGGCCGGTCAGCTTGAAGCCGACGACCTCGGGGATGAGCATGCTGACCGGCTGGCCGAGCATCGCCGCCTCCGCCTCGATGCCGCCGACGCCCCAGCCGAGCACGCCGAGACCGTTGACCATCGTGGTGTGGCTGTCGGTGCCGACCAGCGTGTCGGGATAGGCGAGCATCTCGCCATTGGCGTCGTCCTCGGTCGTCCAGACGGTTTGCGCCAGATATTCGAGGTTCACCTGGTGGCAGATGCCGGTGCCCGGCGGCACGACGCGGAAATTCTTGAGCGCGGTCGAGCCCCAGCGCAGGAACTCGTAGCGCTCGATGTTGCGGGCGTATTCGAGGTCCATGTTGTCGGCGAATGACTGCGGCGTGCCGAACTCGTCGACCATCACGCTGTGGTCGATGACGAGGTCGCACTGGACGAGGGGGTTGATCTTCTCCGGATCGCCGCCGAGCGTCTCGATCGCGTCGCGCATCGCCGCCATGTCGACGACGCAGGGCACGCCGGTGAAATCCTGCATCAGCACGCGCGCCGGGCGGTACTGGATCTCGCGCTCCGAACTGCGCTCGGCGAGCCAGGCGACGAACGCCTTGATATCATTGACCGTGACCGTCGCATCGTCCTCGAACCGCAGCAAATTCTCCAGCAGCACCTTCATCGAATAGGGCAGGCGGGAGATGTCGCCGATCTGCGCCGCCGCCTCGGGCAGGCTGTAATAGGCGTAGGTCTTGCCCCCGGCCTCGAGCGTGCGGCGAACTTTCAGCGTGTCGTGGCCGACGGCGGTCATGGGCGGGTTCCTTGAGCGTGCTGCGGTTGCGAAGATGCGCGGCGTTTAGCAAGGGGGAGCGGGGAGGGGAAGCGCGGCGAGCGAGAGGGGGACAAAGCGCTCGGATTCAAGTCAGTCGGATTGCTCCAGGAGAAAGCGGCATGCACCTTCCCCATGACGGCGTTTACGCCCGCGTCGGCGTGTCGGGCATCCACGGCGTCGGCGTCTTCGCGATCCGCGCCATACCGGCCGGCACCGACATCTTCGCCAACGACCGCGCCGAGATCGTATGGGTCGACCGCTCTGCGCTCGACGACGCGACGCCCGCGCAGCGCCGACTCTACCACGACTTCGGCATCGCGCGCGGCGACCGGATCGGCTGCCCCGCCAACTTCAACCTGCTGACCACGGGCTGGCACCTCAACGAGCCGCGGGCCGGCGAGGAGGCCAATGTCCTCGCGACCGCCGATGTCGCGCTGATCGCGGCGCGCGACATCGCCGAGGGCGAGGAACTGACCGTGCGCTACGACACCTTCAGCGATCAGGCGCCATAGCGAGCGCCGTCAGCCCGTCCAGAGGCATCTCGACCGTCGGCCTGCCCCATCCATTCGCTCTCGTCCGAAACCCCGGTCAGCCGCGCGAGGTCGGCAACCAGCGGGAGCAGGCGCGCGGCGCGGCTGTTTTCGCACAGGCGGGACAGACCCGGCGCCGAAGGACTTCGCAGCAGGTCGAGCATGGCGCGTTCGTCCGCGAGGAGCACGCCGCAGGTCGGGTCGCCGACGCTGAACTGGCGGTTGGCGTGGAGGCTGAGGCCGGTCAGCCAGCAGCGCAGAAGATGCTGGATGGCGGTGGCCTCGTCGCCCCATCGGCGGTGGAGCGCCGCCTCGACGCTGCCGCAAGTCGGCCAGCAGACGAGGAGGTGGCGCATCGACCAGATCAGCAACGCCTCGTCGGGCGGAAGCTCGGCCCAGCTTGGCAAGCGGCCGGCCGTTTCAGGGGGCACGAAATGATGCATCGGCTGCGCTCCGTTGGTGAGGAGCCCACGCTAACGCTAATGAGAATTAGTCGCAACAATTAGATCGGCATTACCCCGGGACGGACTTCGACGCCCGCGAAGCTTTCGGCGGCGACGTTGACGCCGACCGCCGCCAAGACAGCGCGCTGCTCGGCGGGCGGGGTCCTGAGCATCAGCGTCTCCAGCGGCTCCAGCGTCTTGAAGGCAGGCAGCGCCAGCGTCCGTGCGACCCAGGCGGTGGCGTTCGGCCAGCGCTCGGCATCGGGCCGCCAGCGCACCATCGCGCCGTTCTTGAACGGGCAGGCGACCGCGATGTCGGCGATGCTCGCGCTCTCGCCGAACAGAAAGCCCTTGGCGGGCGCCTGGCGTTCCAGATAGTCCATCGCGGCCGGCAGGTCCGTCTCGGTCGTCCGGCTTACCACCGCCTCGTCGGTCTCGCGCCCGAGGACGCGCGGGCCAACCGCCTTCTGGAAGAACAGCCGCCAGATCAGCAGGTCGCCCAGACGGGTATCGGCGAACTCCTCCAGCCAGCGCGCCCGCGCGCGGTCGGCGGGCGACGCCGGGAGCAGCGCGGGCGCGGGATAGGCCTCCTCCAGATATTCGCAGATCACCGTCGAGTCGCAGAGCGTCAGGCCTTTGTCGATCAGCACCGGGATGCGGCGGAGCGGGCTGATCGCCTCGAACGCCTCGTTGCCGAGAAACGGCGTGATCGGGTCGATCTCATAGGCGACGCCCTTCATTTCGAGCGCCACCAGCACCTTCCGCACATAGGGCGAGACGTAGTTGCCGATAATCCGGATCATGCTTCCTCTCCCCTCGGCGCCGCGGCGCGCCGCAGCCGGTCGTTGATCGCGACGCCGAGGCCGGCTTCCGGGATCGGCGCCACGGCGATCCCGGCGCGGCCGCTGGCTTCGGCGATATGCAGCATCGCGAACAGGTTCGCCGCCGCCTCGGCGAGATCGCCGGCGCGCGAGAGCGACAGATCGCCCGCCACCGCGCCGAAGCCCAGAAGATACTCCCGACCGTCTGCCTCGTCTGCCTTGAGCCGCAGCGGCTGGCGTGGCGCATAGTGGCTCGCCATCTGCCCCGGCGCCTCGATGCCGCCGCCCGCCGCCTGCAAATCCCCCAATGATTCCGCCGGAACCGCCCCCGGCCGCAGCAGCCGCACCTGTTCGCCGTCGACTCCGACGATCGTCGATTCGATCCCCGCCCTGGGCGCGCCGCCATCGAGGATCAGCGGAATCCTCCCGCCGAGCGAGGCGAGCACATGCGCGGCCAGCGTCGGGCTGAGGCTGCCCGAGGCATTGGCCGATGGCGCCGCGATCGGACGACCGAGCCCCTCGATCACCGCCTGCGTCACGGGATGATCGGGGCAGCGCACCGCCAGCGTCCGCAAGCCCGCCGTCACCAAGGACGCCACCGCCGCGTCCTCCCTCACCGGCAGCACCAGCGTCAGCGGCCCCGGCCAGAAGCGCGCCATCAGGTCGAGCGCGGTGTCGCTCACCTCGACCAGCCCGCGCGCCATGCCGAGGCCCGCGACATGGACGATCAGCGGATTGAAGCTCGGCCGGCCCTTCGCCGCATAGATCGCCGCCACCGCCGCGCCGTTCGTCGCGTCGCCCGCCAGCCCGTAGACGGTCTCCGTCGGCAGCGCGACGACCGCGCCTTCGCGCAGCAGCGCTACGGCGCGCGCGACGCCCTCGGCGTCGGCCCTAGCAACCTCGGTCGTTTGTCGCTCCATCGCGCTCGGCTATACCCGCAGGCGACATGACTTACACAGCCCCCGTCGCCGAGCAGCGCTTCGTCCTCGAAACGATCGCGGATCTCGCCGCGCTCGGAGTCGACGCCGACACCGCCGAAGCGATCCTCACCGAAAGCGCCAAGCTCGCCGACACCGTCTTCGCGCCGCTCAACCATCCCGGCGACAAGGCGGGCGCCAAGTGGAACGACGGCGTGGTCACGCTCCCCGCTGGCTTCAAGGACGCCTACGCCCAATATGTCGAGGGCGGCTGGGGCACGCTCGGCGCTGCCGAGGCACACGGCGGGCAGGGTCTGCCCTTCGTCCTCGCGAGCGCGGTGCAGGAGCAGTTGACCTCCGCCAACATGGCGTTCAGCCTGTGCATGATGCTGACGCAGGGCGCGATCGAGGCGCTGCAGGCGCACGGCTCGCCGGAGCAGCAGCGCGACTATCTGACCAAGCTCATCACCGGCGAATGGACCGGCACGATGAACCTGACCGAGCCGCAGGCCGGGTCTGACGTCGGCGCGCTCCGCGCCAAGGCAGAGGCCGTGGGCGACGGCAGCTACCGCATCGCCGGCTCCAAGATCTTCATCACCTGGGGGGAGCATGACGTTGCGGACAACATCGTCCACCTCGTCCTCGCCCGCCTGCCCGATGCGCCCGCCGGCACGCGCGGCATCTCGCTGTTCCTCGTCCCCAAGATCCTGCCCGACGGCAGCCACAACGACCTCCGCTGCGTCAGCATCGAGCACAAGCTTGGCATCCACGCCTCGCCGACCTGCACGATGAGCTTCGGCGACGGCGGCAATTGCATCGGCTGGCTGGTCGGCGCCGAGGGCGCGGGGATGAAGGCGATGTTCACGATGATGAACCACGCCCGGGTCAACGTCGGCCTGCAGGGCGTGGCGATCGCCGAGCGCGCCTATCAGGACGCGCTCGCCTACGCCCGCGACCGCGTGCAGGGAAAGCGCATCGTCGAGTTCGCCGACGTCCGCCGCACCCTGATGACGATGCGCGCGCTGACGCAAGGCGCCCGCGCCCTCGCCTATCTCAACGCCGCCGCCGTCGACCGCGCGCATGCCGGCAACGCCGAGGCGCAACGCCTCGCGGACCTCCTCACTCCCGTCACCAAGTCGTGGGCGACCGACATCGGGGTCGAGGTCGCGAGCCTCGGCGTCCAGGTGTTCGGCGGCATGGGCTATGTCGAGGAGACGGGCGCCGCCCAGCATCTACGCGACGCCCGCATCGCGCCGATCTACGAAGGCACCAACGGCATCCAGGCGATGGACCTCGTCGGCCGCAAGCTGGCGCAGGGCGGCTGGAAGGACCTGTTCGCCGACATGCGCGCCGACATCGGTTCGCTGTCGGGCGGCCTCGCGGGCCTCGCCCCCTATCTCGACGACGGCCTCGCCGCGCTGGAGAACGCCACCCGCTGGATGACCGCCGCCGACCCCGACGACGCCGGCGCCGGCGCCTCGCCCTACCTCCGCATGTTCGGCATCGTCACCGGCGGCTGGCTGCTGGCGAAGCAGGCGGTCGCCGCGTCGGCCCGCCTGCGCGACGGCGGCAACGACGCCGCCTTCCTCGACGCCAAGATCGGCACCGCGCGCTTCTTCGCCGAGCAGATCCTGCCGCAGGCGACGGCCCTCCTCGGCCCCGCGACACGGGGGGCGGCAACCCTCCGCGCGCTGAGCGAGGACCAGCTGGCGTCGTGATTCAAGGCGTTCACACCTCCACCAACCAAATCAATCCCCTCCCCCCTGGGGAGGGGATTTCGACACTGCATGTAGAGAACCTCGCCTGCCGGCGCGGTGGGCGCACGGTGTTCGAGGACCTGTCCTTCACCGTCACGCCCGGCGCCGCGCTTCTCGTCGAGGGCGCCAACGGGTCGGGCAAGTCGAGCCTGCTGCGCATCCTCGCCGGCCTGCTGCGCCCCGCGGCCGGGCGGGTCGACAATCCGCACCGAGTCGCCTTCCTCGGCCATCTCGATGCGCTAAAGCTCGACCAAAGCCCGCGCGCCGAGCTTCGCTTCTGGGCGCGGCTCGACGGCGCCGATGCCGCCGCGACCGATGCCGCGCTGGAGCACTTCGATCTCGCCGCGCTCGCCGGCATTCCCATCCGGCTGCTGTCGAGCGGCCAGCGCCGCCGGCTCGCCCTGGCGCGGGTCTGGCAGTCGGGCGCGCCGCTATGGCTGCTCGACGAGCCATCCAACGGACTCGACGCACCAAACGCCGCGCGGCTCGCCGAGGCTTGCACGGCGCATTGCGCGGCGGGCGGGCTGATCGTTGCGGCAACGCATCATCCGCTTGGAATTCCAGATAGTTCGACTATACGTCTCGGCGACCTCGCGGTGGGGGATTAGGGGCCGCACGAGGAGTTTCTTTGCTTTGACCGTCGTATTCGGCGTCGATTTCGATTCGCTTGGCGCCGACTTGGCCGCGTCGTTGCGGACCGTTGACTCCGTAAGACTTCGAGTCGTGCCGCTGTCCGCCGCCGAGGCCCAGGACGCCCGGCTGGTGGCGGTCGCGTCGCCGATCGAACCCGCCCTCGCCAGTGCGATCGACAGCGGCGCCGAAGTCGTCGCGATCGGCGACGAGGCATTGGAAGCCGAAGCGCTCGACGCCGGCGCCGCCGATTTCGTCGCATGGCCGGGATCGCAGCATTCGCTCGCGGCGCAGCTCGGCGCCGCCGCCCGCCGCCTCAACCGCGCCCGCCAGCAGCGCAGCGATTTCGAGCGCCTGCGGCGGCTCGATGAAGTCCGCGTGCGCATCGCCCAGGCCGACACCGACCTTCCGACGCTTGCCCAGATGGTCTGCGACGAGCTTCTGGGCTGCGACCATCTGCGCGCGATGACGCAGGCCGACGGCGCGGTGGTCGAAATGCTCGAGGGCGAGGAGATCGCCTTCCTCGCCGCGTCCGGAATAGTCGCACAGCACAGGGATTTCAGGATGCCGCGGCCGGGCACGCTCTCCGACCTGGTGATCGAAAGCGCCGAGATTCAGATTTCCACCGACACCGAAGCCGATCCGCGCGTCAATCGCGACGCCAGCCGTGTCCTCGGGGTCCGCTCGATGGTCGCGACTCCGCTGATCTGCGACGGCGGACCCGTCGGCGTGCTCAAGATGGTGTCGGCGGCAGCCAACAGCTTCGACGGCCTCGACCAGCGCATCCTGCGGACGATGGGCGAGCTGGTGTCGGCGGCGCTGCAACGCGAGATCGGGCGCGGGCGGCTGCGCGAGCGGCTGGAGGAGCATGGCCGCGCGCTCGAGACGCTGCGCCAGGAAAGCGATTCGCTTCGCAGCCTCGCGACGATCGATCCGCTGACCGGCCTGCTCAACCGGCGCCATTTCGCGGTCGTCGCCGACGAGGCGGTGCGGCGCGGCGGCGGACGCGCGATGCTCATCCTCGACCTCGACCAGTTCAAGTCGATCAACGATTCGCATGGCCATGCCGCGGGCGACGCGGTGCTCGTCGCGGTGGCGGGCTGGATCAATGCGTCGGTCCGCGACGGCGATCTGGTCGGGCGGATCGGCGGCGAGGAGTTCGCCATCCTGCTGCCGCGCGTCGACCAGGACGCCGCCATTGCCACCGCCGAGCGAATCCGGGCGGCGATCGAGGCCGGTGCCGTGCCGTTCGACGGCGAATGGCTGCGGACCACGGTCAGCATCGGCATCGCGCTCGTCGGCATCGCGCGGACGCACGAGGATTCGCTGCGCCGCGCCGATTCGGCGCTCTACCGGGCGAAGGACGGCGGCCGGAACCGCGTCATTCTCCATGACGATTCGAGCGTGGTGCGCTTCCCCGAGACCGGAGCGAGCTAGGTGCTGGGAACGCTCGTCGCGCGCGACCTGTCACTCGGCTGGGAAAGGCCCGCGGCGCGGCTGCTGCCGGTGGTGTTCTTCCTGATCGTCGCCATCCTGTTTCCCTTCGGCATCGGCCCCGACGCGCGGCTGCTGGCGCGGGTGGCGGGCGGCGTGATGTGGGTGTCGGCGCTGCTCGCCGCGCTGCTACCGATCGACACCCTGTTCGAGGGCGACCGGGCCGACGGTACACTCGACCAGCTCGTCTCGCGCGGCGTCGCGCCCGAAACGCTGGCGGCGGCGCGGCTTGCCGGGCACTGGCTGAGCTTTGGCCCGCCGTTGCTGATCGCGGCGCCGCTCGGCGCGCTGTTGCTTGGGCTTCCTGCCGAGGCCCTGCCGCGCCTGCTGGTCGGATTGCTGTTCGGCACTCCGGCGCTCGCCGCGCTTGGAATCGTCGCGGCGGCGCTGACCACGGGCCTTCGCGGTGCGGGGGCGCTCGCCGGGCTGATGGTTCTGCCGCTCGCGGTGCCGGTGCTGATCTTCGGAAGCGGGCTGCTGACCCCCGACGCCGGCGGCGCGCTCAAGCTCCTCGCCGCATCGAGCCTGCTCCTCGTCGCCGTGGCGCCATTCGCCGCAGGCGCGGCGCTTCGCGCGGGCCTCGAATAGACGGGCCTACCAGGTCGTAGCTTGAAGTAATGGAATATTGCATTACTTAGTGGTTTTTCGGAGGTCGCCACATGACGACATTAACCGTCACGGGCCGAGGTCAGGTCACGTTCCGCAAGGAGGTGCTGAAACATCTCGGCATCCAGCCCGGTGGCAAGATCAGGGTCGACCTGTTGCCCGATGGTCGGGCGGAACTGAAGGCCGATCGGGCGAGGGGGTCGTGGGAGAGTCTGAAGAGCTTCTTCGCGGGTAAGACCGACGGGACGCGGCTCTCCATCGAGGACATCGACGACGCCATCGCCGAGGCCGGCACGGCTGCCGGCATGGGCGAGGAATGAGGATCGTCGCCGACACGAACGTGCTGTTGCGCGCGGTTCTGCCCGACGACGACGCCCAGCAGAAAGCCGCGCTCGACGCGCTGAAAGCCGCCGAGATCGTGGCGGTCGGCGTTCATGCGCTCTGCGAGTTCGCCTGGGTTCTGGAGCGGCGCTACAAGGCGCCTCGCGACGAGATCGCCGCTTCGATCCGGCGCTTGCTCGACACGCACAACATCGCGGTCAACCGCCCCGCCGTCCACGCCGGCCTGCGTGTGCTCGAAGCTGGCGGCGACTTTGCCGATGGAGTCATCGCGTTCGAAGGCAACTGGCTCGGCGGCGAGACCTTTGTTTCCTTTGACAGGAAGGCGGTCAAGCTCCTCGCTGATGACGGGCAAGCGGCGCTGCTGCTCTCGTGAGATTCTCTTGTTTGCCAAGCTTGAACGGAAGGCTGCAAAATCCATCGCGGATCGGCTAAGGCCCGTTTCGTGCACCGCTTCGCCAATCCGGCGCGCTTCCTCAAGGTCGCGCGCATCGCCACCCCGGTTGTCACCGGCATCGGCCTGGCGCTCGCCGGGCTCGGGCTGCTGATCGGCCTGTTCGACAGCCCGCCCGACTATCTGCAGGGCGAGACCGTGCGCATCATGTACCTCCACGTACCGAGCGCCTGGCTTGGCATGAGCGGCTACGCGCTGGTCGCGGGCGCGGGGGCGGTGTCGCTGGTCTGGCGCCATCCGCTCGCCGATGTCGCGGCGCGCGCGGCGGCGCCGGTCGGCGCGCTGTTCGCGGCGGTTTGCCTCGTCACCGGCTCGATCTGGGGCCGACCGACCTGGGGAACGTGGTGGGTATGGGATGCGCGGCTGACCTCGATGCTGCTGCTGTTCCTGCTTTACCTCGGCGTCATCGCACTCGGCCAGGCCTTCGACGACCGCGAGCGCGGCGCGCGCGCGGCGGCGATCCTGTCGCTCGTCGGGCTCATCAACCTGCCCGTCATCCACTACTCGGTGGTGTGGTGGAACACGCTCCACCAGGGATCGAGCATCGGCCTGACTTCGTCCAGCGTCGACCCGGCGATGCTCCGGCCGCTGCTGCTGTCGGTCGCCGGCTTCACCTTGCTGTTCGCCGGGATCGTGCTGATGCGGATGCGCACGCTGCTCGCCGGCCAGGTCATCGCCGCCCGTAGCGCCCGCCTCGCGAGCGCCCACGCGTGAGCCAGATGTATTTCGTCGTCGCGGCCTATGTCTTCGGCCTCGGCGCGGTCGCGCTGATGCTTGCGACATCGTTCCTGTCGATGCGCCGCGCCGAGGCCGAAGCCGAACGCTTGCGCGCCGAGCGCCGCCGGTGAAGCCCAAGCACCAGCGCCTGACGCTGCTCGTCCTGGCGCTCGTCGCGGTCGGCGGCGCGGGCGGTCTCGCAGTCTCGGCGCTCGGCGACACCGCGACCTATTTCTATTCGCCGAGCGATGTCGCGGCGAAGCACATCACGCCCGGAGAGGCCGCGCGGCTCGGCGGCATGGTCGAGCGCGGCTCGCTGTCGAAGGCCGCCGACGGCCTGACGCTGGCCTTCCGGGTCACCGATGGCGCCAGCACGGTGCCGGTGCGCTTCGCCGGCATCGCGCCCGACCTGTTCCGCGAAGGCTCGGGCATGATCGCCGATGGCCGCTTCGACGCGGGCGGCACCTTCATCGCCGACAATATCCTCGCCAAGCACGACGAGACCTACAAGCCGCCCGAGGTCGCAGGCGATGCGCACAAGGTGGCGGGCAAGGTCGAGTGATCGCCGAAGCCGGCAACGCCGCCCTGTGGCTGGCGGCGGGCTTCGCCCTGTTGGCGGCGGTCGGCCCCCGCACCGCCGCCGGCCCCGATGTCGCGCTGCCGTCGCTGGCGCTCGCGGCGCTGCTCACGCTCTGTGCTCTCGTCGCGCTGATCTGGTGCTTCGAGGCCGCCGACTTCTCGCTGATCCTCGTCGACGACCGCGTCCATCGCCTTCAGCCGCCCATGGTCCGACTGGCGGCCCTCGCGGGCAGCTTCCCCGGCTGGCTGCTCGTCGCCACGACAATCCTCGGCCTAGGGGCGCTGGTCCTTGCGGTGCGGCAACACGAAAGAGCCGTTCCCGCCGCGATCGCCCTCGCGCTACCGCTTCTCGCGCTGCTCGTCCTCCGGCCCTTCGCCAGGCAGCCGATCGCGCCTCCCGAAGGCCGGGCGCTGAGCTTGCCCAATTCGCCCGCCGAGCCGCTCGTGCTCGCCGCCCTAGCGGCTGTCGTCGTCCTGATCGCGCTGGCGCGGCCGTCACGGCGGTGGTGGCTGGCAGGCGGGGGTGTCCTGATCGCCGGCCTCGCGCTCGCGCTGCTCCCTCGCGCGCTCACGGTCGAAACCTCGGCCGTCCTCCGCCCTGGCGAATCGATGCGTCTCCAGGGCTTCAAGGCCCGCCTTGTCGATACCGTCCCCACCGCCGGCCCCGGCTTCACCGCGATCGAGGCGCGGCTGGCGGTCGACGACGGCGGCGCGCCGATAACCCTCCGCCCGCAGGCGCGTACCCTGACCTACGCCACGACCGAAACCCCGGCGCTCGACGCCGCTCGCCTCGGCGGCGGACGCATCGAGGCGACGCTCGGCCGCGCCATCGGGGACGGGCGCGAGGTCCGCCTGCGCTGGCGGCCGCTGCTGTGATCCGCCGCCTCGCGCTCATCGTCCCGCTGCTGGCGCTGGCCGCTTTCGTGCTGCTCGCGACCTTCCGGCCGTCGAACCCGCCCGACCCGCTCGTCGGCCGCGCCATGCCGCCGTTCGACCTCCCCAGCCTCGACACTCTCCACCCCGGCCTGTCCGACGCCGACCTGCGCCACGGCGTCGTCACGGTCGTCAACCTGTTCGCGTCGTGGTGCCTGCCTTGCCGGGTCGAGGCGCCGCAGCTGAAGACGCTGCACGACCGTGGCATCGTCGTTCACGGCATCGCGGTCGCCGACAGGCCCGCCGACACGCAAGCTTTCCTGAAGCAATTCGGGGACCCCTATGCGCGGGTTGGCGTCGACTCGGACAGCCGCCTTGCCCACCTGCTCCAGACGAGCGGCCTTCCCGAAACCTTCGTCGTCGACGGCCAGGGCAAAGTCGTCGCGCACCATGCCGGCGACCTACGCCCGGAGGCGATCCCCGCGCTGCTCGCCACCATCGACAAGGCGCGCGCGCCCTGACCGCGCTCGCCATCCTGCTCGTCCTCCTGCTGGTGCTCGCCGCGCAGGTGCTGTGGGCGCTGCTGCGCCGCCAGCCCGAGGCGCGCCGCGCGATCGCCGCGACGCTCGCCATCGCCGCGCTCGGCTATTTGCTGACCGGCCACCCCCTGCTGCCCGACCGCCCCGCCGCGCGAGTGCCGGCCGACACGCTGGCGGTCGAAGCCTTCGCCGAAGCGCGCCGCGAGTGGTTGACCGGCGCGGGCGACATCGGCGCCTGGCTTACGCTCGCCGAAGCGCTGGAAACCGGCGGCAACGCCACTGCGGCGGTCGAGGCGATCGAAAGCGGCCTCGCGCGCAACCCCGACAGCCCCGACCTGTGGATCGGCCTCGGCAACGCGCTCGTCCTCCACGCGGACGGCGCGCTCACGCCCGCCGCGCGCCTGGCCTATGCCAAGGGCGAGCGGCTGGGGTCACGTCGCCCCGAGCTTCGCAACTTCCGGCTATTGGCTTGCGCGCGGGCTGGAAAGTCTTGCAGCTAAGCCGCCCGGAACGGCAGTCCCAGATCGTCCGCCACCGCCTTGTAGGTGATGAACCCGCCGGCGACGTTAAGCCCGGCCGCGAGGTGCGGGTCGGCCGCCATCGCGCCGGCCGCGCCCTTGTCGGCGAGGCGCAGCACGAAGGGCAGCGTCGCGTTGTTGAGGGCGAAGGTGCTGGTCCGGGCGACGGCGCCAGGCATGTTGGCGACGCAATAGTGGATGACGCCGTCGACCTCGTAGACCGGGTCCTGGTGAGTCGTCGCGCGGCTGGTCTCGAAGCAGCCGCCCTGGTCGATCGCGATGTCGACGAGCACCGATCCGCGCTTCATCAGCTTGAGCATCTCGCGCGTCACGAGCTTCGGCGCCGCAGCGCCCGGGATCAGCACCGCTCCGATCACCACATGCGCGCGCGCCACCGCCGCGGCGATCGCCGCCTTCGACGAGAACGCCGTCTTCACCCGTCCCTCGAACAGCGCATCGAGCTCGGCGAGCCGCGCGGTCGAGACGTCGTAGATCGTCACGTCGGCGCGCATGCCGACCGCCATCTGCGCCGCGTTGACGCCCGACACGCCGCCGCCGAGGATGGCGACCCGCCCCGGCGCGACGCCCGGCACACCGCCCAGCAGGATGCCGCGGCCGCCCTGTTCCTTCTCGAGATAATGCGCGCCGACCTGGACGCTCATCCGCCCCGCGACCTCGGACATCGGGCGAAGCAGCGGCAGCCCGCCGCGATTGTCGGTCACCGTTTCATAGGCGATGCAGGTCGCGCCCGACTTCATCAGCGCCTCGGCCTGCGGCTTGTCGGCGGCGAGGTGGAGGTAGGTGAACAAGGTCTGGTCGGCGCGCAGCATCGCGCACTCGTGGAGCTGCGGCTCCTTCACCTTGACGATCATCTCGGCGGTGTCGAACACCTCCCGCGGGGTCGCGACGATCTTCGCGCCGGCGTCGGTATAGTCGCGGTCGGTGAAGTCGATGCCCATGCCGGCGTTGGTCTCGACGATCACCTCGTGCCCGTGCGCGGTGAGCTCGGCGACCGATGGCGGCGTCAGGCCGACGCGATATTCGTGGATCTTGATCTCCTTCGGGACGCCGACGCGCATCTTATTCTCCCCAGCAAGAAAGTTGCGCGCGCCGATAACAAACTTTCGCGGACCTGTCCCGCCCATTGCGAGGCCGGAACGCCCATGCTACCGCGCGCGGCCCGTCGGGATCTGGTCCTGCACGGCACCTTTGAGGCGTCATGACGTTTCGCCCTGCGCTTGCGATGAAGCAACTCCGCTCATGACCACCGCGCCGGCGGCCGCCGAGCCGAATGCCCGCGCCTCCGAATCGGGGCACGGCCACGGCAAGGAGAGCATGCACAAGCTGGTCGTCGGCGCCGTCGGCATCGTCTTTGGCGACATTGGCACCTCGCCGCTCTACGCGCTCAAGGAATCGTTCATCGGGCATCATCCGCTGACCGTCGATCCGCTTCACATCTTCGGCGTGCTGAGCCTGATCTTCTGGACGATGATGATCACCGTCACGCTGAAATACATCACGCTGATCATGCGCGCCGACAACCGGGGCGAGGGCGGCAGCCTGGCGCTGCTGGCGCTGCTGTCGCGCAAGACGCAGGGCAAGCCCCGAACCACCGCGCTGCTCGTCATCCTCGGCGTGTTCGCGACCGCGCTGTTCTACGGCGACTCGATGATCACGCCGGCGATTTCGGTGCTGTCGGCGGTCGAGGGTCTGACCGTCGTCCAAGGCGGGCTACAGCCGCTCGTCCTGCCCATCGCGGTGGTGATCATCATCGGCCTGTTCCTGATCCAGGCGCACGGCACCGCCAAGGTCGGCTTCTTCTTCGGGCCGATCATGATGATCTATTTCATCACCATCGGCGCGCTCGGCATTTCCAACCTCATCCAGCATCCCGGCATCTTCCGGGCGCTCAATCCCTATTACGCCTTCGCGTTCTTCCAGCACGATCCCCGGCTGGCCTTCCTGGCGCTGGGCTCGGTGGTGCTCGCCGTCACCGGGGCGGAGGCGCTCTATGCCGACATGGGGCATTTCGGGCGCAAGCCGATCCAGGTCGGCTGGGCGCTGCTGGTGCTGCCGTCGCTGATGCTCAACTATCTCGGGCAGGGCGGTCTGCTGCTCGATGGCGGCGACGCCGCGGCCCAGAACCCGTTCTTCCTGATGGCGCCCGAATTCCTGCGGCTGCCGCTCGTGCTACTCGCCACCGCCGCGACGATCATCGCCAGCCAGGCGGTGATCTCGGGCGCCTTCTCGGTCACCCAGCAGGCGGTGCAGCTCGGCTTCCTGCCGCGCCTCAGGATCGAGCACACGTCGGCGAGCGCGCTCGGCCAGATCTACATCCCGCTGGTCAACTGGTTCCTGCTGGTGATGGTCATCCTGCTCGTCCTGATGTTCCGCAATTCGGGCAATCTCGCCTCGGCCTACGGCATCGCGGTGACCGGCACGATGTTCTGCACGACCTGCATGATGGGCGTGCTCGTGTTGTCGGTGTGGGAGTGGAAGCCGATCTACGGTGTGCCGCTGGTCGGCCTGTTCGCCATCATCGACGGCGCCTATTTCGCCTCGAACCTGACGAAGATTCCCGATGGCGGCTGGTTCCCGCTGACCGTCGGCGTCATCGCCTTCACCTTCCTCACCACCTGGGCCAAGGGCAGGAAGCTGATGATCGAGCGCCTGCGCGAATCGTCGATGCCGGTCGATGTGTTCATCAAGTCGGCGGCGGGCTCGGCGACCCGCGTTCCCGGCACCGCCGTTTTCATGACGACATCGCCCGACGGCGTGCCGCACGCCCTCCTCCACAACATGAAGCACAACAAGGTGCTGCATAACCGGGTGATCATCCTGACCGTCGTCATCGACGAGGTGCCCTATGTCGACGACGAGGACAGGGTCGAGATCGCCGACCTCGGCTCGGGCTTCTTCCGGATGATCGTCCGCTACGGCTTCATGCAGGAAACCCACATCCCGCAGGTGCTGAAGTCGGTCGAGAAGTGCGGCCCGCAGTTCAAGATGATGGACACGAGCTTCTTCCTCGCCCGCCAGACCCTGATCGCCAGCGACCGCCCGGGCATGGCGATCTGGCGCGAGAAGCTGTTCGCCTGGATGCTCAGGAATGCGGAAACCGCGATGGAATTCTTTAAGCTCCCGACCAACCGGGTTGTGGAGCTTGGGAGCCAGGTCGAGATTTAGGCGCCAGACTAAGCCCCTCCCCTTCAGGGGAGGGGTTGGGGTGGGGCGTTCGGCCGAACTCCCAGCTCGGAAACTATGGCACGGCCCCACCCCCATCCCCTCCCCTGAAGGGGAGGGGCGACCGTCAGCGATTCATCAGCGCGGGAAAGAAGCCTTCGTGGGCGGCGCGAAGGTCGGCGAGCGCAACGCCAAGGAGGCTCGTGCCGCCGGTGCGGCCAACGCGCGTAACGCCAGCCTCGCCCTCCAGCGAACCCGCCGGCGCGGTCAGAACGTAAACGCCCTGATCCTCGCCGAAGGCCTCGGCCGCCGTGCCGCATCCCGCCTCGATCGCCGCGCCGCGATTACCCGCCAGCGCCATTTCGGCCAGCGCGACAAGCAGCCCGCCATCCGACACGTCGTGGACCGCCGTGACCTTGCCCTCGGCAATCAGCGCCCGGACCCGATCCCCCGTCGCGCGCTCGGCGGCGAGATCGACCTGCGGCGGCGGGCCGTCCTCCCGTCCGTGGACCTCGCGCAGCCATAGCGACTGGCCGAGATGCCCGGCGCGCGCGCCAATCACGTAGATGTCCTCGCCATCGGCCTTGAACGCGATCGTCGCGCTCGCTTCGTAATCCGCGAGCAAGCCAAGCCCGCCGATCGCCGGCGTCGGCAGGATCGCGCTTCCGCCGCCGGTCGCCTTGCTCTCGTTGTAGAGGCTGACGTTGCCGCTCACGATCGGGAAGTCGAGCGCGCGGCAGGCCTCGGACATGCCGTCGAGGCAGCCGACGATCTGCCCCATGATCTCGGGCCGCTGCGGGTTGGCGAAGTTCAGGCAGTTGGTGATCGCAAGCGGCGTCGCGCCGACCGCGGTCAGGTTGCGCCATGCCTCCGCCACCGCCTGCTTGCCGCCCTCATAGGGGTCGGCGAAGCAATAACGCGGGGTGCAGTCGGTGGTGATCGCAAGACCCTTGCGCGTGCCGTGGACGCGGACGACCGCGGCGTCGCCGCCGGGGCGCTGGACGGTGTCGGCGCCGACCATGTGGTCGTATTGCTCCCAGATCCAGCGGCGCGAGGCGATGTCGGGCGAGCCGATCAGCGTCAGCAGATCGGCGGCGATGTCGGTGCTTTCCGGCACGTCGGTTAGCGGCGCGCGCTTCGGCGTCGGCACGTGCGGGCGGTCGTAGAGCGGCGCGTTGTCGGCTAAAGGCCCGAGCGGAATGTCGGCGACGGTCTCGCCCTTCCACTTCAGCACCATGCGGCCGGTGTCGGTGACATGGCCGATCACCGCGAAGTCGAGCTCCCACTTCCTGAAGATCGCCTCGGCGAAGTCCTCGCGGCCTGGCTTGAGCACCATGAGCATCCGCTCCTGGCTCTCGCTCAGCATCATCTCATAGGGCGTCATGCCCTCCTCGCGCTGCGGCACGTCGTCCATCACCAGCTCGATGCCGACGCCGCCCTTCGACGCCATCTCGACCGAGGAGGAGGTGAGGCCGGCCGCCCCCATGTCCTGGATCGCGACGATCGCATCCGACGCCATCAGCTCCAGGCAGGCCTCGATCAGCAGCTTCTCGGTGAACGGGTCGCCGACCTGCACGGTCGGCCGCTTCGCATCCGAATCCTCGCCGAAGTCGGCCGAGGCCATCGTCGCACCGTGGATGCCGTCGCGCCCGGTCTTGGAGCCGACGTAGACGATCGAGTTCCCGATGCCGCTGGCGGCCGAGTAGAAGATCTTGTCCTGGGCCGCGATGCCGACGGTCATCGCGTTGACGAGGATGTTGCCGTCATAAGCCGGGTGGAAGTTTACCTCCCCGCCGACCGTCGGCACGCCGACGCAATTGCCGTAGCCGCCGATGCCCGCGACGACGCCCGCGATCAGATGGCGCATCTTCGGATGGTCGGGCCGGCCGAAACGCAGAGCGTTCATGTTGGCGATCGGCCGCGCGCCCATCGTGAACACATCACGCAGGATGCCGCCGACGCCGGTCGCGGCGCCCTGATAGGGCTCGATGTAGGACGGGTGGTTGTGGCTCTCCATCTTGAAGATCGCCGCCTGGCCATCGCCGATGTCGACGACGCCGGCGTTCTCGCCCGGCCCGCAGATCACCACCGGGCCGGTGGTCGGCAGTTTCTTCAGGTGGATGCGGGAGGATTTGTACGAGCAATGCTCGGACCACATCGCCGAGAAGATGCCGAGCTCGGTGATGTTCGGCTCGCGGCCCAGGCTGTCGAGGATGCGGCTGTATTCCTCGGGCGTCAGGCCGTGCTCGGCGACGATCTCGGGCGTGATGTTCGGCATGGCCGCTTCCTAGCGTCCGACACCCGTTCCGTCACCCCGGCCTAGCTGCTAACACAACAAAGTTCCCGTTCGTCCTGAGCCTGTCGAAGGACGTGGTTGCTCCCGAGTCCGAGCCCGCCACGTGGTTCGACAAGCTCACCACAAACGGAAATCGGGGGATGAGCACATGGTCGATCAGATTGAGAAAGTCGACGCCAGCGCGCTCCATTCCCGCCAGCTGCGCTATTTCGATTTCGTGATGGCGGCCTTCGTCACCATCCTGCTGCTGTCGAACGTCATCGGCGCGGGCAAGCGCGCGGTGGTCGACCTGCCGTGGATCGGGCTCTGGCCGTTCGGCGCGGGCATCCTGTTCTTCCCCGTCTCCTACGTGCTCGGCGACGTGCTGACCGAGGTCTACGGCTACGCCCGCGCGCGCCGCTGCATCTGGGCGGGGACGGTCGCGATGCTGTTCATGGTGTTCATGTCGTGGGTGGTGGTGAGCCTGCCGCCCGACGCCGGCTGGACCGGCCAGGCCGCCTACGAGAGCGTCTTCGGCCAGGTGCCGCGCATCGTCGCCGCCTCGATCTGCGCCTTCTGGGCGGGCGAGTTCGCCAATTCGCTGGTGATGGCCCGCATGAAGCTGTGGACCGGCGGCAAGCACCTGTGGACCCGCACCATCGGCAGCACGATCGTCGGCCAAGGCGTCGACTCGCTGATCTTCTACCCGCTCGCCTTCTACGGCGCACCCGACTGGCCGGTCGAGGCGATGCTGATGGTGATGGCGAGCCAGTTCGTGCTGAAAGTGTCGTGGGAGGTCATCCTGACGCCCGTGACCTACAAGCTCGTCGGCTTCTTGAAGCGTTCCGAAGGGGTCGACGTCTTCGACGAACGCACCGACTTCACGCCGTTCCGCACGACGCTCTAAGTCCGGCTCTTGCCACGCTCAGCGCGGGTTGTTCGGGTCCATCGTCCTGGTCTGTGTGTCGAGCCGCTGCTGCGGCGAGCCGTAGGCGTCGCCCAGGTGCTGGACGTGGCAGTGGTTCGACGGGTCGCAATAGTCGGCGAGGCTATCGCGGTCGGCGACGCAGCCCGTCGTCATCAGAAGCGCACCCAAATATATCATCCGCCGCATTGCCGTCTCCTCAGTCAAGCGCCTGCATGAGGCCTTCGAACAGCCTGCGCCCGTCGCGTCCGCCTTGCGCGTCCTCGATCAGTCGCTCGGGGTGGGGCATCATGCCAAGGACGTTGCCGGCCTTGTTGACGATCCCGGCGATGCCGCGCTGGCTGCCGTTGACCTCGCCCTCGTAGCGGAAGACCACCCGGCCCTCGCCCTCCAGCCGGTCCAGCGTGTCCTCGTCGGCGAAATAATTGCCGTCGTGGTGCGCGACGGGAATGCGGATCGTCTCTCCCGCGTCATAGGCGCTGGTGAAGGCGGTCTGGCCGTTCTCGACCCTCAGGTCGACGTCGCGGCAGACGAAATTCAATCCGGCGTTGCGCATCAGCGCGCCGGGCAGCAGCCCAGCCTCGGTCAGCACCTGGAAGCCGTTGCAGACGCCGAGCACCGCGACTCCGCGATTGGCCTTGGCGACAACGTCGCGCATCACCGCCGACTTCGCCGCCATCGCGCCGGAGCGCAGATAGTCGCCGTAGGAGAAGCCGCCCGGAATCGCGATCAGATCGACCTCGGGCACTTCCGAATCGCCGTGCCAGACCATCGCCGGCGCCTCGCCGGTCACCTCGCGCAGGGCCACCGCCAGGTCGCGGTCGCAATTGGAGCCCGGGAAGACGACGACCGCGCTCTTCACGCCATTTCCACCCGGAAATTCTCGATCACTGTGTTGGCGAGGAGCTTGCGGCACATGTCGTGGATCGAATCGGCCGAGGTGCCGTCGGCGACGTCCAGTTCGATCAGCTTGCCCTGCCGCACGCCCTCGACGCCCTCGAAGCCCAGCCCCTCCAGCGCGTGGTGGATCGCCCGCCCCTGCGGATCGAGCACACCGGGCTTCAATGTGACGTAGACCTTCGCCTTCACTTGCCCCGCGCCTTCCTGTGCTTGTCGAGGTCGAGGACGGTCGAGACGTTGCCCTCGGGCAGCAGGCCCAAGCGGCGCGCCACTTCCTGATAGGCCTCGACCTCGCCGCCGAGGTCGCGGCGGAAGCGGTCCTTGTCGAGCTTCTCGTTGGTCGCGGTGTCCCACAGGCGGCAGCCGTCGGGGCTGATCTCGTCGGCGAGGATGATCCGGCTGTAGTCGTTGTCCCAGATCCGCCCGAACTCCAGCTTGAAGTCGACGAGGCGGATGCCGATCCCGGCGAACAGGCCGGACAGGAAGTCGTTGATTCGGACCGCGAGGTCGGAAATGTCGTGCATCTCCTCCTGGCTCGCCCAGCCGAAGGCGGCGATATGCTCGTCGGTGATCATCGGATCGCCGAGCGCGTCGTCCTTCAGGTAATATTCGAGGATGGTGCGCGGCAGCGGCGTCCCCTCCTCGATGCCAAGGCGGGTGGCGAGGCTTCCGGCGACGACGTTCCTGACCACGACCTCGATCGGCACGATCTCGACCTGGCGGACGAGCTGCTCGCGCATGTTCAGCCGGCGGATGAAATGAGTCGGCACTCCGATATTGCCGAGCATCGTGAACAGATGCTCGGAAATGCGGTTGTTCAGCACCCCCTTGCCGCTGATCGTGCCCTTCTTCTGGGCATTGAACGCGGTGGCGTCGTCCTTGAAGTACTGGATGATCGTGCCGGGCTCGGGCCCCTCGTAGAGGATCTTGGCCTTGCCCTCGTAGATTTGGCGTCGTCGGGTCATGAGGGCCTCCAGCGTTCCCGAAAACAAGACCGCCTCGGGCGCAGGAACCCGCGCGTCCGAGGCGATTTGAGACGTTCGCGACCATAACGAACCCGTCGTGGCCTGACAACGTTGAACGCTCGGGGCTCGCACTCTATCTAGGCCATCAGACACGAGGAGACGGCATGACGACGTTCGACGGCCGGGAAAAGGCGTTCGAGGACAAGTTCGCGCACGACGCCGAGATGCAGTTCCGCCTGATGGCGCGCCGCAACCGGCTGCTCGGCCAGTGGGCAGCGGCCCGGCTGAAGCTCACGCCCGAGGAGTCGGACGCCTACGCCAAGGCGGTGGTCCAGGCCGATTTCGAGGAGGCCGGCGACGAGGACGTGTTCCGGAAAGTGTTCGGCGACCTGTCGGCGCAGAACGATCCGGTGAGCGAGGCGGAGGTCCGGCAGGCGATGAACGACTGCCTGGTCGAGGCGCGTCGCCAGTTCATGGAAGCAATTTAAGATGGCGATGGCCGCCGAAGACATCGAGCGGCTGATTCGCGACGGAGTCCCCGGCGCCACCGTCGAGATCACCGATCTCGCGGGGGATGGTGATCATTATGCCGCGCGAGTCGTCGCCGAGGCGTTCCGCGGCCTGCCCCGCGTCCGCCAGCACCAGATGGTCTACGCCGCCCTGCAAGGACGCATGGGCGGCGAATTGCACGCGCTGGCACTCACGACCGCCGCGCCACAGGAGTAAGTGATGACCGACGCCACCCAGCGAATCCGCGAGCAGGTCGAGGGCAACGATGTCGTGCTGTTCATGAAGGGGACACCGTTGTTCCCGCAGTGCGGCTTCTCCAGCCGCGCCATCGCCATCCTCGACCACCTCGGAGTCGAATATGCGACGACCGACGTCCTCGCCGACCCCGCGATCCGGCAGGGCATCAAGGACTATTCCAGCTGGCCGACCGTGCCGCAGCTCTACATCAAGGGCGAATTCGTCGGCGGCTCGGACATCATGATGGAGATGTACGAGGCGGGCGAGCTCCAGGAGCTGCTCGAGGACAAGGGCGTGCCCGTCGGCGCCTGACCCAGCGGTGACGCGCCTCGTCCTGAACGATGTCTGGCGAGAGGCGGCGCGGCGCACCTCCGCGCAGGGGCCGATCCTGCTCACCGTCGCCGCCGCCTTCCTGCTGCTGCCGAGCCTGATCGTCGCGCGTGCCTTCCCGGAATTGATGGGCGCGGCCGGCAAGGCGATCACGCTGGCGGAGGCGCGGCAGCTCTGGGCGCCGATCCTCTGCCTCGTGCTGATCCAGCTGTTCGGCCAGCTGGCGCTGATCGCGATCGCCACCGACGGCGGCCGCTCGACCGTCAGCGCGGCGCTCCGCCGCGCGCTGTCGGCGCTGCCGCGGGTGATCGTCGCGGGGATCGGCCTCACCCTTGCCGCCGCGGTCGCGGTGTTCGCGCTGGTCCTCGTCATCGCCGTGCCGCTGAGCCTGCTTTCGGCGGGACGGCCGCCGGGCGGCGGACTGTCGCTGGTCGTCGTGGCCGCCGTCATGCTGCCGCTTGGCTGGGCGGCGGGCCGCCTGTCGCTCTTGAGCGTCGCGGCGGTGGCGGAAGGCGTCGGCCCGGTCGAGGCCGTCCGCGCAAGCTGGCGGATGACGAAGGGTCAGGTCCTGCCGATTCTCGGCCTGCTGCTGCTCACCCTGATCGGAATGCTCGCCCTCCAAGGCCTTATCGCGCTCGTCGCCGGCGGCACCGCCAGAGCGATCGATGCGATGCTAGGCGCGCGCGGGCTGCCGCAATTCGTCGCCTATGTGCTGACCAGCACGGTTGGCGCGGCCGCCTCGGTCTATTTGACGATCCTGCTCGTGGTGATCTGGCTGCGGCTACGCGTCGCCTAAGCCGCTCGTGCAAGGGCAAGGCCGATTGCGTGCCGGGCGAGTTATTGTTACGCTCCCACACCGAATTGAGGGTGCTATGCGGCTGCGGGGCTCGATTGTCGTCTTGAGCATCGGCATCGCGGTATGGCCGCTCGGCCGGGTCGCGGCGCAGTTTAGTGGCCTGATTTCTGGGGCACCGGTGCCGACCGCTCCGGTGGCCGCCGTTCCCGCTTCTGCCCCCGCCGCGCCCGCGGTGGCGGTCGCTCCCGCTTCTGCCCGCGCCGCGCCCCGCGACCGGATTACCGGTCTGGCGCTTCCGCTTCAGCCTTGGCAACGCATCGTGCCGTTCGCCGATGGCCGGTGCGGCGCAATCGTGCCGACGAGCGCCACCTATGCGCGCGCTGGCTTTTCCTGGCAGGGTGCGTGCCGGTTTGGTTTGGCGCATGGGCCGGGTTATTCGATCGGCGCGGACGGCAGGGCCTATTCCAACACCTGGTTCTACGGGTGGCGCATCGGCGAAAACCGCGCCGTTTTCCGCGATCGGTCGGCAACCTATTACGACGACTGGACCGACAGCCCGACCTATCGTCGCGTTGTGTTCTCCCGTGGACGAAGCTTCGACCCTCGCGGCTTTGATCGTGTCGAGGCCGGTATCGCGCTTGCGCGGGTTACGGCCAGCAACGCCGACTCCTTCTTTTTCGGCGTCCGGGCCTTTCCCTGCCCGTTCAAGGCATTCACCGACGCACCCGACATCTCACCGAATAGCGAGCAGCGCCGCGCCGCCGGCAAGGTCTGCTCGCACGATCCCTATCGCCAGGATGGGGGGTTGAACGTCTGGGT
This sequence comes from uncultured Sphingomonadaceae bacterium, assembly GCA_964244885.1. GTDB lineage: Bacteria > Pseudomonadota > Alphaproteobacteria > Sphingomonadales > Sphingomonadaceae > CAXTKD01. The sequence continues at coordinate 305,654 of CAXTKD010000002.1, read as the reverse complement.
GGAGATGCAGAGTTACGACATCGTCAACGCCGAGTGGGTTCGGCGCGGCCCGGTGAGGCACCAAGCCTTTGTCTGCCGGAAGGAATTGGCGGGCGACACGCCCGACTGCTCGCAAGCGATCCAGACCGCCATCGCCCCCTATCTCGATGAGATCAACGCGGTCATCGCCGCCGACGCGACCGCCGCAGCAAGGGCGCAGGCCGAAGCTGCGGCGCGGTTCAAGCCGCTCGAAGACGCGGCGAGGTCCAGGCGCGTTGCCTGGGCGCGGGCGCTCGCCGCGAGCTACACGCTGCGTCCGGCGCCACAGCCGCCCACGCCGTTCACGATGCCTGCGCCGCCGGCGAAGGGGAATGGCACATGAGGGCGGGCCGCATCCTGTTGCTCGGCGCGACGGCGATCGTGTTGACCGCCTTCGCCGCACCTGCAGCCTCGGCGCAGGACTATGACGCCAACTGCAACCCGCCGAGCGCCGAGCAGCGCGCGCAGACGGAAGCGATGACCGAGCTCAACGTACGCCTGACGGTGTACGAGCGCATGGTCAACAACGTCTGCAAATTCCAGAACAAGCTCAAGCGGCTTTTCTTGCGCGATCCCGACCCGGACAAGATCACCAACGATCAGATATTGGAGGCGTCCAAGCCTGACGTCGATCCCGTGCTGGCGCGCATGCAGAACAGGCGCGAGACAAACAAGGCCATCGAGAATCTGAAGATGCGCGAAGAGCGCAAGGCGTGGGAGAAGCGCAACAGCAACCCCGCCGAGGAAGCCGCCCGCGAGAACAATGAACGCTATGAGCGCGAGCATGTCTCGACGCCCGTACCGCTGACGCCGGCCGCGGCTGGCGAGGCCCAGCCCGCGCGGCGGGAGCCGGTGATCCTGCCGCCGGAGAAAACGGGCGGTTTCATCCAGGTGTTCGAGGGCAAGGTGCGCCCGTCCGCGCCCGGTACGCCCGCGCCGGCGGCCGGGCAAGTCAGCGGCGACGGCACGATGGTCTCGCCCGACGGCATCGAGTCGGGCCATTTCGAAAAAGGCGAGCTGCAAGGGGACGGCGAGGAGGTCACCCCGGACGGAACCTGGCGCGGGGGCCGGTATGAGGATGGCAGGATCGAAGGCGATGGCTTCGAGGTGCGCGAGGAGGGCGGTCAGACCGTGCTTACCGACGCGACCTTCAAGAACGACAAGCCCGACGGTCTGGTGACCGTCACCTACGAGGACGGATCGTCGCGGCAGGACGTTTGGTACAAAGGCGAGCGGGCCGCCGAGGGCGCACTGGCCGCCGCCGGCAAGAGGCCTGTGACGCCCGATTTCAAGACTCCCGAGCAGCTCGCGGCGGAAGCGCAGGCGAAGTTCGAGCAGCTACTGGTCAGCGGCGACGCGCAGACGCTCTACACGATGGGCGACCAGCTGCTCGCCAAGGGTGCGGCCAACACGGCGAAGCGCGCTTTTCAGGCGATCGCATCGCGCTTCCCGGCAAGCCCGCTCGCCGCTACCGCCATCGCGCAGCTTGCCCGGCTGGAGGCGCGGCAAGCGGCGGTCGGCCACATGCCGCATCAGCAGAGTAGCGGGGCGGCGGTCGTCGCAGATCCGAACGCCAGATACAGCAGTGTCTGCGTCCGCGACGCGGAAAAGTTGCAGCGGCTGGTGGAACAATTCGCAGCCGAAGTGCAGTATTCGCTACAGTTCAAGCAAGCCGCGATGCGGAGTTTCGACCGCTGCCGTTCCTACGACCCTAGAGCGCAGGACGGGTATCAGGGTAATTTGAACGACTATAACGCGATCGTTTCCATGAGTTCGCCTCAGACGAATGCAGCGAGTCCTGTGATACGGGAAATCGAAAAGGCAATCGCGAACCCGAACTATTCAGCCGAGCTCGGGCCGGTCAGGCTTGCGCCGGCGCGGTGACTGACATCGGGTCAGGCGAGCCTACGACGCCGACTCGGTCCCCTTCGCTTAGGTCAAGCCCACTCCACCACGGGCGGCAGGCTCATCAGGATCGCGTCGATATTGCCGCCGGTCTTGAGGCCGAACAGTGTCCCTCGGTCGTGGACGAGGTTGAATTCGGCATAGAGCCCGCGATAGCGCAGCTGGGCGTGGCGTTCCTCGTCGGTAAACGACGCCGCCATTCGCTTGCGGACGATCGGCGGATAGGCCGCGAGGAAGGTCTCGCCGACATCGCGGGTGAAGGCAAAATCGGCCTCCGGGTCGCCGTCGAGATGATCGTAGAAGATGCCGCCGACACCACGATGGCGGCCACGGTGCGGCACCCAGAAATAATCGTCGCACCATTTCGAGAATTTCGGCCAATGGTCGGGCGAATGGCGGTCGCACATCGCCTCCAGCGCCGCCCTGAACGCCCGCGTGTCGTCGTCGATCGGCAATGCGGGATTGAGGTCGGCCGCGCCGCCGAACCACTGCTTGGTCGTGACAAGCAGCCGGGTATTCATGTGGACCGCAGGGACGTGCGGGTTCGCCGGGTGCGCGACGAGGCTGATGCCGGTGGCGAAGAAGCGCGGGTCCTCGGCGGCGCCGTGGATCGTCCTGGCGAACTCGGGCTCGAAGGCGCCGTGGACGGTCGAGATGTTGACTCCCACCTTCTCGAACACGCCGCCCTTCATCACCGCCATCGTGCCGCCGCCGCCGCCCGGCCGCTCCCAAGCCTCCCGCCGGAAACGGCCGCCGGTTCCGGCCTCGTCCTCGATGGCCTCGAATTCGGCGCAAATCCGGTCGCGGAGCGTGGCGAACCAGCTTTCGGCGCGCCCTTTCAGATCGTCGTGCATGGCGGCGCTCTAGCGCGCGCGCCGCGCCGCGCCAAATTGCCCGTTGCCTAAGCCCCAAGGCCGACGCTATCAGGCGCTCCAAACACGACCCGCGCCGTAACCCTTTCGCGCGCGGACATTTCAGGGACGCGAAACCTATGGCGGTTGTCGAGCAGGCAGATGGCGCTGAAACCGGCGTCCGCCGTCGCGACTTCATCTACGTCGCGACTGGCGCCTTCGCCGGCGTTGGCGCGGCCGCGGCGGGCTGGACGCTTGTCAACCAGATGAACCCCTCGGCCGACGTGCTGGCGCTCGCCTCGATCGAGGTCGACCTGACGCCGGTCAGCGCCGGCCAGGCGATCAAGGTCAGCTGGCGCGGCAAGCCGGTGTTCATCCGGAACCTGACGCCCGCCGAGCAGGCCGCCGCCAACAAGGTGCCGCTGTCCGAGCTTCGCGATCCGCAGACACTCGCCGAGCGCACCAAGGAAGGCCATGCCAACTGGCTGATCACTCTTGGCGTCTGCACCCACCTCGGCTGCGTGCCGCTCGGGGCCGGCGAGGGCGAGGTGAAGGGCGACTTCGGCGGCTATTTCTGCCCGTGCCACGGCTCGTCCTACGACACCGCGGCGCGCATCCGCAAAGGCCCGGCGCCGAAGAACCTCGAGGTGCCGGAATACGCCTTCAAGTCGCCGACCCTGGTTCAGATCGGATAACCGCCATGAGCTTCCCCTGGGCCAAGCATTACGAGCCGACGCATCCCGCGATGCAGTGGATCGATTCTCGCCTGCCGCTGCCGCGCTTCGTCTACAACGCCGTCGGCGCCGGCTATCCGGTGCCGCGCAACCTGAACTACGCCTGGAACTTCGGCGTCCTCGCCGGCTTCGCGCTGGTCGTCCAGCTGATCACAGGCATCGTGCTCGCCATGCACTATGCGCCGAACACCGGCGTCGCCTTCGATTCGGTCGAGCACATCATGCGCGACGTCAACGGCGGCTGGATGCTCCGCTACATCCACGCCAACGGCGCGAGCTTCTTCTTCGTCGTCGTTTACATGCACATCTTCCGCGGCCTCTATTACGGCTCGTACAAGCCGCCGCGCGAGGTCGTCTGGCTGCTGGGCGTCGTCATCTTCCTGCTGATGATGGCGACGGCGTTCATGGGCTACGTCCTCGTCTGGGGGCAGATGAGCTTCTGGGGCGCGACCGTCATCACCAACCTGTTCTCGGCGATCCCGATCGTCGGCGAGCCGATCCACACCTGGCTGCTCGGCGGCTTCGCGCCCGACAACGCGGCCTTGAACCGCTTCTTCTCGCTGCACTATCTGCTGCCGTTCGTGATCATCGGCGCGATCATCCTGCACATCTGGGCGCTTCACATCCCCGGCTCGAACAACCCGACCGGCGTCGAGGTTAAGGGGCCGCAGGACACGATCCCCTTCCACCCGTACTTCACCGCGAAGGACGGGTTCGGGCTCTGCCTCTACCTGCTGATCTTCTTCGGCTTCGTGTTCTTCCTGCCGAACGCGCTCGGCCATGCCGACAACTACATCCCGGCGAACCCGCTCTCGACGCCGTCGCATATCGTCCCCGAATGGTATTTCTGGCCGTTCTATGGGATCCTGCGCGCCTTCACCGTCAACTTCCTGTGGGTGCCCGCGAAGCTCTGGGGCGTCGCGGCGATGTTCTCCTCGATCCTGCTGCTGTTCTTCATGCCCTGGCTCGACAAGTCGCCGGTGCGCTCGTCGCGCTACCGGCCGGCGATGAAGCAGCTGTTCTGGCTGCTGGTGATCGACGTGTTCATCCTCGGCTGGTGCGGCGGCAAGCCCGCGGCCGAGCCCTACGTCCGTATCAGCCAGCTCGCCACCGCCTATTATTTCCTGCATTTCCTCGTGCTGATCCCGCTCGTCTCGAGCTTCGAGAGGCCGCTGCCGCTGCCGAACTCGATCTCGGAATCGGTGCTGCGCGAGGGCGACGACGGGCCGGTCGGCCTCGACGAGCCGGCGCTCGCCGCTCGACCGGCCTGACGAAGGGACAGAAACAACATGGTACGTTTCCTCGCCATCGTCGTCGGCCTGGTGTTCGCGACCGCGACGCTGATCGCCGCGTTCCTGCCGCGCGAATCCTCGCCGGAGGACATGACGCACAAGCTGCACCTGCCGCCGCGCGAGATCGCCTGGACCAGCGACGGCGTGTTCGGCACCTATGACCGGGCGCAGCTCCAGCGCGGCTATCAGGTGTACAAGGAGGTCTGCTCGGCCTGCCACGGCCTGAAGCATGTCGCCTTCCGCGACCTGACCGCGATCGGCTTCAGCCTGCCCGAGGTCAAGGCGCTCGCCAAGGCCGCCGACGTGCCGTCGGTCGACGACAAGACTGGCGAGCCGTCGACCCGCAAGGGCATTCCGGCCGACTACCTGCCTTCGCCCTATCCAAACGACGTCGCCGCGCGCGCCGCCAACAACAACGCGCTGCCGCCGGACCTGTCACTGATCACCAAGGCGCGCGAGGACGGCCCGAACTACGTCCATTCGCTGATCACCGGCTATCGCAAGGCGCCCGTCGAGTGGCAGGTGCCGACGGGGCTTCACTACAACCCCTATTTCGCGAACCTCAACATCGCGATGCCGCCGCCGCTCACCGCCGACGGCCAGGTCACCTACGCCGACGGTCAGCCCAAGCCGACCGTCGACCAGATGGCGAAGGACGTCGCGGCGTTCCTGACCTGGACCGCCGAGCCCAAGCTCGAGAACCGCAAGCGCACGGGCGTGGCGGTCGAGATCTTCATCGCGATCCTCAGCGTCTTCGCCTACCTCACCTACCGGCGGGTGTGGGCCGACCTGAAGGGCAAGAAGCTCTCCAGCCCGATCGCCTGACAAACAAAAGGCCGCCCGTCGAAAGAGGGGCGGCCTTTTTGTTGTCCGGCGTGGCGGAGACCGACTTAGGTCAACGCATCCTGCGCGCTCTTGCGAGCGGCCTGCTCGGCAACGCGCTCGGCCTGCTTGACCTCCGCCTGCTCGAAGCGCTCGGCCATCGCCAGCCACGCCGCTTCGGAGCGCAGGCAGCGCTCCTTCACGTGCGGCAGGACGGTCGAAGCGGCGTCGCGCGCCGCGGCGGCGGCATTGGCCCGGTAGCTGTCAGCCAGGGAAATGGCGAATTCCTCTCGGGACCAGAACGTTCGGCCGGGGACCAAAGCCCCCGGCCGCATCAACTCGGATTTAGGCGAGCTGCAGGTTGACCGCCGAAGCGCGACCCTGACGGTCGTTCTCGAGGTCGAAGCTGACGCGCTGGCCATCGGCCAGGCTCTGCAAGCCGGCACGCTCAAGCGCGGAAACGTGAACGAACACGTCCTTGCTGGCGCCTTCCGGCGTGATGAAGCCATAGCCCTTGGCGGAGTTGAAGAATTTAACGGTTCCGTTGGCCATGATATGACCCTTTCAAGAGTAGTTATGATCCCGGATCCCGAAACGGGTTACCGAGGCCAAGGCAGCAAGAAAGGGAGAGAGGGCTAAACGCGCCGCAATCCGTCGCAGGCAACGTCAGCGATTGGCATATGGGCTTGAATGGCCGAAAATACAAGGCGAGCCGCCGAAGGGCGGATGGTGAGGGAATAAACGGGAGGCAGGCCGGTTCCTCAGATTGGAAGACGGAACGTTCTCTTCTCCCGATTGCGGAATGCCCTCAGGCCTCGCATATCCTGTGGATGAGCGTCGCCTTCACCAAGGAATCGGACAGCGAGGCGGTGGCGGCGAACCTGCCCGACCGGCCGATCTCGCCGCACCGCAATCTGGTGACGCCGGAGGGCTTGGCCGCGATCGAGGCGGCGCTGGCCGAAGCGCGCGGGGCCTATAACTCGGCGCAGGCCGGCGAGGGCATCACCGGCGACCGCACCGCGATGGCGCGCGCCACCCGCGACCTGCGCTACTGGTCGGCCCGCCGCGCCAGCGCCGAGCTGGTCGAGCCGGTGGCGGGCGACACGGCGGTGTTCGGCAGCACGGTGACGATCGAGCGCGATGACGGACGACGGCAAACCTACCGCATCGTCGGCGAGGACGAAGCCGACCCGGCGGCGGGAAGCGTCTCCTACGTCTCGCCGCTCGCCCGCGCGCTTATCGGAAGGCGCGTCGGCGAGACCACCATGCTCGCCGGGCACGAGGTGGAACTGGTCGACTTGGACGGCTGAATCGCTCTGGCCTGGAGGCAATGCGGGGGCCTAAGGTAGGCGAGTTGCGTAGCCCACGGAGCCTGCTCATGGATCGTCGTTCGTTCATCGCCGCCGGAACCACCACCGCCGTCATTGCTTCTTTGCGCCCCACTGTCGCGCTCGCGCAGGCCGCGGCCAGCGGGTCGGACGCCAGGTTGAATGCGCTGTTCGAACGCATCTTCAACGACCGGATCGACAATTCGCCAGAGGCGGCGACCTCGCTCGGCCTCGACAAGGGACCGCGCGCCGCGCTCAAGAGCCAGCTGAGCCCGGTGACCGAGGCGGAGGCGCAAAAGGATCTGGCGCGGACGAAGCGCTGGCTGGGCGAGCTTGAGGCGTTCCCCGTCGCCGGCCTGTCGCGCCCGGCGATGCTCAACCGCGAGATCGTGCTCTACTCGCTGCGCAACGGTTGGTGGCGCGCGACAAGTTCGGCATCGATTCGGTGATCTGGCCCTATATGATCTTCCAGCAGGGCGGCGAATATTTCGGAACGCCCGACTTCCTGAACGACACGCACACCATCGTCACCGCCGCCGACTGCGAAGCCTATCTTTCGAGGCTCGACGCCTTCGCGCGCAACCTCGACCAGGAATGCGAGATGCAGCGCGCGCAGGCGGCGCGCGGCTATGTCGCGCCGGGCTGGTCGATCGACCTGACGCTCAGCCAGATGGCGAAGCTTCGGAGTGGTGCCGCGGCCGACAGCAGCCTCGTCCAGTCGCTTGCGAAGCGCGCGGCGGCGAAGGGGATCGCGGGCGACTGGACGGGCCGCGCCGCCGCTATCGTCTCGGCGAAGGTTTACCCGGCGCTCGACCGCCAGACCGCGCTGATGAAGCAGCTGCGCGCCACCACGCAGCCCGGAGACGGCGTGTGGCGCGTGCCGCATGGCGACGCGATCTACGCCGCGGCGCTGGAGCAGGCGACGACGACGACCTTCACGCCGGACGAGGTCCACAGGATGGGCCTGGCGCAGGTCGCGGAGATCAGCGCCGCGCTCGACACAATCCTGCGCGGGGCGGGGCTCACGACGGGCACGGTCGCGGAGCGGCTGACGGTGCTCAACAAGAGCCCGGACCAGCTTTACGCCAACGACGCCGCCGGCCGCGAGGCGCTGATCGCCTCGCTCAACGCTGACGTGAAGACCATGTACGACAAGCTGCCTGCCGCCTTCGCGACGATCCCGCGCGCGCCGCTCCAGATCAACGCGGTGCCGGTCGAGATCCAGGACGGCGCGTCGAACGGCTATTACAAGCGCGCCGCGCTGGATGGGTCGCGGCCGGCGATCTACTTCATCAACCTGAAGGACGTCGGCGACTGGCCGAAATACGGCCTGAAGTCGCTGACCTATCACGAGGGCGTGCCGGGGCATCACCTGCAGATCAGCACGGCGCAGCAGTCCGGCGACATCCCGACGATCCGCAAGGTCGGCGGCTTCAGCGCCTATTCCGAAGGCTGGGCGCTCTATGCCGAGCAGCTGGCCGACGAGCTTGGCGCCTATCCGACGCCGCTGGAGCGCGCGGGCTATCTCCAGTCCTTCCTGTTCCGCGCGGCGCGTCTGGTGGTCGACACCGGCATTCACGCCAAGCGCTGGAGCCGCGAGAAGGCGACCGATTATATGGTCGCGACGACGGGCTTCGCGCGTCCGCGTTCGCAGCGCGAGGTCGAGCGCTATTGCACGCAGGCAGGGCAGGCCTGTTCGTACAAGGTCGGCCACATGGCATGGACGCGGGCGCGGGCGAACGCCGAGAAGATTCTCGGCAAGAAGTTCGACCTCAAGCAGTTTCACGAAGTGCTGAAGGATGGCGCGATGCCGCTGACGATCCTCGAGCGCGTCGTCGAGGCCCGCGCCGAGGCGAAGCTGGCATGAGCGGGGCGCTCGGCAGGCTGGTAGCGCTGGCGCTGCTGTGCGCCGGGCCGGCGTTCGCGCAGGAGGCGGCCCTGCCTCCTCCCGCGCCAGTCGCTGCTCCAACGCCCGCGCCCGTTCTCGCGCCGAAGCTCGCCTACGTCGCGCTGCAGACGGCGGCGGGCCGGATCGTGATCGCGCTGGAGGTCGAGCGCGCGCCGATCACCGCGGCGAACTTCCTGCGCTACGTCGACCAGAAGCGCTTCGACGGCATCACCTTCTACCGCGCGATGAGCGTCGCGCCGGGCTTCGGGTTGATCCAGGCGGGGACCAAGGGCGATCCCAAGCGCGTGCTGAAACCGATCGCCCATGAGCCGACGACCAAGACCGGGCTGTCGCACACCGACGGCGCCATCTCGATGGCGCGTGCCGCGCCGGGCTCCGCCAATGGCGACTTCTTCATCACCGTCGGCAACCTGAGCTCGCTCGACGCCAAACCCGGTCAGCCGGGCGACAACGCCGGCTTCGCGGCGTTCGGCCATGTCGCCGAGGGCATGGACGTCGTCCACAAGATCCTGGTGATGCCGGCGGGCGGCGGCGGGACGGGGCCGATGAAGGGCCAGATGATCGTCGCGCCGGTAACGATCATAAGCGCGCGGCGGACGAAGGCGCCCGAAGTCGCGCCATCGCCGCCGGCTGCGCCGGTCGGTTAGGCCGACTTCAGCCGCCTGGCGTATTTCTCGCGGAACTTCTTCACCTTGGGCGCGACGACGAACGAGCAATAGGGGTTCGAGTTCGCGTTGTTGGCGAAATAGTCCTGGTGGTAGTCCTCGGCCGGATACCAGGTCTGATCGCCGTCCTCGATCGTCGTGACGATCTTCGAAGGATAGTCGGCCTGCGCGCGGACGATCGCCGCCTCGGCCTTGGCGCGCTGCTCGGGCGAATGCGGGAAGATCGCCGAGCGGTATTGCGTGCCGACGTCGTTGCCCTGGCGGTTGAGCGTGGTCGGGTCATGCATCGCGAACAGCACGTCGAGAAGTTCGTCGTAGGTCACGACCTGGTTGTCGAAGACGATTCGGATCGCCTCGGCATGGCCGGTGTCGCCGCCGCAGATCTGCTTGTAGGTGGGGTTTAGCAACCTGCCGCCGATATAGCCGGATTCGACCGACTCGACGCCCTGCAGGTCGTCGAAGATCGCCTCGTAGCACCAGAAGCAGCCGGCGGCGAAGGTCGCGGTTTCGGTGGTCATTAAATTCTCCTTGCTCCTGTGCGATATGAGATCGCGGGCGTTCCGCTGCAACGGGAGAGACGATGATCGGGTTTCTGGCGGCGGCGTCCCTGCTGATCATCGCGCACCGCGGCGACAGCGGCGAGCGGCCCGAGCACACGCTTGGCGGCTACCGACAAGCGATCGAACTGGGCGCCGACTTCATCGAGCCCGACCTGGTGATGACCAAGGATGGTGTGCTGGTGGCGCGGCACGAGAACGAGATCGGCGGCACGACCGATGTCGGCAAGCACGCGGAGTTCGCGGGCCGCAAGACGACCAAGGCGATCGAGGGCAAGCCGGTGACGGGCTGGTTCACCGAGGACTTCACGCTCGCCGAGTTGAAGACGCTGCGCGCCCGCGAGCGGCTGCCCGAGCTGCGAGGGACGGCGCATGACGGCGAGGAGGAAATCCCGACCTTCGCCGAGGTGCTGGCGCTGGTGAAGACAGCGCGGCGCCCGGTCGGGATTTATCCGGAGACCAAGCATCCCGGCTATTTCCGCAAGATCGGGCTGCCGCTGGAGGAGCGGCTCGCCGCGATGCTTACGGCGGCGGGCTATGACGGGCCGGACGATCCGGTGTTCGTCCAGTCGTTCGAGCAGGACAGCCTGGTCTGGCTGCACTCGCTGACCAAGGTTCGGCTGGTGCGCTTGCTGGACGTCGGCGACAAGGTCGATGCCGAGGCGCTGGCCGAGATCGCGACGGTGGCGAATGCGATCGGGCCGGACAAGGCGATGGTCATCCCGCGCGTCGCGGGACGGCTCGGCACGGCGACGACGCTGGTGGCGGACGCGCATGCGGCGGGTCTGAAGGTCCATCCCTATACCTTCCGGCGGGAGAATGTTTTCCTGCCGGACGAGTTCAGGCGCGGCGGCGATCCAAAGGCTGCAGGCGATCTCGCGGGCGAGATCTGCGCTTACGTCCGGGCAGGCATCGACGGCCTGTTCAGCGACAACCCTCGTGAGGCCGTGGCGGCAAGGCGCGGCTGCTAGCCGATCGCCTTGCGGAGCGTCTCGTTGATCCGGCTCTGCCACCCCGGGCCGCCGGCGCGGAAGCGGTCGAGCAAATCGCGGTCGAGACGAAGGGTGACTTGCTGCTTGGTGGGGGCTTTTTGTGAACCGCGGAATCGGCGGAAGGCTTCCAGAGCTTCTGCAGAAAGAACCTTACTCGCGGGGCGGCCGCGAGCAAAATCCTCGATGGTCCATTCGGGATTGTCGTCATCGAAAACGACGGGGCGATCATTGGCCATGACGGCGCATCTCTTTCTCATGGGCGCGGCGAAAACTGATCAGGCGCAGCGTCGGCGGTCTTACTGTGAACATGAGGCAGTAGCCGAGTTCGTCGATACGGCCGAAGGCGCGATCGCGAACTTCGCCATAATCGACGCGATCATCGACAATCACAGTCGCGGAATCGAGGTCGAACGCTCTGGCCTCTACCAACGACAGGCCGTGATTCTTAACGTTGGCGACGTCCTTGTCGGGATCGAACTCGACATCCACGCTTAGATGTAGCTACGATCTGCTTAAGAGGTCAAGAGCGGCGGAAGACGACCGACAGGTTGTTGGCGGGCATTTCGACGACCTCGTCGAGCGCGAGGCCGTGACGCGCGGCTTCGGCCCCCACGGCTTCGAGGTCGCGCAGGCCGAAGGCGGGGTTTTGGGCGTGGAGCCACTGCTCGAACGCCTCGTTGCTCGGCGCGGTCGGAACGCCGGCGCGGCGGTAGGGGCCGTAGAGGCAGAGCGGGGCGCCGGGCGGGAGGAGGCGGGCGGCCCCGGCGAGGAGCGCTTCGGTTGCCTCCCACGGGCTGATGTGGACCATGTTGATGCAGACGATCGCGTCGGCGGCCGTCACCGGCCACCGGCGGGCGACGTCGAGCTGGAGCGGGGCAAGGAGGTTGGGGAGCGCGGCTTCGGCGCGGTGGGCGGCGATCGACAGCAGGGCCGAGAGGTCGGGATCGCTCGGCTGCCACATCAGGCCGGGCAGGGCGCGGGCGAAGTGGACGGCGTGCTCGCCGGTGCCCGACGCGATCTCCAGCACAGTGCCCGACTTGGGCAACACGCGCTGGAGGATGGCGAGGATGGGATCGCGGTTGCGCGCCGTCGCCGGAGCGTGGCGCGCGTCGCTCACTCCGCTGCTTCGCGGAAGTTGAGCACCGGCTTCCGCGCCGCGCCGGTTTCGTCGAGGCGGCGGCGGGGGGCGAGATAGGGGGCGCCTTCGAAGCGCTCCTTGTTGCCCGCGGCGGCGAGCTCGGCGAGGCCGCGGAGCGAGGCGATGAACTGGTCGAGGGTGGCCTTGCTCTCGGTCTCGGTCGGCTCGATCAGCATGGCGCCGTGGACGACGAGCGGGAAGTACATCGTCATCGGGTGATAGCCTTCGTCGATCAGCGCCTTGGCGATGTCGATCGTGGTGAGGCCGGTGCCGTCCAGGAAATCGTCCGAGAATAGAGCCTCGTGCATGCAGGGGCCGCTGTCGCCGAAGGGGGCGGTCATCACGTCCTTGAGGCGGGCGAGGATGTAGTTGGCGTTGAGGACGGCGTCTTCCGCAACTTGGCGCAGGCCGTCGGCGCCGTGGCTTAGCATGTAGGCGGCGGCGCGGACGAACATGCCCATCTGGCCGCTGAAGGCGACCATGCGGCCGAAGCTGTGATCGTGATCGGCGCTCCCATGCGCCTGCTCCTCCTCGACCAGCTCGAAGCGGTCGCCGACTTGTCTGACGAAGGGCAGCGGCGCGTAGGGCGCTAGCGCTTCGGAGAAGACCACCGGGCCGGCGCCGGGGCCGCCGCCGCCGTGCGGGGTGGAGAAGGTCTTGTGCAGGTTGATGTGCATCGCGTCGATGCCAAGGTCGCCGGGGCGGACCTTGCCGACGATCGCGTTGAAGTTGGCGCCGTCGCAATAAAGGAAGGCGCCCGCGGCGTGGACCGCCTCGCCGATGGCGATCATGTCGGGCTCGAACAGGCCGCAGGTGTTGGGGTTGGTAATCATCAGCGCCGCGACATCAGGGCCGAGGCGGGCCTTGAGCGCTGCGAGATCGACTCGGCCCTCGGGCGTGGCGGGAATGTCCTCGACCGAATAGCCGCAGAAGGCGGCGGTCGCGGGGTTGGTGCCGTGCGCCGATTCGGGGACGAGGACGACGCGGCGGGCGTGGTCGCCCTTTGCGTCGTGCGCGGCGTGGATCGCGAGGATGCCGCACAGCTCGCCATGCGCGCCGGCCTTGGGCGTCATCGAGACGGCGGGCATGCCGGTGAGCTTCAGCAGCCAGTCGGCGAGATGGTCGATGAGTTCGAGCGCGCCCTGCACGGTATCGACGGGCTGGAGCGGGTGGATGTCCGCGAAACCGGGGAGGCGCGCCATCTTCTCGTTGAGGCGCGGATTGTGCTTCATCGTGCACGAGCCGAGCGGGAACAGGCCCATGTCGATGGCGTAGTTCTGGCGGCTGAGGCGGGTGTAGTGGCGGACGGTGTCGGGCTCCGACAGGCCGGGGAGGCCGATCGGCGCGGTGCGAGCGAGACGACCCAGACGGTCGGCATGGGTTTTCACGTCGGGAAGGTCGACTCCGGTGCGGTCGACGGCTCCGGTCTCGAAGAGCAGGGGCTCTTCGAGCTGGAGGCCGCGGTTGCCGGTGAAGGTGGCGAAATCGTTGGTGTTTGCGGGCGCGGCCGGAGTCGAGGGCCGGCCCTGGGTGTTCATGCTCATGCCAGAGCCTCCTGGAGCGCGGTGGCGAGGGCTTCGATGTCCCGGTCGGTAACCGTCTCGGTCACGGCGACGACGAGGCCGTCCGACAAGGCTGGCTTGTCGGGGTAGAGGCGGCCGAGCGAGACGCCGGCGAGGATGCCCTTTTCCGCGAGCGCGCGAACGATCGGGCGGGCTTCCTGGCCGAGGCGGATGGTGGACTCGTTGAAAAAGCTCTCCGTCGCGAGCGTCACGCCGGGGATTTGCGCCAGCCGCTCGGCGGTCTGGACGGCGAGGGCGTGGTTGATCGCGGCGAGCTTCCGCAGGCCCACCTCGCCCAGCAGCGTCATGTGAATGGTGAAGGCTAGCGCGCAGAGGCCGGAGTTGGTGCAGATGTTCGAGGTCGCCTTCTCGCGCCGGATATGCTGCTCGCGGGTCGAGAGGGTGAGGACGAAGCCGCGCTTGCCTTCGGCGTCCACCGTCTCGCCGCACAGGCGGCCGGGCATCTGGCGGACGTATTTGTGCGAGCAAGCGAACAGCCCGATGTAGGGGCCGCCGAAGTTCAAGGCGTTGCCGATCGACTGGCCTTCGCCCACGACGATGTCGGCACCCATCTCGCCGGGCGACCTGATCGCGCCCAATGAGACGACTTCGGTGACCGCGACGATCAGCAGCGCGCCGGCGGCGTGGCAGGCGTCGGCGAGCGGGGTGAGGTCGGCGATGTGGCCGAAGAGATTGGGGTTTTGGACGACGATGCAGGAGGTCTCGCTGTCGATCTGCGACAGCAGCCAGTCGGCGTCATGGCCGGGCGCGCCGCCGTCGAGGCTCGGCTCGCCGAGCACCAGCTCGTCCTCGGTGAAGCGGCACAGAGTCTTCAGCACCGAGACGTAATGCGGGTGGAGGCCGGCGGAGATCAGCGCCTTCTTCCGGCGGGTGACGCGGCGCGCCATGAACACGGCTTCGGTCGTCGCGGTCGAGCCATCGTACATCGAGGCGTTCGCGACATCCATGCCGAGGAGGCGCGCAACCTGGCTCTGGAACTCGAACAGCACCTGTAGAGTCCCTTGAGCGATCTCGGGCTGGTAGGGCGTGTAGCTGGTCAGGAACTCGCCGCGCTGGATGAGGTGATCGACCGAGGCGGGGACGTGGTGCTTGTAGGCGCCGCAGCCGATGAAGAACGGCGCCGCGCCCGCGGTGAGGTTCTTCGCCGCCATGCGGCCGAGCGTGCGCTCGACGTGCATTTCGGGAGCGTGGTTGGGGAGGCCGGCGATGGGGGCGGTGAGGCGGGCGGCCTCCGGCACGTCGCGGAAGAGGTCGTCGATCGAGGACGCGCCGATGGCGGCGAGCATCGCCTCGCGGTCGGCCGGGATGTGGGGGAGGTAGCGCATTTGTCGTTCAACCTCTTGAGCTGTCATCCCCGCGAACGCGGGGACCCAGCGGTTGCAGGATAATCCTGGAGCGCCGGGCATTATCCTGGAGCGACTGGGGTTCCCGCGTTCGCGGGAATGACAGGGAGTTCTGGTGCCTTCACTACGCCGGCTTCCGTGCCGCAAAGCGCATGCGGACGTAGTCAGCGATCCAGTTGCCGGACTGGTCGGCGAGGATGGGGCGGAGCATGGCGCGGGTGTCTTCGATCACCTGGGCGCGCTCGGTCTCGGGGACGCCGGCCGAATCGATGAAGCCGCCGCGGAAGGTCTGGAGCCAGGCGGACATGCCGCTGGCGACGAGCGTCGGGCGCGGGATGATGTCGGCAGAGAGCACCTCGAAGCCAGCGGTCTCGAGCACGGCGCGAAACTCCTCGGCGGTCGGGTAATAATTTTCCTCCATCGGCGGGACGCGGTAGCCGCGCGCGACGAGGACGGCGCGGACGGCGGTGCGGATCGCGGCGATGTTGCCGTGGCCGCCGAACTCGCCGACGTAGCGGCCGCCGGGCTTCAGGGCGCGGAAGACGCCGGCGGCGACCTGGGGCGCGGGCGGCATCCAGTGGAGCGCGGCGTTGGTGAAGACCGCGTCGAACTCCGCGTCGAAGGTGAGCTGGCGGCCGTCCATCAGGCGGGCGTCCAGGCCCTTTTCGAGCGCGGCGGCGACCATCGCCTTGTCGGCGTCGACTCCGACGACAGTGGCACCGGCGGCGACGAGCTTCTCGGTCAGCACGCCGTCGCCGCAGCCGAGGTCGAGGATGCGCTCGCCGGGCCTTGGGGCGAGGAGGGCGAGCACGGGGGCGCCGAGGGCGGGCACGAAGGCGGCGTGCTGGGCGTAGGCGGCGGTGTCCCACTGGTGTTGCGAGTTCATGGGGCTGCGCTCCGATGCCCGGTGGTGTCACCCCCACCTAGCCTCCCCCATCGAAGGGGGAGGGACTGGGCTGTGCAAGCGGCAAGATCATCCCCTCCCCTTCGATGGGGAGGGGTAGGGGTGGGGTGACACCGCCGGGCGGGAGGCAGGCTGGTGACAAACACCCGCTTACAAATCCGCCACGAAGGCGCGGTAGGCGGCCTCGTCCATCAGGCCGTCGAGCTCGCTCGCGTCGGCGACGGTCATGCGGAAGAACCAGCCGCCGTCCTCGGCGGCGGTGTTGACGAGGGCGGGCTCGCCTTCCAGCTCGGGGTTCACCTCGGTGACGGTGCCGGTGAGCGGGGCGTAGACTTCGCTCGCGGCCTTCACCGATTCGACGACAGCGGCTTCCTTGCCCTTGGTGAGCGGGCTGCCCAGCGGCGGGGTCTCGACGAACACGACGTCGCCGAGCTGGCCCTGCGCGAAGTCGGTGATGCCGACGGTGGCGGTGTTGCCGTCGATTCGGACCCACTCGTGGTCCGTGGTGAAATAGAGGGTCATGCGGTGGCTCCCTTGCGGACGTAGTTCTTGGGGAAGAAGGGCATCGGGACGACGGTGGCGTCGAGCAGCTTGCCGCGCACCTCGACCTGCAGGCGGACGCCGTCGGCGGCGAGCGCGGCGGGGACATAGGCCATGGCGATCGGCGCGTTCAGCGCCGGGCCGTGGCCGCCGCTGGTGACCTCGCCGACGGGCTTGCCGTCGACGATCACCGCTGCGCCTTCGCGCACCGGCTGGCGGCCGTCGATGGCGAGGCCGACGCGCTTGCGGCTCGGGCCGTCGCGAAGCTGGGCCAGGACGCGCTCGGCGCCGGGGAAGCCGCCGGTCTCGCGGCGGCTCTTGGAGATGGCGAAATTGAGCGAGGCTTCGACGGGGGTGATCTCGTTGGTGAGGTCGTGGCCGTAGAGCGGCAGGCCGGCTTCGAGGCGGAGCGAATCGCGGGCGCCGAGGCCTACGGGCAAGACCTCGGGCTCGGCGAGCAGCGCCTTGGCGACATGCTCGGCCTCCGAAGCGGGAAGCGAAATCTCGAACCCGTCCTCGCCGGTGTAGCCGGAGCGGCTGACCCAGGCGGGGCTGCCGGCGATCGTGAAATCGCCCGCCGACATGAAGCCGAGCGCCGCGACGCCGGGCGCGAGGCGCTCCAGCACGGTCACCGCTTCCGGCCCCTGCAGCGCCAGAAGCGCCCAGCTGACCTCGTGGATCAGAGTCACCGTGTTCGGCAGCTTGTCCTGGATGTGCAGGAGATCGGCCCATTTTGTCGCGCCGTTGACGACGACGTAGAAATCGCCGTCGCGGCGGGTAACCATCAAATCGTCGAGGATGCCGCCCGCGTCGTTGAGCAGCATCGAGTAGCGCATGCGGTTGATCTGGAGGCCGGTGAAGTCGCCCGGCATCAGGGCTTCGAGCGCGGTGTCGACGCCGTCGCCCGACAGGATGAGCTGGCCCATGTGGCTGACGTCGAACAGGCCGGCGTGCGCGCGGGTCCACTGATGCTCTGCGACGATGCCTTCGTACTGGATCGGCATCGCGTAGCCGGCGAACGGCACCATGCGCGCGCCGAGGGCGCGGTGCAGCGCATCGAGCGGCAGGACCTTGGGGTCGGCGAGCGAGTCGTCCACGGCGGTTCCGATTCGACAGCGTTGGAACGCGGCCAGAAGCTGCGCCCACCCCCGTCTGTCTTCGAAACCTGAGAGCTTTCACGGGCCGAAGCCCGCTTACCCCTTCGGCGGAGGCCGCTCGCGCGGCCTCGCTTTCCAGATCGCCGCTGGTGCGCCCGCGCGGTCCGGGTGCCTGAGAGATTCCGGGGGCGGCTTGCTCCTTCGGCGGTGGATTGAACCACACTCTCCCGCGCTGGCGCCGGGCGAACCCGACGGCCCCATGCTGATGCGGGGCGGAGGGATGTGAGTCAATCGCCAAGCGCACAATCCGTGCTGTCATCCCCGCGAAAGCGGAGACCCAGCGGGTGCAGGATAATCCTGGAGCACTGGGCCTTATCCGCGAGCGACTGGGTTCCCGCGTTCGCGGGAATGACAGGAAGAGGAAAAGGGCCGCCTATTTCGCGATGTTGTAGGCGAGCGCGTTCTCGTCGAGCTGGAAGCCGATGAGCAACTCGAAGCTCGCGGCGCGGACGGCGTCGCGGGTGGCGGGGTCGCTCATCGGGTCGACGGCGGCGTCGAGGTCGGTCGCCTTGCGCTTGCGGGTGAGCTTCTCGTTGATCGCGGCCGGCAGGACGACCGCCGACCGGGCGACGTCGGCGCGCGCGGTGGCGCTCGCCTGCGCGCGCGCCTGGCCGTCGGCGAAGTGGAGGACGACCTGGCCGGCCTGCTTGGCGACGAGCTTGTCGCCGGCGCGGACGACGGCGGAGAACCAGGGCAGCGTGACGTCGCGCGCGCCCGCGGTCTGGCGGCGCTGGGCGACCACGCTGAACGCCACGACGTTGGTGATCCGCTCGCCCACGTCCGAGCACGAGGGACGAAGATCGGTGATCGAGGCGCTGACGTCGATGGCGTTGGCGTCGCGGCTGCCGGCGGGCGAGAACAAGGTCACCTCGCCAGCGTTCTGCAGGACCGCGGCGGCCGGGCAGATCGAGCGGGTGACGCGCAGCGGGTTGTCCGAACCGGCGCAGGCGGCGAGGGCGAGACCGAGGACAAGGACATGTGCAAGCGGCTTCAACAAGGGAACAACCTCATGGGGCGGGCGCGGGGGCGGGGATCGGCGGGCATCATAAGGGTTACGTGCTCCCGCGCAATCGCGTAAGGCCGCGACCGATGGCCACCGCCCCCGCACGCCTGCCGCAATTGAAGCTGCTGATCGCCGCGCCGCGCGGATTCTGCGCCGGCGTCGACCGCGCGATCCGCATCGTCGAGCTGGCGATCCTGCGCTTCGGCGCGCCGGTCTATGTGCGGCACGAGATCGTCCACAACCGCTTCGTCGTCGACGGCCTGCGCGAGAAGGGCGCGGTGTTCGTCGAGGAGCTGGACGAGGTGCCGGACGGGCGGCCGGTGATCTTCTCGGCGCACGGGGTGCCCAAGACCGTGCCGAACGGCGCCGTGGCGCGCGGGCTCGATTTCATCGACGCGACCTGCCCGCTGGTGTCGAAGGTCCACCGCCAGGCCGAGCGGCTGGTCGAGCAGGGCCTGCACATCCTGTTCATCGGCCACGCCGGCCACCCCGAGGTGATCGGCACCTTCGGACAGGTCGCCGCCGGTGCGATGACGCTGATCGAGACGATCGACGACGCGCGGCGCGTGACGCCGGCGGACCCGGCGAAGCTCGGCTTCCTGACGCAGACGACGCTGTCGGTCGACGACACCGCCGAGATGGTCGCCGAGCTGGAGCGGCGCTTCCCCGGCATCCGCGGCCCGGCGGGCGAGGACATCTGCTACGCGACCTCGAACCGCCAGGCGGCGGTCAAGGCGATCGCCAGGTCGTGCGACGTGATGCTGGTGATCGGCGCGCCCAATTCCTCCAACTCGCTGCGCCTGCGCGAGCTCGCCGAGCGCGAGGGGCCGCGCGCCTACCTCATCCAGCGCGCGAGCGATCTCGACTGGCGCTGGCTGGACGGCGTGGGAACGGTCGGGCTGACCGCCGGCGCGTCGGCGCCCGAGGTGCTGGTGCAGGAACTCGTCGACAAGCTGGGCGAGCGGTTCGAGGTGCTGCCCGAGCAGGTGCGCACCGCGACCGAGGACGTGGTGTTCAAGCTGCCGCGCGGCCTGACGTGAGTTTCGAACCGTGCAAACGTCTCCGTTCGTCCTGACCCTGTCGAAGGACGTGGTGGCTCCGCCGTCGGAGCATGCCACGTGGTTCGACAGGCTCACCACGAACGGAGTCGGTGGAACGGGCCTTTAGGATGGCTGTCTACACCGCGGTCAGCGCCGAGGAGCTCGGGGCGTTTCTCGAGCGCTATGACCTTGGCATGCTGGTCAGCGCCAAGGGCATCGCCGAGGGGGTGGAGAACAGCAACTACCTCGTCGAGACCACAGGCGGGCGGTTCATCCTGACGCTCTACGAGAAGCGCGTGGCGGAGGCGGACCTGCCCTATTTCCTGGGGCTGATGCGCCACGTCGCCGACAAGGGCCTGCCGGTGCCGCACCCGATCCGCGACCGGGACGGCGAGGCGCTGCAGACCTTGAACGGGCGGCGCGCCTGCCTGATCGAATTCCTGCCCGGCCTGTCCCTGAGCGAGCCCGAGCCGACGCACTGCCGCGCGGTCGGCGAGGTGCTGGGGCGGATGCACGGGGCGCTCGCCGACTTCGCCGGGTTTCGCGCCAACACGCTGGGGCCGGCGGACTGGCGCCGGCTGGCGGACGCCTGCGCGGGGCGGTGGGGGGAGATCGACCCGTCGCTGGAGGCGCTGGTCGGGGAGGAGCTGGCGTTCCTCGACGGGGCGTGGCCCAAGGGGCTGCCGGTGTCGGCGATCCACGCCGACCTGTTTCCCGACAACGTGCTGATGCGGGGCGACAGGGTGGCGGGGCTGATCGACTTCTACTTCGCCTGCAACGACATCCGCGCCTACGACCTCGCGGTGACGCACGGCTCGTGGTGCTTCTCGGGCGATGGCGAGACGTTCTTCGCGGATCGCTCCGAGGCGCTGATGGCGGGCTATGAGGCGGGGCATGGGCTGAGCGGCGACGAGCGGGCGGCGTTCCCGGTGCTGTGCCGGGGGGCGTCGCTGCGCTTCCTGCTGACCCGCGCCTACGACTGGATCAACACGCCGGCCGGCGCGCTGGTGACGCGCAAGGACCCGATGGCCTACGCCCGGCGGCTGGCGCGCTACCGGGCGATGGCGTGACGCTGCCGCACGTCGAGATCGCCACCGACGGGGCGTGCAAGGGCAACCCCGGCATCGGCGGCTGGGGCGCGCTGCTCAAGGTGGCGGGCCAGGAGCGCACGCTGTCGGGGGCCGAGCCGCACACCACCAACAACCGCATGGAGCTGATGGCGGCGATCGAGGCGCTCAATGCGCTGACCAAGCCGTGCAAGGTGACGCTGTCGACCGACAGCGTCTACGTTCGCGACGGCATCCTGAAATGGATCCACGGCTGGAAGCGCAACGGCTGGCGGACGGCGGACAAAAAGCCGGTCAAGAACGCCGAGCTGTGGCAGGCGCTCGACGCGGCGGCGAAGCGGCACGAGATCGAGTGGCTGTGGGTCAAGGGCCACGCCGGGCACCCGGGCAACGAACGGGCCGACGCGCTGGCGAACGCGGCGATCGCGGCGATGCGGGCGGGCGTTTTTCACCCCTCTCCTTCAGGGGAGGGGTAGGGGTGGGGAACGGCCTTTCCGGCAGCACCCGCTTTCGACGCCCAGCTTCCGCCCCACCCCTACCCCTCCCCTGAAGGGGAGGGGTGACGTTGCTCAGAGGTTGCGTTCGAGCAACCCCGTCAGCGCCGTCCAGTGCCGCTCCGCCGCCGCTTCGTCGTAGGCCGGGCCGTCGGCGATGGCGTAGCCGTGGCGGGCGCCGGCGTAGAGCTCCGAGGTGAAGCGGGCGCCGGCGTCGGCCAGCGCCGATTCGAGGCGGGCGATCATCTCGGGCGGGATCATGGCGTCGTTGTCGGCGTGGCCGAAATAGAGCTCGGCGGCGATCTTGCCGGCGAAGCGGTGCGGGCTGTCGGGCTTGTCGCTGGCGAGGTCGCCGCCGTGGAAGGACGCGACGGCGGCGATCCGGTCGGGCAGCGCGGCGGCGGCCCACATCGCGAAGCCGCCGCTCATGCAATAGCCGACGATGCCGAGCTTCCCGGCGCGGACGAAGGGCTGCGTGTCGAGGAAGGCGACGGCGGCCGTCATGTCGGCGACGATGCGGTCATGGGTGAGCGAGGCCTTCCAGCCCATCGCGCGCTCGCGGACGGCGGGGTCGGTCATGTCCTCGCCGCCCCTGGGGCCGGAGTCGCCGAGGCGGTGGTAGAGGTCGGGCACGAGGACGGCGTAGCCGTGGCCGGCGAGGCGGTCGGCCATCGCCCGGTAGACGTCGCGCAGGCCCCGGATGTCGGTGAGCATGAGCACGGCGGGGAAGGGACCGGGGCCTTCGGGCCGGGCGAGCGCGGCGTCGATCGGGCCTTCGGGGGAGGGGTAGGTGACGGGGGTGGTCATGCGCGGTCCTTGCTGAAGCGGCTGGCGGCGTAGAGCGCGGCATCGACCCCTGGCAAGCCCGGGTCGCGGCCGAGGAGGAGGGCGGCGGCCAATCGCCCGGCGGCGGGGGCGGTCTGGATGCCGAAGCCGCCCTGGCCGGCGCACCAGAACAGGCCGGGGACTTGCGCGTCGTAGCCGTAGGCGGGCAGCCGGTCGGGGGCGAAGGTGCGAAGGCCCGCCCAGCTGCGCTCGACTCGATCGACCTTGAAGGTCGTCGCGGATTCGAAGCGGTCGATGGCGGTGGCGATGGCGAGTTCGTCCGGCTGGACGTCGCCGGGCTCGGCGCGAGTCTCGTCGTGCGGGCTGAGCCACAGGCGCGCGCCATCGGGCTTGAAGTAGAAGCTGCCGGCGGCGTCGATGACGAGCGGGAGCAAGGGGTCCGGCAAGGGGGAAACCCGGACGACCGAGACGGTCCTGAGCATCGGCCGCAGGCCGAGGGGGGCGGCGCCGGCGAGGGCTGCGATCCGGTCGGACCAGGCGCCGGCGGCGATGGCGACGATGTCTACAACCTCTACACCCGTCGGGGTTTCGACCTGCCATTCATTACGGTGGCGTAATGAGATTACCGGGCTGTCGGTTCGGAGGATCGCACCGTTTCGTTTGGCGCCCGCGAGGAAGCCCTGATGGAGGGCGGCGACGTCGATGTCCTGGCAGTCTGGCTCGAAGAGCGCCGCGCCTTGCCAGCCGTCGCGGAGGTAGGGGGGCGTATGAGTCGTCTGGATCGCGACTCCGGTGCCGGCGAATTCGGCCTCGATCGTGGCGAGCCGGGCGGGGTCGCGGGCGATGTGGAGGCAGCCGCGCGGGGTCAGCAGCGGGCGGGCGAAACCCTCGGGCGGCGACCGGAAGAAGGGCAGCGAGGCGGTGCTGAGCGGCTGGATCAGCGGGCCGCCGTAGGTCTCCGCGAAGAACGCCGCCGAGCGGCCGGTGGTGTGATAGCCGGGGTGCGATTCGGCCTCGTAGAGCGTGACCCGCGCGTCGCGGCCAAGGAAGCAGGCGAGGCTCGCCCCCGCGATGCCCGCGCCGATGATCGCGATGGTCTTCACACCAGCAGCCATGCCTTCAAGCGCGCCAGCGTGTCGAGACGCGGCGCGTCGGCGTCGCGCAGCAGCTCGTGGCGGCCGCCGGGGATGACGACGCAGGCGCCGGGCAGGCGGCGGGCGGGGGTGGAGTCGACGAGGCGCTCGCGCTCGCCGACGAGGGTGAGCGTTGGGGTGGCGATCGACTCGAGGAGGCCGGGCGCGAGCAGCGTGGCGAGCGAGCGGTCGGCGGCGGCGAGCCAGCCCCAGGTGACCCCGCCCAGCGCCAGCTCGGGCCGGCGGGCGAGCCAGTCGTGCTCCTCGGCGAAGCGCTCGGGGCTGCCGGTCAGCAGGTTGGCGCGTTCGGGCCGTTGCTGGAATTTGCCGTAGGGGCGCTGGAGCGGCGCGAAGCGGTCGCCGGCGCCTAGCGCGGTCATCAGCCGGGCGAGGCGGCGGACGGCGGGCGGCGCGGCGCGCAGGCCGAGCATCGGCGCGAGCAGGGCGACGCGGGCGAGCGGGCTGTTGCCGCGCGCCAGGTGCCGGAGCAGGAGGTGGCCGCCCATCGAATGGCCGACCGCGAAATGCGGCGCGGGAGCGCGGGCGACGAAGCGCGCGACGAGCGCGTCGAGGTCGTCGACCCAGCGATCGAAGTCGTCGCCGTGGCCGTGGTGCGGATGCGCGCCAAGCCGTCCCGAGCCGCCCTGCCCACGCCAGTCGAACGCCGACAGCGCGAGGCCCCAGGAGGCGAAGGCATGGTAGGCCTCGCCGTATTTCTCGATGAAGTCGGCGCGACCGTTGAGGAAAAGGAGCGAGCCGTTGGACTGCGCGGGCGCGGGCCAGTCGACGACTCGGATGGGCCAGCCGTCGGGCATTGGGACGGTGGCGGGGACTCCGTTGGGGAGGATGGTGGCGCGACCGTCCGGACGAGTCATGCGAGAGCCGATCAGGCGGCCATCAGCGGGATCTGGTTCAGCTCGTTTTCCATCCGGCCGGACAGCGTTTGCAGATCGTACGCGTTCTGCATGCGGAGCCACGATTCCGCGCTGGTCCCGGTAAGCCGGCCGATCCGTAGCGCCATCAACGGGGTGACCGGCTGCTTCTCCCGCAAGATATCGTAGAGCGTCATGCGCGACACGCCGAGGGCGCGAGCGATCGCCGCCTTCGACTGGCCGAGAGCGGGAAGGACATCTTCGCGCAGCAGTTCGCCGGGATGCATCGGACGAAGGCCGGCCAGGAGAGGATTGACCATGATCAGCTTCCTTAATGATAATCTTCGAGATCGACATCGATCGCATCGGGGCCGTCCCAACCGAAGGTGAGTCGGTAGTTTCCCGAAACATCCACCGCGAAACGCTTCGGCTTTCCGTGCAGCCCATGGAAGCGGTTGCCCGGCAAATTCATATCCTCCGGCACGACCGAGAATTCGAGCCGCGCCAGGAGGCGGTGGAGGCGCTCGACATGCCGCACCGGCAGCCTGGACCCATCGCCGCTTTTCGCAAACGCCTTGAGCGCCCGGCTGCGAAACGACCGAATCATCGATCAGTAAGGTATGGGCTTACAAAGTGAGCGTCAAGCCGCGCCTTACAGAGGTGGAAGATTTACTCCCAAACCAACCTGTCATTCCCGCGAACGCGGGAACCCAGCGGCCGCAAGCTCATCCTCGATCGCCGCGCCTAGCTGCCCAGCGACTGGGTTCCCGCGTTCGCGGGAATGACAGAAGTTGTGAGGGCGGCGTCAGGCGATGATCGCCTTCCACAGATCGTCCCACTCGGGGTTGAAGGTTTCGATCAGCTCGAGTTTCCAGCCGCGGCGCCATTTCTTCATGCGCTTCTCGCAGCGGAGCGCGTCGTCGATCTGGGTGAAGGTTTCGTACCATATGAGCTTGGTGACGTCGTAGTCGCGCGTGAAGCCGGGGATCAGATGCTCGCGGTGCTGCTGGACGCGGCGGACGAGGTTGTTGGTGACGCCGAGATAGAGGGTGCCGTTGCGGCCGCTCGCGAGGAGATACACCCAATATTGGTGCTCGCGCATGGCCCGGCTCCTAAAACCTCTCTGTCATCCCCGCGAAAGCGGGGACCCAGTGGTAGCAAGATATGCCGGGAGCCTGGAGAGTTTTCCTGGAGCGGCTGGGCCCCCGCTTTCGTGGGGATGACAGGTCTTTTGGGTTGGATGGGCGGTTACGCTTCTCCATGGGCGCGGAATGATTGACAACAGAGATTGTTGTTGTCATTCTCTCCAACATGCCGGCACGACTTCTGCTTCGGGAGCGGATCGTGATCGCCGAATCGGCGTTCGTCGAATTGGTGGTCTGGACGGTGCCGGTTCCGCTGGCGGGCAGTCGCCATGCGTTCAAATATCGGCTCGCGCTGGTCGAGGACGGGCGGTGCACGCTTCGGTACGACAACGAGGCGGGAAAGGGCGACCACAAGCATGTCGGCGACACGCAGGTCGCCTATGCGTTCGAGGGACTGGATCGGCTTCAGGCGGACTTCTGGGCCGATGTCGATGCGAGGAGAAAGCGATGACGATCGTGACCATCTGCCTGTCGAGCCCGGACGACGCGCGCCGGCGGCTGGCCGGCGCCTTTCGCGGCGAGCCGCAGGGGGATCGCATCTCCTTCGCCTCGGTCGACCTGCTGTGGCAGGTGCTTGGGGCAAAGCGGCTCGAGATCCTGCGGGCGATGACGGGCCAGGCGGCGTTGCCGATCCGCGAGGTGGCGCGCCGCGTCGGTCGCGACGTGAAAGCGGTGCACGGCGATATCGTGGCACTGATTTCGGCCGGCCTCGTCGAGCGGGCGGAGGGCGGCGTGCTGTTTCCCTATGACGGGTTGCACGTGGATTTCACGCTCACGCAGGCCGCCTGACCGGCGGTTACGCTTTCTTCAGCCTCGCGCATCCATAGCGGTCGCATGGCGAACCTTGTCCATACCGCTTGCCTCGTCCTCCTCGTGCCGCTGCTGGTCGCGGCGGCGGTGGGGGATGCGCGGCGGTTCATCATTCCGAACGAGCTGTGCCTCGCCATCGCGGCGCTGGCGGCGCCGTGGTGGCTGAGCTCGGGGGTGCCGCTGTGGCCGTTCCTGGCGTGGCAGCTGCTGTTCGCGGGCGGGGTGTTCGCGGCGTTCGTCGGGGCGTTCGCGCTTGGGTGGATGGGGGGCGGCGACGTCAAGCTGTTCGGCGCGCTGGCGCTTTGGCTGCCGTGGCAGCCGTTCCTTCGGATGATGATGGTGACGGCGGTGGCGGGCGGCGCGCTGACTCTGGCCGTGCTGCTGGCGCACCGGCTGCGGCGGCGCGAGGGGCGGCCGGAGGTGCCGTACGGGGTGGCGATCGCCTGCGGAGCGCTCGTGGTTGTCGGCCAAGGGATTGTTAACCCCTTCGCTTCATAACCGGCTGACGGGGTTGCGTTTCAGGGTTGCCGCAGATGGATGTTCGCAAGCTGATGTTGCTGGCCGGCGCGCTGCTGTTCGCAGGGGTCGCGGCGGTGTTCGCGAGGAGCATGTTCGCGGCGAACTCGCCGGCGCAGGCGGCGGCCGCGCCGGTGGTGTCGAGCGGGACCGAGGTGCTGGTGGCGGTGAAGCCGCTCTCCGCCGGAACGATCGTGACGCCCGAGCAGGTCGCCTTCCGGCCGTGGCCCAGGGACATGGTGGACGGCGCTTATTATGTGAAGGGAGTCGCCGATTCGTCGGCGCTGGCGGGCAAGGTCGTCCGCGTCCCGATCACGCCGGGGCAGCCGGTGACGCAGGGCGCGCTGGTCGGGCCGGGCGAGCGCGGCTTCCTGGCCGCCGCCCTCGGGCCGGGGATGCGCGCGGTGACGATCGCGGTGTCGGACGCCAGCGGGGTCGGCGGCTTCGCCTTCCCGGGCGACCATGTCGACATCGTGCTGACTCAGGAGGTGACCGGGGAGGGCCGGCCGCTGAAGGTCTCCGAGACGATCGCGCGCGACCTGCGCGTGCTCGCGGTCGACCAGACCGCCGACAACCCCACCAAGGAAGCCAAGGTCGGCCGCACGCTGACCTTGGAGGCGACTCCGAAGATCGCCGAGAAGATCGCGGTCGGCCAGGTGATCGGCACGCTGTCGCTGACGCTTCGCGCGATCGCCGAGACGCCGGAGGAACTGGCGGCGCTGCAGGCGGGCGACGGCAAGCCCGGCAAGCACGTTCCGACCGATGTCGACACGACGTTCACGACGGGCGGCGAGGTGTCGCGCTTCCAGCGGAACAACGCGCCGCCGCAGCCGAGCACGGGCGGCGGCGCCCCGGCGCCCGCCGCCGCGCCGAGCGGGCCGGCGGCTCCGCCCCGCCCCAAGGGGCCGGTGGTCAACGTGTTTCGCGGCAGCGCCGCCAGCACGGTGAACCTGGCGCCGGCGGTGGCGGCGACGGGCAATGCGGTGGCCGGCAGCATGACGGCGGGGGCGAATTGATGCTCTGCTTCAAGCGCCCGTTCGTCCTGAGCCTGTCGAAGGACGTGGCACGCGGGGCGGAGCGACTCGTCCTTCGACAGGCTCAGGACGAACGGAGCTTTGGGAGGGCAATTCCTCTGGCGCTAGCGGCGCTGTTGGCGATGGCGGTGCCGGGGGCCGCCATGGCGCAGGACGACGCGGAGCGGCCGGCGGCTTCGGGGGTGTCGCTCGGGCTCGGCAAGGGGACGCTGGTCGAGCTGCCGCGCGCGGTGTCCGACGTGTTCGTCGCCAACAACAAGATCGCCGACGTGCAGGTGCGATCGCCGACCTTGGTCTATGTGTTCGGGACGGGGGCGGGGGAGACCTCGGTCTACGCGACCGACAAGGGCGGCAAGGTGGTGTGGTCGGCGGCGGTGCGCGTCGGGCAAAATATCGACGGGCTGACGTCGATGCTCAAGCTCGCGATGGACGATGCGCCGGTGACCGCGACCAGCCTCAACGGCATGGTGCTGCTGACCGGCGATGTCGGCAGCGCGGGCGAGGTGGCGGAGGCGCAGCGGCTGACGCAGGCGTTCGTCGGCGACAAGGTGACGGTGGTCAACAAGCTCAAGACCAGCGCGCCGGTGCAGGTCAGCCTGCAGGTGAAGATCGCCGAGGTCAGCCGCGATTTGATCCGGCAGCTCGGGGTCAATCTGCTGACGCGCGACCTGACGGGGGGCTTCCAGTTCGGAGTCTCGCGCTTCGGCGGATCGAGCGGGCCGACCAGCACCCTGAACATCACCGGCCCCGCCGGCAACGCCGCGACGACGTTCACCAGCCCGGGCAGCGGAATCACCGCGCTCAACCTGGCGGGCCATCTCGCGGGACTCGATATCGCGAGCGCCATCGACCTGCTCGAGCGCGACAACATGGTGACGGTGCTGGCCGAGCCGAACCTGACGGCGGTGTCGGGCGAGACCGCGAGCTTCCTGGCGGGCGGCGAGTTCCCGATCCCGGTGGCGAGCGCGCTGGGGCAGGTGACGATCGAGTTCAAGAAATATGGCGTCAGCCTGGGCTTCACGCCGACGGTGATGGGCGACGGGCGGATCTCGATGCGGGTGCGGCCCGAGGTCAGCGAGCTGACCTCGACCGGCGGGATCGTGCTCAACAGCATCTCGGTGCCGGCGCTGCTGACGCGCTGGGTCGAGACGACGGTCGAGCTCGGCTCGGGCCAGAGCTTCATGATCGCCGGGCTGATGAAGAACAGCGCCGCGACCGGAGTCGACAAGGCGCCGTTCCTCGGCGACCTGCCGATCCTCGGCGCCTTGTTCAAGAGCGACAAGTTCCGGCGCAACGAGACCGAGCTGGTGATCGTCATCACGCCCTATCTGGTGAAGCCGATGCGGACCGCCGACGTGAAGCTGCCGACCGACGGCTACCAGGCGCCGACCGACCTCCAGCGCTGGTTCCTCGGGCGGACCTTCGACGGCCGGAACGGCAGCACGCGGCCCGCGCCCAAGGTGGCGTCGGCGCAGCCGGCCGCAGCGGGTGTGGCGACACCGGGGTTCTCGCAATGACACGCAACCTGTCCTCCCAGACTCGGTTCGTGGTGAGCTTGTCGAACCACGTGGCACGCACGGCGGTGCGGCCACGTCCTTCGACAGGCTCAGGACGAACGGGGATGCTGGTTTCGCTCAGCCTGCTGGCGCTCGCCGCCTGCGGGCCGGTGAACCGTTCGCTCGATACGCAGAAGGCGCCGGTGATCTCGGTGACCGAGCTTGGCTATGATTTGCGGTTCACCGAGGACCGGCTCGATCCGGCGCAGGCGCGGGCGTTCGGGGCGTATCTGGCGGCGGTCGGCGTCGGCTATGGCGACAAGGCGAGCGTGTCGGGCGCGACGCGGGCGCAGCGGGCGCGGGTCGCGGGGTTCTTCGCGGAGGCCGGGGTGCCGGTCGAGGACGGCGGCGCGGCGGCGGAGGCGGGGGTGGTGCATGTCGCGATCCGGCACGCGTCGGCGGCGGTGCCGGGCTGCCCCGACTGGCGGCGGCTGTCGAACCCCGAGAGCGCGGGGTCGACGATGAGCAATTACGGCTGCGCGACGCGATCCAACCTGGCGGCGATGGTCGCCGATCCCAACGACCTCATCGAAGGCAAGCCGTTCAAGGGCACCGACGCCTTCGTCATCGCCAAGGGCATCAAGGCCTATCGCGACCTGCCGGCGCGCGATGCGACGACGACTCACAGCCTCGATGAATCAACGACGAAGAGCAAATAATGAACGCCCCCTGGAACCCCGAACGCAGCAAGAGCGCCGCCCGCGAGCCGTTCGCCGGATTCGTCTGCGACGACGCGACCGCGGCGGCGGGGCGCGAGGCCGCCGCGGCGCTCGGCTGGGCGGTGGATAGCGTGGGCGAGGGCGGGCTGACGGGCGCGGTCGCGGCGCTGGCGGCGGGGGCGAGCCCGACCTTGCTGCTGGTCGACCTGTCCGACGCGGGCGACCCGATGGCGGAGCTCGGCGCGCTCGCCGAAGTGTGCGAGCCGGGGACCGTGGTGGTGGCGTGCGGCGCGACCAACGACGTCTCGCTGTATCGCGCGCTGATCGCCAGCGGCATCCAGGATTACCTCGTGAAGCCGCTCAGCGCGGATATGCTGCGGGACGCATTCGCGGGGGCGCAGGTGGCGCTCGCCGCGCCCAAGGCGGCGGAGCCCGAGGTTGCGAAGCCGAGGCTCGGCGTGACGATCATCGGGGCGCGGGGCGGGGTCGGGGCGTCGTCGCTCGCGGCGTCGCTGGCGTGGAGCCTCGCCGAGAAGCACAAAAGGCAGACCGCGCTGCTCGATCTCGACCTGCATTTCGGGACGGGGGCGCTCAATTTCGATCTCGAGCCGGGGCGCGGGCTGGTCGACGCGCTGGAGAACCCCGGGCGGATCGACGCGCTGTTCATCCAGCGCGCGATGGTGAAGGCGGGCGAGCGGCTGTCGGTCTTGTCGGCGGAGGCGTCGATCGCGCTGCCGCTCGGCTCGGACGGCGTGGCGCTGCATCATTTGCAGGAGGAGATGCGGGGCGCCTTCGACGCGGTGGTGGTCGACCTGCCGCGCACCATGGCGGTCGAGCATCCGCATTTGATCGCCGAGGCCGGACATATCGTGGTGGTCGCCGAGCAGACGCTGGCGTGCACGCGCGACTCGATCCGGCTGCTCGGCTGGCTGAAGAGCGCGGCGCCGACGGCGAAGATCAGCGTCGTCGCCAACCGGGTGCCGGGCAATCCGCCGCCCGAGGTGTCGGCGAAGGATTTCGAGGCGTCGATCGAGCGCAAGATCGACCTCTCGCTGCCGCTCGACATGAAGCTGGCAGGCACGGCGGCGCGCGGCGGCAAGTGCCTGGCGGCGGTGTCGGGCGGGAGCAAGCTCGGGAGCGGGCTGGCGCAGTTCACCGCGCTGGCGCTGGGCGAGGAGGTGGCGGCCAAGGAGACGCTCGGCGGGAAGCTCAAGGCGTTCCTCGCGAAGAAGGCCTAACGGTGGCCGCGCGGTTCGCAGGGCGGTGCGGCCTCGTGGTTCGACAGGCTCACCACGAACGGAGTCTTATACCCTTCATCCGCATCCAAACCTCCGTTCGTCCTGAGCTTGTCGAAGGACGTGGCTCGCGGTGAGCCCAGTGGTCGCCTTCGGGAAGCGAAGCGCGGTCGCTGTCGCGCCGCCGGTGACGCCCGCGCCGCCGGCGCGCGCGCCGCGCGGGGTCGCGGGCTGCGACCCGGTTATCAAGAAGCTGCTGTGGCCGAAGATCGCGGAAGCCTATCCGGCGAAGACGACGCGCGACCGGCCGCGCGGACAGCTCGCCGCCGAGATCGAGGCGATGGTCAGCCAAGCAGCGGAGGCCGAGCGGCGGCCGCTCGACGAGGCGGGGGTGCGCGATACCGTGACCGCGCTGTTGAGCGAGCTGGTGGCGGCGATCGGCGGGCTGAACGACGGCAAGACCAAGACGCAGGGCACGTCGAGCAAGTCGAGCGTCGTGGCGGCGAAGGAGAAGGTCCACCCGCTGCTGATGACCCGGATCGACGCCACCGCGGTCGCCGACATGGCGCGCGCCGAGCTTGCCGAGCAGGTGTCCGAGGTGGTGTCGGAGATCCTGGCGGGGGAGAAGATCAACCTCAACCAGGCCGAGCAGCGCGACCTCGTGACGCTGCTCCTCAACGACATGCTGGGCCTTGGGCCGCTGGAGCCGCTGCTGGCGGACGAGGCGGTGACCGAGATCATGGTGAACGGGCCGAACCAGGTCTATTGCGAGCGCGCCGGCAAGCTGACGCTGACCGACGTGACGTTTCGCGACGAGCAGCACCTCCTCAACATCGCGCAGCGCATCGTCTCGGGCGTCGGGCGGCGCGTCGATGAGAGCTCGCCGATCTGCGACGCGCGCCTGCTCGACGGCAGCCGGGTCAACGTCATCTGCCCGCCCCTGGCAATCGACGGCACCTCGATCTCGATCCGCAAATTCTCCAAGCAGAAGCTGACATTGGAGAAGATGATGGAGTTCGGGTCGATGAGCCCGAAGATGTGCCGGCTCCTCAATATCGCCGGTCGCTGCCGGATGAACATCATCATCTCGGGCGGCACGGGCTCGGGCAAGACGACGATGCTGGGTGCGATCAGCCGCAACATCGACCCCGGCGAGCGCGTCGTGACGATCGAGGACGCGGCCGAGCTCCAGCTTCAGCAGCCGCATGTGGTGCGGCTGGAGACGCGGCCGGCGAACCTGGAGGGCGGCGGCGCGGTCAACATGCGCGACCTCGTCAAGAATGCGCTCCGCATGCGGCCCGACCGCATCATCCTGGGCGAGGTGCGCGGCGGCGAGGCGTTCGACCTGCTGGCGGCGATGAACACCGGGCACGACGGCTCCTTGGGCACGCTCCACGCCAACCGGCCGCGCGAGGCGATCACCCGGCTGGAGAACATGATCAACATGGCGGGATTGAACCTGTCTCCCAAGGCGATCCGCCAGCAGATCGCCGACGCGGTGCAGATCATCGTCCAGGTCAGCCGGATGCGCGACGGCAAAAGGCGGACGACCCACATCACCGAGATCGTCGGCATGGAGGGCGACGTCATCACGATGCAGGACCTCTACACCTACGAGTACAGCGGCGAGGGCGAGGACGGCATGCTGCGCGGCGACCATGTGTCGTCGGGGCTGCGGCCGCATTTCTTCGAGCGGGCGGAATATTACGGGCTTGGGCGTGCGCTGATGGAGTGCATGTGATGCATTTCCGGTCCCCTATATTTGAATCCTCCCCTCCCCAGCGGGGAGGGGTAGGGGTGGGGAGAGCGCTGGGCCTCGATCACCGTGTTTCGTGGCCTTCGGCCGGACCCCACCCCTACCCCTCCCCTGAGGGGAGGGGAGATATAGTGTTGGGAGGGGGCGGAGCATGAATCCCAACCTCGCCGCCCTCATGCTGTTCCTCGTCCTTGCCGGCTCGCTCGGGATGGGGGTGATGGCGTTTGCGGGGCAGCCGTCGTCGAAGAAGATCGGCAAGCGGCTGGAGGTGATCCGCGAGCGGCATGCGACGTCGCGGGAGGCGTTCGCGAAGGCGCAGATGAAGCGCATCGTGCAGGCGCGGAGCAAGCGCTTCGATATCTTCCGGACGCTGGTGCCGCGCCGCGCCGAGCTGGCCGCGCGGCTGGAGCGGACGGGCAAGAGCTGGAGCGTCGGCGGTTATGGCGCGGCGTCGGCGGGGCTGGCGGTCGTGGTGGCGGTGATGGTGCTGACCGGCGGCGGCAGCGTGTTGATGGCGTTGATGGCCGGAATCGCGGCGGGCGCCGGGCTGCCGCACATGGTCACGGGGAGCATGGCGGCGAAGCGCGCGCGGGCGTTCAACACCAGGCTGCCCGACGCGATGGATCTGCTGGTGCGCGGGTTGCGCTCGGGCCTGCCGGTGAGCGAATCGCTCGGCGTCGTCGGGCGCGAGGTGCCCGATCCGGTGGGCTGCGAGTTCCGCGCGGTCGCGGACAAGATCAGGATCGGCCAGACGATGGACGTGGCGCTCGCCGAGGCGGCGAAGCGGATCGGAACGCCCGAGTTCCAGTTCTTCGTCATCGCGCTCGCCATCCAGCGCGAGACCGGCGGCAACCTCGCCGAGACGCTCTCGGGCCTCTGCGAGGTGCTGAGGAAGCGCGCGCAGATGAAGCTGAAGGTCGCGGCGATGTCGTCCGAGGCCAAGGCGTCGGCCTATATCATCGGCTCGCTGCCCTTCCTGATCTTCGCGATGATCTATGTGGTGAGCGACAGCTACCTCGCGGGCTTCTTCACCGACACCCGGCTGATGATCGCGGCGGGCGGCGGCATGGTGTGGATGGCGATCGGCGCCGGGGTGATGGCCAAGATGATCCGGTTCGAAATCTGATGGAAACGCCGACCATCATGGGCCTGGCCTACGCCGACATCGGCACCGCCTTCGCCGGAATGGCGGCGCTGGCGACGCTGTTCGCGCTGTGGACCGCGACGACCGTCCGCGACCCGATGCGCGGGCGGGTGAAGGCGCTACAGGCGCGGCGCGAGCAGCTGAAGGCGGGCCTGGCGGCGCCGCGGCGGCGGGCGGGGGTCGTCCGCCGCGCCGGGGCGACCGATGTCATGCGGACGATCCTCAACCGCCTGTCGGTGATGCAGGACGCGCAGACGCAGGCGGCGTCGCTGCGGCTGGCGCAGGCGGGCATCCGGTCGCGCGACGCGGTGGTGAGCTTCATGTTCGCGCGGCTGATGGCGCCGCTGCTGCTGGGCGGCGGGATGTTCGTCTCGGTCTACGTCCTCCACCTGTTCGACCATTATGGCCCGCTGACCCGCGCGATGATCGCGGGAAGCTCGCTGCTCGGCAGCTACAAGGCGCCCGACCTGTTCGTGAAGAACCTCGTCACCAAGCGGACCCACAAGATCCGCATGGGGCTGCCCGACGCGCTCGACCTGCTGGTGATCTGCGCCGAGGCGGGGCTGACGGTCGACGCCGCGTTCAACCGCGTGGCGCGCGAGCTGGGGGTCGGCTACCCGGAGTTGGCCGACGAGTTCGCGCTGACCGCGATCGAGCTCGGCTTCCTGCCCGACCGGCGCCAGGCGTTCGAGAACATGACGGGCCGAATCGACCTGGAGGCGATGCGCGGGGTGATGACGACGCTCATCCAGACCGAGAAATACGGCACCCCGCTCGCCTCGTCGCTGCGCGTGCTGTCGGCGGAGTTCCGGAACGAGCGGATGATGCGGGCGGAGGAGAAGGCCGCGAGGCTGCCGGCGATCATGACGGTGCCGCTGATCTGCTTCATCCTGCCGGTGCTGTTCATCGTGATCCTGGGGCCGGCGGCGTGCTCGATCGCCGATTCGTTCATCAACATGAAGCGGTAACCCCTCTCCCCGCTCGCTTCGCGAGTCGCCCTCCCCCCTCAAGGGGGAGGGAATTAGGCGATGATGTCGGGGAGGAGCATGTCGCCGAGCTGGGCGAGCTCGTCCTTGAGGCGGAGCTTGCGCTTCTTCAGGCGGGCGAGCTGGATCTGGTCGTGGCCGGCGACGCCGCGCAGCGCCTCGATCGCGGCGTCGAGATCGCGGTGCTCGGCGCTCAGCAGCTCGTAGCGGGCCTGCAGTTCCTTCTCGTCCAACTTGTCCTCGCGACTCGGGGCCGGAAGCCAGGAGATAGCACGGGCGGCGAGGCGCGCGCGATGCGCTTGGGAGCAGGATCTACAGCTAGCGGCCCGAGCGATGCGGCATCGCAATATCTCGGGCGGGCCAGCGTCCGTCGCAAAATGCGATGACAGCGGCTCCGGCGAGTGATCTATTCGTTGGTGTCGAACATAGATCAAAAAGGAGCCGCACCCATGGCCAGCGCACATCTCGACTCGCTTACCGCCAAGCACGCCCGTTTGGAGAGCAGCCTGTCCGAGGAGTTGCAGCGGCCGGTGCCCGATGCCGCGCGGTGCGCGGACCTGAAGAAGCAGAAGCTGCGGCTGAAGGAAGAGATCGGCCGCGAGCTGCATTAGCCGGACGACCGAGACGCTCCCGCCGCACGTTCGCGGCGGCTCTCTCACCCCTCCCCTTCAGGGGAGGGGATGGGGGTGGGGCCCATCCGCGGGCGCTGCGTCTGCCGGGTAGTCCCCACCCCAACCCCTCCCCTGAAGGGGAGGGGCTTCCAATCGCCCTAGAAGCGGAAGGCCACGCCGACTGTCGCGGCCTGCGGGTGGTAGCCGCCGTCGAAGTCCGAATAGCGGTATTCGGCGCGGACGCTGGTGCGCGGGCTCAGCGCGTACTCGACGCCGCCGCCGTAGATCGCGCCGTCCGACCAGCCGCTGTCGCTGGTCGAGG
Organism: uncultured Sphingomonadaceae bacterium; assembly: GCA_964244885.1. Taxonomy (GTDB): domain Bacteria; phylum Pseudomonadota; class Alphaproteobacteria; order Sphingomonadales; family Sphingomonadaceae; genus CAXTKD01. The sequence goes on along the minus strand of CAXTKD010000002.1, from coordinate 269,747 downwards.
GCGCGGCGGTGGCGCTGGCGAAGCTGGCGCGGACGCGCTCGCGGCCGTAGCCGACGCGGCCGTAGAACAGCAGGTCGGGGCTGGCGAGGAAGCCGGCGCGGCCCGAGACGTTCCAGTTCCAGCGCGGATCGAGCTCGGTCGTGCCGACGCCGGCGATCGTCTGGCTGAGCGTCTTACCGCCGCCGCCGATGCCGGCCTCGGCGCCGAGCACAATGTTGGTGCCGATGCGGTGATCGAAGCCGGCGAAGCCGCCGTACTCGATGCCGTCACGGCTCTGGTCGACCGCCGCGTTGTCGATGCTTCGCTGGCCCCAGCCGGCCTGCGCGCCGACGAACGGCCCCGAGAAGGCGGTGTCGCCGGCGTCCTGCGCGGACGCCATGGCGGGGACCATCGCGAGGGCCGCGGTGGCGATGATGAGAAACTTGGTCATTGTAACGCTCCTGTGATCGTCCTGTTTGAGGAGGACAATCGCATGACGAAGCGCGAGTAACGAGGTTCCTGCCCGCGACGTTCTGTCCAAGAGCCCAAGTAAAAACGTGACTGGCGGACAACAGGATTGATGGTTTGTTCTTGTCTTCTGTCCAAGACATGAATCGTTAATTCATATTCGGTTCAGTCGCGCCGTTCATTTTCAATTCATCCTTGGAGAACAGCCAAGGAAAAGGCCCGGCGTTTCCGCCGGGCCTGTTTCAATTTGCCCTAAGAACGGCGCTATTCGTCGCGCGTCACCTTCTCGGCGCGCTCGTGGCGCTCCTGCGCCTCGAGCGTCATCGTGGCGATCGGGCGGGCTTCGAGGCGCTGGAGCGAGATCGGCTCGCCGGTCACCTCGCAATAGCCGTACTCGCCCTCGGCGATGCGGCGGAGCGCGGCGTCGATCTTCGAGATCAGCTTGCGCTGGCGGTCGCGGGTGCGAAGCTCGATCGACCAGTCGGTCTCGGACGAGGCGCGGTCGGTGACGTCGGGCTCGCGGAGCGATTCGGACTGGAGCGTCGCCAGGGTCTCGCGCGATTCCTTGAGGATCGCGTCCTTCCAGTCGAGCAGCTTGCCGCGGAAATAGGCCAGCTGGCGGCCGTTCATGAACTCTTCGTCGATACTCGGCCGGTAGTTTTCCGGAATCGTCATGCCCTCGAAAAGCGCGTCATCGCCGTCGTAGTCGATCGCGACCGACGCCGTACTCATGGCTTCCGACATAGCCCACTCCCACTCCGCCAAATCCAACTCACGCGGATCCGGCTCCCCGGCGCGGCCTATATCGATTTTGGGAGGGGGCGACAAGCGGCGATAAGGCCCTCGAATCGGGGGCGAAACGAAGCGCGGCGGGACTCCCGGAGGAGCCCCGCCGCGCGGGCATCGCAGGCCGGGTTAGCGGCAGCGCGCGCCGCCGCGGTCGACCTGCTGGCCGATCACCGCGCCGAGGCCGGCGCCGAGCAGGGTGCCGAGCGTGTTCGACTGGCCCTTGGCGATCGAGTTGCCGAGAACGCCGCCGCCGATCGCGCCGACGATCAGCCCGGTGGTGCCGTCGCTGCGGCGGCAGTAATAGCGGCCGTCGTTGCCGCGATAGACGCGGTCGTTGCGGCCGAGGCGGCGCTCCTGGTAATTGCCCTGACGGTAGTAGCGCGAGGCGTCGTAGCCGCCATAGCGGCTGTCGGGGCGGTTGTAGTCGTAGCGCTTGCCGTTCTGCCAGTCGCGACGGTCGTCGCGGCGTTCCTCGCGCTGGTCGCGGCGGTCGTCGCGTCGGTCGTCGCGCCGATCCTGACGGTCGTAGTTCTGCGCCATGACCGGCGCGGCGGTGAGCGCCGGCATGCCGAGGGTGACCGCGAGAGCGGCCATGATGAGCTTCTTCATATCGTGAACTCCAAAGGTGTCGATAATAGACCCGCCGCCCCAACGGGCGGTGCGGCAAAGAGTTGCCTCATGGACCCGAGGGCGAAGGCGCGCGTTGACCCGCCGTCGGCGACCGCGCCGCGCTTACGGGAGACATGGAATGAAGACCGCCCTTCTCATCGCCGCGCTGATGGCCGGCACCGCCGCCGTCGCGCAGGACGCGACGACGACGACAACCACGACGACGACCGCCGATCCGGGCATGAGCGCGCCGGCGCCGGAAACCCCGCCGATCGCCGAGACCCCGACCACCGCGCCGACGGACGCGACGCCGCCGACGATGGCGACCGACCCGGCGATGGGCTCCTCGACCAGCTCCTCGACGTCGACGAGCTCGACGACGAGCACCGAGACCTATCCGGTCTGCACGCGCACCGTCACCGATCGCTGCATCAACCCGAGCGCCACGACGCGCACCACGACGACGCACCGCCGGACTCGCCGATAACGGCGAAAGGCAGGCCCGTCCCGCTTGGCGGGGCGGGCCGTCCCGGCTAGAAGGTCGCCGACGGCGCCACGGTCCGTCGCGCGAGGGAGTGCGATGGCCCAGGCCATCCTTGTGTCGGGACTCACCAAGACCTTCGGCAGCCGCCAGGCGCTGAAGAATGTCGACCTGTCGATCGCCGCGGGCGAGATCGCCGGGCTGATCGGGCCGTCGGGATCGGGCAAGTCGACGCTGCTCAGGAGCCTGACCGGATTGAACACCGCCGATTGCGGCACGGTGTCGATCGGCGGGCGGACGGTGCAGGACGGCGGCAAGATTTCCGGCGACATCCGAACGGTGCGCCGCAAGGTCGGCTTCATCTTCCAGCAGTTCAACCTCGTCGGGCGATTGAGCCTGATGACCAACGTGCTGATCGGCGCGATGGGTCGTATTTCGGGCTGGCGCGGGACCTTCGGTTTCTTCGCGCGCGCCGAGCGCGACGAGGCGGCGGCGGCGCTCAACCGTGTCGGCCTCAGCGAATATGGCGAGCGGCGCGCCTCGACGCTTTCGGGCGGGCAGCAGCAGCGCGGCGCGATCGCGCGGGCGCTGTTCCAGGGCGCGGACACCGTGCTCGCCGACGAGCCGATCGCCTCGCTCGACCCGGTGTCGGCGCGCAAGGTCATGGAATTGCTGGCGCGGCTCAACAGCGAGGAGGGGATGACCGTCGTCGTGTCGCTCCACCAGGTCGACGCGGCGATGAAATATTGCAAGCGCATCGTCGCGATGCGCGACGGCGCGGTGGTCTACGACGGCGCGCCCTCCGGGCTCAGCCAGGAAAGGCTGCGCGACATTTACGGGCCCGAGTACGAAGAGCTCGGGCGGGAGACGGTGGCATGAGGCTGTTGAGGGGATTGGTCGCCGGCGCCTTGCTGGCGGGGCTGGCGAGCTGCGGCGGCGGCAAGAAGCCGGGCGGGCCGCAAGAGGTCAACTTCTCGATCCTCGCGACCGAATCGTCGGAGAATTTGAAGCCAAAATGGGACCCGTTCCTCGCCGACATGGCGAAGATGACCGGCCTCGACATCAAGCCGTTCTTCGCCGACGACTATGCGGGATTGGTCGAGGCGATGCGCTTCAACCGGGTGCAGGTCGGCTGGTTCTCGAACAAGTCGGGGCTGGAGGCGGTCAACCGCGGGTCGGGCGAAGTGTTCGCGCAATCGACCTACGCCGACGGCTCGCCGGGCTATTATTCAGACATTCTCGTCAAGAAGGACAGCCCGATCAAGTCGGTCGACCAGCTGCTGAAGTGCGACAAGTCGATCGACTTCGGCATGGGCGACCCGAACAGCTTCTCGGGCTATCTGGTGCCGATCGTCTACCTGTTCGCGCCGCGCGGCTTCGACCCCGACAAATGCTTCAAGACCGTGGTCAACCAGACCCACGAGGCGAACGCGCTGTCGGTCTACCACGGGCGGATCGAGGCGGCGGCGAACAACACCACCAACATGAAGGTGCTGGCGCGCGAGAAGCCCGACGCGGCGAAGGGCCTGCGCGAGATCTGGCGCTCGCCGCTCCTCGGGCTCGACCCGATCATCTATCGCAAGGATCTGGACCCCAGGATCAAGGCGAAGCTCCGGCGGTTCTTCCAGGATTACGGCCGCGCCGGGACGCCCGAGCAGGTGGCGCACGCGCGCGCGGTGCTGAAGGGTCTTGAGTTCGGGCTGTTCAACGCGGCCGATGGCTCGATCCTCAACCAGGTGCGCGAGGTCGACCTGAAGAAGCAGCTGTTCGACATGAAGGGCCAGACCGGCGCCGCCGCCGACGCCAAGCGGGGCCAGCTCAAGGCCGAGCTGGAGGCGTTCGAGACCGTCACCGCGCCCCCCGCCAGCTGATGGACGCCGAAGGCCCCCTCGACCTCGTGACCGCCAAGCCGTCGCCGGTCGCGCCGCGCTCGGCCGGCTGGGCGGGGTTCGCGCTGCTGATCGTCGTCGCGCTGCTGTTCGGCCTGTCGTGGAACGGCGCCGAGATGGACAAGGCGCCGCTCTTGTTCACCAACGGCGCAGCGATGGGCGAATATCTCTCGGGCTTCCTGAAGCCCGACTTCGGCCAGTGGCGGCTCTATATCGAGCAGATCCTGGTGACGGTGGAGATCGCGCTTTGGGGCACCGGCCTCGCGGTGATCCTGGCGGTGCCGTTCGCGCTGCTGGCGGCGCGCAACATCTCGCCGGCGTGGATCGTCTGGCCGACGCGGCGGCTGATGGACGTGTTTCGCGCCATCAACGAGCTGGTGATCGCGACGCTGTTTCTGGTCGCGGTCGGCCCGGGGCCGTTCGCGGGCGTGCTCGCCCTGACGGTGCATACGACGGGCGTGCTTGCGAAGCTGTTTTCCGAGGCGGTCGAATCGATCGACATGGGGCCGGTGGAGGGCGTGCGCGCGACCGGCGGAACGCGCATCCAGGAGGTGCGCTGGGGCGTCATCCCGCAGGTGCTGCCGCTGTGGACGAGCTTCGCGCTCTATCGCTTCGAGACCAACGCGCGGTCGTCGACGGTGCTCGGCATCATCGGCGCGGGCGGCATCGGCGCGCTGCTGCTCCAGAACATCCGCGGCTTCTATTACGAGCGGACGGCGGCGATCGTCATCCTGATGGTGATCGCGGTGGTGATCATCGACAATCTGAGCCAGGCGATCCGCAAGCGGCTGATCTGACCGGCCCGTCGCCGGGCGACGATTCATCCATATTGGATGAATTTCCAGAAAATCATTTCTGGCGACAAGCAAGATTCGACAATATTTGCGTTTGACTGACTTGCGCTGCACTGCAAATCCGCATCGTCCTGAATAATCGTGCCATGGTCGCCGATTTGCTGTAGCATCGGGAAATGGCAAGATCTGGCGCCGTACTTTCCCGGGTACGTCGCTATCTTTCGGGAAGAGCTGCCACCGCCGGCGTTATGGACGCCAGGACGATGCAGATTTTGGATCCGGCCCCCGACGGCGTGGTGGTTGCCGACCTGAACGACCCCGCCCACAGGATTTTCTACGTCAACCGCGCCTTCGAGCGGATCACCGGCTATTCGCGTGCCGAGGCGGTGGGCCAGAATTGCCGCTACCTGCAGGGGAGCGATCGCCTGCAGCCGGAAATCGCGACGTTGCACGCCGCGGTGGCGCAAGGCGCTCCGGCGAACGTGACGCTTCGCAACTATCGCAAGGACGGCAGCCTGTTCTGGAACGAGCTGTCGCTGACGCTGCTCAACGGCGACGACGGCACGCCGACCCATTATGTCGGCGTGATGCGCGACGTGACGGCGCAGAAGGAGGCCGAGGCGCAACTTGCCTGGGCGGCGAATATCGACCGGCTGACCGGGTGCCTCAACGCCTATGCGCTTGTCGACCGGCTGACCGAGCTCACCGCCTCCTCGCCGGCGCGAATGATGGTGATCAAGCTCGACGTGGCGGGCTTCACCGACGTCAACAGCGCCTATGGCTACGAGGTCGGCGACGCGCTGCAAAAGAAGATCGCCGCCCGGCTCGAGTCGCTCGGCGGCGACGTGGTCGGGCTGATCTGCGCCAACGAGTTCGCGATCGGCTTCCTGCTGACGGAGGACGAGGACGGCTCGGCGCGGCTGGCGGCCGTGCGGGACCGGCTGCGGGCGCCCTTCTTGCTGCCCGGGGCGGTCATCGAAGTGCGCTTCTGGCTGGGTTATGTCGTCGGCGCGCCGGGCACCTGCGGAAAGACGCTGGTCCGGCACGCGGGCGCGGCGCTCGCCGAGTCCAAGCGGTCGCGCCTTCACCACCCTTGCGAGTACGACGCCCGGGTCAGCGAGCGCGCGCACAACAAGCGGCGGCTGACCGCCGAGCTCCAGCTGGGGCTGGCCAACGGCGAGTTCGTCTATCATTACCAGCCCAAGGTCGACCTCGCGACCGGCGCGGTGACCGGGGCGGAAGCGCTGCTGCGCTGGAACCACGGGCTGTTCGGCGTGCAGACGCCCGACAGCTTCATCGGCCTTGCCGAGGAAACCGGGCTGCTGATGCCGATCGCGATCTCGGTGTTTCCGCGCTTCCTCGCTTTCGTGAAGGGCCTGAACGACGGGCGGAGCGTGCCGCTCACCTTCTCGGTCAACATCTCGACATCGGGCTTCATGCACGGCGACCTGCCGGGCTCGCTCGGCCGCCAGCTGGCCGAGGCGGGTGCCGACCCGTCGTGGTTCACGCTGGAGCTGACCGAAGGCGTGATGGCCGAGAGCTCGCCGACGCTGCTCGCGACCTTCAAGGAGCTGCGCGACCTGGGCTTTGGCCTCTCGATCGACGACTTCGGCACCGGCTATTCCAGCCTGCGCTACCTCCAGACCTTTCCGATCACCGAGATCAAGATCGACCGCAGCTTCGTCAGCCGGCTGACCGACCATCCGCCGAAGCGAATCGTCGTCGACGCGGTGGTGCGGCTGGGCGAGGCGCTCGCCGTCGGCGTGATCGCCGAAGGGATCGAGACCGAGGAGGAGCTGGCGGCGCTGCGCGGGATGGGCTGCCCGGGCGGGCAGGGCTATCTGTTCGGCAAGGCGATGCCTCAGGAGGCTTTCGCGGCGCTGGTCGGCGCCGCCTGAAGCCTTTCGGCCTCACGCCCCCAGCACGGGTCCCATGACGGCTCGGGGCCGAAACGCGCGACGAGGAAGTCGACGAGGGCGCGGACCCGGGCGGTGGTCGCGCGGCCGGGGGGCATGACGGCGAACAGCGCGGACTCGCTCAACGGAAAGCCGGGAAGGACGATCTCCAGCTTGCCCGACGCGATCGTCTCGCCGACGATGAAGCTCGGCAGGATCGCGAGGCCGAGGCCGGCGCAGGCCGCCTCGCGCAGCATCTCGCCGTTGTTCGACCGCAGGCGGGGGATCGGACGGACGCGCTCGGTGCGGCCGGTGACCGCGAAGCGCCATTCCTCCGACGGGCCGAGGTTCGAGTAGAACAGCCCGTCGTGGCCCGCCAGGTCGCGCGGGTGGGCGGGCCGGCCGCGCGCGTCGAGATAGGCCGGGCTGCCGACGACGGTGGCGCGGACCGCGGCGAGGCGGCGGGCGACGAGGCTTGAATCGGGCAGCGTGCCGATCCGCACCGCGATGTCGTAGCCGCCGCCGAGCAGGTCGACGGTGCGGTCCTCGAACGACAGGTCGAGCTCGACTCGCGGGTGCGCCGCCATGAAGTCGGCCAGCGCCGGCGCGAGGTGGTTGACCCCGAAGGTCAGCGGCGCGGTGAGGCGGATGGGGCCCGCCACCTCGTTCGTCGCCTCGGCGACCGCCTCGTGCGCCGCCTCCAGCTCGGTGAGGATCGAGGCGACCCGGGCGTAGTAGCTCTGGCCGATGTCGGTCGCCTGCGCGCCGCGCGCGGTGCGGGCGAGGAGGCGGGCGCCGAGCGCCGCCTCGAGCGCCGCGACCCGGCGGCTGACGATCGACTTGGAGACGCCGAGGCGTTCGGCGGCGCGCGCGAAGCTGCCGGTCTCGACGACTCGGCTGAAGGCCAGGACGTCGGCGAGATCGACGGGCGAGCGTTCCATTTCCTGCAACACCTGAATGCGTGTGGGCGGACTTCCGGTAACCCTAGCGCGCGCCTATCTGGGTGCCAAGCAATTCAGTGGAGATGTTCGAATGACCAAGATTCTCGCGATCAAGAGCAGCGCTTCGGGCGCGGCGTCGGTGTCCAACATGCTGGTCGACGAGCTCGTCGCCGGCCTCGGCGCCGATGTCGTCGAGCGCGATGTCGGCGCGAACCCGCTGCCGCACCTCACCCCCGGCGCGCTCGCCGGGATGGGCCGGATCCCGCCCGAGGGGCAGTCCGAGAGCGAGGCGCATGCCGCGCGCAAGCTGTCCGACGAGGTGATCGCCGAATTGAAGGCCGCCGACGTGATCGTCATCGGCGCGCCGATGTACAATTTCGGCATCCCCGCCGCGCTGAAGAGCTGGATCGACTATATCGCCCGCGCCGGCGAGACCTTCGCCTATTCCGCCGCCGGCCCCGAGGGGCTGGTCAAGGGCAAGAAGGTGATCGTCGTCGAGGCGCGCGCCGGCTTTTATTCCGACGGCCCGATGACCTCGTTCGACGCGCAGGAGCCGCATTTGAAGGCGGTGCTCGGCTTCCTCGGCATGACCGACGTGACCTTCGTGCGCGCCGAGAAGCTGGCGTTCGGCCCCGAGGTTCGCGACGCGAGCCTGGCGGAAGCCCGGCAAGCTATCGCCGCTGCATCCGTAACTCATAAGGCTGCGTAACTGAGCCGTAACGAGAGAGAGACCGCCATGAACGCCCAGACCGCCATCATCGCCGCCGAAGCCGGGTTGACCCCGCTCGAGTGGCAGGCGGTCGCCATCGGCTTTCGAGACGCCGACAGCGGCGCGACGGCCAGCGGCAGGATGGGCACGCTGCGCTGGCTGCTCGCGATGCTCGACGGGCGCCGCGGCGGCCTGCCGCTCGCCGACAAGCGGCTCGAGGCGCTTCGGCGCTTCGGAGTCGCGGCGCGGGCGACCGGCGGCAACGTCGTCGACGCGGTGGCCAAGCCGCTGCTCGACGCGGGCTTCGCGCGGCCGCAGCTGGCGATGGTCGCGGCCTGCGCGGTGATGGTAGGCGGCAAGCTCTCCCGGTTGGCGTAGGAGCGACCCCTCTCCCCGCTCGCCTGGAGGCGAGTCGCCCTCCCCCCCGGAAGGGGGAGGGGTTAGATGAAGGACGTTACAATGATCGAACGCAGACCCTTCGCGTCGCTCGGCGGCGCGGACCATGGCTGGCTGAACGCCAAGCATCATTTTTCATTCTCGAGCTACCATGACCCGAGGCGCATGGGCTGGGGCCCGATCCGGGTGTGGAACGACGACGAGATCGCGCCCCACACCGGCTTCCCGCCCCATCCGCACAGCGACATGGAGATCATCACCTACGTCCGCGAAGGCGCGATCACCCACGAGGATTCGATGGGCAACAAGGGGCGGACCGAAGCGGGCGACGTCCAGGTGATGTCGGCGGGATCGGGCGTGCGGCATTCCGAGGTCAACGCCGAGGACGACCGGACGACGCTGTTCCAGATCTGGATCGAGCCGAACGCCCGGGGCGGCGCGCCGTCGTGGGGCGCCAAACCGTTCCCCAGGGGCGACCGGACGGGCAAGTTCGTGACGCTGGCGAGCGGCCATGCCGAGGACGTGGAGGCGCTGAAGATCCGCGCCGACGCGCGGGTGCTGGGCGTGACTCTGAAGGCGGGCGAGAGCGCGACGCTCGCGCTCGGCAAGGACGCCTATGGCTATCTCGTGCCCGTCGGCGGCGCGGTCGAGGTCGACGGCGTGCGATTGGAGCCGCGCGACGGCGCGGCGATCAGCGATGCGGACGGCGTCACCGTCACCGCGATCGAGGATGCGGATATCGTCGCGGTGCAGGCGCGCTGAACTTGCTCCCTCCCCCTGCGGGGGAGGGCTAAAAGGCCGCGTTGACCGGTGTCGAAACGACTTTTAGCTTCCACCCATCGCGACGCCGGGAGGGACCGGGCGGCGAGAGGGAGAAAGTGAATGAACAAGGCACTGATCGGCGGGCTGCTGCTCGCCTGCGCGCTGGCGTCGCCGGCGATGGCGGCGAGCATCGACGGAACGTGGAAGGTCGACCTGAAGTCGGCGCAGCTCGACAAGAAGCCCGACGTCTTCCTGATCAAGGGCGGCATGTACCATTGCGTGACCTGCAAGCCCGCGCTCGACATCAAGGCCGATGGCGCGTGGCACAAGGTGCCGGGCCACGATTATTACGACGAGGCGATGTTCAAGGTGGTGGACGCGCACACCACCAAGGAGGCGTACAAGAAGAAGGGCAAGCTCGTCTCCGAGGGGACGACGACGGTGTCGGGCGACAAGCTGACCTACGACTTCACCGATCTTTCGGCGGCCAAGCCGGTGAACAGCAAAGGCTCGGCGGTGCGGGTCGGCAAGGCGACGCCCGGCGTGCACCTGATGTCGGGCTCGTGGCGCAACAGCTCGGTCGACAGCGTGTCGGAGGCCGGGATGTCGCTCACCTACAAGACAAGCGGCGACATGGTGATGTTCTCGATGCCCTCCGGAGTCGCCTTCACCGCCAAGCTCGGCGGGCCCGCGGTGCCGATCAAGGGCGACAACGGCGGGACGATGGCGGCGATCAAGATGGCAGGCCCGAACACGCTGATCGAGACCGACACGCGCGGCGGCAAGACGGTCAGCGTCATGACCACGGTGGTCGCGCCGGACGGCAAGAGCCAGACCGTGACGGTCGACGACAAGAAGCGGGGGACGAAGAGCGTCTACACGCTGATGAAGCAGTAGGCGCAGAACGGGCCGGCGCATCGTCGCGCCGGCCTTTTCATGCCCGGGCGAGGGCAGCCTTGCGACGGCGGGCGACGTAGCCGACGACGGCGAGGCCGGCGAGGATCATCGCCCACTCGCCGGTCTCCGGCGCGGGGGTGACGGCGGCCGGCAAGGGAAGGCCGACGGCCGATCCGCGATCGTTGTTGATCAGCGGAACGATGTTGTCCTCGATGATTCGCGGGCGCTGGGCGACCGAGTTGAAGGTCTGCTGGGTTGGATATTGCTCGATCGCGAGCACCGGCGCGGCGGCGACGAGCGCCGCGGCGAGCAGGACGGATTTCATGGAACGCTTCCTCGTACGCAACTGAAACTACGGCGGCGTTAACCAAGTCCATTTTGGATGGTTGCATCGCGGACGATGTTTATTGCGATGCAGCATGATGCGTCCGGACGAAAAAGCCCGGCGGATCGCTCCGCCGGGCCCTTCTTTCATAAGGCGCGCGGCTTACTCAGCGGCAAGCTTCGTCGCTTCGATCGTCTCGTGGCGCGGCAGGGCGCCGCCGATGTCGATCTTGCGGGGCTTCTTGTGCTCGGGCACCTCGCGGACCAGCTCGATGTTGAGGAGGCCGTGCTCGTAGCTGGCGCCGGTCACCTTGATGACGTCGGCGAGCTGGAAGCGGCGCTCGAAGGCGCGCTTGGCGATGCCGCGGTGGAGGAACTGGCGCTTGTCGGCGTCGGTCTCCTCGGCGGCCTTGCCGGTGACGATCAGGGTGTTCTCCTGGACGGTGAGGTCGAGCTCGTCCTGCCCGAAGCCCGCGACCGCCATCGAGATACGGTAGGCGCCGTCGCCGACCTTTTCGATATTGTAGGGCGGGAAGGCCTGGGCGTCGTCGGCGCGGCCGGCGAGGTCGACCAGGCGGTTCAAATTCTCGAAGCCGATCGACGAGCGGAGGAGGGGTGCGAAATCAAGCGTGCGCATGGGTCTTCATCCTTTCAAAGCGACAAAGTTGTGGTGGCCCCCCGCGGCGCGGCGAGGCCGGCGTCCAAAGCCCATCAGGCGCTTTCGGACATTGAAGATTTAGGGGTGGCGGCCGTTACTTCAAGGGATAGGATCGCGTGCGAAAAGAAGGCTTTCAAAAAATGACCGCATCGCTGCCAACCGTCCACAGCCCGATCACCCCCAAACTGGTCGAGGGGCTGTATTTCGAGGCGATGACGCTGGCCGACAGCGCGCGCGCCTATTTCGACCGCGAGGGGCATGACGAACGGGCGCACCTCGACGCGGTGTCGCGCGTGGCGTTTTCCTGCGAATCGCTCAAGGTGACGACGCGGCTGATGCATGTCGTGTCGTGGCTGCTGGTCAGGAAGGCGATGCAGGCGGGCGAGCTGAGCGCCGAAGCCGCGATGGCGCCCGAGCGGCGGCTGCCGCGCGGCGACGTCACCGCGCCGATGGACGACGACCCGGTGCGGATGCTGCGGCTGCCGGTCAAGGCGCGGACGCTGATCGAGAGCTCGCGGGATTTGTACGAGCGGGTCAGGCGGTTCGACGCGCAGATGGACGCGGCGGCGAGCGCGCGGGAAGGGCCGACGGGGGCGCGGGCGCTGCTCGGGCGGTTGCAGGAGGCGCTATAGCGCCCGGCGCAGCTCCCCACCCCAACCCCTCCCCTGAAGGAGAGGGGCTTTCCGCCCGCGCTGACCGAAGCCCCTCTCCTTCAGGGGAGGGGTTGGGGTGGGGGCTGAGCTGGGGCAGTATGCCGGGCATGACCACCGCGCTCTTCCACCTCGCCATCCCCGTCGACGACCTCGACGCCGCCCGCGCCTTCTACGGCGGGCTGCTCGGCTGCCCGGAGGGGCGGTCGGACCCGCACTGGATCGACTTCGATTTCCACGGGCATCAGCTGGTGACCCACCTCGCGCCCGGCGCGGGGGTGGCGCACCGGAACGACGTGGATGGCGACGCGGTGCCCGTGCCGCACTTCGGTCTGGTGCTCGACTGGCCCGAGTGGGAGCGGCTGGCGGAGACGCTGGTGGCGGCGGGGACCAACTTCGTGGTGGAGCCGCATGTGCGGTTCAAGGGACGCGTCGGCGAGCAGGCGACGATGTTCTTCCACGATCCCGCCGGCAATGCGCTGGAGTTCAAGGCGTTCAGGGACCGTGGGCAGCTGTTCGCCAAGTTCGGGGATTAGCGCTGACTGGTCCCTCTCCCGCTTGCGGGAGAGGTTAGGTGAGGGGCGTAGCGCGACAGCGCAAGCAGCGCCGGACTCAGCGATTTCCCTCACCCCGCTCGCTGCCGCGAGTCGCCCTCTCCCGCAGGCGGGCGAGGGATTTGGCTACAGCGCGCGGATGAGGGTGCGGGCGACCGCCAGCCAGGGCACCTGCGTCACGACGATCTGCCGGGCGCCGGGGTTGAGGGGGAGGAGGTTGACGCGCGCCGAGTCGCCGTCCGCCGCGGTCGCCGCCAGCCGGCCGAAGGCGTAGCGGCCGGCGGGGCGGGGGACGAGGACGTCGCGGTTGAGGGCTTGGGCGAAGTCCTCGGGCGCGAGCTTTTCGAGCCAGAGGGCGTCGCCGGCGCGGTAGTCGCCCTGGGCGCTTTCGATGCGCAGGCCGACGAGCGCGGCGCTGGGGCTGGGGGGCAGGAGGACGGCGGGCTTGTGCGGCGCCGCGACTCCGGCGGCGTTGAGGACCGCGACGACGGGGACGTCGACCCGGTCGGGGAGGGTGACGAGCTCCGACGGCTCGACTCCGAGCGAGGCGGCGATCCGGTTGAGCCATCCAACCGAGACGGTCCGCATGCCGGTTTCGAGGCGGCCGATGGTTTGCGCCGTCGTCGGCGGCTGGCAGCGCGCGGCGACCTGGTGAAGCGTGAGGCGTTTGGACTTGCGGACCTCGCGGATGCGGGTGAGCATAGAGAGACTCCTAACCGTCTGGGTTATTTCACTGTCCTACAGCCGGGCTCTTATGGCAACCCCTTTCGCGAGGTGATTCGCGGAACGAAAGGAGATTACGCAATGCGGGCGATGGGACGGGCGGTGGTCGAGGGCGTGCGGGTCGATGTCGACCTCGAGGAGTCGCCGCTGGCTTGGCTGGCGCGACGGGGCATGGTGACGGCGCGGCAGCTCGACGCGGGCGAGCAGCTGAGGCGCGACTATGAGATGGCGAGCCTTGGGCCGCGGGTGACGATGCGCTGGGACGCCGGGCCGGGGGCGCCGAGGCGGCGGGGGCCGCACGAGCCGATGGACGCCTCGTCGGCGCAGATCGCGGCGAAGGCGCGGTTCGAGGCGGCGATCGGCGCGGCGGGGCCGGGCCTGAGCGATATCCTGTGGCGGGTGGCGTGCGCCGGCGAGGGGCTGAGCCTCGCCGAGAAGGCGCTGGGGTGGCCGACGCGGTCGGCGAAGCTGGTGCTTGGGTTGGCGCTCGACCGGGTGGCGGCGCATTACGGGATGGGCTGATTCCCCTCTGCCCGCTCGCTGCCGCGAGTCGCCCTCCCCCGGAAGGGGGAGGGTAGAGGGCGTCAGGCCTTGCGGCGGCGGGCGGTCCAGCCGACGACGGCGAGGCCGGCGAGCATCAGCGCCCACTCGCCGGGCTCCGGCACGGGAGCGGCGGCGAGGGCCACGGCGTCGATGAAGGCGGTGTTGTCGTCGCCGTCGAGGTTGGTGCCCTGGAAGGTCAGGATGTGATCCGTCCCGGCGGCGAGCAGCGGGCCGGTGACGCTGCGCTGAAGAAAGTCCTGGCCGGTCGGGGTGGCGAAGCTGGCGAGCGCGATGCCGTCGAGCAGCACGTCGTAGCTCTGCTCGCCCTCGGCGTCGCCCATCTTGGGACGCGAGCCTTCGCGCCACGACAGGCTGAACAGCCTCTCCGATGAGGTGAAGAAGGTCTGCGAGACGAAGCCGGTGTCGCCGCGGATGAAAGCGAATTGCGCGCCCTCGTAACCCTGGCGCGGCGCGCCGCCGAAGAAGACGGGCGACATGGCGTCGACCAGGCCGGCGTCGCCGCCGTAGGTCCAGCTGCCGAGGGTGCCGCCGGGATAGACGTAGCCGTCGCCCGAATAGACGCCCGGCGCGGTGGCGACGGGATAGGCCTCGAACCCGCCGTCCTGGATGCCGTCGGCGAGAACAGGGGCGGCGAGGGCGAGAGTTGCGAGGACGGAAAGGATGCGAACGCGACGAAACATATTTTTTACACCTGCGGGGGAATGGTTACTTGCAGTTCCATCCGCAATTGCCGTGCCAATAATGACATAAGACGGATCTCGGCCATTAAATGACAAATCGCAGATCGTTCAGAATCGAAAGTGTAATGATCTCCGACACTATTGGGTGAAAACTTTGGCTTTATTTATAACGAGTTCGTTATGGATGCGTTTTTATTATGGAACACATAAGGTTTTCGTTCGTAGCGCCGAAGTTGATTCAATTCAGCTAAGGAATTTTAGTTGCGTAAGCTTCTCATGACGGCCGCCCTCATTCTGGCGGCGGCGCCCGCCGTCGCGCAGACAGCCGACGATGCGCTGTTCGATGGCCCCTATGTCGGCGTTCAGGCGGGCTGGGGGCGGCGGGCGATCGAGGGGATCGGCATCGACAAGCACCGCAGCGGCGTCGATTACGGCGCCTATGCGGGCTATGACGCGCGGCTCGGCCAGTCGCTGGTGATCGGCGGGCAAGCCGCGATCGGCGCGGGCGGACGGACGCTCACCAACACCATCCCGACGGTCGGCACCAACGGAGTCGACCCGGGGCTCAACTGGAGCGTCAGCGGGCGCGCCGGCGTGCTGGTGACTCCGACGGTGCTGGTCTACGGCCGCGCCGGCTACGGGC
The DNA here is from genome assembly GCA_964244885.1 of uncultured Sphingomonadaceae bacterium. Lineage (GTDB taxonomy): Bacteria > Pseudomonadota > Alphaproteobacteria > Sphingomonadales > Sphingomonadaceae > CAXTKD01. Next base: position 254,342 of record CAXTKD010000002.1, on the reverse strand, counting down.
GCGAGAAGGTTCGCAACATCTTTCCGAGCAGCACCGGAACCACCGACCGCGAATGGCTGGACGGGCTGATCGTCGGCGGCGGCGCGGAGATGGCGCTGTCGCGCCGGATCAGCGTGCGCGCGGAATATCGCTATTCGGACTTCGACCGCGACTACAACACGCAGCAGGCGCTGATCGGGGTGTCGTTCCGGTTCTAGCAAACTTACTCCCCTCCCTGGAAAGGGAGGGGATTTTAGTCGTTGGAATCAGCGAACGCCGCAATCACGCCATGCGGCGGCGGGCGGTCCAGCCGACGACGGCGAGGCCGGCGAGCATCAGCGCCCATTCGGCGGGCTCGGGCGCGGGGGTGACGGCGTCGGGCACGATCGCGGTGCCGGTGAAGGTGCCGCGGTCGTTGTTGAACAACGGGCTGGAGGCGCCGGGGCCGACGGCCGGCGGGGTCTGCGACAGCTGGTTGAAGGTGCCCCGGCCGGGCGCCGCGAAAGCGGGACCGGCGAGCGCGCCGAGCGTGATCGTGGCGGCGAGGAGGGCGTGTTTCATGACCGGACCTTCGAGCAAACTGTCAATGGGTTAACATGCAAGCGCCGTGCCAGTGGCGGAAATGCTGGAGTTTTATGTTGCAGCGCAGCGGAAATGTAAAGTTTTTCGACTCGGGGGGACAGCGACGGCGGCGGTGAGTCGGGGGAATTTACACTTTACCCGAGCCCGCGATCGGGGGGAGTCGGCAAGCCGTTGACTCAGAACGGCTTCCCTGTCTTGGCCCGCCGCTTGCTTCAGTCGGGCGAAGACTATGTGTGAGGGGGGCTTTCGATGCGCATTTGGACGATGGCGGCGATCGGCGCCGCGATTTCGGCGATAGCGGGAGCGGCGGGGGCAGCGACCTTCGCTCAGCCGATCCATGCGACGAGCTACGACATCCCTTATCCGTCGGCGTACTATTACGACGACGACAGCTACACCGGCGAGAACGGGCCGTCCGGCAAGACCGGCGGACTCGGCGACCTGACCGACGGCTATATCAATACCGAATTCCACTGGTACGAGAACGCCACGGCGCTCGCCGCGGTGGTCGGCTGGGCGGGGCAGAACCCCGTGCTGAGCTTCCATTTCGACCCGGGCACCGTGTTCCGCACCGCGACGCTCTATTTCGACGACGATAACGGCCACGCCGCGGTCTATATGCCCGCCGGGGTGACCGCGACGATCAACGGCGTCACCTATGAGGGCGACGTGTTCGCCAACGACGGGCCGAACGCCACGGTGTCGTTCAACTTCGGCGCGGTCGCCGGCGACCGGATCGACTTCGCGGTGCTGTCGGCCGGCGAGTGGACGATGATGAGCGAGGCGACCTTCGGCGGAATCGCGCCCGTGCCGGAGCCCGGCGAGTGGGCGATGATGGGCCTGGGCCTGCTCGTCACCGGGGCGTTCGCGCGCCGGCGCAAGTCCGCCTGAAAGGATAGGCCCGTGAAGTCGCTTTCGCTTATCGCCGCGCTCGCCGCCACCGCGCTTTCGGGCGCCGCCCAGGCCGCAGGCTACAACCTCGATTTCGACATCCCGAGCGGCACCGGGCCGACGACGTTCACCGCGAGCGAGGCCAACGGCTATTACGGCGGCCTGTCGGCCGCCAGCGGCTGGTCGGTCTACATGAACGCCTTCGGCACCACCTCGACCGAGCTCCTCGCCTCGACCGACCCGTGGGGCGGCGGCGGCATGCTCCATGTCACCACCGACGCCGGCAGCAGCGGCGTCTACCAGGGCACCGGCGCCTTCACCTACGTCGCGCTCGACGTCCGGGTGCTGAGCGGCAACTTCACCGTGCTGAGCGCGGCCTGCGGCGGCAGCTGCACGACGGCCGAATATTCGATCGCCGGCCCGACCGACGGCTGGCAGCACGTCACCTTCCAGACCAACTTCGGTGACGAGATCGCGATCTACAGCGCCTTCGGCGCGACGGCCGATTTCTACGTCGACAACCTCTACACCGGGTTCGAGCCGGCGCCCGCGGTGCCCGAGCCGGGGGAATGGGCGATGATGGGCCTGGGACTTGCCATCACCGGGGCGTTCGCGCGCCGCCGTTCTTCCAAGACAGGAGCCTGACGCCATGAAATCGACAATGGCCGCGCTTGCCGCCCTGCTCGCCATCGCCGCCGCGCCGGCGGGCGCCGCCAACCTGCTGGCGAACGCCGACTTCGAGGCCGGCGACAACGGCTTCGTCGACTTCCCCTATTCGAACAGCCATTATTACAGCTATTCGTCGGCGCCCGACTGGCAGCTCTACAACGACCACGCCTACACCCACATGAGCACCGAGCTGCTGAGCGAGGGCGGCATCGGCGAGGCGGGGAACAGCTTCATCCACGTCGTCGCCAACGCGCAGTACAGCGGCGTCATCCAGTCGACCAACGGCACCCCGTTCAACTATCTGTCCGCCGACATCAACGCGGTGGGCGGCGGCTATGTGCTGCTGCAGGCGGTGAGCGGCAATGACGTCACCTGGAGCCAGAACGCCGACACGCATGTCACGGGCTGGCAGCATGTCGTGCTCGACCTGTCGCTGGTGCCCTATTCCCAGACCGCGACCCAGATCCGGATCGTGTCGGGCGATTATTTCGGCAACGATTTCTATGTCGACAACGTCTATGCCGGCAACGGCGCGCCGACCGCCCCGGTCCCCGAGCCGGGCGAGTGGGCGATGATGCTGGGCGGGCTGGCGCTTGTGGGCGGAATGGCGAAGCGGCGGCGGCGGGCCGATTAAAACCCCCTCCCCAGCGGGGAGGGGCAGGGGTGGGGAGAGCCTCTCCACTCCGCACAGCTGTTTAGCGGCCTTCGGCCGGACCCCACCCCTACCCCTCCCCTGAGGGGAGGGGATTAACAAAATTGGGCTGATCTTACCTCGCCCGGAAAGAACAAAAAAAGAACATTGATCGCGGCGGCGTTTTTGCGGATGATCGGGGGATGGACGACTCGCCTCCCTCAAGCGCCGTGCCGCGCTATACGACTCACCCCGATTACAGCTATCCGCCGCTCGACATGCTGGAGCGCCAGATTCACCTGCGCGGCCAGCCCGAGCTGCCGCTCCGGCTGCCCGAGGTGAAGCGCTACGACTGGGCGATCCGCAAGATGACCGAGTGGTGAGTCAGGCGGCGGCGTCGCTCGGGCTGCGGAGCGCGGCGTGAAGCTCTGCCAGGCGCGTATGGGCGAGGCGGGCCTCCGGCTTTGTCGCGACGGACGCGGCGTGGTGCTCCGCCATCTCGCGATTGGCGTGGTAGGGGCGGTCGGGCTGGGCCTTCGCCATGCTGTGTCTCCCTCAAGAGGAATGGACGCTGCCCCCCAGTGCTTATGGCTAACTATGGCGACTCGTTTCTGACAATCGCAAGACAATGGGCCGGGGTTGCGGTGAATGGCCCCGGCAGGAAGGCCAAGCGGCCGGCACGCGGCACGCCGGCGTTCGTCGATCGTCCCTTGCCATGCCGGGCCGGGCGATTCGGTGACCAGCCCGAGGCGAGGCCCTGAGGCAGTCCGCAAGATGACCGATTGGTAGCAGGGGGGGGACGTGCTAGGGTGGCTTATCGTTGGCCGCCTGGGTGCTGGCGCTGAGAGACCGCGCCATCGGGCGGCGGCTCCCGCGAAACCCACCCGGGGCGGGAACATTCCTTGTCCGACACCATCATCCTGCTCCTCGTCGACGACGAGGCGCTGATCCTGCACATGGTCGAGGATGCGCTGACCGAGGCGGGCTACACGGTCGTCACCGCGATGAGCGGGGCGGAGGCGATCGCGTTGCTTGATGGCGGCGCGCACGAGTTCGCCGGGATGATCACCGACATTCGCATGGGAAGCGGGCCGGACGGCTGGGACGTCGCCCGGCACGCGCGCGAGCTGAAGCCGGCGTTTCCGGTGGTCTACATGACCGGCGACAGCTCGCACGACTGGGCGGCGCGCGGCGTGCCGAACAGCGCGCTGGTGCAGAAGCCGTTCGCGCCGGCGCAGGTGATCACCGCGATCTCCAACCTGCTCAACGAGGCGGCGACGCGGCCGCCGGGTTAGGGCGGATGGCGGCATCGCGGCGCGCTTCGCAGGCTTTCGCATAATGAACCAGACCGGTAAAAATAGCGCTTGACAAGCGTCACGCTGTTTGGTACAAAACAGGAACGCTGAAGAACTGTGCCCGACGGGGCGGCGCGGTTCGTGGGGAGGCGATCCTGACATGGCGAAGGGCAAGCTGCGTCCCGGCCCCAAGGCCGGGCGATACGACCGCTGGACGGCGGCGCGGCGCAAGATATTCCTCACGGTGCTGGCGGAGAGCGGCAATGTCCGCCATGCCGCCGACAGCGCGGGCATGGACCGCTCGGGCGCCTATCTGCTTCGCGACCGCGACCCGCGATTCGCGGCGCAGTGGGCGGAGGCGCTGGAGCAGACGGTCGACGATCTCTACGCGATGCTGCTCGACCGGGTGCGGAACGGCAGCACGCGCACCGAGAGGTGCGGTGACAAGGTCAAGACGATCCACAGCTATTCGAACGGGCTGGCGATGATGATCCTCGGGCGCTACCGGCCGACGCTCCATCGCCGAGTCGCCGACCTGAGGAAGGCAAAGCCGCCGCGCAAAGCCCCCGACGAAGCGGCGATCGCGGCCAACGTCGCGCGCATCCTGCGCGGGTCCGGATGAGCGGCCGGTCGCTCGCCGATCTCCATGCCGATGGCGCGCTGCAGCCCGAACGCAAGGCCGAAGTCGACGCGGAGATCGCAAAGGACCCGCGCTACCGAACGCGCTGGTGGTGGCGCGGGCGTCCCGAGCAACTTTGGCCCGATGACGAGGCATGGGGAACCTGGCTGGTTATGGCGGGGCGCGGGTTCGGCAAGACCCGGAGCGGGGCGGAGTGGGTTCGGATGATGGCGGCCGACCCGGCGGCGCGGATCGCGCTGGTCGGCGCGACGCTGCACGAGGCGCGGGCGGTGATGGTCGAGGGCGTGTCGGGCGTGCTGGCGGTGTGCGAGCCCGACGGACGGCCCGACTATGAGCCGAGCAAGCGGCTGGTGCGGTGGAAGAGCGGCGCGGAGGCGCGGCTCTATTCGGCGGACGACCCGGACTCGCTGCGCGGCGGGCAGCATAGCCATGCGTGGGGCGACGAGATCGCGAAGTGGGCGCATGGCGCCGAGGCGTGGATGAACCTGCGGATGGGGCTGCGGCTGGGGAGCCGGCCGCGGGCGGTGCTGACGACGACGCCGCGGCCGGTGAGTCTGGTCAAGGCGCTGGTCGCGGACGCGGCGGTGGCGAAGAGTTTGGGGGCGACGGCGGACAATGCGGCGAATCTCGCGCCGGGCTTCGTCGCGGCGCTGACCGAGGCCTATGGCGGCACGCGCTTCGGGCGGCAGGAGCTGGACGGGGCGCTGATCGAGGATGTCGAGGGGGCGCTGTGGACGCGGGCGATGCTTGAGGCTTGCCGGGTGAAAGGCGGTCCCCTCTCCCCGCTCGCCGATGGCGAGTCGCCCTCCCCCCGGAAGGGGGAGGGTTGGGGGGAGGGGTCCGAGCCGGGCACCTCGCTCCGCCGCATCGTCGTTGCGGTCGATCCGCCGGCGTCTTCGCATGGGGATGCGTGCGGGATCGTGGTGGCGGGGCTGGGGGCGGACGGGCGGGGGTATGTGCTCGCCGACCTGAGCGTCGAGAAGGCGGCGCCGGCGCAATGGGCGGCGGCGGTGCATGGCGCGGCGGAGGCCTATGGCGCGGATCGGGTGGTGGCGGAGGCGAACAACGGCGGCGACATGGTGGCGAGCGTGCTTGCCGGCGCCGGGCTGGCGATGCCGGTCAAGCTGGTGCGCGCCAGCCGGGGCAAGAGCGCGCGGGCCGAGCCGGTGGCGGCGCTCTACGCGGCGGGCCGGGTGCGGCATTGCGGCGGCTTTCCCGCGCTGGAGGACGAGATGTGCGGGCTGGTGACGGGCGGCGGCTACGAGGGGCCGGGGCGCTCGCCCGACCGGGCGGACGCGCTGGTGTGGGCGCTGACCGAGCTGATGCTGGGGGCGGGGGAGAAGAGGGTGGGGATCAGGGTTCTGTAGGCGCGGCTCCCTCCCCTTCAGGGGAGGGCTGGGGGTGGGGCGTTTGGGCCGGGCTCTGAGCTTGTGGAGAGGCCCCACCCCAACCCCTCCCCTGAAGGGGAGGGGCTTTTAAGGGCGGCGCCCAAACGAAAAGGGCCGGCGCATCGCTGCACCGGCCCTTTTGCGTGACGAAGGGTTTGAGGCGTTACGCCTTGCGGCGGCGCGAGAGGCCGAGGCCGATGGCGCCGAGGCCGAAGAGGCCGAGCATCGCGGGCTCGGGCACGTCCGCCGGATTCTCGAGCGAAATCTGGAGCTGGTAGTTGAACTCGGCGCTGCCGTTGCCGTTGGAATATTGGTTGAACGGCTGGTTGCTGCAGCAGCTGCCGACCATGACGGTGTAAACGCCCGGCGCGGTGAAGATGTACTCGATGTACGAATCGTAGCCGTAGTTCGAGCCGCCCTGGCCGTAGCCGGTGCTGTTGTCGTCGTTGAAGGCGACCTGCGCGCCGTCGGCGTCGAAGATCGTCAGATTGGCGTCGAAGCCCTGGAAGTTGTTGGGGTAATCGAGCGCATAATCGATGTCGAAGATGCCGCGGCTGCCGGCCTGGGTGACGGTGAAGCTGAAGGTGTCGTGACCGCCCTGCTCGGCATAGGCGTTGATCGTGACGTGCGGGATGACGAGCGAGGTGTTGGACGAAGTGTCGCCGATGTCATCGCTGTAGCTCAGGTCGAAATAGCCGTCGACAAGGTTCGCGGTGGCGCTGGTGTCGTTGTTCTCGGTCTCCGAGATCACCGAGGCGGTGGCGCCGGTGGAGAGGGCGAGGGCGGCGGCGGCGATCAGCAGGTTACGCATCGGGTCTCTCCTGGAACAGTTGAGCGATAATAAGCATCAACCGTGCCAAGCGCGCAAAATGGCGGAAAAGCGCCGTTTCCCGGGTGACGGCCGTGAAGCGAAGTGTGAAATCTGTAAGAATTTCCGACTCTTGAAGCGAGGGCGACGATGGGCTTTTCATGGTTCGGGAGGAAGTCGCGGGCGCCGCTGGCGCGCTGGCCGGCGGGGTTCGCCGGGGCGGCGGCGGGGGACTGGCCGCGCTCCTACGAGGCGCAGGTGCGCGAGGCGTTCCTCGGCAATCCGGTGGCGCAGCGGGCGGTGCGGCTGGTGGCGGAGAGCGCCGGGTCGGCGGTGCTCGACGTGAGCGTGCCGGCGGCGGCGGGGCTGCTGGCGCGGCCGAGCGCGGGGCAGACGGGGGCCGAGCTGGTCGAGACCATCGCCTGCCACCTGCTGCTGCACGGCAACGCCTTCGTCGAGGTGGCGCGAGGCGGCGATGGGAAGCCGGCGGCGCTGTATGCGCTGCGGCCCGAGCGGGTGACGGTGGAGGCGGACGCGGACGGCTGGCCGAGGTGCCACGTCCATCGCGCCGGGGCGAGTGTGTCGCGCTGGCCCGTTGACGGGGCGGACGGGCGCGGCGGGCTGCTCCACCTGAAGGCCTTCCATCCGTTGGACGATCACTACGGGCTGGGGTGCCTCGGGGCGTGCGCGGCGGCGGTGGCGGTGCACAATGCGTCGGCCCGGTGGAACAAGGCGCTGCTCGACAACGCGGCGCGGCCGTCGGGCGCGCTGACCTACGACCTTGGCGACGGGACGCTGTCGGGCGAGCAGTTCGAGCGGCTGCGAGGCGAGATGGACGCGCTGTTCTCGGGGAGCGCCAACGCCGGGCGGCCGCTGCTGCTGGAGGGCGGGCTGAAGTGGCAGGCGCTGTCGCTGACCCCGGCGGAGATGGACTTCAAGGGCGCGCGGGAGGCGGCGGCGCGCGAGATCGCGCTGGCCTTCGGCGTGCCGCCGATGCTGCTCGGGATGCCGGGCGACGCGACCTACGCCAATTACCGCGAGGCGAACGTCGCGCTGTGGCGGCTGACGGTGCTGCCGCTGCTGGGCAAGATTTGCGGCGGGATCGAGGGGTATCTGAGGAGCTGGTGGCCGGAGCTGACGATCGCGGCCGACCTCGACCGGGTGCCGGCGCTGGCGAGCGACCGCGAGAAGCTGTGGGCGCAGGTGAACGCGGCGGATTTCCTGGAGCGCGACGAGAAGCGGGCGATGGTGGGGTTCTGACCAGCGAAGGGCCGGCGCGATCGCTCGCGCCGGCCCTTGCGTGACGATAGCGTCTTACTTGCGGCGGCGCGACAGGCCGAGGCCGAGGGCGCCGAGGCCGAACAGGCCGAGCATCGCGGGCTCGGGAACCTGCTCGTCGGCGGTGAAGGTGAAGTTGTCGATGGCGATCAGGCCGCTTTGCAGGATCTCGAAGTGGGTGATGCCCGGGCCCGAGATGCTGAGCGTCTGCGCCGAGACGTTACTGAACGACGCGGTGCCGACCAGGTTGTTGGAGGCGTCGTAGCCGTTGAGCGTCACCGAATCGAGGTCGCAGCATTGGTCGCCGGCGAGCACCGAGAGGAAGTTGACGCCGCCCAGATAGGCGCCGACGAACTGGCCGGTGATGCTGCCGCCGAAATCGTCGCTGTTGTAAACCATGTTCGGGTTGGTCTGCCCGGGCGTGTTGGTGTTGGCGTAGAGCGCGAAGTTATTGTTGAAGGTGACGCCCAGCGCTTGATAGTGGTTGCCGGCGATGCCCGAGGTGAGCTCATCGAAATCGATGGTGGTGGCGACGGCCGGCGCGGCGATCGCGGCGGTGGCGAGAAGGGCGAGTGCGAAGCGGGTCATTGGCGTTTCCTCAGGTTGCGGCAGGTATGAAGCATCGACCGTGCCAGTCCGGAAAGTCGCCTCGATCTCAATGCTTTGATAAAAGCGAAGGCGACGGCCGGTGCGCCAAGTGTAAAGTTCTTCGACTCGGCAGCGAACGAGGCGAACGAAAAGGGCCGGGGTTTTGGCCCCGGCCCTTTTGCGTGACGAAAGGAGCCCTCCACCGCTTCGCGGAAGGGAGAGGGTTACTTGCGGCGGCGCGACAGGCCGAGGCCGAGGGCGCCGAGGCCGAACAGGCCGAGCATCGCGGGCTCGGGCACCGCGTCGGCATAGTCGACGGTGAGGCGGAACAGCGCCGAGTCCGGGTTACGGCCGTAGCCGCTGTAGGTGTAGGTCCACGGGTTGCTGCCGGTGTTCGACATGTGGAGGCCGAGCCAATCCTCGCCGGCGCCGACAGCGGCGCTGACCAGGCTGGTCACGTCGAAGGCGTTCGACTGGCCCGAGACCGTGGCCGTCACCGCGCCGTAGTCGGCGGTCGGGACGGCGAACTGGTAGCCGAGCGCGCCGCTGCTGTTGTAGGCGGTGGTGGTCAGCGTGCCGCTGCCGCCGTTGTTGTCGAGCAGGTCGAACGAGATGGTGGCGCTGTTGATCGTGGCGCCGGCGAGAGCGGCGATGCCGACCTGCGCGTTGACCCGCGAGAAGCTGTCCTCGAGGCCGAGCAGGTGGCCGAAGGCGTTGAAGCTGTAGACGCCGACGAAGCCGGTGCCGGCGAAGGTCTGGCCGACGTTGTTCTCGGTGTAGCCGGCCGAGGGCAGGATGTCGGTGATCGTGTAGCTGATCGTGGTGGCGGCGGCGGGCGCGGCGATGGCCGAGGCGAGCAGGCCGGCGAGGAGAAGCTTCTTCATTGGGGTACTCCACTGAAACGGATGGGCGTCGACAGCGACGATGCATGGGCCGTGCCAGAACGGAGAAAGCGGCGCTTTCCGCCCGTTCTTCCGGCGCAGGTTCCGTAAACCATTCGAGAAGTGTAAGAATTTCCGACTCCGGGAGCGTGCGCCGGACAAGCGAAGGGCCGGAGCATCGCTGCCCCGGCCCCAAGCGTGACGACAGCGTTCAGCCGCGGCGGCGGCGCGCCAGGCCGAGGGCGAGGGCGCCCATGCCGAACAGGCCGAGCATCGCGGGCTCGGGCACGTCCGCATCGGCGTTGACCGTGCCGATGAAGATCGAGCCGGTGACGCCGGTGAGGGCGGTCGAGACGACGGCGCTGGTCACGCCGCTGAGGCCGTTGAAGCCCGCGTAGCCGGTGGGAAAGCCCTGCGGCGCCGGCAGGCCGGCGGTCGGGAAGATATAGGTTTCGAGAAGCGTGTTGGTGATGTCGTAGGCCGACAGGATCACGTCGACGTTGTTCGCGGTGAAATCGAAGCCGAAGCCCGACATCGCCGTCGAGAAGGTGATGTGGATGGCGCCGGGCACGTCCAGATACGACATGTCAAGGCCGTAGGCGGCGCCGCCATAGTTCTGGCCGCCCGACAGGGTGATGCCGTTGCCGCTGACCGTGGCGGCGGCGCCAGCGCCCGACGGGTTGAAGGAGATCTGGCCGGCGCTGAAGACGTTGGAGGTGACCGGCGTGGCCTGGACCGCAGAGGCGGCGCCGAAGGCGACCAGCGCGGTGACGAGAAGAAGCTTGTTCATGGTCTGGAACTCCGGTGGAGACAGGGTCGACGGGATTCAGGCACAAGGCTTGCCAGCCGCGGAAATTGGCGACGGCGATTCAGCCGCGGCGGCGGCGCGACAGGCCGAGGCCGATGGCGCCGAGACCGAACAGGCCGAGCATCGCGGGCTCGGGAACCTCGTCGGCGTCGAAGGTCAGCGTATCGAAGATCGCGCCGTCGCCGCAGCACGGATTGGCCTGCGAGAATTGGACCGAGCGGATGCCGGTATCGGTCAGGGTCAGGGTGTGGAAGGTGCCGACGCCGATGCCCGTGCCGTAGAACGTCTGCGTCGACAGCAGGCTGCCGCCCACGTCGTAGCTGCTGAGCTGCATGCCGGCCTGGCCGATGTCGATGCCGGTGATCGAGACGTTGGTGACGTCAAAGTCGAACGAGGCGACCATCGCGGTCGCCGGCCCCGGGGCGGTGCCGCCGTTGCCCGAATAGACCTGAGTGATGCCCGACGAGCCCGGATAGGCGCCGAAGACGCCGGCGATGGTGTTGGCGAAGTGGACGCCCTGCGCGGCGTAGGCCTCGCCGACGTCGCCCGAGACGCCCTCGAAGTCGATCGTCGTCGCGACGGCGGGCGCGGCGGCGGCGATGAGAGCCGCGGCGATGGCGACGGTTGATGCGAACTTGGTCATGGGACGGCTCCAGCGAAAAATGGCGATCGGGCCATCCCACGCATGGGCCGTGCCAAGCGCCGGAATTGGCGGGAACAGCGGCTTTTCTCGCCGTGAGCGCCCGCGAAATATCGACGAACTGTAAGATTTTCCGACTCTTGGGGAGAGCGAGATGAGCGAGATGCTGGCCGGGCTGATCGCCCAGGCGGAAGGGGAGGGCGCGCGGGTGCTGACGCTGCGCGCGCTGGTCGAGGAGGCGAGCGAGGCGGGGGCGAGCCGGGCCTTGGTGCGGGTTGGCCTGAGCGACGCGACGGCGGGAGCGGACGTGGCGGCGCTGCGCGAGCTGCTGGGGGCGTGGCGCGACGCGAAGAAGAGCGCGCGCGGGGCCTTGGTGGCGTGGGTGGTGCGCGGGGTTCTGGCGCTGCTGGTGATGGGGTTGGCGGTGAAGCTCGGGCTGAGGGGGCTGATGGATTAACCGCCGCCTCGTTTCTTCTCGCGGGGGTGACGGTGGTGTGGGTGGGGAGGGAGGCGAGACATGCGGATCGCGGGCTATGCGAGCGTGTTCGATGTGGCGGACGCGGGGCGGGACGTGGTGCGGCGGGGGGCGTTCGCCGGCGCGGGCGCCGGGCTGCCGCTGCTTTGGCAGCATGAGGGCAGCGAGCCGGTCGGGGTGATCGAGAGCCTGGGCGAGGATGCGCGGGGGCTGCGCGTGGTGGCGCGGATCGCGGGGACGCGGCGGGGCGGGGACGCCCGGGCGCTGGTGCGGGCGAAGGCGCTCGACGGGCTGTCGATCGGCTATCGGGTGAAGCGCGCGAAGGCGGGGCGGCTGGGGCGCGAGCTGCTGGCGGTCGAGCTGATCGAGGTGTCGCTGGTGACCTTCCCGATGCAGCGGCTGGCGCGGGTTCTGGGGTGGGCGGAGACGGAGCAAGAGCCCCTCTCCCCGCTCGCCTGAGGGCGAGTCGCCCTCCCCCGGCAGGGGGAGGGTTTTTCATTTTGGTGGAGGGGAATGAGCATGAACTATGAAGTGAAGGCGGATGAGCTGGAGAGCGTGTTCGAGGAGGGCGGTGCGGACGTCCTTCGACAGGCTCAGGACGAACGGGCTCTGGGGGAACTGAAAACCGAGGTGGCGGTCCTTGCCCGTCAGGTCGCGGCGATGGCTCGGCCGGGGAGCCGGGCGGGGTTGGAGCGCGGGGAGGATGACGGCGAGCGCAAGGCGTTCGTGGATCGCTATTTGCGCAAAGGCTCGGAGGCGGGGGTGAGCCTCAAGAGCCTCAATGGCGCGAGCGCGGCGGACGGCGGCTATGCGGTGCCGGATGAGCTCGACCGCCGGATCGACACCGTGCTGCGCGACATCTCGCCGATCCGGCGGATCGCCAATGTGGTGAATGTCGGCTCGGCGAACTATCGCAAGCTGGTGGCGACGGGCGGGTTCGCGAGCGGCTGGGCGAGCGAGATCGCGAGCCGCGCCGAAACCGACACGCCCGACTTCGCCGAGATCGCGCCGCCGATGGGCGAGCTCTACGCCAACCCGGCGGCGAGCCAGGCGATGCTCGACGACGCGGGCTTCGACGTCGAGGGCTGGCTGGCGGGCGAGATCGCGCAGGACTTCGCCAAGGCGGAAGGGCTGGCGTTCGTCAGCGGCAACGGCACCAACCGGCCGAAGGGGTTCCTGTCGGCGCCGGTGGCGGCGACGGGGGACGCGGTCCGCGCGTTCGGGACGCTGCAGTACCTGCCGACGGGTGCGGCGGGCGGCTTCGCGGCGAGCAATCCGGGGGACGGGCTGGTCGACCTCATTCACACGCTGCGGCCGGCCTACCGGCAGGGGGCGTGCTTCGTGATGAATTCGGCGACGCTCGGCAGGATCCGGAAGTTCAAGGACGCGGACGGCGGCTATCTGTGGCGGCCGGGGCTGGCGGAAGGGCAGGCGGCGACGCTGCTCGGCTATCCGGTGGTCGAGGCGGAGGACATGCCGGACGTCGCGGCGAACAGCTATTCGGTGGCGTTCGGCAACTTCAAGGCCGGGTATGTGATCGCCGAGCGGTCGGGGGTGCGGATTTTGCGCGACCCGTTCAGCAACAAGCCGTTCGTGCATTTCTATGCGACCAAGCGGGTCGGCGGCGCGGTGGCGGACAGCCAGGCGATCAAGCTGCTGAAGTTCGCGGCGAGCTAGCGCCGCATGCGGGGCGGCGGCGCTGGTGCTTGGCGCCCGGCGCTGCTCCCCACCCCAACCCCTCCCCTGAAGGAGAGGGGCTTTCCGGCCCGTGCTGACCCTCGCCCCTCTCCTTCAGGGGAGGGGTTGGGGTGGGGTCTGAGCTGGGCGAAAGGCTCCGCGATGCCATTCTATCTTTGCGACCTCGTGGGCACGGGGAGCGACGGCGATCCGTGCGTGCCGGCGATCGCCCAGTATGTGAGCGACTGGGCGGGGTTCGACTGCCGGGTCGATGGCGGGCGGCCGGCGGGGACGATGATCGTCGAGGCTTCGCCCGATGAGGCGGAGGCGCTGGCGATCGCCGGGGACGCGCGGATCGTCGAGGTCAGCGCGGAGGCGGCATCGGCGCTGATCGCGGCGGTGCGGGCGGCGCGGGCATGACGCGCTTCCTGTCCGACACGCTGACCGAGGCGAGCGACAAGCTGCTGTCGGCGCATGCGCCGGGGACGGGCGGGACTTGGGTGCTGTTCTCGACCCCGACGATGACCGTGCTGGCGGCGGAAGGGCGGGCGCGGGGCGGCGATGCCGCGACCACGTCGGTCTATTACAACAACGGCACGTCGACGGCGAACATGGGCGTCGCGGCGACGGTGCGGCGGACGACGACGACGGCGAACGAGAGCTTCACCGGGGTCGCGGCGCGGCTGCAGACGACGAGCGGCGCGGACAGCCGCTATGCGCTCTATCACAACGGCAGCCAGCTGATCCTGCAGAAGCGGGTCGCCGCGGCGGCGTCGACGACCCTGGCGGCGGTGACGCTGAGCTATCCGGTCGACACCGACTGCACCGTCGAGCTCCGGGTCAACGGCCAGGAGCTGATCGGGCTGTGGAACGGCGCGCAGCAGATCGCGGTGAGCGACAGCTCGATTGCGGGCGCGGGCTATGCCGGACTGGTGTGCCGACTGAACGGGCGGATCGACAGCGTCACGGCGGACACGATCGCGTGGGGCGTGGCGCCGGCGGACGGGACGCATGGTTCGAGCTCCGACGCGAGCGCGGTGGGCGTGAGCTACGCGCTGGCGCCGGGCGACGGGGCGCACGGGGTTTCGAGCGATTCGGGCGCGGTCGGCTGGCTGGGCGGGCTGGCGCCGTCGGATGGGGCGCATGCGGTGAGCAGCGACGGGGCGGCGGTGGTCGCGACCTTGTCGCCGCCCGGCGCCGGGATCGCGATGCGCGTCGGTAGCGGCGGGCTGGTCGAGCGGATCGGCGGGGATAGGCGGGAAGAGGGGATTCATCATGGGTAAGGCGGTGCACGGCGACGTGCTGGACGGGGCGCTGGCGGTGATCCGCAGCAATGCGACGCGGATGGTCGCGCTGGCGGCGCAACCGGCGGATTATGCGGCGGCGAATTCGGGGAAGCTGGCGGAAGCGACGATGGCGAGCGGGGACTTCACGCTGGGCGCCGGCGACGTGTCGGGGCGGAAGGTGGCGGTGGCGGCGAAGGCCGGGCTGTCGGTCACCGCGGGCGGGACGGCGACGCATGTCGCGCTGCTCGATAGCGCGGGGTCGCGGCTGCTCTACGTCACGACGTGCCCGTCGCAGGGGCTGAGCCTGGGCGGCACGGTGAACATCGCGGCCTGGGACGTGGAGATCGGGGCGCCGGCTTAACTCCCTCTCCCGCTTGCGGGAGAGGGTTGGGGTGAGGGGCGTGGCGCGACAGCGCGAGCAGCGCCGGACTCAGCGGTTTCCCTCACCCCGCTCGCTGCCGCGAGTCGCCCTCTCCCGCAAGCGGGCGAGGGAATTTCAAGCGAGGACAATCATGGGCAGCTATCTTAAGGACCCGCGCGCCACGGTCGATTATTCGGTCGACTGGGCGGCGGGGTATCTCGACGGGAACACGGTGACGGCGAGCGCGTGGAGCGTCGCGCCCGAGGGCGGGGTGGCCGTGGTCGCCGACGCGACCTCGGCGACGCGGACGGCGGCGACGCTGGAGGGCGGGCTGGCGGGGCGGGTGTATCGCGTCACCAACCATGTCACGCTCTCCGACGGGCGGCAGGATTCGCGGTCGCTGACCGTGCGGATCGAGGCGCGGTGATGGCGGCGGACATCGCGGACGCGGCGCCGGTCAGCCTGGCCGAGGCCAAGGCGTTCCTGCGCGTCGAGCATGACGGCGAGGACGCGCTGATCGCGGGACTCGTGCGGACGGCGGCGGGGCTGTGCGAGGCGTTCACCGGGCGGATGCTGCTGCGCCGCGCCGCGACCGAAGAGGTCGCGGCGGATGGGGAGTGGCGGCGGCTTTCGGGGACTCCGGTCGTCGGGATCGACGGGGTCGAGGGAGTGGCGCTCGACGGGTCGGCGGTGGCGGTGCTGGCGGAGGAGTGGAGCGCCGATATCGACGCCAATGGCGACGGTTGGGTGCGGGTGGCGGCACCTGGGGTGAGCCGGGCGCGGGTGGCGTATCGCGCGGGACTCGCGGCGGAGTGGAACGGCGTGCCGGAGGCGCTGCGGCACGGCGTGCTGCGGCTGGCGGCGCATCTGCATGCCTATCGCGACGAACCCGGCGACGGCGGGCCGCCGGCGGCGGTCGCGGTGCTGTGGCGGCCGTGGCGGCGGATGCGGCTGGGGTAACTCTCTCGCGGGGCGAGAGAGTTGATCCAAAAACATCCCGTCATCCCGGCTTTCGCCGGGATGACGGGTTTTATTTGAGCGAGGTTGGACATGGCGGAGGTGGCGGGCGCCCTGCGTGAGCGGGTGGTGGTGGAGCGCTGGGCTGGCGATAGCGATGACGCCGGCGGCGAGGTCGGGGCCTGGGGCGCGGGCGAGAGCGCGTGGGCCGAGGTCGCGGCGAAGGGGTTCGGGGCGCTGGCGGAGGCCGAGCGGGTGACGAGCCGGCCGCGCTACCGCGTCCGGATGCGGCGCGAGGCTCAGGCGGATCTGCGCTGCCGGCTGCGCTGGCGCGGGCGGGTGCTGTCGGTGCTGAGCGTGGCGCGCGACCCCTGGGCGCCGGTGGTCGAGCTGCTGGTCGAGGAGCGGGACGGGTAAGGGCGGTGCGGGTGGAGAGGCTGCTCCCCACCCCCAACCCCTCCCCTGAAGGAGAGGGGCGACTGACCTGTGATGACCAACGCCCCTCTCCCTTAGGGGAGGGGTAGGGGTCGGGTTCTGAGCTGGGCGAGGGGTAGGCGATGCTTGAACGGATTGAGGCGCGGCTGTCGCGCATGAGCGCGGCTCGCGCGGCGCTGTCGCGCGCGGCGGTGGTGCGCGAGGCGGAGGCGGTGCCGGGCGTGAGCGCGGCGGTCGAGGACGGCGGCGTGGCGCTGACCGGGCGGGGGCTGCGGGCGCGGGCGTTCGGGACGCGGGCGCGGCCGGCTGATCCGCGCGTCGCCGGGATCGCCGATGCGGCGCGGAGGGTGCGATGAGCGGGCTGGCGGCGCAGAAGGCGCTTTATGCCGCGCTCTCCGGCGACGCGGCGCTGATGGCGGCGGTGACCGGGGTGCACGACGGGGTGCGGCCGGGCGCGGCGCTGCCCTATGTGACGATCGGGCCGGACGCGGCGAGCGACGCCGGGTTCAAGGGCGGCGCCGCGACCGACCACCGGCTGAGCATCACGGTGTGGGAGGCGGGGCCAGGCGCCGCGAAGGCCAAGGCGATCATGGCGCTTTGCGAGGCGGCGCTGGATGGCGCGCCGGGCGAGGTCGACGGGGTGCGGATGGTGTGGCTGCGGGCGAGCCGGAGCTTCGTGGCGACAGACGCTGACGGGGTGACGCACGGCGTGATCGAGGTGCGGGGACGAAGCGAGGAGGCTTGAGATGGCGATGGAGAAGGGGAGCGCGTTTTTGCTCAAGGTGTCCGACGGGGCGAGCCCGGCGGTGTACCAGACGGTGGCGGGGCTTCGGACGACGACGCTTGGCATCAATGCCGAGCAGGTGGTGGTGACCAACAAGGGGTCGGGCGGGTGGCGTGAATTGCTGTCGGGCGCGGGGGTGCGGTCAGTGTCGCTCGCGGGGTCGGGGGTGTTCACCGGGTCGGCGGCGGAGACGCGGGTGAAGGGGTCGGCGCTGGCGGGGACGCTCGACGACTATGAGGTGAGCTTCGAGAGCGGCGAGCGGGTGCGCGGCAGGTTCCTGGTGACTCGGCTCGACTACGCCGGGGATTTCAATGGCGAGCGGTCGTACACGCTGGCGCTCGAGAGCTCGGGCGCGGTGAGCGTGCTGTGAATCCGCTGCGCGGCGAGGCGGGGCTGGTGCTCGGCGGGGCCGAGCGGGTGGCGCGGGCGACGTTCGAGGGGCTGGTCAGGGCGGAAGCCGAGGTCGGGCCGCTGTTCGCGCTGATCGAGCGGGCGAGCGAGGGGCGGCTGGGGCTGGGCGAGGCGGCGGCGCTGCTGTGGCATTGCCTGGAGGGCGAGCGGCCGGAGCGGGGGGCGTTCGGCGAGGCGCTGGTCGAGGGGGGACTGGCAGCGGCGATGCCGGCGGTGCGGGCTGTGCTGACGCAGGCGCTGGCGGGGCGGTGAGGCAGGAGCGGACGGATGGGCCCCACCCAAAACCCCTCCCCTGAAGGAGAGGGGCTTTATGCAACGCGCTCCCCGAAGGCCCCTCCCCTTCAGGGGAGGGGTTGGGGTGGGGCCGGCGTAGCGGAAGAGTTCGCGGACGTAGCCCAACGGGCGGGGGGCGTCGCTTGCGGCTTGCTCGGGTGGCGGCCCGCCGAGTTCTGGGCTGCGACGCCGGCGGAACTGGTGATGGCGGTGCGGGGCTTGGTGGGGGAGCCGGTGGCGGCGCTGGATGGCGCGGAGCTCGCGAAGCTGAGGGAGGCGTTTCCGGATGGATGAGGAGCTGGATCGGCTGGTGGTGAGCGTGCGCGCCGACACGGCTGGCTTCGCGCGCGACGTGGCGGCGATGCGCGGGCAGCTGGAGGGGCCGCTGGCGCAGGGGGCGGAGAGCGCCAGCCGCGTGATGCAAGGGCCGCTGGAGCGGTTCGTGCGGTCGGGGAAGCTGGGGTTCGATGATCTGCGGCGGCTGGCGCTTTCGGCGCTGGCGGATATCGCGGGCAACGCGCTGAAGGCGGGGATCGGCGGGGCGGTCGACAAGGGCATCGGCGGGGTGTTGTCGTCTCTGGTCGGCGGGCTGCTCGGGCTGCCGGGGCGGGCCACTGGCGGGCCGGTGACGGGCGGGCGAGCCTATATGGTCGGCGAGCGTGGGCCGGAGCTGTTCGTGCCGGGCGGCGACGGGCGGATCGCGCCGGCGCAAGGGGCGCGGACGGCGAATATCACGGTGAACGTCAACGTACCGCGCGAGAGCCCGGCGCCGTTCATGGCGAAGACAGGCGACCAGGTGGCGCGGGCGGTGCGGCGGGCGCTGGTGAGGGCCGAGGCGGACGGGTGAGGGGCGCCTGACGACCACATCACAGCCGTCATCCCCGCGAACGCGGGGATCCATGAACATAGGTCGGGCAAGAAGATATCGGGATGTCCGGTGCGGACGCGGCTTTAGCCGTGTTCATGGGTCCCCGCGTTCGCGGGGATGACGGTTTTTGGGGGAGGGCGCGTGATGGGGTGGTGGCTTGCGAGCGACGCCGACCGGGTGCTGGTGGATAGCGACTGGGTGAAGCGGTTCGATCCGCGGTTCTGGACGGTGAATTTTCCGCGGCCGATGATGGCGGCCGTCACGACGACGGCGCCGGACGCGATGCGGGTGGATTGCGCTTTTTATAAGCGCAACGATCTCGCCGGGCTGATCTGGGAGAGCGTGGATCGGTTCGATCATCCGCTGCTGAAATATGAGACGTCGCGCGATTATCGCGGGTGCGTGCTGCGATTTCGCTGGCGGAGCGAGGGGGCGATCAATGCGCTGAACGCGGTCTATGGCCCGACGCTGACGATCGAAGGGCGCGACGCGGAGGGCGCGGCGCGGACCTGGTATGTGCGGCTTTGGAATTACGCCGACGGGTCAGGCGACGACGCGGTGGTGACGCTCGACTTCGATGCGTTGCAGTCGGGGTTTTCGCTGCCGGGCGAGGCGGTGTGGGCGGGGGATGTCGACCGGCTGTTCGTGTCGCTGTCGGCGCCGGGGTATGATGGGGCGGACGCGCCGCTGGGCGCTCGGGCGGACGCGACGGTGTTCGTCGAGGACCTGCGGTGCGACGGGCCGGGATCGGTGCTGGCGATCGGCGATGCGATGGCGCCGCCGCATTCGCTGCGGATCGCGGGCGGCTACGACGATTGCTATCACCTGACGCCGGCGCGGGTGCTGCGGAACGCGGTGCAGCTCGGCTATCGCGACTGGTTCAACCATTATGTCGGGATGAGCCATTATTTCGAGATGGCCTGGAATGGTTCGGCGTTCGTCGCGGGCGGCGGGCTGAACGGGCCGGCGGCGGCGTGGCATGCGGACTTCGCGGCGCGCTGCAAGGTGCTCGGCTACAAGCTCATTCTGTCGGTGAGCTACGAGCTGCTCGACCAGCATTGCCCGGAAGGCTGGAAGCAGCGGCATTGGGACGGCTCGCCGGCGTTGACCGGGTGGGAGCCGCCGTCGACGTTGCTGTCGCCGGCCTCCGCCGACGCCATGACTTGGCTGCGGGGGGTGGCGCTCGACTTCGCCGGGATCGCCGAGGCGGCGGGGCTCGATGTGCGGGTGCAGATCGGGGAGCCGTGGTGGTGGGTCGGCGGCGACCACGCGCCTTGCATCTACGATGCGGCGGCGGTGGCGGCTTATGGCGATGCGCCGGAGATCGCGGATGTGCGCGGGGCGCTGAGCGAGGCGCAGGGCGATTATCTCGACTGGCTGGGCGGGGTGCTGGGGGAGTCGACCTTGGCGCTGCGCGATGCGGTGCGAGATGCCTATCCGGACGCACAGGTGCTGCTACTGTTCTATGCGCCGCAGGTGCTGGCGAGCGAGGGCGCGCGGCGGCTCAACCTGCCGGCGGCCTGGGAGGCGCCGGCGTTCGATGTGCTGCAGCTTGAAGATTATGATTTCGTCATTGGCGGCGATGTCGCGGGGAGCGCGCGGGCGGCGGAGGCTGTGACGGCAGGGCTCGGCTATGCGGCGGACGAGCAGCATTATTTCAGCGGGTTCGTGCTCGACGTAGCGGATCGCGGCGGTTGGCGGGCGATCGCCGACAGCGTTGGGACGGCGCGGGGGCGGCGCGTGGCGGAGGGCTTCGTCTGGGCGTTGCCGCAGGTGATGCGCGACGGGTTCCTGTGGTTCGAGAACGGGGAGGATGCGGTGCAGGCGTTTCATGACGTGCGCTTTCCGATCGAGGTCGGGCTCGGCGCGAGCGGCGGGCCGGCGTTCTCGACGACGATCGTCACGGGGGCGAGCGGGGCGGAGCAGCGGAACTCGGCGTGGGCCGACGCGCGGATGCAGTTCGATGCGGGGCTCGGGGTGCGGAGCGAGGCCGACCTGGCGGCGGTGGCGGCGTTCTTCCGGGCGCGGCGCGGGGCGGCGATCGGCTTCCGGTTTCGCGATCCGGCGGACTTCAGCTCGCACGGCGCGACAGGGGCGCCGGGGGCGGGGGATCAGGCGATCGGGACGGGCGACGGCGTGGCGACACGCTTCGCGCTGGTGAAGCGATACGGGGATGCCGATGAGGCGCAGGTGCGGCGGGTGACTCGGCCCGAGGCGGGATCGGTGCGGGTGGCGGTCGGCGGGGTGGAGCGGCTGACGGGGTGGACGCTGGCGGCGGGCGGCTTCGTCGACTTCGCGGCGGCGCCGGCGAGCGGCGCGGCGGTGACTGCGGGCTTCCGCTTCGACGTGCCGGTAAGGTTTGGCGAGGACCGGCTGGAGATTTCGGGCGCAGCCTTCGCGGCGGGCGAGCTGCCGAGCGTGCCGCTGGTGGAGATAAGTGAGTCTTAATCCCCTCCCCTGAGGGGAGGGGAAATCTTGTTGCTAGGGAAAGCTATGAGGGATGTTTCGGATGACTTCGCCGCGCACATCGCGGCGGACGTGGCGTCGCTCGCGCTACTGTGGCGGATCGTGCGGCGGGACGGGGTGGCGCTGGGGTTCACGACGCATGACCGGGCGCTGTGGCTGGACGGGCTGGAGTATCGGCCGGCGCCTGGGATGAGCCCCTCGGCGATCCAGCAGTCGGACGGGCTGGAGGTCGCGACGATGGAGGTGGCGGGGGCGCTATCGAGCGAGGCGATCTCCGACGCCGACCTGGCGGCGGGGCTTTACGATGGCGCGGCGGTGTCGTTGGCGCTGGTCGACTGGGAGGCGCCGGAGGCTGGGGCGATGGCGCTGGCGCGCGGGGCGATCGGGCAGGTCGAGCGCGACGGCGGTGGCTTCACCGCCGAGCTGCGCGGGCCGGGGCGGGCGTTCGAGGCGGTGCCGGTCGAGCTGCTGTCGCCGGAATGCCGAGCCGAGCTTGGCGACCGGCGGTGCCGGGTCGATCTGGCGCGCTGGACGCGGCTGGCGACGGTCGCGGCGGCCGATGAGGTGTTGGTGACGCTGGCCGGCGTGGACGAGGCGGACGGGTATTTCGCCTATGGCCGGCTGCGCAGCCTGGCGAGCGGGCGGACGGGCGAAATCATGGAAAGCGACGGCGCGGCGGTGACGCTGCGCGATGCGATGGCTTTGGCGGCTGGCGACATCGTCGAACTGCGGGCGGGGTGCGACAAGCGCTTCGCGACGTGCGGCGCGCGGTTCGGCAACGCGCTCAACTTCCGCGGCGAGCCGCATGTGCCCGGGACGGATGCGCTGATGCGCTATCCGGGGGTGTGATGCGGAGCGCCGTGGAGACCGTTGATGCGGCGCGGGCCTGCGTCGGGACGCGGTTCCGGGCGCAGGGGCGGCTGCCGGGGGTAGGGCTCGACTGCGTGGGCGTGGTGGCGTGGGCGGCGGGAGTGAGCGCACCGGCCGACTATGATCTGCGCGGCGGCGGGGCGGAGCGGGCGGAGCGCGGACTGGCGGAGCTGGGGTTCACGCCGGTCGCCGATGCGCGGCCGGGTGACGTGCTGGTGGCGGAGCCCGGGGCGGGGTTGCGGCATCTGGCGGTGGTCAGCGCCCCCGGGCTTGTCGTTCACGCGCATGCGGGGCTGCGGCGCGTCGTGGAGGGGCCGGTCGATCCGGCTTGGCGGGTCTTGAGCATCTGGCGGCTGGCGGGGGAGTGAGCGATGGCGACGCTGGTGCTGGGGGCGGTTGGCAGCGCGGTCGGCGGGCCGGTGGGGGCGGCGGTCGGGTCGATCCTGGGCGGGATCGGCGACCGGCTGCTGTTCGGGGCGCGGGGGCGGCGCGAGGGGGCGCGGCTTTCCGACCTGGCGGTGCAGGGGTCGAGCTACGGCGAGGGGTTGCCGCGGCTCTACGGGACGATGCGGGTCGCCGGGCAGGTGATCTGGTCGACGGGGCTGGTCGAGACCGCGAAGACATCGGGCGGGGGGAAGCGCTCGGGCGGGCGGACGACGACCTATAGCTACGCGGCGTCGTTCGCGGTGGCGCTGGCGGGGCGCCGGATCGCGGGCGTCGGGCGGGTGTGGGCGGACGGCAAGCTGCTGCGCAACTCGGGCGGCGAGATGCTGACGCCGGGGGTGATGCGGCTGCACCTGGGCGGCGAGGGGCAGGCGGCCGATCCGCTGATCGCGGCGGCGGAGGGGGTCGGGGGGGCGCCGGCGTATCGCGGGATCGCCTATGCGGTGTTCGAGGATCTGCAGCTTGGCGACTACGCCAACCGGGTGCCGAACCTGAGCTTCGAGGTGATCGCCGACGAAGACCCGCCGAGCGTCGGCGCGATCGTCCGGGACTTGTGCGTGGGGGTTGGGATCGAAGCGCCAGCGGGGGACGTCGAGGAGCTTGTGCCGGGATTCGCGGTCGGGCGCGGGACGAGCGTGCGCGGGGCGGTCGAGGCGCTGTCGGCGCTGGCGCCGGTTCGGGTGCGCGACGACGGCGCGGGGCTGCGGTTCGGCGGCGAGGACGCAGGAGCGCTGCCGGCGGAGGCGTTCGCCGGCGCGGCGCGGCGCGAGATGCGGGCGGCGGCGGATGGGTTGCCGGGCGAGGTGTCGCTCGGCTTTCTCGATATCGAGCGCGACTATCAGCCGGGGCTGCAGCGGGCGCGGCGGACGGGCGGGGGCAAGCAGGAGGCGCGCGTGCTGGCGGTGGCGATGACCGCCGGAGAGGCGAAGCGCGCGGCGGAGCGGCTGCTCGGCGAGGCGTGGGCGCGGCGGGTGAGCGGCGAGGCGTGGCTCGGGTGGCGGCATGCGGCGGTGCAGCCGGGGGACTGGCTGAGCGAGGACGATGGCTCGCGCTGGCGGGTGCGCGGGTGGACGATGGAGGGGCTGGGCGTCTCACTCGAGCTTGAGCGCGAGGGCGGCGCGACGCGAGCGTCGCTGCCGGCGAGCGACGGCGGGCGGGCGATCGGACAGGTCGACGCGTCGCAGGGCGAGACGGTGCTGCACGTGCTCGACCTGCCGCCGCTGCCGGGGCAGCCGCTGCCGGTGACGCCAAGGCTGTGGCTGGCGGCGGCGGGGACCGGCGCGGGGTGGCGGCGCGCCGAGGTGCTGGCGAGCGTCGATGGCGGGGCGAGCTACGAGAGCGTCGCGGTGGTGGGACCGGCGGTGATCGGGGCGACGCTGGGCGGGCTGCCGGAAGGGCCGTGCGAGCGGTGGGACCGGCTGGGGTCGGTCGAGGTCGAGCTGCTCAACGACGCGATGTGGCTGGAGAGCCGGAGCGAGCCATCGGTGCTGGCGGGCGCGAATCTGGCGCTGGTCGGGGACGAGATCGTGGCGTTCGCGGGCGTGACCGCGACGGGAGCGCGGACATTCAGACTGCACGGCCTGCTTCGCGGGCGGCGCGGGACGGAGGCGGCGGTGGCGGGGCATGCGGCGGGCGAGCGCTTCGTGCTACTGTCGCCGGAGGGACTGACGCCGTTCGATGCGCCGGCGGGAGCGATCGGCGGGGCGATGCTGTTCAAGGGCGTCGGGGCGAACGAGCTTGCCTCGGCGGTGACGGCACAAGGCGTCATGGTGCGGGGGCGGGCGCTGCGGCCGCTCTCGCCGGTACGGCTGCGGGCCGTGCGGGCGGGCAGCGATATCGCGCTATCATGGACGCGGCGGAGCCGGCAGGGCTTCGACTGGCTCGACGGCGGTGACGCGCCGCTCGCCGAGGAGCGCGAGCGCTATGTGCTGCGGGTGCAGCCGTCGGGCGGAGCGGAGCGCCTGGTCGAGGTCGATGCCCCGGCCTTCACCTATGATGCTGCAATGCAGTCGGCGGACGCCGGAGGAGCGGTTTCCGCGCTGGCGTTCAACGTCGCGCAGACGAGCGCTCTGGTGGGCGCTGGAGACACGGCCGCAGCTTCTTTCGCACTGCCGTAAAAAGACGCGGAACCAACCTCGATCAATAACATTACATCGGGTGCGGTTCGGCGGCCTTGCCGGGCGGCGGCTGCGCCCGTTCCCCAGAGGAGACGGGAATGGCCGAAGCCACGGAGCGTTACGGGTTGCCGCTGTTGCAGGCAGGACAGTCGCAAAAGGAGATTACGCACAACGAAGCGGTCGTCAGGACGGATGCTCTTCTGCACCCGTCGGTCGAAAGCCTCGCACTGACCTCGCCGCCATCGTCTCCGACCCCCGGGCAAGCCTGGATCGTCGGCAGCGGAGCAAGCGGGGACTGGGCGGGCCAGGACGATGCGATCGCCGCGTTCCAGGCCGGAGGATGGACGTTCGTCGTTCCATCGGAAGGCTGCCTCGCCTGGGTTCGAGACGAAGGGGTGTTCGCCTTGTTCGGAACCGGCGGGTGGGAGACGGGGAGTTGGCCGGTCAACGGCCTGAGCCTTGGCGGCGATGCGATGCTGACGACGCGGCAACCGGCGATCGTCGCGCCCACGGGCGGGACGACGGTGGATGCCGAGGCAAGGATTGCGATCGGCCACGTGCTGGATATACTCCGCGCACATGGACTGATCGATGTCTGACGAAAGTCGTTACTTGCTCGTTTCGTGCGGTATTTTTGCAACAACGTGTTCATAACGGCCGTAAAGGTTCGCTTGCACGGGTATAATCGCTGAGATAGATCGTTTAGGCAGTCTCGTGAGAGACGTGAAACCGAAGAAGGGGATTACTATGCGGAAAATTGCCGTTGCCATGGCGCTGGCGACCACCGCGCTCGCAGGGCCGGCCTTCGCACGCGAAGGCCAATGGTATGTCGGCGGCGCCGGCGGCGCATTGCTGGTCGAAGACCTCAAGTACGATATTGGTGCTGGCGGCGTTTCCGCTAACAATGCGATCCAGGCCGACCACAAGACTGGCTTCGACGTCGATGCCGTTGTTGGCTACGATTTCGGCATTACCTCGGTAGAGGTAGAGGTCGGCTACAAGCGCGCTAAGGTCAGTGGGTATCGTGTTGATGGCGTGCCGCTCGCGGCGGGCCTTCCCGGCGCTGTCACTTCGGGCAACTTCGGTGGTGGAACCGGAACAGATAGCGCATTCAGCGTCATGCTGAACGGCTTGTTCAATTTCCGCAATGAGGATGCCACTTGGACCGGATATGTCGGCAGTGGCATTGGCGTCGCGAGGGTCAAGGCGGCAGATGCCAGCCTGACCTCGGGCGGTGCCACCTTCCTCGACGACAGCGATAGTCATTTGGCTTGGCAGGTCATTGCAGGTGTTAGCAAATCACTGACCAACAATGTTGATATCGGTTTGCGGTACCGTTTCTTCAACGTTCCGAACCTGGGCTTCACTTCGGTTGGCGGGGCGGATTATCGCTTGAACGAATTCCGTACGCATAGCTTGCTGGCGACGGTGACGTTCAACTTCGGCGAGGTCGCGGCTCCGCCGCCTCCCCCTCCGCCGCCTCCGCCTCCGCCTCCCCCGCCGCCTCCCCCGCCGCCTCCGCCTCCGCCGGCTCCGGGTCCGTTCATCGTGTTCTTCGACTGGGACAAGTCGGTGATCACGCCGGAAGCGTCGGCCATCCTCGATCGTGCCGCCGAGCAGTATGCGGCGACCGGCCAAGCCAGCGTCACCCTCGCGGGTCACGCCGACAAGTCCGGCTCGGACGAGTACAACGTGGGCCTGTCGAACCGCCGCGCGGCTTCGGTTAAGGACTATCTGGTTGGCAAGGGCGTTCCGAACGGTGTCATCGCGACCGAGGGCTTCGGCGAGAGCCGTCCGCTGGTCGAAACCGCCGACGGTGTCCGCGAGCCGCAGAACCGGCGCGTGGAGATCAACTTCGCGGGTGGTTCGGGCATGAGCTCGGGCGACTCGTCGATGGCGACCTCGACGAGCACCTCGTCCGACACGTCAACGGCGGCTCCGGCCGACTCGACCACGACGACCACGACCACGACCACGACGACCCCGAAGTAAGCTTCGGGTTCATCGCAGAGACTGGAAGGGCCGCCCGCGAGGGCGGCCCTTCTTCTATTGGGGGAACGGCACCGGGTTGGCGGGCGCATCGTCCGGGATCCGAAGGTTTGCACTAGCGCCCGGCGGCGTCACTCCCACCTAATTCCCCCCATCGAGGGAGGGACCAGGCTGCGCGTTGCAAGAAGGGCGTCCCTCCTCTTCGATGGGAAGGGGCAGGGTCGGCCATTGCAAGGCGGCTGAACAACTGAACCCAGCGGGGGTTTGGGTACTTCAGGCGAGGCGGATAGCTACGGCTTCTCGAGGCAGCGCTTGATCGGCTTGCGTTTCTTGTCGAGGCAGGGGTTCACGAACTCGGGCACGGTCGCCCAGGCAAGGACCAGGCGGGTCTTCGGGTCCTCCTGCGGCGACAGGCTGGCGCGGACCTCGGGCAGTTGCCGGGCGGCCATGGCGCCGAAGCCGCCTTTCGGCGCCGTCAGCATCCAGCGTCCGGCCATCGCGGCGGTCTCGCAGAAGGCGATCTGGGCGTCGAGCGTCGAATAGCTGTTGTAGGTCCGCGTCGTATATTGGTCGAAGGTATTCCGCGCGGCGGTCGCCCCGTCGAGACGCTTGAAGTGCGCCGCCATGGTGGCGCGCGCCGCCTCGAGCTCGCGCGCGTGGTGCTTGATCACGTCGTTGTAGAGGCCGACGGTCCGCAAGAACGGCGAGAACTGGCATTGGAGCGCCGCGACGTTGAGCGCGGCGCGAAGGTTCCAGACGCGGTTGGCGTTATCCTCGGCGGGCGTCATGTCGCGCATCGCGACGACGGGGGGGATATAGAAGCGCCCGGGAACCGCGGCGCCGGCGGCGGCCGGGACAAGGGCGATGGCCAGCGCGGCCCGCCCGATCGATGCACGCATACGCTACTCCCGTTTTCGCCCGGCCCGCCGTCACTGCGACGGCGACGATGACCGGCCGCTGAACGACCGGAACAGGTCTTCTAGCCGAGGATGCTGCCGAGCTTCAGCGCGACCGACATGTCGCCGTCGACCTTCAATTTGCCCATCATGAACGCCATCTGCGGGTTGGTCTTGCCGGCGGCGATATCCTCGAAGTCGGACATCGAGACGCGGACGGTGCAGTCGGTCGGCACGTCCTGATTGTCGACCACCGCCGGGCTCGAGCTGTCGTCGACCCGCACGACGCCGTCGCCGAAGTCGAACTTCACCGACTTGCCGAGGCTGCCGCCCGCGCCGACGCGGTCGCGCATTGCGGTGGTGATGCTGTCGAGGCTCATCGCGATCTCCCGAATTGTCCTGAGGCCTCTTTGCCGGGCGGGGCGCGGGGACGCAAACTCTCAAAAAAGAAAAGGGCCGCTGTTTCCAGCGGCCCTTCCCATTTCCGTCCGAAGACGAACCGAAACGAAGAAGCTTACTTCTTGGTCGTGTCGGTCGTGGTCGTCGTCGTCGTGGTGGCGTCGGCGGCCGGAGCGGCAGCGTCGGCCGGAGCAGCCGTCGCGTCGGTGGTCGCCGGAGCGGCGGCGTCGGCGCCAGCGGCCGCGTCCATCGACGTCGTGTCGGTGGTCGTGGTGGCGTCGGTCGCCGTGGCGTCGGCCGGAGCAGCCTCGGTCGTGGTCGTCGTCGTGTCGGTCGTGGCAGCCTCGTCCTTGTGGCCGCAGGCCACAACGAGGAGCGCCGCGCCGGCAACCAGCGACGCCGTCTTCAGCTTGTTGATCATGTCACCCATATCCTGACTCCTTTTTTTCTATCCCGATGGTTCTGGACAGCCTGTTCCTGAAACCGTTTTAGACCTTAGCGGCTTATCGTCCGCCCCTCAAGCGCGATTACAGTGGACGGCCAAGCAACGAAACTCCGAAGTCGGAGCGCGTCTTGGCCAGCCAAATATTAACGCCGAAAAGCAACGACGAACTCTACCGCAATTTCCGACGCCGACAACGGAAGACGGCGTTAACCATATCCTAATCCGTGTCGGCGACGCTCGAAAGCGAAAAAACCACGCGAAAGGAATGGGCGTGCGCAAGATCATCGGGTTGTTCGCGTATCTCGGCTACGCGCTGGCGGCGGCGGGGCTGACGATCATGGCGCCGCGCGTCGGCTTCAGCCCGTTCGCGTCGGTGATGCTCGGGCTGGCGCTCGCGACTTCATGCATTGTCGCGCACCTGATCGTGCTGTCGGCGCGCCGCGCGTCGCGGCTGACCGCGCTGCTCAGCTGCCAGGATGACCTGCTGCGGCAGATCGTCGAGCGCCTCGATCGCACCGAGAAGTGGACGGACGCGACGGAAGCGCGGCTTGGCACGCTCGGCGACGTGAAGGGGACGCTGCAGGATGTCGCGGCGATGCTTGCGGTTCGGGCGGCGGGAAGCCGGCCGTCGCTGGCGCGCGCCGCCTAGCCAAGCCGCTTCAGAAACGCCGGAAGCGCGGCGAGCAAACGCTCGTCGAGCTCGGCGAGCGTCGTGCCGATGCCGAGCGCGGCGAGACTGGTGACGGCATGATCCGGCAGGCCGCAGGGGACGATTCCCGCATAATTTCCGAGATCCGGCGACACGTTGATCGAGACGCCGTGGAAGCTCACCCAGCGCCGGATGCGGACGCCGAGCGCGGCGATCTTGGCCTCGCCGGAAGGAGTGCTCACCCACACACCGACGCGGCCGGGGGCGAGAAAACCCTCGACGCCATAGCTCGCCAGGGCGTCGATGATCCAATGTTCGAGCGCGTCGACGAAGCAGCGGACGTCGCGGCCGCGCGCGGCGAGATCGAGCATGACGTAACCGACGCGCTGGCCGGGGCCGTGGTAGGTGTATTGGCCGCCGCGCCCGCTGGCGAAGACGGGCAGGCGGGTCGGGTCGACGAGGTCGCCGGCGGTGGCGCTGGTGCCGGCGGTGTACAGCGGCGGGTGCTCGACGAGCCAGATGCGCTCGGGGGCGCCAGCGTCACGGATCGCGGCGGCGCGCGCCTCCATCGCCGCGACCGCCTCAGCGTAGGGCGTGAGGCCCGGGGCGACGATCCATTCCGGGGCAGGAGGCGGCATGAGCTCGTAATACAGCACGGGGTGTTTTTGACTAAGCGCTGGCAGCCAGGCGCGTTCCCCGGATCAAGTCGCTCGCCTTTTCGGCGATCATTATCGTCGGGGCGTTGGTGTTTCCCGAGATGAGCGTCGGCATCACCGAGGCGTCGATGACGCGCAGGCCCTCGACGCCGCGCACGCGGAGCGCCGGGTCGGCCACCGAGGCGGGGTCGGCACCCATGCGGCACGTGCCGACGGGGTGGTAAATCGTCTCCGCCCAGTCGCGGATCCCGGCGACCGTCGTCTCGCGGTCCTGGACATCGTCGCCGGGCCAATATTCGGGGCCGCGATAGGCGGCCAGCGCGGGGGCGTTCGCGATCTTGCGGGTGACGGCGATGGCGGCGAGCAGGGTTTCGAGGTCGGCGGGGGCGGAGAGGTAGTCGGGATCGATCAGCGGGTGCGCCGACGGGTCGGCCGAGGCCAGGCGGATGGTGCCACGGCTTTCCGGGCGGAGCTGGCAGACATGCATCTGGAAGCCGTGCTCCGGCGACATCGCGCCGCGTCCGTGCGGCTCGACGCGCGCGGCGACGAAGTGGATCTGGATGTCGGGCGCGGCGAGGCCCTCGCGGGTCGAGAAGAAGGCGCCGGCGGGGGTCGGGATATAAGCGCCGGGGCCGTCCTTGCGAATCATCCAGTGAAGGAGCGTGCCGAGCTTGCGGAGCGTCGCGGCCTGCGCGTTGTGGGTGACGGGCTGGGTGCAGCGCCATTGCAGGATGACGTCGAGATGGTCCTGCAGGTTGCCGCCGACGGCGGGCGCATCGTGGACGACGGCGATGCCGTGATCGCGCAGATGCCCGGCGGGGCCGATGCCGGAGAGCATCAGGAGCTGGGGCGAGTTGACGGCGCCGCCGCTCAGGATGACCTCGCGCGCCGCGATGCGCTCGCCGCCGACGAGCTGGACGCCGGTGGCGCGCTTGCCGTCGAAGGTGACGCGCTCGACGAGGAGGCCGGTGCGGACGGTGAGGTTGGGGCGTTTCGCCGCCTCATCCAGATAGGCGCGCGCCGCCGACCAGCGGCAGCCGCCCTTGGTCGTCGAATCGTAGACGCCGGCGCCTTCGAGCGTCGGCCCGTTGAAGTCGCTGTTGGTGGGAATTCCGGTCTCGGCGGCGGCGGCGATGAAGGCGTCGACCAGCGGATGCTTGAGGACGCGCGAAGAGGTGTTGAGCGGGCCATCGCCGCCGTGCCGCTCGCAGGCGCCGCGCTCGGAGGATTCGGAGCGGCGGAAATAGGGAAGGACGTCGTTCCACCCCCAGCCGGTGCAGCCGAGCTGCGCCCAATGGTCGTAGTCCGAGGCGTCTCCACGGATATAGACCATGCCGCTGATCGACGAGGAGCCGCCGAGCGTCTTGCCGCGCGGCCAGTAGAGGCTTCGGTTGTTGAGATGGCGCTGCGGCGTCGTCCAGTAGTTCCAGTTGGCGGGCGATTGCTTCTCGGGCGGCAGAATCTGCGCGATGCCGGCGGGCATCTTAAACATCACGCCCTTGTCGCGGCCGCCCGCCTCCAGGAGCAGCACGCGGGTGACGCCGTCGGCGGTCAGGCGGTTGGCGAGGACGCAGCCGGCGGAGCCGGCGCCGACGATGATGAAGTCGTAAGGCTCGCCCATCGTCACGCCGTCGTCGCGTAGCCGCCATCCACAGGGATGACGGCGCCGCAGGTGAAGCCGCTCGCCTTCGAGGCGAGATAGAGCGCGATGCCCATCATGTCCTCCGGGCGGCCCATGCGGCGCATCGGGGTGGTCTCCAGGGTATGCCGAGCGGCCTCCTCGTCGATGCCGGCGGTCATCTTCGACGGGAAATAGCCCGGCGCGATGCCGTTGACCGCGATGTGCCGCGTTGCGAGGAACTTCGCCATCATCCGGGTCAGGTGATTGATGCCGGCCTTCGAGGCGGC
Source organism: uncultured Sphingomonadaceae bacterium (assembly GCA_964244885.1). Classification (GTDB taxonomy): domain Bacteria; phylum Pseudomonadota; class Alphaproteobacteria; order Sphingomonadales; family Sphingomonadaceae; genus CAXTKD01. Next base: position 222,898 of record CAXTKD010000002.1, on the reverse strand, counting down.
GTAGCTGTAGGTTTCGATTTCTGAAACGTGCAGGCCGTCGATCGAGCCGATGTTGATGACGCGGGCGTAGTCGTCGGCCGTGCTGGCGGCTTCGAGGCGCTTCACCAGCCGCTGCGTCAGGAAGAACGGCGACTTGACGTTCAGGGTCATGATCTTGTCCCAGCCGTTTTCCGGAAAATCGTCGAACGTCGCGCCCCAGCTGGCGCCGGCATTGTTGACGAGGATGTCGAGCCTGTCCTCGCGCGCTTCGAACAGGGCGGCGAGGCGCGCGATCTCGTCCATCCGCGACAGGTCGGCGGGGAGGGCGACGCATTCCCCGAAGTGCGAGAGTTCGGCGGCCAGCGCATGACAGGCGTCGGCGTTGCGCGCGGTGATGTAGACCTTCGCGCCATTCTCGACATAGCCGCGGGCGATCATCTCGCCGATGCCGCGCGAGCCGCCGGTGACCAGCGCGACCTTGCCGCAAACCGAGAACAGGTCTTCGATCTTCAAATCACTTCTCCAGCGGCGGCGGCACGCGTGACCTTGGTGGCTTCGATTTCCGCGATGCGGCGCGAGAACAGCCAGAGGGCGACCAGGGTGAGCGGCGACATGAGATAGAGGCTCATGACGCCGACGTGGAGCGACCCTGTCACGGCCGCGACCTTGCCGCTGAAATAAGGCCCGAGCGCCAGGCCGAACATCGTCGTGCCGAGGACGTAGGTCGCGGCGGCGGTGGCGCGCATGCGGGGCAGCACGACGTCCTGAAGCGTCGCGACCGCGGCGCCGACCCAGGCCGAGCCGAAGAACTGGATGAACGGCAGGAGCATGTAGACGCGCGCCAGCGTCGCACTGCCGAAGGCGATCCAGACGAGCGGCGCCGACAGCAGGATCGACGCCATGCAGACGAACACCCGGCCGCGCGGGTCGCGCGCCCGCCAGCGGTCCGAGACGATGCCGCCGACGATCACCCCGCTTGCCGACGCGACGGCGGCGATGAGGCCGAGGATGAGCGCCACCTCGGTCGCGGCGGGCAGGTTGGGGAAGTAGATGCCCTGCGCTCCGGAGCCGCCGTAGAAGGTGCGGATGACATAGGGCGGCGCCCAGAAGGACACGCCGTAGGACACGAAGGCGATGCTGCCGAAGCCGAACACCGACAGGACGACGCCCGGCGTTCCCCAGATCAGCCGCCATACCGGCGCGTCGCGGCGGCGAAGCGACTGCACCCAGGAGAAGACGGAATAGAAGCCGATGCCAAGCGCGATCCACTGCGCGGCGTCGCCGGTGACGAGGATGAGGCCCCAGGCAACCGCGATGGTCACGGCGAGCGCGACGAGGTTCGGGACGAGCGCGCCCCGCATCCGAGCGACCGAAATCAGCGTCAGCGGCGGCAGGATGGCGAACAGCTCGGTGCCGAACCGGCGCCACGCGCCGCTGGTATCGATCGGCTGGTGCAGGCCATCGATCGCGCCGCGGAGCGGCTCGCGAAGCGTCAGCACCCAGAGCGCCAGCAGCAGGCCGGGAAGGCCGACCGCGATGAACGCGGCCTGCCAGCCGACGAGCCCCAGGGGGCCACCGCCGGGATAAGCGGCGTTCCAGCCGCCGAGGACGAGCCCGCCGATCGGCAGGCTGAGGCCGCCGCCGATGTAGAGGCCCGCCGAATAGATCGACATCGCGGTGGCGCGGCGGCGGGCCGGGAAATAGTCGGAGATCATCGAATAGGCGCAAGGGGAGGCGCTTGCCTCGCCGATGCCGACGCCGATGCGCGCGGTGGCGAGCTGGCCGTAGGAGCTGGCAAACCCCGAAAGTGCTGTCATCGACGACCAGATGCCAAGGCCGATCGCCATCAGCTTGCCGCGGTGCCAGCTGTCGGCGAGGCGGGCGATCGGGATGCCGAACAGCGCGTAGAAGACCGCGAAGGCGGTGCCGTAGAGGAAGCCGATCTGAGCGTCGTCGAGCTTCAGGTCGCGCTTGATGTCCTCGGCGAGGATCGAAATGATCTGGCGGTCGATGAAATTGACGACGTAGACCAGCATCAGAACGCCGAGCGCGTACCAGGCGTAGACGCCGATGCGGCTCCGCGTCGTTTCCGTGACCTCCAAGCAATCCCTCCCCAGGTTGCCGCTTCGTTGGCGAGAGGGCTATCACGGCGGCGAAGATTACGGAAAGCTAATCAAAATGGCGTCGGTGCTGTTCGTCTGCCTTGGCAATATCTGCCGGTCGCCGCTCGCCGAGGGTGTTCTACGCGACGAGGCGGCGCGCGCCGGGATCGATATCGAGGTGGATTCGGCGGGGACGGGCGACTGGCATGTCGGCCATGCGCCGGACAAGCGCGCGCAGGCGGTGGCGGCGAAGAACGGGCTCGACATCGGCGGGCTCCGCGCGCGGCAGGTGGGCCCCGAGGATTTCCATGCCTTCGACCATGTCGTCGCAATGGATTCGATGAACCTTGCCGACCTCGAGGCGATGCGGCCGGCGGACGCCAACGCGACGCTTGGGCGGCTGCTCGACTATGCCCCGGAACTGGGCGTCGGCGATGTGCCGGACCCCTATCAGGGCGGGCCGGAGGGCTTTGACGAGACCTATCGGCTGGTGACCGCCGGGGTGGCGGGGCTCATCGCGACGCTGAAGGAGGAAGGACGATGGCGCGCGTCTTGATCGTCGGCGCCGGGCCCACCGGGCTGGCGCTCGCGCTGTCGTGCGCCAGGCGCGGCATCGACTACCAGCTGGTGGAGAAGCTCTCGGCGCGCGCGCCGCATTCTCGTGCGGTCGCGGTGCAGGCCCGGACGCTCGAGGTGATGGAGCAGTTCGGGATCGCGCAGCGCTTCATCGACGCGGCGGTGACGCTGAAGGGGATGACGCTTCATCGGGGCGATTACGCGAAGAGCATCGACTTCACGCACGTCCACCCGCGATTCCCGTCGGCGCTGGCGCTGTCGCAGGAGGAGACCGAGCGGCTGCTCGAAGAGGCGGGGGCGGCGCCGGAGCGCGGAGTCGAGTTCGTCGCGCTGACCGTTGGCGGCGCGCGACTGCGCCTGGCGGATGGCAGCGAGCAAGATGCGCAGGCCGACTGGGTGGTCGGCTGCGATGGCGCTCATTCGACGGTGCGGCACGCGCTCGGCATCGATTTTCTGGGCAGCCGCTACCCGGTGAAGCTCATCCTCGCCGATTGCCGGATCGCCGAGCTGAACGACGCCCGCGTCCACGCCTGGCCGTCGGACAAAAAGCCGATGGGCGCGTTCCCGCTGCCGCATGGCCTGTGGCGGGTCATCACCTTCCTGCCCGAGGATGCGCCCGACCCCGAACACGGGTCGATGACGCCGTTCGCGCATGCCGGGCTGACGCTCTCCGATCCGGTGTGGTGGAGCGAGTTCGGGATCAGCCAGCGGCAAGTCGGCAAGATGCGGCACGGGCGGGTGCTGCTGGCGGGCGACGCGGCGCATATCCACTCGCCGGCGGGCGGGCAGGGGATGAACCTTGGAATCCAGGACGCCTGGGCGCTGGCGCGGGCGATCGGCGAGGGCGAGGCGGCGGTCGATGCGTGGGCGGCGGAGCGGCATGCGGTCGCCAGGGGCGTGCTGCGGATGACCGACCGGGCGACGCGGATGGTGATGTCGCGCTCGCGGCTGCTGGTGCCGCTCCGGGCACGGCTGATGGGCCTGATCCTGGGGCAGGCGTGGGCCGAACGGCGGATGGAGACGGCGTTCGCCGGGCTGAACTATCCTACCATTATATAAGGAATAGTCCCCTCTCCAGCGGGGGGGGTAGGGGTGGGGAGAGACGCGGGGCGAAACCTCAGAGCTTGGATGCCCGGCGCTGCACCCCACCCCTACCCCTCCCCTGAAGGAGAGGGGAAAAATCAGGTTAGCGGATAGCGCTCCACGACCGTGTAAACGGCGCCTTCGCGGGTCAGCGTGCTTTCGTAGAGGCAGATATCCTGGACGTTCCAAGGCGGGCTGGTGACGCCGCCGTGCGTGGTCATTAAGGGATCGAGCGGGGCGGCGAGCGCCTTCATCCGGGCGATGGTGACGTGGGGGAGGTAGGCGCGAGTCTCGGGCGCGATCCCGGCCGAGCGGAGCGTCTGGTCGACCTTGTCATGGAGCGCCTTCGCGGGCTCGCGCGGGGTGACGCCGACCCAGAGGGCTTCGGGACGGCCGCGCTTCTCGAACATGCCAACGCCCGACAGGGACACGCTGAAGCCCGGATGGCGGAGATAACCGAGGGCGATGGCGATGTCCTCGGCGGTGCGGCGGTCGACCTCGCCGATGAACTTCAAGGTCAGGTGGAGCTGCGCCTCGGTCTGCCAGCGCGCGCCGGCGACGCCGCCCATCAGGCCGAGGAGCTGCGCCTTGATCGCGGCGGGCGGCTCAATCGCGACGAACAGGCGATGCACTGGCGGCCTCGGCGGGAACGGAAACAGGTGGCGCGACCTTGGGCGCGGGCAGGCCGTCGAGCATCTTGCGGACGGTCGGCAGGATGTTGCCGGTGATCAGCGCCACGCCTTTCGCGTTGGGATGGATGCCGTCGTCCAGCAGCATCGGCTGGTTGAACGCCACGCCCTTCAGGAAGAAAGGATAGAGCGTCGCGCCGTATTTGCGGGCGAGATCGGGATAGAGGTCGTTGAAGGCGTCGAGATAGCGGATGCCGAGGCCGGAAGCGGAGAACATGCCCGCCAGGATGACCGGGATGCCGCGCGAATGGAACTCGGCCAGCATCGCGTCGAGGTTGGCGCGGGTGGTGCGGGGATCGAACATCCGCATCATGTCGTTGGCGCCGAGCTCGAGGATGGCGACGTCGGGCGGCTGCCTGAGGCCCGCGAGCGTGCGCGGCAGGCGGGCCCGGCCGCCGGCCGTCGTCTCGCCGGAGACGCCAGCGTTGATGACCCGGACGTTGCGGCCTTCGGCGCGGAGCGCGGACTGGAGCTGGGCGGGGAAGCTCCTGTCGGCGGCCAGGCGGTAGCCGGCGGTAAGGCTGTCCCCGAAGGCGAGTATGACCTGCTCCCGGGGCGCGGCTTCGGCGGAAATGGACATGGACGCTACGAGACTCGCGAGAGGGACGAACAGGCGCGAAAGGGCTGACATAAAGCGGATATGGCGATCGGAAGACGCGCCGCCAGCCCCGCTCGGCGCAGCCCTGCGACAATCTGTCCACTTTTACTTGTAAGTTGGCGCGCGCCTCACGATATTCGCTCGGGCGGGCGCAGTCTCGCGCCGCAAACTGAAGAGGGCTGAAATGGCTAACCAGATGGACCCCCGCACGACGACCTATTCGTCGGTGCCCGGCGTCCGCCGCGCCGGCGTCGTCTACGACGAGGGCCTGCGGTCCTATATGCTGTCGGTCTACAATTACATGGCGTCGGGCGTTCTGCTGACGGGCCTCGTCGCCCTCGGCATGGCGGCGTCGGGCGCGGTCAACGCGCTGTTCAACCCGGCGACGGGCGGGGCCTCGGGTCTCGGCTGGATCGTCATGCTGGCGCCGCTGGCGCTGGTGATGACGCTGAGCTTCGGAATCAACCGGCTGTCGCAGAGCACGGCGCAGCTGCTGTTCTGGGCCTATGCCGGGCTGATGGGCGCGTCGCTGTCGACGATCTTCATGGTCTACACCGGCGCCAGCATCGCGACGACGTTCTTCGCGAGCGCCGCGGCGTTCGGCGGCTTGAGTCTGTATGGCTACACGACGAAGAAGGATCTCTCGGGTCTCGGCACCTTCCTGATCATGGGCCTCGTCGGCCTGATCGCGGCGTCGATCCTCAACATCTTCGTCCAGTCGAAGCCCCTAGGCTTCGCGGTGAGCGCGATCGGCGTGCTGCTGTTCGCGGCGCTGACCGCCTACGACACGCAGAAGATCAAGAACATGTATGCGCAGGTCGGCAACACCGAGTTCCGCGGCAAGGCCGTGGTGATGGGCGCGCTGACGCTCTACCTCGACTTCATCAACCTGTTCATGTTCCTGCTGCGCTTCATGGGTGATCGCCGCTAGGGCCTGCCCAGACCAACGAGAAAAGGACCCGGCGGTGACCGCCGGGTCCTTTTTTGTGCCCGTCTCGCGAAGATCAGAAGGGCAGGACGCCCGCGAACTTCAGGACGCCGAGCACGAGAATCAGCAACGCGATCGCGGCGATGATGCCGCCGACGTTGAAGTTGCTCTTCGCGACGACAACCTCTTCCTTTTTCTCATCGGCCATTGCGGTGCTCCTGTTGATGACGTGTCCGTAACGTCACGGCGCGCGACCTGTTCCGCCGGCCTGTCCACCCGGCGCAGGCATCATGCCGGCGACCAGCGCGGCGAGCGCGTCGCGCGCCGCTTCCGGCTCGCGGCCGACGGCGGCATGGAGCTCGGGGCCTGCGAGTGAATCGCCGATCGCGGTCAGCACCAGCAGCAGCGTCGCGGTGGTGATGTCGGCGCGGGTGTGCGGCTGCGGCTCGGGCACGTCGGCCTCGATCGCGTCGACCAGGTCGTGGATGCCCCGCATCATCGGTCCGAGGCGCGCTGCTTCCCCCGACAGGATGAGCCAGCCGACGAGCTTGCCCGTCCCCTCCTTCTCGAAATTGTCGAACACGAGGTCGACCAGCGCTCGGGGTGCGACCGCGCCCGTCCGGACATCGGCGATGATCAGCCGGACGCGCTCGCGCGTCCGCGCCAGCATGTCCTCGACCAGCCCCGCCTGCATTCCCGCCGCCGAGCCGAAATGGTGGATGAGGTTGGCGTGGCTCATGCCGAGCGCCGCGCCGACCGCCTTCAGCGTCACCGCATTGGGCCCCTCGGCGAGCAGCAACCGGCGCGCCTCGACCATCGCGGCGGCGCGTACGTCGATCGCCGAGCGGCGAGTGCGTTTCTCTATTGACATTGATGTAAGTAAACTATATCCATCGAGTCGACCTTAAAGCAGCCCAAGGCATTTGCCATGACCGCGACGCCGATCGACCTCGTCATCCACCCGCGCAACATCGCCTTCGGACGCGGCGAGACGCATCCGCGCTGGTGGCTCGGCGGCGATCCGGTGGCGAGCGCCTATCACAACGGCATGTCGGCGACGTTTCCGAAGGGCGAGGCGTTCTTCGTCGAGAGCGTGCGCCGCTACCGCGACGACGTGCCCGAGCCGCTGAAAAGCCAGATCACCGAGTTCGTTAAACAGGAGGTCATGCACTCGCGCGAGCATATCGCGTTCAATCGGCAGGCCGCCGACGCGGGCTACGACATGCGCTTCATCGACCAGCGCGTCGATGAGAGCCTGGCAGTGGCGCGCAGCAAGCATCCCGTCGCGCAGCTGGCGATGACCGTGGCGCTCGAGCATTTCACCGCGATCTTCGCGCACCGGCTGCTCGGCGACCCGACGATCCTCGCGGGCGCGCCCGACGAGGCGCGGCGGCTGTGGCAATGGCATGCGATCGAGGAGATCGAGCACAAGGGCGTCGCGTTCGACACCTATATGCACGTGACGCGCGGCCTGCCGGCGTGGAAGCGCTACATGCTCCGCTGCAACGTCTTCTGGAAATCGAGCATGAATTTCGCCAAGGGGCGGTTCTTCTCGACGGTCAAGCTGCTGGAGCAGGACGGTTTCACCGGCTGGCGGACCAAGGCGCGCGTGCTCTGGTTCCTGTTCGGCAAGCCCGGCGCGCTCCGCAAGGTCTTCCCGCAGTGGGTGGCGTTCTTCAAGCCGGGCTTCCACCCGTGGGACCACGACGACCGCAATCTGATCGCCGCGGCCGAAGCCGAGCTGGCGGGCCGCGAGAAGCTGGCGGTGGCTGCCTGAAGTCGCTCACACATCTCCGTTCGTCCTGAGCCTGTCGAAGGACGGGGTCGCTCCGCCATCGGAGCATGCCACGTGGTTCGACAGGCTCACCACGAACGGAGGTTGAGTGGTGACACAAGCTTGAGCCCGTTCTAGGTTTCGCCCCGTGAGCGGCGACCTCCTCGTATCCCCCTGGACCTGGCTGGCCGTTGGCTATCTGCTCGGCTCGATTCCGTTCGGGCTGCTGCTGACGCGCTGGGGTGGCGCGGGCGACCTTCGCGCCATTGGCTCGGGCAATATCGGCACCACCAACGTGCTGCGAACCGGCCGCAAGGGGCTGGCCGCCGCTACCTTGCTGCTCGACGCTGGTAAAGGCGCGGCGGCGGTGCTGCTGGCACGGCATTTCGCGGGCGATGCCGGCGCGCTGTCGGGCGGCGCTGCGTTCCTCGGGCATATTTATCCGGTGTGGCTGGGCTTCAAGGGCGGCAAGGGCGTGGCGACGATGCTCGGCGTGGCGCTTGCGGCGTACTGGCCCGCCGGCCTGGCGTTCGCCCTCGTCTGGGCCGGGGCGGCGCTGCTGACCCGCTATTCGTCGCTCGGTGGAATGCTGGCGGCGGTTGCCGCGCCGGTCGCGGCGTTCGCGATGCACCGCGCAGATGTCGCCTGGATATTCGCGGCGATGGCGATGCTCGTGCTGTGGAAGCACCGCGAAAATATCGGCCGCCTTGCGAACGGCACGGAATCACGCATCGGCTCGAAATCCACCGCCGATGGCTGAGGCCGAGCGTGTCGCTCGCCTGCGGCTGATACGATCGGAAAACGTCGGGCCGGTGACCTTCCGGCAGCTGATCGCGCGCTTCGGCTCCGGCCAGCGCGCGCTCGACGCGCTGCCGGATCTTGCGCGGCGCGGCGGCGGACGGCCCCCACGAATCGCCTCGGCGAGCGATGCCGAGCGCGAGATGGCGGCGGTCGAGAAATTCGGTGGCCGGCACTTGTTCTGGGGCGTGCCGCCCTATCCCGCGCTGCTCGCCGAGGTCGAGGACGCGCCGCCGGTGATCGCGGTCAAGGGCGATCCCGCGTTGGCGGCGAGGCAGACCGTCGCGATGGTCGGCGCGCGCAACGCCTCGGCTGCCGCGGTGCGATTCGCCCGCGAGTTGGCGACCGCGCTGTCGGCCGAGGGCGTCGTCGTGGTGTCGGGCCTGGCCCGCGGCATCGATTCAGCGGCGCATGTCGGCGCGATGGCGGGCGGCACGATCGCGGTGATTGCCGGCGGGCTCGACGTCGCCTATCCTCCGGAAAACGCCGAGCTCCAGGCGCGGATCGCCAGCGAAGGCTTGCTGATCGCCGAGCAGCCGCTCGGCGTCGAGCCGCAGGCCCGGCACTTCCCCCGCCGCAACCGCATCATCTCGGGCCTGAGCCAAGGCGTGGTCATCGTCGAGGCGGCGCCGAAGTCGGGCTCGCTGATCACCGCGCGGTTCGCGGCGGAGCAGGGGCGGGAGGTGATGGCGGTGCCGGGCTCGCCGCTCGACCCGCGCGCGCAGGGCTGCAACGGCCTGATCCGCGACGGCGCGACGCTGATCCAGTCGGCGGCGGACGTGCTGGAGACGCTGGCGCCGCTCGGGCGCCGTCTGTCGTCGCCGGCGAGCGGATTCTCGTCCGCGCCCATTTTCCCCGATGCCGATGACACGGATCGCGACCTCCTTATCGGCTTGCTCGGCCCTGTTCCGGTTTCGATCGACGAACTCATCCGCCAGTCGGCCCTGCCGCCGGCGACCGTTCAGACCGTCCTGCTCGAGCTTGAGATCGGCGGGCGGCTCGAACGTCATGCCGGAGGCCGTGTCAGCCTGACTGCTTGACGGACGGGTCCCGAGGTTCCCAACTCGTGCGTGCACGTGAGGAGCCGGATTTTCCAATGCAGTTAGTTGTCGTCGAATCGCCCGCGAAGGCGAAGACCATCGAGAAATATCTGGGTGCGGGCACCAAGGTGCTGGCGTCCTACGGCCACGTCCGCGATCTGCCGGCGAAGGACGGGTCGGTCGAACCCGACGACGATTTCCGGATGCATTGGGAGGTCTATGGCGACAAGACCAAGCAGCTGAAGGCGATCGCCGACGCGCTGAAGGGCGCCGACCGCCTGATCCTCGCGACCGATCCCGATCGCGAGGGGGAGGCGATCTCCTGGCACCTCTATGAATGGCTGAAGGCCAAGAAGGCGCTGCCGGCCGACACGCAGCGCGTCACCTTCAACGAGATCACCAAGAGCGCGGTGACCGCCGCGATGGCGAAGCCGCGGCAGATCGATCAGGAGCTGGTCGATGCCTATCTGGCGCGCCGGGCGCTCGACTATCTCGTCGGCTTCACGCTCTCGCCGGTGCTTTGGCGCAAGCTCCCCGGCGCCAAGTCGGCGGGGCGCGTGCAGTCGGTCGCGCTCCGGCTCGTCGTCGAGCGCGAGCGCGAGATCGAGGCGTTCAAGTCGCGCGAATACTGGACTGTCGATGCCGACATGCGCAGCGAGAAGGGGCAGAGCTTCAAGGCGCGCCTGATCTCCTGGCAGGGCAAGAAGCTCGACAAGTTCGATCTTGCGACGACCGCGCAGGCCAACGAGGCCAAGGCTGACCTGCTTGCCGGCGCCTACAAGGTTGCGGCGGTCGAGACCAAGCCTCAGACCCGCAATCCGTGGCCGCCGTTCACCACCTCGACGCTCCAGCAGGAGGGCGCGCGCAAGCTTGGGCTGACCGCGACGCAGACGATGCGCCTTGCGCAGCAGCTCTACGAAGAGGGCGCGATCACCTACATGCGGACCGACGGCGTGACGATCGCGCAGGAGGCGATCACCAGCGCGCGCAAGGTGATCGGCCAGCGCTTCGGCGCGGACCACGTTCCGGATGCGCCGCGCGTCTACACCTCAAAGGCCAAGAATGCGCAGGAAGCGCACGAGGCGATCCGGCCGACCGACCTGACGCGGGCGCCCGAGGAGTCGGGCCTGAGCGGCGAGCATCGCAAGCTCTACGAACTGATCTGGAAGCGCACGCTGGCGAGCCAGATGGCATCGGCGCGGCTGGAGCGGACGAGTGTCGATCTGATCGATGACAACCACCGCGCGACGCTTCGCGCCACCGGGCAGGTCATGCTCTTCCCGGGCTTCCTCGCGCTCTACCAGGAGGATCGTGACGAGCCGGCCGAAGGCGAGGAGGACGGCCAGCGGCTGCCCAAGCTGGCGCAGGGCGAACGCCCGCAGGTCGATGGCGCTAAGGCCGAGCAGCATTTCACCCAGCCGCCGCCGCGCTTCTCCGAAGCGTCGCTGGTCAAACGGCTGGAGGAGCTCGGCATCGGCCGGCCCTCGACCTACGCCTCGATCCTGCAGACGCTGCGCGACCGCGAATATGTGCGGGTCGAGAAGGCGCGCTTCGTGCCGGAGGAGAAGGGACGGCTCGTCACGGCGTTCCTCGAGCGCTTCTTTGAGCGCTACGTCAGCTACGACTTCACCGCCGGCCTTGAGGACCAGCTCGACGACATTTCGGCGGGCGACATCCCGTGGAAGACCGTGCTTCGCGACTTCTGGAAGGATTTCCAGCCGAAGACCGAGGAGATCATGGCGCTGAAGCCGTCCGACGTGACGGTGGCGCTCGACGAGTTCCTCGCGCCCTGGCTGTTCCCCGACAAGGGCGACGGCAGCGACCCGCGCGCTTGCCCCGCCTGCGCCGATGGCCGGCTGGCGCTTCGCGGCGGCAAGTTCGGCGCGTTCATCGCCTGCTCGAACTACCCCGAGTGCCGCTACACGCGGCAGTTCGCGGGCGAGGGCAGCGGCGGTGCGGCGGCCGGCGACGGCGGGCCGCGCGAGATCGGTGTCGATCCCGCGACCGGCGAGCCGATCACGCTCCGCACCGGGCGCTTCGGCCAGTACCTCCAGCGCGGCGAGGGCGAGAAGCCGCCGCGGTCGTCAATCCCCAAGGATGTGCCGCTCGACAGCGTCGATCTCGAAATGGCGGTTAAGCTGCTCTCGCTGCCGCGCACCGTCGGCACGCACCCGGAGAGCGGTAAGCCGATCACCGCGAGCATCGGCAAGTACGGCCCCTATTTGGCCCACGACGGCAACTATGCCCGCCTCGCCTCGACCGCCGAGGTGTTCGAGACCGGCATGAACGCCGCCGTCGTCAAGCTCGCCGAGCCAAAAGGCCCGCGCCGCGGCGCCTCCGCGCCGCTGCGTGAACTCGGCCCGCACCCGATGACGGGGACCGAGATCAAGCTGATGGAAGGCCGCTTCGGCCCCTACGTCACCGACGGCACGACCAACGCGACGCTGCCCAAGACCAAGGATCCCCAGACGATCACCGCAGCCGAGGCAGCCGCGCTGATCGACGCGCGGATCGCGGCGGGGCCGGTGAAGAAGAAGGGCCGCAAGGCGCCTGCCAAGAAGCCGGCGGCGAAGAAGGCGGGAAAGAAGTGACGCTTGCCTCGTTATAACGATTGTTATAAAGAGACTGTCATGAACAAGCCGCTCAAGATCACCGCTGTCGGCAATTCCGCTGCCGTCATCCTTCCCAAGGATGTCCTCGCGCGCCTGCGGGTTGAGAAGGGCGACGAGCTGTTCATGGTCGAGACGCCGAACGGCGTCGAGCTTCGCAGGAGCGATCCGGCGTTCGAGGAAGAGATGGCTGCGCTACGCCATGTTATGCGGAAGCGCCGGTCGGCGTTGCGCGAACTTGCCAAGTAACGGCCATGTCCACGAATTGGAAATGGGTCTCGAAGGGGGCCATCCTCGCCGCGCATAGCGAGCAACTTGCCGAGCACGGCGGGCTTGCCGGTGTGCGCGACGAGGGAATGCTCGAATCGGCGCTCGCGCGACCGCTTAATCTTCTCGCTTATGGCGTTCCTGACGCAGCCGACCTGGCAGCCGCCTACGCTTTCGGAGTTGCGCGCAACCATCCTTTCGCGGACGGCAACAAGCGGGCCGCGCTGGTGGCGGCGGAAGGCTTCCTCTTCCTCAACGGCTACGAGATTGAGGCGAGCGATGCCGAGATGGTGGCGATAATCTATTCGCTTGCCGCCGGCGATCTTGCCGAGGACGCGCTCGCCGCCTGGTTTCGCGCGCGGCTCACGGCCTGATGCCCAAACGCCACATCCCCGGTCTTCCCACCCGCGAGCAGGTTCTGGCGTTTATCGCCGAGCAGCCGTCCTCCGTCGGCAAGCGTGAGATCGCGCGGGCGTTTGGGCTGCATGGGGCGGACAAGATCGCGCTGAAGGCGCTGCTGCACGAGATGGCGGACGAGGGGGCGCTGGAGACCGGTCCGGGGCGGACGCTGCACAAGGCGGGCGGGCTGCCCAAGGTGACGGTGCTGCGCGTCATCGAGGCGGAGGACGGCGCCTACGCCATTCCCGATGCGTGGGACCAGGGGACGCCGCCGCCGCGCGTCCGCGTCATTGAGCGCGGCCGCGAAGGCGCGCTCGGAATCGGCGACCGCATCCTGGCGCGGATCGAGGAGACGGGGCGGGGCTACACCGCGCACCCGATGAAGAAGCTCGCCAAGTCGAGCGAGTTCGTGCTCGGCATCCTGCGCGAGGAGGTTCGCGATCTCGGGCGCGGCCGCGACGCCCGCACCCTGCGGCTGGTGCCGGTCGACAAGAAGGTCCGGATGGACCTTGCGGTTTCCGACGCCGGCGACGCCAAGCCCGGCGATCTCGTCCTCGCCGAGCCAGCGGGACGCTCCCCGCGCCAGACCGCGCGCGTCGTCGAGGTGCTCGGCGATCCGTTCGCGCCGCGCAGCTTCTCGCTGATCGCCATCCACGCCAAGGGCCTGCCGCACCGCTTTTCCGATGCGGCGCTGGAGGAGGCCGAAAAGGCCGCGCACCTGCCGCTCGGCAAGCGCGACGACCTCCGCCACCTGCGCATCCTCACCATCGACCCCGCCGACGCGCGCGATCATGACGACGCGGTCTGGGCGCAGGCCGACGACGATCCCGTCAACCCCGGCGGCTGGAAGGCGGTCGTCGCGATCGCCGATGTCTCCTGGTTCGTCCGGCCGGGAACCGCGCTCGACCGCTCGGCGCGCGAGCGCGGCAACTCCGCTTATTTCCCCGACCGTGTCGTGCCGATGCTGCCCGAGGCGCTGTCGGCCGACGCCTGCTCGCTGGTCGAGAACGAGGATCGCGGCGTGCTCGCCTGCCACCTGACCATCGACAAGGCGGGCAAGGTCACGAGCCAGCGCTTCACCCGCGCCGTCATCCGCTGCGTCGCCAACATCGCCTACGAGGAAGCGCAGGGCGCGATCGACGGCACGGTCGACTCCCCGTGGACCGACAGCGTGCTGAAGCCGCTGTGGGGCGCCTGGGCCGCGCTCGCCAAGGCACGCGCCAAACGCGAGCCGCTGGAGCTCGACCTGCCCGAGCGGCGCGTCGTGCTCGACGCCGACGGGCGGATCACCACCATCGCGGTCCGCGAGCGGCTGGACGCGCACCGGCTGATCGAGGATTTCATGATCGCCGCCAACGTCGCCGCCGCCAAGGCGCTGGAGGCGAAGCGCACCCCGGTCATGTATCGCGACCACGAGCCGCCGGGCCGCGAGAAGCTGACGGCGTTGAAGGACTATCTCGAAACCTTCGACATTCCGCTGGCGCTCGGCCAGGTCATCCGCCCCGCGACCTTCAACAAGCTGCTCGCCGCGGTCGGCGACCGGCCGGAGAAGGACCAGATTTCCGAGCAGGTGCTGCGCAGCCAGACGCAGGCCTATTACTCGCCCGACAACAAGGGCCACTTCGGCCTCGCCCTCGGCTCCTACGCCCACTTCACCTCGCCGATCCGCCGCTATTCCGATCTCGTCGTCCACCGTGGCCTCGTCCGCGCCTACGGCCTCGGCGACGGCCGGATGACCGACGAGGAAGCGGCGTCGATGACCCAGACCGCCGAGCATATCTCGATGACCGAGCGCCGCGCGATGGAGGCCGAGCGCGATACCATCGACCGCTATGTCGCGGCCTTCCTGTCCGAGCGCGTCGGGCAGGTCATGGACACGCGCATCACCGGAGTCGCCAAGTTCGGCTTCTTCGCCACGGTCGAGGGCATCGGCGGCGACGGGCTGGTGCCGGTCTCGACGCTCGGCGCCGAGCGCTTCGTCTTCGACGAGACGATGAAGCGGCTGGAGGGCGTCGAGAGCGGCGACACCTATTCGAGCGGCATGCGGCTGAAACTCCGCCTCGCCGAGTCGAACCCAATCACCGGCGCGCTGCGCTTCGAGCTGGCCGAAGGCGGCACGCCGGGCGGCCGGCCGTTCTTCCGCGAGCGCCGTGACCGCGGTCGGCCCCCGCCGCGCCGTGGCGGGCCGCCGCCCGGCGTCAAGCGAGGACGACGTTAGATCATACGTTCATCCTCCAGACATGTTTCGAGGGCGTAATATCTCAGAATGCTGCCGCTTCTGCTCCTAGCCGCGTCGATCGCCGCCGATCCCGCCGATCTAGTGGAAGCATCGCGCGAGATCATCGGCGTGGCGGCCTCCATTCGCTGCCCGAAGGCCGTTGGCGACGAGGTCGTCGTCTGCGGCCGCGCCAGCGCGCGCGACAAGTTTCTCCTGCCTTTGCCGTCGCCGCCCACACCCGGGTCGGCGGCAGCGGTTGATGCGTTGGGCGAGCGCAAGCGGCTGCTGGCGATCGGCAAATGGGACGCGCCGAGCCCTGTCGGCCCCGGCGGCGAAACCGGCTGGACCTTGCATTCGATCGCCGCAGCGGTCGACGGCCGTGACTTCATACCGCTGCACCGGCAGTTCGAAGGGCCGGACATCCTGATCGAACCGCGAAAGACGCCCTAGGGCCGGCGCGGACGCTGCTTCGCGGAGACCGATTTGATAATCAGCTTTTGCAGGGCGGCCGGGTTCACCGGGACTTCGGCCTGCGCCAGCGCCTCGGTGATCAGCGCGTCAATTCGGGGATCGTCGAGCGCATCGGCGCTGTGCAGCCGCGTGTGGCGGACCCGGCTGCCCTCGCCCTTCAGCAGCCCGTGCGGATCGGGCAGGCCCTTGCCCTGCAGGAAGCAGAGCGTCACCCAGCGCGGAAAGACCGCGAGCGACAGGATGCCGTGGGCGATCTTCTCGTCGGGCCAGAAGCCGATCGCGAGCGCGTTGTAATTGTCATAGACCGGGATGTACGCACCGGGGATGCGCGCCCGCATCCGGTCGAACAGCCCATGCGCCAGCGCCGCGACATCGTCGGTGAACTTGGCGAGGAAGCCGTCGAGCTGCCTCGTGGCTTCGGGGTCGAGCGGCGTCAGGGTCATCGCTGGCCTTTCAACGGCGGCGGCGATCTTGACTTGGAGCGCCACATCGGTCAAACGGCCCATCGCTCGCGGCGCAACTTGCGCCGCTTTGTGTTTCAGCACACCGAATTACCGAGGACGCCATGGCGAAGCCGACGACCGTCAAGATCAAGCTGGTGAGCAGCGCCGATACCGGCTTCTTCTATGTCACCAAGAAGAACCCGCGCACGCAGACCGAGAAGATGTCGTTTCGCAAGTACGATCCGGTCGTCCGCAAGCACGTCGAGTTCAAGGAAGCCAAGATCAAGTAAGGTTTCCTAGAATACCTACTTGGCGTAGTCGATCTGCTGCTGGGATCTCTGTTAGCGTAAGCGCGATTTAATATTTCGGGTACGATACTTCTTTTGAGCGAATCTTGCGTAAAGACATTTTCTCCGTAGATCGTCTGTACGGCTTGTGCGATTCAGTTCTCACGAGGGACATTCTTGAAATAGTCGCCGCGATGAGAATCCCTTCTTCTACAGAAACCCGCGGCAGGTGTTCGTGCCCTTCAGCGTGAAGTTCTGACGACCGATCAACCGGCGGGGACCGTTCGTGCTGGTCGTCGTCTACACCTTCAACTTCATCGACCGCCAGATCCTCGGCATCCTCGCGCCCCCATCAAGGCGGAACCGGGGCTGACCGACACGCAATTGGGCGCGCTCGGCGTCCGGCGTTCGCCTTGTTCTACACAGCCCTCGGCATGCCGGTGGCGTGGGCCGCCGACCGCTGGAGCCGGACGCGGATCATGACGGCGGCGCTGGCGCCGCCAATCTGCTCGCCGAGCAGGGCGTGTTCATGCTGCGGCGGCCCTAGCGGGGCTTCAGCCCCTCGGTCAGCATGCCGCTGACAATCGCCGCGACTTCTTCGGGCGAGCGGTCTTCGTGCCAGACGCCGAAGCGGAGGCCCAGGAAGACGTTAATTCCCATGATCGCCCAGGCATGGACATCGTTGACGTCGGCGCGCACCTCGCCGCGCCTGGCCCCGGCGACGAGGCGCGCCCGGATGCGCTCGGCGGTCCCGGCGTAATGGTCGCGCCAGCTTTCCGAATCGACGAATTCGGCTTCGTCGATGATGCGGTAGATTTCCTTGTGGCCCCGGACGAACTCGATGAAGGACAGAAGCCCGGCGCGCTCCGCCGCCAACTGGTCGGGCGCCGCCACCACGTAGGGCGCGACATGCTGCTTCACCCGCTCCGACATGTCCTGGACGATGGCGCGGAACACCGCCTCCTTGCCGACGAAGTAGGTGTAGAAGGTGCCGAGCGCGACGCCGGCGCGCTGGGTGATCCGGCTGATCGAGGCATCGTGGAAGCCGCGCTCGCCGAATTCCTGGGTCGCGGCGTCGAGGATCGCGCGGAGCGTGCGGCGCCCGCGCTCGGTTCGCGGCGTCCGATCGGCGTCGGACAGTGTTGCCGCTTCGCTACGCTCTTCCCCCATCACGCTCCCCCCGCCCGCTTCCAAAGTTGAAAGTCGGTTCAGGTTTCAATAAAGACGTCTTGTCACCGGCACAATCGCTCATAATGCCGACCCATGGGGAGAGAAAATCATGCGCTACCCGAGCTTCCTTTCGCGCGAGTTCCTGTATCTCGGCGTCGCCACCGCCGCACTGATGGCGCTGCCCAGCGCCGGTTTCGCGCAGGAAGCCGCGGCGGTAGCGCCCACGGCATCGACCGGCGACGCGTCCGACGAAATCCTCGTGACCGCTCGCCGCCGCCAGGAAAGCCTGCAGGACGTGCCGATCGCGGTCACCGCGTTTTCGGGCGAAGCGCTGGAGCGGCAGGGCGCGATCGATATCACCGACCTCAACGACACGACTCCGAACGTCACGCTCGAAACCTCGCGCGGCACCAACACGACGCTCACCGCCTTCATTCGCGGCGTCGGCCAGCAGGACCCGGTCGCGGGCTTCGAGGCGGGCGTCGGCCTCTATCTCGACGACGTCTACTTGAACCGCCCGCAGGCGGCGGTTCTCGACATCTACGACGTCGAGCGGATCGAGGTGCTGCGCGGGCCGCAGGGCACGCTCTACGGCCGCAACACGATCGGCGGCGCGATCAAATATGTGACTCGCCGGCTCGCCGACGAGCCGGCGTTCAGCGCCCGTGCCAACCTCGGCACCTACAAGCAGGCCGACCTCATCCTGACCGCCAGCACGCCGGTCGCCGACGGAATCCGAGTCGGCGCCTCGGCCGCGCGGCTGAGCCGCGGCGGCTTCGGCGACAACCTCAACAATGGCCTCGAGAACTACAACCGCGACATCTGGGCGGCGCGCGGCACCGTCGAGATCGAGCCGTCCTCGGCGCTGTTCGTCCGCATCTCGGGCGACTACAGCAAGGACAAGTCCGACCCGCGCAACGGCCACCGCCTGATCGTCGGCCTGGTCACCGGCTCGCCCATCCTGGACGACGTCTACGACACCCGCGCCGGGCTCAATTCGCCCAAGCAGGATGTCGAAGCCTATGGCGGCGCGGTTCGCGCCGAGCTCAAGATCAGCGACGACTTCACGCTCAAGAACATCCTCGCCTACCGCAAGGACAACAGCCACGCGCCGATCGACTTCGACTCGCAGCCGGCGCGCGATGTCGATGTGCCGGCGATCTACCGCAACAAGCAGTTCTCGAACGAGCTCCAGCTGCTCTACGAGGGCGAGCGGCTGCAAGGCCTGGCGGGCCTCTATTATCTCGATGCGAACGCCAACAACGTCTTCGACGTGGTGCTGGCGACGACGAGCCCGGTGGTGCTGCCCGGCCTCACCGCGTCGACGCAGGGCAATGTCGACACCAAGACCTATGCGGCGTTCGCCGACTTCACCTACAATCTCAGCGACCAGTTCTCGCTGTCGGCCGGCGGGCGCTACACGAGCGACAAGCGCAGCGCGACGGTCATCCGGGCCAACTATCTGAACGGTCCGACCCCGGCGCTGGGCGGCGCCGGCACGCAGCTCGGAGCTCTGACCTCCAACTTCAATGGCGAGAAGACCTTCAAGCAGTTCACGCCGCGCGTCTCGCTGAGCTTCCAGCCCAATGACGAGAACACGATCTACGCGAGCTGGTCCAAGGGCTTCAAAGGCGGTGGCTTCGATCCGCGCGGGCTTTCGACGGCCGCGCCGGACCTGAACGGCGACGGCACCCGCAGCGCCGCCGAGATCTTCGACTATTTCCTGTTCGAGCCGGAGAAGGTCGACAGCTACGAGGTCGGCTACAAGGCGTCGCTGTTCGACCGCCGCCTGCGGCTGGCGCTCGCGGGCTTCTACGCCGACTACAGGGACGTGCAGATCCCCGGCTCGGTCGGCGCGGTGATCGGCGGCATTCCGACATTCGTCGGCGTCACCACCAACGCCGCCAAGGCGACGTTCAAGGGCTTCGAGGCCGAGGCGGTGGCGACGCTGGCGCGCGACCTGACGGGCGAAGGCTCGCGCCTGAACTTCGCCGGGACGCTCGGCTATCTCGACGCGCAGTTCGACAAGTACATCACCAACATCGCGGGCGTCGGGCCGGTCGATGTGTCCGACTTCCGGCACATCCAGAACACGCCGAAATGGACGCTGTCAGGCACGCTCGATTACTCGACCCGGGTCGCCGGCGGCGACCTGTCGGCGAGCACCACGCTCTCCTACCGCAGCAAGACCTTCCAGTTCGAGACCGCGAGCCCGTTCCTCGACCAGCCGGGCTATTCGCTGTGGGACGCCAATCTTGTCTGGACGAGCGCCAGCGATCGCTACACGATCGGCCTGCATGCCAAGAACATCGCGGACAAGCAGTATATCACCTCGGGCTATCAGTTCCTGGCGACCAACGGGACGACCGGCGTGCCGCTCCGCAACGCCGCGGGCAACGTCATCTCCAGCCTCGGCACCGACGGCGTGGTGACCGCCTTCTACGGCAACCCGCGGCAGGTGTTCGTGTCCCTGGGCGTGAAGTTCTGAGTTCCGCCCGACCGAGCGGCACCGCGACGCCCGATAGCTCCGGCTATCGGGCGTTCGTGCTGTTCATGCTGGTCGTCGTCTACACCTTCAACTTCATCGACCGGCAGATCCTCGGCATTCTCGCGCCGCCGATCAAGGCGGAGCTTGGGCTGACCGACACCCAGCTCGGCGCGCTCGGCGGGCTGGCGTTCGCCTTGTTCTACACCGCGCTCGGCGTTCCAGTGGCGTGGGCCGCCGACCGCTGGAGCCGGACGTGGATCATGACGGTGGCGCTGGCGCTGTGGAGCGGCTTCACCGCGCTTTGCGGGCTGACCGTCGGCTTCTGGCAGCTCTTCCTCTGCCGCCTCGGCGTCGGGATCGGGGAGGCGGGGGGAGTGGCACCCGCCTACGCGCTGGTCAGCGACTATTTTCCGCCGAAGCAGCGGTCGCGGGCGCTTGGCGCCTATTCGCTCGGCATCCCGATCGGCTCGGCGCTCGGCGTATTCCTCGGCGGCTGGATTGCGACCGCGCTCGACTGGCGCGCCGCGTTCATCGGAGTCGGGCTGGCGGGGCTGGTGCTGGCGCCGATCTTCCGGCTGACCGTGCGCGAGCCCGCGCGGGGGGCTTATGATACCCCCCTCCCCTTCAGGGGAGGGGATGGGGGTGGGGCCTCTCCGAAGACACAGAGTTTGGGGATAGGCCCCACCCCAACCCCTCCCCTGAAGGGGAGGGGCGAGACGCCCTCGCTCGGCGCTGTGCTCAGGCTTCTGGCGGACAAGCCAAGCTTCTGGCTGCTGTCCTTCGCGGCCGCCTCGGGCTCGATCCCCGGCTATGGGCTGATCTTCTGGCTGCCGTCGTTCTTCAAGCGCAGCTACGGCTTCGACCTTGGCGAGGTGTCGCGCTTCTACGGCTCGATCATCCTGATCGGCGGAATCGCCGGGGTGGCGCTCGGCGCGTGGCTTGGCGACAGGCTCGGCGCCCGCGACCGCGCCAACTTCGCGCGGCTGCCCGCCGCCGCGTTCCTGCTCGCCGTGCCCTGCTACGCGCTGGGCCTCACGACCAACAACCCGACGCTGGCGTTCTTCGTCTTCCTGATCCCGCAGGCGCTGTCGCTCGCCTGGCTCGGGCCGGTGATCGCGGCGATCCAGCACCTCGTGCCGCCGACGATGCGCGCCACCGCCTCGGCGCTGTTCCTGTTCATCAACAACCTGATCGGCATCGGCTTCGGGACCTTGTTCTTCGGCATGATGTCCGACGCGCTGGCGGCGCGCTACGGCGACGGGTCGCTGCGCTACGCCATCCTCTACGGCCTCGGCTTCTATGTGCTGGCGGCGGCGCTATACCTGATCGCGGCGCCCAAGCTACGGCGCGACTGGCACGAGTGAGGCGGCCGGGCGGCCGCTGACCGTCAGCGGCGACAGGCCATCGACCTTCCGCGCCAGCACGAAATGGATGCCGCCGAGGCCCGGCACCATTTTGCTGAGCGGGCGGTCGAGCCAGCCGAAGCCCTTGACCGGCGGCGCGACCAGCGCGGTGCGCCAGGCGACGGGCTCGAACATCGTGTCCTGCAGCAGCCGCGTCAGCCGCCCGCGGCCGAACGGCTCCCCGTTGCCGAAGGGCGTCGCCTCGAAATGCGTCCAGAGACCGGCGCGGTTGGGGACGATCAGCACCGCTTCGCCCGCCGGCGCCAGCACCCGCCACAGCTCGCGGAGCAGCGCGCGGGGCGGCTCGGCGAACTCCAGCGCGTGGCAGAGCAGCGCCTGGTCGAACAACCCCTCGGTGAACGGCAGCGCCCAGGGCTCGGCGACGCAGGCGCAACCCGTTCGCGCCGCCGGCCAGTCGTGCGCGCCCGCCCCCTCGGGATAGACGATCGCCAGCCGCTCGACCGAGGCGGGATCGAAGCCGCTCAGAATCGGCCCCGGGTGGCCGATCGCGAGCAGCCGTGTTGTTGGGCCGCGCCGCAGGGCGGGCGCGACGATGGCGGCGAGCTTGCGTGCCACCCGCCGCCCGCCGGGGGTGGCATAGAAGGCGGCGAGCGCGTCGAAGCCTGGATGATCCGACATCTGGCGTTCATCATGGCCCGGCTAGTCCCATGCGGCAACGGGGGGCTTTGCGCGGGGGTGCCCCGCCGCTAATGTCCGCCGCGTTTCACCGCCCGGAGATCGACTTGGCCCTGTTGCCCGACCAGACCGACGACAGCTTCATTCGCGAAGTCGACGAAGAATACCGCCGCGACCAGCTCGCCCAGGCCTGGAGCAAATATGGCCGCTGGCTGCTGATCGGCCTCGGGCTGTTCCTGATCGCGCTCGCGGGCGCGCTGTGGTGGCATGAGGAGCAGAAGCGCCGCGCCGGCCTGCTAGGCGAGCAATATGGCCAGGCGCTCGAGAAATTGTCGGCGATCAACATCGCGGGCGCGCAGCCGTTAC
This sequence comes from uncultured Sphingomonadaceae bacterium, assembly GCA_964244885.1. GTDB lineage: Bacteria > Pseudomonadota > Alphaproteobacteria > Sphingomonadales > Sphingomonadaceae > CAXTKD01. Next base: position 200,574 of record CAXTKD010000002.1, on the reverse strand, counting down.
TCGACAAGGTTTCGAAGGAAGGCGGGCCGGGCTACAGGACGCTCGTCCAGTTGACCCGTGCCGCCACCGCCGCGCGCTCGAACGACCTCGACAAGGCCGCCGCGCTCTACGCCGCGGTCGCCGCCGACAGCGGCGCCGCCAAGCCGTTCCGCGACCTCGCGGCGCTACAGGAGATCGTCCTGCGTTACGATACGCTGACCCCCGCCGCCGCCGCCGAGAAGCTGAAGCCGCTGGCGCTGCCGGGATCGCCGTTCTTCGCGAGCGCGGGCGAGCTGCTCGCGGTCGCCTACCTCCGCCAGGGCAAGCCCGAGATGGCCGGCCCGCTGTTCGCGCAGATCGCGCGCGAGCCCGACGCGCCGCCAAGCTTGCGCGGTCGCGCCTCGCAGATGGCGTCGATGCTCGGAGTCAACGTCTTCCCGGCCGGAACCGGCGCGGGGATGGCGCGATGAAGCGCTTCATCCTGCTCGCCGCCGGCCTGGCGCTGGCGCTTCCCGGCTGCTCGGTCTTCAAGGCGAAGACTCCGAAGGCGGCGCTGCTCGGCGAGCGGCTGCCGGTGCTGAGCTACGAGGCCAAGCTGGAGGCCGATCCGGCGCTGGCCGACATCGCGATCGTCCTGCCGCCTCCGGCCGCCAACGTCGACTGGACCCAGCCCGGCGGCAATCCGTCGAAGTCGATGGGCCATCTGGCGATCGGCGAGACGATCGCCCGCGCCTGGTCGGTGTCGATCGGCGACGGCGCCCGGCGCGGCGCCGACCTGAACGCCGCCCCGGTGATTTCGGGCGGCAAGGTCTTCACGATGGACACGACCGCCACCGTCCGCGCCTTTGACGCGAAGACCGGCGCGGCGCTGTGGGCGTCGCGAATCGCGCGCGACGGCGAGGACAAGGCGATCGCCTTCGGCGGCGGCGCGAGCGTTGACGGCAACCGCGTCTACGCGACCTCGGGCTACGGCATCGCCGCCGCCTTCGACGCGACGACCGGCGCGCAGGTCTGGCGCGTCGACCTGAACGTGCCGCTTCGCGGCGCGCCGTCGGTGGACGGCGGGCGCGTGTTCATCGTCAGCCAGGACAACCAGCTGTTCGCGCTGAAGGCGGCGGACGGCAAGAGCGACTGGGAAGCGTCCGGCACCTCCGAACAGTCGGGCCTGCTCGGCGCGGCGTCGCCGGCGCTGGCGCAGGACACCGCGGTCGTCGGCTTCTCCAGCGGCGAGCTCGTCGCGCTTCGCGTCGAGAACGGCCGTTCGGTGTGGCAGGACGCGCTGGCGCGAACCGGCCGCTCGACCGCGCTCGCGGCGCTCGCGGACATCGATGCGTCGCCGGTCGTCGACCGCGGGCGGGTATTCGCGATCGGCCACGGCGGCCGCATCGCGGCGCTCGAGCTGTCGACCGGCCAGCGCGTCTGGGAGCAGAATATCGCGGGCACCTCGACGCCCTGGGTGGCGGGCGATTTCGTCTACGCGCTGACGCTGGACGGCGAGGTCGTCTGCCTGACGCGCGGCGAGGGCAAGGTCCGCTGGATCATGCAGCTGCCGAAGTTCGTCAAGGACAAGACCAAGGGCACGCCGGTGCGCTGGCAGGGGCCGGTTCTCGCCTCCGACCGGCTGCTGGTGACCAGCTCCGACGGGCGACTGGTCGCGGTGTCGCCGTACAAGGGAACGCTGCTCAGCCAGATCAAGCTCGGCGCTCCGGCGTCGCAGCCGCCGGTGGTCGCGGGCGGCACGGTCTACATCCTGACCGACGACGGCAAGCTCACCGCCTATCGGTAAGCGCCCTGGGCTGCTAGACGCCGCCCATGTCTGGAAAGCCCAAGGTCGTCATCGTCGGCCGTCCCAATGTCGGCAAGTCGACGCTGTTCAACCGGCTGATCGGCCGCAAGACCGCGCTCGTTGACGATACGCCGGGCGTCACCCGCGACCGTCGCGAGGGCGCGGCGACTCTGTTCGACCTCGAATTCACCATCGTCGATACGGCCGGGCTGGAGGAAGTCGGACCCGAAACGCTCGCCGGCCGGATGCGCCAGCAGACCCACGCGGCGCTCGGGGACGGCGATGTCGCGCTAATGGTCGTCGACGCGCGCACCGGGCTGACCCCGCTCGACCGCCACTTCGCGCAATGGCTGCGCGAGCAGGACACGCCGACCGTGCTGGTCGCCAACAAGTCCGAAGGGCGCGGCGGCGAGGCGGGGCGGCTGGAGAGCTACGAGCTTGGTTTGGGAGAGCCGGTAGCGATCTCGGCGGAGCATGGCGAGGGCCTGGCCGACCTGTTCGAGGCGCTGCGGCCGCTGCTCGACCCGCTGATCGCCGAGGCGGGAGTCGACAACTTCGACACAGACGCGGGTCCGTTGAAACTGGCGGTCGTGGGCCGGCCGAACGCCGGAAAATCCACACTTATCAATACGTTACTAAAAGAACAGCGACTGGTCACCGGCCCCGAGGCGGGCATCACACGCGATTCGATCGCCATCGAGTGGGAGTGGCAGGACCAGCGCGTCCGGCTGATCGACACCGCCGGACTTCGCAAGCGCGCCAAGGTGGTCGACAAGCTGGAGAAGCTGTCGGCCGCCGACACCAAGCACGCGATCGACTTCGCCGAGGTCGTCGTGCTGCTGCTCGACGCGACGCTCGGCCTCGAAGCGCAGGACCTGCGGATCGCCGACCTCGTGCTTCAGGAGGGCCGCGCGCTCATCATCGCGCTCAACAAGTGGGACGTCGCCGAAAACCAGTCGAGCCTGTTCCAGGGCGTCCGCAAGGCGCTCGACGAAGGCCTCGCGCAGATCAAGGGCGTGCCGCTGCTCGCGGTCTCGGGCCAGACCGGCAAGGGCCTGGACCTGATGCTCAAGGCGGCGTTCGAGGCGCGCGAGGGCTGGAGCAGGCGGGTCAGCACCTCGGCGCTCAACCGCTGGTTCGAATCGGCGACCGACAAGAATCCGCCGCCGGCGCCCGGCGGCAAGCGCATCAAGCTGCGCTATATCACCCAGGCCAGCTCGCGCCCGCCAAGCTTCGTCGTCTTCGGCAACCGCCTCGACGACCTGCCCGAAAGCTACCGCCGCTACCTGATCAATGGTCTTCGCGACGATTTGGGCTTCATGGGCGTGCCGATCCGGCTGACACTGAAGGGCGGCAAGAACCCGTACGCTTGATGGCGTGGGGGTTCGCGGCTAACCAACGCTCATGAAACTTGCATCCCTGAAGGGCGGGCGCGACGGCCGCCTCGTCGTCGTCTCCCGCGATCTCGCCTGGTGCGCCGACGCTGGCCACATCGCGCCGACCCTGCAGGCCGCGCTCGACAACTGGCACGCGGTCGAGCCGCAGTTGCAGCTGCTGGCGACCGATCTCGCGCACGAGACGATTCCGATGCAGCGCTTCCACGAGCGCGACGCCGCCGCGCCGCTGCCTCGCGCCTATCACTGGGTCGACGGCTCGGCCTACGTCAACCATGTCGAGCTGGTGCGAAAGGCGCGCGGCGCCGAGATGCCCGCGAGCTTCTGGACCGATCCTTTGGTCTACCAGGGCGGCTCCGACGACTTCCTCGGCGCGCGCGACGCGATCCCGGCGGGCGACGAGGCCTGGGGCATCGACTTCGAAGCCGAGGTCGCGGTGATCACCGGCGACGTGCCGATGGGCACCTCGCCGGAGGAGGCGGGCAAGCACGTCCGCCTCGTCATGCTCGTCAACGACGTGTCGCTTCGCAACCTCATTCCCGCCGAGCTCGCCAAGGGCTTCGGCTTCTACCAGTCAAAGCCGTCGACCGCCTTCTCGCCGGTCGCGGTGACGCCCGACGAGCTTGGCGACTGGTGGCGCGACGGCCGGCTCCACCGCCCGCTGTTCAGCCGCCTGAACGGCGAGCCGTTCGGCAAGCCCGACGCTGGCGTCGACATGACCTTCGGCTTTCCCGAGCTGATCGCCCATGCCACCAAGACGCGTCGGCTGGGTGCTGGCGCGATCGTCGGCTCGGGCACGGTTTCCAACAAGGAGGGCAGCTCGCCCGGTCGCCCGGTCGCCGCCGGTGGCCTTGGCTATTCCTGCCTCGCCGAGCTTCGCACGATCGAGACGATCGAAGGCGGCGCGCCCACGACGCCGTTCATGCGCTTCGGCGACACGATCCGAATCGAGATGCTCGACGACACCGGCCACAGCATCTTCGGCGCGATCGAGCAGCAAGTCGTCCAGGCGTGAGCCGCACGCTCTACGGCTATTGGCGCTCCTCGGCCGCCTACCGCGTCCGCATCGCGCTGGCGCTGAAGGGGCTGGACTACGACTACAAGGCGATCGACCTTCGCTCGGGCGCGCAGAGCGGCGTCGGGTACAAGCTGCTCAACCCGCAGGGGCTGGTGCCGTACCTGATCGACGGCGACGTCGGGCTCAACCAGAGCCTGGCGATCATCGAATATCTCGACGAAATCTATCCGGATCCGCCGCTGCTGCCTGCCGAGCCGCTGGCGCGCGCCCGCGTCCGCGCCGCGGCGCTGGCGGTCGCCGCCGACATCCACCCGATTAACAATCTGCGGGTGCTCAAATATCTCAAGCGCGAGATGGCGCAGGAGCAGGAGGCGATCGACGCCTGGGGACGGCACTGGATCGAGACCGGCCTCGCCTCGCTGGAGGAGATCGCCGAAGGCTCGTCCGGCCCCTATCTGTTCGGCGACACGGTCACGCTGGCCGATCTCTGCCTCGTCCCGCAGATGTACAACGCTCGCCGCCTCCGCGCCGACCTGACTCACATGCCGAGGCTCGCCGAGATCGACCAGGCGCTGATGACGCTCGACGCGTTCAAGAAATCGCGGCCCGAGGCGCAGCCCGACGCCGACGTCTAGGCCGCGGGCTTCGGCCGCGAAAAATGCTGGAAGAGGCGCATGATGAGCGGGCTGACCGTTAGGCAGGCGATGCCGGCGAGCGGATGGACGAGCGCGCCGGCGCAGGCGGTCGCGCCGATGATCACCGGCATCCAGGCGCCGCGTGTCAGCGCGTGCTGCTCGGCGCTGACGCCGCCCGGCTGCGCGGCGGCGATCCGTTCGATGCCCTTGAACAGCAGCATGTCCAGCAAGCCGGCGAGAATCAGCCACGCGCCGTAGAAGATCACCGCGACTGCCGAGGCGCCGCGCTCGACGACCACGGCGGTCGGGAACGGCATGAAGGCGATCGCGCCGAGGAACAGCAGGTTGCGCCACAGCAGCGGGCGGTCGACGTGATCGATGAACGCGAATTGCGCGTGGTGGCCGATCCAGAAGCGGCCGACGACGAAGAAGCTGACGATGAAGCCGATGTAGTTGGGGATGAGGTCCGCCAGCGCCTGCGCGACCGCGGTGTCGGTAGTCAGCGCGATATGCGGCAGCCGGATCTCGATGACCAGCAGCGTGATCGCGATTGCGAACACCGCGTCCGAAAAGAACAGCATCCGCTCGAATTGCAGCGTCCGCCCGGTGCTCGCCATTTCTCTTCCGCCTTGAATCCGACAACGAACTACGGGAGTTTAACCGCTATTCCCAATTTAGGCGCCTCTGTGGCGAGCCGCTGATCCAACGTCCAGAGCGTGGCGTCATGATCGGAAGCGATGGCGAGATGCAAGGCGTCGCCAGCACGAAGGCCCAATCCGTATTGGTCCGAGATGCGTGCAGCGGCGTGGAAGTGTGCTCTACGGACCTCGGCCACGCCCTCACCCCCAAACGCCCGGGCGAAGACTCTCAGGGCGTGCGCATGTTCGGATACCGAAAGCACCCGCCGCCTCATCTTGACCGACAGAGCCGATGAGAATTCAGTAATCGTCCAGTCGCTTATAAGGAAGGAAGCGGGATCTCGAGCTGCGATCCAGGCCTGGACGCGTTCAGTTTCGTCCTCCAGTGTGTACGCGGCGACCAGCAACGACGTATCGAGATAATCCACGAGATTGGCCTTTCCGCATCAATAGCGGTCGCTGTCCCTCATCTCCCGCACCAGGTCGCCCGCCGACACCGACTGCTTCGTCATGCTCGATGTAAGGGCACGCAGCTCATTAATGTCGATCAGGCCACGCGGGCGCGCGACGGCCGTAAGGCACGCCACGGGCCGTCCCCGCCTCGTGATTTCGACCGATTCGCCCGCCTCGACGCGATCAATCAAGGCACTCAACTGCGCTTTGGCGCTTGCCAGGTTAACGCGCTGCATGATGATCTCCTGACCAACTATATAGTCATATAGTATCGAAGGTGCCAGCGCTCAACACTCCCCGTGATTGACCAGCTTGGCCCTTGGCTCCAAACGCTCCCCATGCGCTTCCTTTCCGACAATGCCGCCGCCGTTTGCCCCGAAGTCATGGCGGCGTTGGCCGATGCCAACATCGCGACCGAGCGGGCCTATGACGGCGACCCGTGGTCGGAGCGGCTGGACGGGGTGTTCTCCGATTTCTTCGGCGCGCCGGCCCGGGTGTTCGCGGTCGGCAGCGGCACCGCCGCGAACGCGCTGTCGCTATCGGTGCTCGTGCCGCCGTTCGGCGCGGTGGTCTGCCACCGCGAGGCGCATGTCGAAGTCGACGAGTGCGGCGCGCCGGAGTTCTTCACCGGCGGCGCCAAGCTCATCCTGTGCGAGGGCGAGGACGCCAAGCTGACTCCGGAGACGGTCGATGCCGGTCTCGCCGCGATGCGCGGGGATGTGCACCAGGTGCAGGTTCGCGCGCTGACGCTGACGCAGGCCAACGAATATGGCTGCGTCTATTCGCCGGAGGAGGTCGCGGCGCTCGCCGGCCACGCCAAATCGCGCGGCTGGCGCGTCCACATGGACGGCGCGCGCTTCGCCAACGCGCTCGTCCACCTGGGCTGCCATCCGGGCGAGGTGACGTGGCGCGCCGGGGTCGACATCCTGTCGTTCGGCGCGATCAAGAACGGCGGCATGGGGGCGGAGGCGATCGTCGTGTTCGACCCGGCGCTTGCCGAGGACCTGCCGTTCCGCCGCAAGCGCGCCGGGCAGATGCCTTCGAAGGGCCGCTTCCGCGCCGCCGAGCTGATCGCGATGATCGAAAGCGGCGCCTGGGCGCGCAACGCCGGCCAGGCCAACGCCGGCGCGCGGCGGCTCGCCGAGGCGGCGGGCGCGCGGCTGACGCATCCGGTGCAGGCGAACGAGGTGTTCGTGAACCTCGGCGGCGCGGGCGACCGCCTGCGCGCGCAGGGTTTCAGCTTCTACGACTGGGGCGCCGCCGGCTCGGGCGAGGCGCGCTTCGTCGTGCCCTGGGACCATGATGCGGCGGATATCGAAGCGCTGGCGGCGGCGCTCGGCGCGCTCTGACCGTGCCCGGCCTCCCATCACATGCCGCGCCGATCCCGGCGCGGACCTGGGTCCAGCTGATCACGGTGACGCTGATCTGGGGCTCGACCTGGCTGGTGATCAAGTCGCAGCTCGGCGTCGTTCCGGTCGCCTGGTCGGTCGCCTATCGCTTCATCACGGCGGCGGCGATCATGCTCGCCTATTGCCTCGTTACCCGCCGCTCGATGCGCATCGGGCCGCCCGGCCACCTGCTCGCGGCGGCGGTCGCGGTCTGCCAGTTCCTGCTCAACTTCAATCTCGTCTACCGCGCCGAGGAGCATGTCACCTCGGGCGTCGTCGCGGTGGTGTTCGCGCTGCTCGTGGTGCCGAACGCGCTGTTCGCGCGGCTCATCCTCGGGCATCCGGTGACGGCGCGCTTCGCGGTCGGCAGCGCGCTCGGAATCGGCGGCGTGGCGATGCTGTTCCGGCACGAGCTGACGATGACCCGCGCCAGCGATTCGGGCGTGATGCTCGGCCTGGCGCTGACGCTCGCGGCGGTGCTGGTGGCGTCGCTCGCCAATGTCATGCAGGGCACCGCCACCGCGGCGGCGCTGTCGGTGCGCGGCCTGCTGGCGGTGATCCTGCTCTATGCGGCGGTGATCGACACCGCCTTCGCGCTCGCCGTCGCCGGCCCGCCGGTGATCGACCCGACGCCGCTCTACATCGGCGGGTTCGTCTATCTCGGCGCGGTCGCCTCCGCGCTGGCGTTCAACCTCTACTACGACGCGATCCGCGCCATCGGACCGGGCCGGGCGGCCTATACCAGCCTTGTCGTGCCGTTTATCGCGATGGGCCTGTCGACGGTGTTCGAGGGCTATCGCTGGACCCTGCTCGCGGTCGCCGGCGCGGCGCTCGCGGTGCTCGGCCTCTACGTCGCGCTGTCGTCGCGGCGCTAGGCCGCCGCGCGGCCCTCCAGCGCGCGGCAAATGCGCCAGATCTTCTCGGGCGTGGCGGGCATGTCGATCGGTGTGCCGTCCAGCGCGTCGATGATCGCGTTGATCACCGAGGGCATCGCGCCGATCGTCCCCGCCTCGCCGCAGCCCTTGGCGCCAAGCGGGTTGGTCGGGCTCGGCACCCCGAGCGTGTCGAAGCCGATGTGCGCCGGCATGTCGTCGGCGCGCGGGATGCCATAGTCCATGAACGAGCCGGTGAGCAGCTGCGCGCCCTCGCCGTAGACGACGTTCTCGAGCAGCGCCTGGCCCAGCCCCTGCGCGACTCCGCCATGGATCTGCCCCTCGACCAGCATCGGGTTCATCAGCGTGCCGAAATCGTCGACGAGGCTGTAGCGCGCGACATGGACGAGGCCGGTCTCGGGATCGATCTCGACCTCGCAGACGTGACAGCCGTTGGGATAGGTCGGCCTGGGCGCGGCCGGCGCATAGCGGGTGCGGCCGTCGAGCCCGCCCGGATGCTGCGCCGCGAGCTCGGCCAGGCTCAGCGTGCGGTTGGTGGCGCGGGCGCGGAACAGGCCGTCGGCATAGTCGACCTCGTCGCCGAGGTCGGCGGCCGCCAGCGCCTTGCCGCGATCGATCAGGTCGTCCGCCGCGTCGAACACCGCGCCGCCGCCCCAGGCGAGCGAGCGCGAGCCGCCGGTGCCGTGGCCCTGGTCGAGCCGGTCGGTGTCGCCCTGGACAATCCGTATCTGCTCGAGCGGGATGCCGAGCCTGTCGGCGAGCACCTGCGTGTAGGCGGTTTCGTGGCCCTGGCCGTTCGACTGGGTGCCGACCGCGGCCTCGACCACGCCCTCGGTGGCGACTCGAATGTCGGCGAATTCCTCGGTGCCGCCGCCGCCGGCGATCTCGACATAATAGCACAGGCCGCGCCCGTAGCGCTGGCCGCGCCGCTCGGCCTCGGCCTTTCGGCCCGCGAACCCCGCATCGTCGGACCCGAGCAACGCCTTCTCCAGCACCGCCGGGAAGTTGCCGACATCGTAGGTCAGGCCGAGACCGTTGTCGTGCGGCAGCTCCTGCGGCGTCAGCAGGTTGATCCGGCGCATGTCGATGGCGCTGCGCCCGGTCTCGCGCGCCGCCTGTTCGATCAACCGCTCCATCAGATAGGCCGACTCCGGGCGTCCGGCGCCGCGATAGGCGTCGACCGGCGCGCAGTTGGTCACCACGCCGTGGACCCGGTTGTGCATGGCGGGAATGCGGTAGACGCCGCCGAGAATCTTGCCGCCCGCCATCGTCTGGATCGCCGGGCCGAACTGCGACTGATAGGCGCCGAGGTCGGACCAGGTCTCGGCCTTCAGCGCCAGGATGCGGCCGTCGGCGTCGAGCGCCAGCGTGCCGTCGCTTTCGGTCGCGCGGCCGTGGGTGTCGCTCTGGAAGGCGTCGGAGCGCTCGCCGGTCCATTTGACGGGACGGCCGAGCATCTTCGCCGCGTGAAGCACCAGCACATATTCCGAATAGACCCAATATTTCATGCCGAAGCCGCCGCCGACGTCGCCGGTGATCAGCCGCAGCCTTTCCGCGGGGACCTTCAGAATCTCCCCGGTGATGATGTCGCGCATATCGGCCACGCCCTGCGACGGCACGGCGAGCGTGTAGGCGCCGCTGTCGTGGAGCCCGACCGCCGCGCGCACCTCCATCGAGGTCGGCGCGATGCGGTTCTGGACGACGCGCAGCCGCGTGACGTGCGCCGCGCTGGCGATCGCGGCGTCCGTCCCCGCCGAATCGCCGACCTGCCAGTCGAACACCGTATTGGACGGCGCGTCGGGCCAGATCGCCGGCGCGCCTTCGGCCAGCGCCTCGGCGATCGTCGCCACCGCGGGCAGCTCGTCGAAATCGACCTCGATCGCCTCCGATGCCTGCCGCGCGGCCTCGCGCGTCTCGGCGACGACGAAGGCGATGCCTTCGCCGACGAAGCGCACGGTGTCGCGCGTCAGGATGGGGCGCGTGGTCTTGATCGGACCCGACAGCGGCACCATGCAGGGCAGGGGGCCATAATCGCCGAGGTCGTCGATGGTGTAGACCGCGAGCACGCCGGGCATCGCCCTTGCCTCGCTGGTATCGATCCGGGTGATCCGCGCGTGGCCGTAGGGGCTGCGCAGCGTCACGCCGTGGACCATGCCGTCGAAGGCGAGGTCGTCGGTGTAGCGTCCGCCGCCGGTCAGCAGCCGCTCGTCCTCGACGCGCTTCACCGACTGTCCGCCGAATTTCATCGCACCGTCTCCGCGTGGATGGCCCTGAGGCCGCTCTCGTAATCGGGATAGCGCAGCCGGTAGCCGAGCACACGCTTCATTCTGCCGTTCGCGACCCGCCGTCGCTCGGCATAGAAGCCGCGCGCCGCGTCGCCGAGCGGCGCTTCGGCGAGCGGCGCCAGCGGCGGGGGCTCTCGCCCCAGAAGCCGCGCCGCCGCCTCGGCCACCGCCGCGCTGGTCGCGGGCCGGTCGTCGGCGAGGTTGTAGACGCCGGGCTCGGGCCGCAGCATCGACGCCACGACCGCGCCCGCGATGTCGTCGACATGGATACGGCTGAACAGGTGGCGCGGCGCATCGATCCGGAACGCCGCCGGCCGGTCGAGCGCCGAGCGGCCGGGGCCATAGATACCGGGCAGCCGGAAGACATGGACGCGGCGGTCGAGCGCCTGCCACGCAAGGTCCGCCGCGACCCGCGCCGAGCGTCGGCCGCCGCCGACGGGCGAGGCCTCGTCGACCCAGGCGCCGTCCGCGTCGCCATAGACGCCGGTCGAGGACAGGTAGCCGACCCACTTCGCGCCGCTGGCTCGGATCGCGGCGGCGTAGCGGTCGAGCACGGGATCGCCGTCGTCGCCGGGTGGGACGGAGGAGAGGATATGCGTCGCCGCCGCCAGCGCATCCCCAGCAGTGTCGAAGCCGTTGCGGCCGACGCCGGTCGCTTCGCCGCCCGCGCCACGCACCGCTTGCGCAATGCGCGATGCGGAATAGCCAAGGCCGAGGATGAAGAGGCGGATCATTCGTGGTTTACGCCCAGCGTCGTCCCCACCCCAACCCCTCCCCTGAAGGAGAGGGGCTTTGGTCAGCACGAGCCGGAAAGCCCCTCTCCTTCAGGGGAGGGGTTGGGGTGGGGAACGGCCTAACCGCTAGCGCTCCACGCACATGGCGATGCCCATGCCGCCGCCGATGCACAAGGTCGCCAGGCCCTTCTTCACGTCGCGGCGCTTCATCTCGTGGAGCAAGGTCGTCAGCACCCGCGCGCCGCTGGCGCCGATCGGGTGGCCGATGGCGATGGCGCCGCCGTTGACGTTGAGCTTGGCGTCGTCGAAGCCCAGTTCCTGGCCGACCGCCAGTGCTTGCGCCGCGAACGCCTCGTTGGCCTCGATCAGGTCGAGGTCGGCGATGCTCCAGCCCGCCTTCTCCAGCGCGCGGCGCGACGACGGCACCGGGCCGATCCCCATGATCGACGGGTCGACGCCCGCCGACGCGAAGCTCGCGATTCGCGCCAGCACGGTCGCGCCGCGTCGCGCCGCTTCCTCCTCGGTCATCAGCACCAGCGCGGCGGCGCCGTCGTTGAGGCCGCTCGCGTTCGCCGCAGTGACGCTGCCGTCCTTCTTGAACGCGGGGCGCAGGCCCGACATCGCGTCGATGGTCGCGCCGGCGCGGATATACTCGTCCTGGTCGACGATCGTGTCGCCCTTGCGGCCCTTGATGGTGACGGCGGCGATCTCGTCCTTGAACCGGCCCGCCGAGCGCGCGGCTTCGGCCTTGTTCTGCGAGCGGACGGCGAACTGGTCCTGCGCGTCGCGGCCGATCTGGTATTTCTCGGCGAGGTTCTCCGCCGTCTGCCCCATGTGATAGCCGTTGAAGGCATCCCACAGGCCGTCCTTGATCATCGTGTCGACCAGCTCGATCGCGCCCATCTTGGTGCCGCCTCGCAGATATTGCGCGTGGCCGCTCATGCTCATCGACTCCTGACCGCCGGCGACGACGATGCTGGCGTCGCCGGTCTGGATTGCCTGCGCGCCGAGCGCCACGGCGCGAAGGCCCGAGCCGCAGACCTGGTTGACGCCCCACGCCGGGGTTTCCTTGGCGATGCCCGCCGCCATCGACGCCTGCCGCGCCGGGTTCTGCCCCTGGCCGGCGGTCAGCACCTGGCCGAGGATGACTTCGGACACCTCGTCGGCGCCGACCCCGGCGTCGCTCAGCGCCGCCTCGATCGCGACTCGGCCAAGCTCGTGGGCGGGGGTGCCGGCGAAGGCGCCGAGGAAGCTGCCGACGGGGGTGCGGCGGGCGGCGGTGATGACGACGTTGGTCATGGGTTCGAGCTCCTTGTCGCGGTGCAACCTAGAGCCGGGCCGCCGGTCAGGCCAGCAGGAAGTCGCGCAAGGGCTCCCACACCAGCGCGCGGCCACGCGAGCCGACGATCATTCCGACATGGCCGGCGTCGATATTGACGCGCCGGCCGATGTCGGTCGCGGCGGCGGCGGGCACGATGCGGTCGCGGGTCGAGACGAGGTTGAGCACCGGGCAGGCGATCGCATTCGGATCGATCGCCTGCCCGTCAACCGCCCATTTGCCCGAGCCCGGCTGGTCGGCCTCGTAGAAGTCCTCGAACAGCTCGCGCGCCACGGCGGGGCCGAGCGGCGGTCCGTCGTTGGCCCAATCCTCCAGCGCGACGAACGCATCGGCCGCGGCGCTTGACGGGTCGAGCGCGCCGAACCGCTCGAACTTGGCGACCGCTCCTTCGGGGTCGAGCCGCCAGAACATCGGCTGCAGCATTTCCATCGGCAGGCCGCCCAGACTGTCGGCGGCGGACGCCAGGCCGCGCCAATAGCCGCCGAGCGAGGCGCGGCCCTCGTCGCCATAGCCCGCGAAGCGCCACGGCACGGCGATCAGCGCCAGCTTGCGCGGCGGCTCGATCGCCGCCGCCGCCAACGCCATCGTGCCGCCGAGGCAATAGCCGGCGACCGCAGGCCGCTCCCCAAGCGTCTCGATCAGCGGCAGCAGCCGCTCGGTGACGTAGCCGCCGACCGACAGCCGACGTTCGCGCGCGCGTGGGCGGCCCCAGTCGACGAGCAGCGGTCGCACGCCTTGCTGCGCCAGCCAGCGCAGCATCGAGTTGCCCGGCGCGAGGTCGAGGACGGTCGGCGGATTGATCAGCGACGGCACGAACACCACCGCCTGGCCGCTCCCGCCATAGTCGAGCAGCCGCGCCGCCCCCACCCGCGCCACCGGGGGCGGCTGATCCAGGTTCCGCCGGTAGGAGTGGCCCTGGTAGGCCCGGACACCGGCCAGCACGCGCGCCATCCGGTCGCGGTCGCCGCCGGTCACCTCCATCGCCATCGCGAGGAAGGCGGCGAGCGGGTTCGGCCCGCGTTGTTGCGATGCAACAATCGGCTGTGCTACAGCAGCATTTCCCTGGAAGGTGGTTTCCGAAATGGCTGATTCCGCCGACACGCCCGATCCCGTCATCGTCAAGAAATACGCCAACCGCCGGCTCTATAACACCGACAGTTCGAGCTATATCACGCTCGAGCATCTGGCGGCGATGACCCGCGAGGGGCGCGAGTTCAAGGTCGTCGACGCCAAGTCGGGCGACGACATCACGCATCAGGTGCTGACGCAGATCATCATGGAGGAGGAGAGCAACAGCGGGCAAACGCTGCTGCCGATCCCTTTCCTCCGCCAGATCATCGCGATGTACGGCGATTCGATGCAATCGATGGTGCCGCATTATCTGGAAGCCTCGATGGCGGCGTTCGGCGCCAACCAGGCGAAGTTCCGCGACGCGGTGAAAGGCGCCTTCGGCGCTGCGCCCTTCTCGCCATTCGAGACGCTCGCCAAGCAGAACATGGCGATGTTCCAGGCCGCCGCCGACATGATGACTGGCCGGGGCAAAAGCGAGGCCGCGGCGGCGGCGAACGCCGCGCCGGCCGCCGAGTCGAGTGACGAAATCGCCACACTGCGCGATCAGATGGCGGCGCTGCAGGCGCAGCTGGACCGTATTGCGAAGCGATAATGTCTTTTAATAACATGAGTTAATATGCCGATCGTGACGTAACGATCGCAAATCGGTGTAATCGCTTAACATTCTTGGCAACAATGCACTCAACGGACCGTTGACTGGCCATGAACGTGCAACCATCACAAGCGCCACGTCCAATCGTCCTCGTCGTCGAGGACGAGCCGATCGTGCGGCTTGTCGCGCGCGACACGCTGGAAGAGAGCGGATTCGAGGTGATCGAGGCGCACACCGCGGAGGAGGCGGTCGCGACGCTCGACGGGCGGTGCGACATCGCGGCGATCTTCACCGATGTCCACACTCCGGGCTGCGTCGACGGCCTCGAGCTGGCGCGGATGGCGCCCGAGCGCTGGCCGGGGGTGAAGATCGCGGTCACCTCGGGCCGCGCCCGCCCAGAAACCTGCGACCTGCCGCCCAACGCGCTGTTCGTCCCCAAGCCCTATAATCCCGGCTGGCTGGCGAAGGCGATTCAGGCGCTGGTGAGCGGCGGCAGGGCGTCGTAGGCGGCCGGGTCGCCGACCGCGAGAAAGGCGCCGTTCAAATAGTCGCGCTTACCATAAGCGAATGCCTCGCCGTCAGGCCCTCGCGTCATCCCGCCTGACGCGCGCAGCACGGCGTCGCCCGCGGCGGTATCCCACTCGCTGGTCGGGCCGAAGCGCGGATAAACATCCGCCAGCCCCTCGGCGATCAGGCAGAACTTCAGCGACGAGCCGCTGCGCGTCAGCGTGCCGCCGACCGCCGCGCAATAATCGAGCGTGCGCTGGTCCAGATGGCTTCGGCTGGCGACGACGCGCGGCGGGGTCCGCCAGCGCGCGGCAAGGATCGGCTCGGCCTTGCCGCCCGCCAGCTGTCGGAACCCCCCCGCGCCCGCCGCGCCGGCCCACAGCATGCCGGTGCGCGGCGCCAGCACGAGCCCCAGGATCGGCACGCCTGCCTCGACGAGCGCGACGTTGACCGAATAATCCTGCCCGCCCTCGACGAAATCGCGGGTGCCGTCGAGCGCGTCGACCAGCCAGAAGCGCGCGGTCGGCGCGGGACGATGGCCGGCGGCGCAACTTTCCTCGCCGACGATCAGCGCGCCCGGGTCGGCGGCGGCGATCGCCGCGAACAGCAGCGCCTCGGCGCGCTCGTCGGCCTCGGTGACCGGCGAGTTATCGGCCTTGGCGCGGTGGACGATTCCGGCAAGACGGATCTGCTCGATCAGTGCGCCCGCGTCGCGCATCGCGGGCGCCAGCGCGTCGATGAAGGGGTGGTTCATGCCGCCGCTCTAGCGGCCGAACGGCGCGCTCGCCAAGACTCAGGCGTCGCTGCGCTCGAACAGCTCGCCGGCCGAGAGGCCCAGGCGATCGATGTGGCGGCGGATGCGCGGCCATTCCTCGCTCAGGAACAGCGCCTTCTCGGTCTTCTTCACCGCTTCGCGGGCGCCCGGCTCGACATAGACTCCAAGTCCGCGCCGCGCCGCGATCAGGCCGGCGCCCTGAAGCTCCTGATAGGCCTTGGAGACGGTGAGTGGATTGACGTCGCGCTCAGCGGCGAGCGCTCGGACCGACGGCAGCGGGTCGCCCGGCTGGTAGCGCCCATCCAGAATGCCGCCGACGATATGGTCGCGAATCTGGAGGTAGATCGGGCGAGCGTCCTGCCACATGAGGGTGTCATAAGCGCATAGGACACCTGCCGTCAACTCTCGCGCCTCAGCCCTCCCAGGTCCGCACCACCTGGTCGAGCGCCGGGCGCGGCCGTTCGTCGAGCGGCGTGTCCGAGCTGCCGAGGAAGATGAAGCCCGCGATCCGCTCGCCGGCCTCGCCCAAGGCCGCCGCGACGCCGGGCGAGAACGCCGGCCAGCCGGTCAGCCATGCGCCACGGAAGCCCAGCGCGTGGGTCGCGGCGAGCAGGTTCATGCAGGCGGCGCCGGCCGAAAGCTCCTGCTCCCAGAGCGGGATCTTGCTGTCGGCAATGGGCCGGCTCATCACCACGACCAGCGCCGGGGCCTGGGCCGCGAAGTCGCGCATCGACTGGAGCTCGATCCGCCCGGCGTCGGGCTTCTCCTCGCGGTAGGCCGATTCGAGCAGATCGGCGAGCGCGCCGCGCGCCGGGCCGGGCACGATAACGAAGCGCCACGGCGCGAGCTTGCCGTGGTCGGGCACCCGCGACGCCGCGGTCAGGATCGTCGCAAGCTGCGCCTCGTCAGGCCCCGGCGCGGCCAGGTCGCGCGCCTTGCCCGAACGGCGGGTCAGCAGCAGCGACAGGGGAGTCGAGGCGTCGTTGAAATCCATGCGGCAACACTTCAGCTTGGGAGAGGGCACGCGAGCCGCTAGCACGTCGCCACCATGGGAAACAGACTGACTCTCGCGCTTCTGCTCGCCGCCGCCCCGGCGACGGCAGCCGATGAGGAGACCATCGTCGTCACCGGGCGCAGCCTGCCCGAGCCATCGGGCGCGGCGGCCTATGGCACGACGCTCGTCGATCGTGCCCGCCTCGACTCCGACCCCGCCGGCCGGCTCGAGGACGCGCTGCGCGATGTCGCGGGCTTCCAGCAGTTCCGCCGCACCGACAGCCGCGCCGCCAATCCGACGAGCCAGGGCGCGGCCCTCCGCTCGCTCGGCGGCAATGCGGCCAGTCGCGCGCTGGTGCTGCTCGACGGCGTGCCCGTCGCCGACCCGTTCGCCAGCTGGATTCCGTGGCCGGCGCTGTCGCCATCCAGCTTGTCGGCGGCGCGCGTCACGCGCGGCGGCGGGGCGGGGGCGTTCGGCGCAGGGGCGCTGTCCGGCACGATCGAGCTGTTCAGCGCCGGCCCCGCCGACCTGCCGCCGGTCTCCGCGCGCGTCCAGTACGGCAGCCGCGATTCGCTAAGCGCCGACGCCGGCGTGGCGGCGCGCTTCGACGGCGGCTTCGTCACGCTGACAGGCGGCTACGACCGCGGCGACGGCTATGTGCTGATCGGCAAGGGGCAGCGCGGCCCGGTCGACCAGCCGGCGCGCTACCGCCAGCGCAACGTCGCGGCGCGGGGCGTCGTGGCGCTGGGAGGCTCGACCGAGCTCCAGGCCCGCGTCGCGCTCTACGGCGACGACCGGCTGCGCGGTCTCGCGGGCTCGAACAATCATAACGACGGCAAGGATTTCAGCCTGCGCGCGGTCGGGCGCGGCCGCTGGGCGTGGGAAGCGCTCGCCTATCTCCAGAAACGCGGCTTCTCCTCGGGCTTCATCAGCACCAACGCGGCGCGCACGACGCTCACTCCGACGCTCGACCAGTTCGCGACTCCATCGACCGGCAAGGGCGCCAAGCTGGAACTGCGTCCGCCGCTGGGCGCCGGTCATGACCTCCAGATCGGAGTCGACGTCCGCGCCGCCACCGGCCACACCAACGAGCGCTACCGCCTCGTCGCCGGATCCTTCGCCAACATCCGCCGCGCCGGCGGCGACAGCGAGGTCGCCGGGATTTACGTCGAGGACGGCTGGACGCTCGGCGACCGCCTGACGCTCACCGGCGGCGCGCGGCTCGACCGCTGGACGCTCACCGACGGCAGCCTCGTCGAGCGCGTCATCGCGACAGGCGCCCCGGTCACCAACCTCGCCTATCCCGACCGCTCGGGCACCGAGACGACGCTTCGCGCCGGCGCGCTGTTCAAGGCGACTCCCGCGCTGTCGGCGCGCCTCGCCGCCTATCAGGGCTTCCGCCTGCCGACGCTCAACGAACTCTACCGGCCGTTCCGCTTGGGCCTCGACGCCACCGCGTCCGACCCGGCGCTCGATCCGGAGCGGCTGAAGGGCATCGAGGCGGGCGTCAGCTTCGACCCCCTGCCGACCGCGCATGCCGGCCTGACGCTGTTCGCCAACCGGGTCGACGATGCGATCTCCAACGTCACGCTCGGCGTCGGCCCCGGCACGTTCCCCCAGGTCGGCACCGTCGCGGCGGGCGGCGCCTTCCGCCGGCGCGCCAATATCGACGACATCGGCGTGAAGGGCATCGAAGCCGACGCTGCGCTCGACTACGGCCAGTGGCGGCTGGCGCTGTCCTATGCCTTCACCGATGCCGAGGCGCACGGGTCGGGCGCCGCCGCGGCGCTCGACGGCAAGCGCCCGGCGCAAAGCCCGCGCCAGCAGGCGAGCGCCACGCTTTCGTGGCGCAATCTGGAAGGCGCTCGCGCGCTCACGACGCTCCGCTACGTCGGCGCGCAATTCGAGGACGATCTGGAGACACGCCGCCTGCGCGGCGCGGTCACCCTCGACGCCTCCGCCGAGCTGCCGCTCGCGAACGGCGTCGCGCTGACCTTCGCCGCCGAGAACCTGACCGGCACCGGCGTCCAGTCGGGCATCGATGGTAACGGCATCATCGACTACGGCACACCGCGCACCCTGTGGGTCGGCGTGAGGTGGGCGCCGAAGCGCTAGGCTTCGACGTAGACCCAGGCCGTCGCGCCCGATGCCAACCGCGCTTCGGTGCGGCGGTAGTCGTCGGTCTCGTAGGCGTCGGCCTCGGCAAGCTCGGCCTCGGTGATCGTCAGCACCACGCCCGGGACGCTGTCCTCCGGTTCGCCCGGCGAGACGATCAGATGCTCGTCACTGCCGCTCAACCCGACCACCGCCGCGACGGCGATCCGGACGGTCTTCAGCCGATAACCGGGAAGCGCGTCGGGCGTACCCTCCAGCACGCGGCCGAAATTGGCTAGCTGGACCGCCGGGAGCTGCAGCGTACCGTAGGAGAAAAGGCTGACCATCCGTGTCCTCCGCGACCGTATCGAACGCCGCAGGATAGCGGTTCCCGCGCGAACGAGCAGGGGGCTTACATCGCCGCCCGCCCGCCGCTAGGCTCCGCGCCAGGGAGAGCCGGGCGAGAGCACCGGCGCTAAGGGAGATTTTCATGGTTCAGCCGTCAAACGACGCGTCGCCTGACGCCGTCGATCCGTTCCGCACCACCGAGGGCCGGCAGTGGTTCGGCCATCCCGGCCAGCTGGCGCGGTTGTTCACCACGGAGATGTGGGAGCGTTTTGGCTATTACGGCATGCGGGCGCTGCTGACGCTCTACCTCGCCGACCATTTCCTTTTCAGCGACCAGACGACGACCGGCCTCTACGGCGGCTTCACCGCGCTCGTTTACCTGACGCCGCTGATCGGCGGCTTGCTCGCCGATCGCTATCTCGGATCGAAGCGATCGGTGAAGTTCGGCGCGATCCTGATGGCCGCCGGCTATTTCACTTTGTGCTTCGGCGGCGAGGCGGCCAAGCCCTTCGCGACCATCGACGGAACGCGCTATGAAGTCGTCGTCGACAAGTCGACCGACGCCAAGCAGCAATATCTCGTCAATGGCGCCGAGAAACAGGCGATCAAGGGCAACGAGGACGGCACCGTCACGCTGACCCGCCCCGACGGCACCGTCGCGCGCACCATCGCCAAGGGCGGCTTCGAGGCCGGCGGCGATCGCTCGCCGCTCTACACGATGCTCCTCCTCATGGGGCTGTCGGCGGTCACCATCGGCAACGGCTTCTTCAAGCCCAACATCTCGACCATCGTCGGCTCGCTCTATGCGCCCGGCGACCGCCGGCGCGATGCCGGCTTCACGATCTTCTACATGGGCATCAACCTCGGTTCGCTGTTCTCGCAGCTGCTCTGCCCGCTGCTCGCGACGACGGTCGGCTGGTGGGCGGGCTTCGGGCTCGCGGCGATCGGCATGCTGATCTCGTGGAGCCTGATCCAGTTCGACGGCGGCAAGCTCGCGGGCTACGGCGAGCCGCCGGTGGCGGAGGGGCCCGACCGTACGCCGTGGATCTTCCTCGGCGCGATCCTCGCCATCCCGGTCGCCTATTTCCTGTTCACCAACCTGATGGTCGCCAGCACCGCCACGCCGGGATCGGGCATCGTCGCCTACCTCCTGGCGCTGCCGCTGATGGGCAAGGTGCTGTTCGGCACCTTCCTCGCCTCGGTCATCGGCATCCCGATCTGGTCGGCGAAGGTCGGCACCCGCGCCGAGTTCCAGATGATGTGCGCGGCGATCGTCCTCGTCATCTTCAACGTCTGTTTCTGGACGCTGTTCGAGCAGGCGGGCTCCTCGCTCACCTTGTTCGCCGACCGCAATACCGAGCTGTCGGTGTTCGGCCTGTTCAACATCTCGGCCGGGCAGACGCAGTTCTTCAACGCCTTCTTCATCGTCGCGCTGGCGCCGGTGATGAGCGCGCTCTGGCTGTGGCTGGCGCGGCGCGGCGTCGAACCGTCGATCCAGATCAAGTTCGCGGTGGCGCTGATGGGCGTCGGCCTCGGATTCCTGTTCCTCGTCTGGGGCACGCATTTCGCCGGCAGCGACTTCAAGGTCGGGCTGTGGTGGCTGGCCGGGCTCTATTTGATCCACTCGGTCGCCGAGCTCTGCATCTCGCCCGTCGGCCTCAGCATGATCACCAAGCTGTCGATCGCGCGGATCGTCGGCATGATGATGGGCGTGTGGTTCCTGTCGATCTCCTGCGCCCAGTACGTCGCGGGCGTCGTGGCGCAGGTGGCGAGCGTCGAGACCGTCGGCGGGCAGGTGACCAATCTGAAGGTCAGCCTCGACACCTATGCCGGCGTGTTCTGGACGATCGGCCTGGTGTCGATCGGCGTCGGCGTCCTGCTGCTGGTCATCTCTCCGCTGCTGAAGCGCTGGATGCACGGAGTCGATTGATGAAGCCGGTCCTCGCGCTCGCGATCCTGTCGCTCGCCGCCTGCGCCAATAGTGGCGGCGACAGGGGGCCCGCCTCCGCTTCGGGCAAGCCGCCCGAAGTAGTGCGGATCGCCGAAAATCCGTACCCATCGACCTACCGGCCCTATCCCGGCGTGCCGACGGTGGTGAAGAACGTCACCATCTACGACGGCGAGGGCGGGCGGTTCGACGGCGGCGCGGTGCGGTTCGAGAACGGCAAGATCACCGCGGTCGGCGCGGCGGTCGACGAGGCCGGCGCGACCGTGATCGACGGGCGCGGCAAATGGGTGACGCCGGGCGTCATCGACGTTCACAGCCACTTGGGCGACTACCCGACGCCCTCGGTCGCCGCGAACTCGGACGGCAACGAGGCGACGGGGCCGGTGCGCTCCGAAGTCTGGGCCGAGCATTCGATCTGGCCGCAGGACCCGGGCTTCAGCCGGGCGCTCGCCAATGGCGGCGTCACCACGCTGCACATCCTCCCGGGCTCCGCCAACCTGTTCGGCGGGCGCGGCACGACGCTCAAGAACGTCGCCGCGCGGACCATGCAGGGCATGAAGTTTCCGGGGGCGCCCTATAGCCTCAAGATGGCGTGCGGCGAGAACCCCAAGCGCGTCTACGGCAGCCGCAACCAGATGCCGGCCAGCCGGATGGCCAACATCGCGGTCGACCGCCAGACCTGGGCTCGCGCCGTCGAATACCGCCGCAAATGGGCCGCGTACGACCGCAAGGCCGACAATGGCACCGCCAGGCCCGAGGACGCGCCGCCGCGCGATCTCGCGATGGACACGCTGGTCGGCGTGCTCGACGGCAAGATCCTCGTCGAGAACCACTGCTACCGCGCCGACGAAATGGCCGACGTCATCGATATGTCGAAGGAGTTCGGCTACCATGTCTCCGCCTTCCACCACGCGGTCGAGGCCTACAAGATCGCCGACATGCTCAAGGAAAACGGTATCTGCGCCGCGATGTGGGCGGACTGGTACGGCTTCAAGATGGAGGGCAACGACGGCATCCGCGAGAACATCCCGTTCGTCCACGCCGCCGGCGCCTGCGCGATCGTCCACTCGGACGACGCCAACGGCATCCAGCGCCTGAACCAGGAGGCGGCGAAGGCGCTGTCCGACGGCCGCCGCGCCGGCCTCGTCATTCCCGACGAGGTCGCCTGGACCTGGCTCGGCATCAACGCGGCGAAGGCGATCGGAGTCGCCGACAAGGTCGGCAGCCTGAAGCCCGGCAAGATGGCAGATGTCGTGCTGTGGAACGGCAATCCGTTCAGCGTCTACACCCGGCCCGAGAAGGTATGGATCGACGGCGCGCTGATGCTGGACATCGACAAGGGGCTGCGCCCGGTCTCGGACTTCGAGCTCGGCCAGGTCGGCGAAGGAGACGTGAAATGAAGCGCCTCCTGCTCGCCGCGGCGCTGCTTGCTTCGCCGGCGTTCGCGCAGACGACCGCGATAACCAACGCGCGCCTCGAAAACGGCACAAGCGCCACGATCGTCATCCAGGACGGCCGGATCGCCTCGGTCGGCCCCGCCGCGCCGCCTGCCGGCGCACAGGTGCTCGACGCCGCCGGCCGCTGGGTGACGCCCGGCATCATCGGCGGATTCACCCGGCTCGGCATCGTCGAGGTCGACGCGGTCGAGGAAACCGACGATGCTGACTCCAGCAAGTCCGAGTTCTCGGCCTCGATCGACATCGCGCCGGGCGTCAATCCGCGCTCGGTCAACATCCCGATCAACCGGATCGAGGGCGTCACCGCCGCGGTCGTCGCGCCGGCGCCGGGCCATTCGGTGTTCATCGGGCAGGGGGCGGTGATCACGCTCGGCGACGCCTCCGACTCGGTGGTCCGCCCGCGCGCCTTCCAGTTCGTCGAGCTCGGCGAGCGCGGCGCCGAGCTTTCCGGCGGCTCGCGCGCCTCGGCCTTCGCCGAGTTCCGCAACGGGCTGCACGAGGCGCAGGACTTCGTCCGGAACGGCGTCAAGTACCGCGCCGCCACCGGCGACCGCGAGGCGCTGTTCAACCGCGCCGACACCGAGGCTCTGGTGCCCGTCGTCGACGGCCGCCAGCAGCTCGTCGTCCACGTCGAGCGCGCCAGCGACATCGAGCGCGTGCTGGAGCTGCGCGGCGAATTTCCGAAACTCCGGCTGGTGATCGTCGGCGCCGCCGAGGGCTGGATGGTCGCGGGCAAGCTCGCCGCGGCGCGCGTGCCCGTGATCGCCAGCGCCACCAACGACCTGCCCGAGCGCTTCGAGATGCTGGGCTCGACCGAATCGAACGTGGGCCGCATGGTCCGCGCCGGCGTCACCGTCGCACTCGGCATGATCGACGACAACGACGCTCGGCAAATCCGCCTGCTGCCGCAGCAGGCGGGCAACCTCGTCGCGATGGCCAGGGTGCCGGGCGCCACCGGCCTTACCCACGCGGAGGCGATGGCGACGATCACCAGCGCGCCCGCCGCGATCTTCGGTCTCGCCGACATGGGGAGCCTCGCCGCCGGCAAGCGCGCCGATGTCGTCGTCTGGGACGGCGATCCGCTGGAGCTCGCCTCGGCTCCGGTCGCGGTGCTGATCGGCGGACAGCAGGTGCCGCTCGTCTCGCGCCAGACCAAGCTGCGCGACCGCTATTATCCGGGCAAGGCGTCCACTCAATTGCCGCTGCACTACCAACGATGATCCTGTGCCTCCTCGCGGCGGTGATCGCCTTCGTCGGCACCCACGAACTGCTGTCGCATCCCTTGCGCGCACCGCTGGTCGCGAGGATCGGCGAGCGCGGGTTCCAGGCGCTCTACTCGGTCGTCGCGTTCATCACCGGCGGCTGGGCGGTGTGGGCGTTCCGCGCCGCGCCGGTCGAGTTGCTGTGGACCGCGCCCGCGCTGTTCTGGCAGCTCGCCGCACCGCTGATGCTGATCGCCTCGATCCTGCTCGCGGGATCGATCCTCGACCCCAATCCCGCGCTTCCCGGCGCCCAGCGGCACCTAAAGGGCGCGCCCGTCCCACGCGGCGTCCTCCGCATCACGCGCCACCCGATGATGTGGAGCTTCGCGCTCTGGGGCCTCGTCCACGTCCTTGTCGCCGGAACCTCGCGCAGCCTAATTCTCGGTGCGGGCGTCGTCGTCCTCGCCCTGTTCGGCGCGGCGATGCAGGATCGCAAGAAGCTCCTGCTCCTCGGCGACGGCTGGGCCGCCTGGCGGTCGCGCACCGCCTTCGTGCCCTTCGCCGCCCAGCTCGGCGGCAAGCTGCCCGGTTCGAGCCTCTGGCCCGGGTGGCGCGCCGTCGTCGGCGGCGCGATACTGTTCCTCGGTGCCACCTGGGCGCACCCGCTGCTCGGGGCGCCCCTCGTCGGCTTCTGGGGCTATTGGTGAGCTTCAGACCCTAGCGGCTTGCCCGCAGCCCGCGCTATAGCGGCGTCGGGGGAGCGTTGGGGATCAGATGGCGCGCAAATATTTCGGCACCGACGGTATCCGCGGCCTGACCAACAAGGCCCCGATGACGCCCGAGATCGCGATGAAGGTCGGCCAGGCCGCCGGCACGCGCTTTCTGCGCGGCGACCACAAGCACCGCGTCGTCATCGGCAAGGACACGCGCCTGTCGGGCTATATGATGGAATCGGCGCTGATCGCGGGCTTCACCTCGGTCGGCATGGACGTGGTGATGGTTGGCCCGCTGCCGACGCCCGGCGTAGCGCTGCTCGCCCGCTCGATGCGCGCCGACTTGGGCGTGATGATCTCGGCCAGCCACAACGCCTATCACGACAATGGCATCAAGCTGTTCGGCCCCGACGGCTACAAGCTTTCGGACGAGGACGAGCTCGAGATCGAGGCGATGCTGGAGCGCGACACTCTCTACGCGACGCCGGACCATATCGGCCGCGCCCGAAAGATCGAGGACGCGCGGGGCCGCTATATCCACTTCGCCAAGTCGACCTTTCCCGAGCATCTT
Organism: uncultured Sphingomonadaceae bacterium; assembly: GCA_964244885.1. GTDB lineage: Bacteria > Pseudomonadota > Alphaproteobacteria > Sphingomonadales > Sphingomonadaceae > CAXTKD01. The sequence continues at coordinate 175,760 of CAXTKD010000002.1, read as the reverse complement.
CGTCTCGACGGCCTGAAGATCGTCGTCGATTGCGCCAACGGCGCCGCCTATACCACCGCCCCGACCGCGCTCTGGGAGCTCGGCGCGGACGTCGTCGCGATCGGCGTCGAGCCTGATGGCTTCAACATCAACGACAAGTGCGGCTCGACCCACCCGCAGCTCCTGCAGGAGACCGTCGTTGCATCGGGAGCCGATATCGGCATCGCGCTCGATGGCGACGCGGACCGCCTGATCGTCGTCGACGAGAACGGCAAGATCGTCGACGGCGACCAGCTGATGGCGCTCATCACCTCAAGCTGGGCGAAGATGGGCAAGCTCAGGGGCGGGGGCCTCGTCACCACCGTGATGTCGAACCTCGGCCTCGAACGCTATCTCGCGGCGCAGGGCCTGCTCATGGAGCGGACCAAGGTCGGCGACCGCTATGTGCTGGAAGCGATGCGCGCCAAGCATTTCAACGTCGGCGGCGAGCAGTCGGGCCACATCATCCTGTCCGACTATGCGACGACCGGCGACGGCCTTGTCGCCGCGCTCCAGATCCTCGGCGTCCTCGTCGCTTCGGGCAATCCGGCCTCCGAGGCGCTCCACCTGTTCGATCCCCTGCCGCAGCTTTTGAAGAACGTACGCTTCAGCGGCGGCAAGCCGCTCGATGCCGAGCCGGTCAAGGCGGCGATCGCAGACGCCGAGGCCCGCCTCACCGGCACCGGCCGCCTCGTCATCCGCCCCTCTGGCACCGAACCGCTGATCCGGGTGATGGCGGAAGGCGAGGACATGGGCCTGGTCGAAGAGTGCGTCGACAGCATCTGCGACGCGGTGCGGGCAGCGGCGTGACGATCGGCATCTTTTTGCTCCCTCCCCCTTCCGGGGGGAGGGCTGGGGAGAGGGGCGCGAGCGGCAGCGAGCGGATTCTTCTTGCAGCTCAGCCCCCTCTTCCAACCCTCCCCCCGGAAGGGGGAGGGCTATTTCCGTGATCCCCCGCGTCCTCATCGTCGCCGGCAGCGACCCCTCGGGCGGTGCTGGCATCCAGGCCGACATCAAGACCGTTACGATGCTCGGCGGCTATGCGGCCACCGCCATCGCCGCGCTGACCGTCCAGAACACCCTCGGCGTCTCCGACGTGCTCGCCATCCCGCCCGCCTTCGTCCAGGCGCAGATGCGCGCGGTGCTCGATGACATCGGCGCCGATGCGATCAAGACCGGGATGCTGTCGGATGCCGCGATGGTCCACGCGGTCGCCGACACCCTTCCCGACGGCATTCCACTGGTTGTCGACCCCGTCATGGTCGCCAAGGGCGGCGCGCGCCTGCTCGACGATGACGCGCTTGGCGCGGTGCTCGAACGGCTCCTGCCCAAGGCGACGCTGCTCACGCCGAACACGCCCGAACTGGCGGCGCTCAGCGGTTTCGACATCGAGGACGAGGTGGACGCGCTGGAAGCGGCGCGCGCCCTGCTCGATCTCGGCTGCCGCGCGGTGCTCGCCAAGGGCGGTCATCTGGACGGCGCCGAGGTGGCGGACTGGCTCGTCACCCGCGCGTTCGAGCATCGCTTCACCTCGCCGCGTGTCGACACCCGCCACACCCACGGCACCGGCTGCACGCTGGCCTCCGCCATCGCGACCGGCCTCGGCCGCGGCCTCGATTTGCGCACCGCGGTCGATCGCGCGCGCGCCTATGTCCATGCCGCGATCCTGGGCGCGCCGGGCTTCGGCCAGGGCCACGGCCCGCTCGGCCACAATTGGAGCCTTGCCGCCTGATGGCCCGTCCCTGCTTCAAGATCGAACGCGCCTTTCCGATGCCGCTCGCCGGCGTCGACGAGGCCGGCTGCGCGCCGCTCGCCGGGCCGGTGGTCGCCGCGGCGGTGGTGCTCGATCGCGACAACTTCCCGCGCGGCATCGACGATTCCAAGGCGCTGCCCGAGCACGTCCGCGAGGCGATCTATGGTCGCCTCCAGAAGGTGGCCCGCATCGGCGTCGGCATCGCCAGCGTGGAGGAAATCGACACGATCAACATCTACTGGGCGCGCATGCTCGCGATGACCCGCGCAGTCGAGGCGCTGGGCTTCGAGCCCGCGATGGTGCTGGTCGACGGCAACCGCTGCCCGCGCTGGGAGCGGGTCTCGAAGGCGATCGTCTCCGGCGACGCGAAATGCCGGTCGATCGCCGCCGCCTCGATCGTCGCCAAGGTCACCCGTGATCGCATCATGCGGGATTATGCCCGCGACCACCCCGGTTACGGCTGGGAAACCAACAAGGGCTATCCGACTCCCGAGCATCAGGCGGCGCTCAAGGTGCTCGGCCTGACGCCGCATCACCGGCGGTCTTTCGCTCCGGTCGCGGCGATTGTGCGAAGCCTCGCGATGCCGGGCGACATGGAAGTCGCGGCCTGAGTCCTTTCGGCCACACCGCTATCGCTTGGGGTCGGCGCGCGGCCGGACTCAACAAATAGGCGTCAAGACCGTTTCGCCGACACAATCTCAACACAGTCTCCTAACGTGCTGACTCCACGTGATTCCCTTGCACGTTGACGAGCGACTCCCTCCTGACTCATCGTCGGAGAAACGGGGAAACTCCGGGGGACTGAATGACCACGCTGCCGCTCGACAGCATCCTTCACGACGACTGCATTTCGGCGATGCGCGCGCTGCCCGAGAAGTCGGTCGACGTGATCTTCGCCGATCCGCCATACAACCTCCAGCTTGGCGGCGACCTGTTCCGGCCGGAGGGCGGCCGCGTCGACGCGGTCGACGATGAATGGGACAAGTTCGACAGTCTCGCGACCTACGATCGCTTCACCCGCGCCTGGCTGACCGAGGCGCGCCGCATCCTGAAGGACGACGGCACGATCTGGGTGATCGGCAGCTATCACAACATCTTCCGCGTCGGAGTCGCGCTGCAGGACCTCGACTATTGGGTGCTGAACGACATCGTATGGCGGAAGGCCAACCCGATGCCGAACTTCAAGGGCACGCGCTTCACCAACGCGCACGAGACGATGATCTGGTGCTCGAAGCGCGAGAACGCGCGCTACACCTTCAACTACCAGGCGATGAAGGCGCTGAACGAGGACGTTCAGATGCGCTCCGACTGGGTGCTGCCGATCTGCACCGGCGGCGAGCGCATCAAGCTCGACGACGGCCACAAGGCGCATCCGACGCAGAAGCCGGAGGCGCTGCTTTACCGTGTGTTGCTGGCGTGCTCGAACCCCGGCGACGTCGTGCTCGACCCGTTCTTCGGTACCGGAACCACGGGGGCCGTCGCCAAGCTCCTCGGCCGACGATTCATCGGCATCGAGCGCGAGGCGAAATATGTCGAGGTCGCGCAGACCCGCATCGACTCGATTCTGCCGCTGGAAGGCGGCGACATGGCGGTCACCCAGTCGAAGCGCGCCGAGACCCGAGTGCCGTTCGGCGCGCTGGTCGAGACTGGCATGATCAAGCCCGGCGCGATGGTCATGGACCCGTCCCGCCGCCACCGCGCGCACGTCCGCGCCGACGGCACGCTGGCCTTGGAATCGGGAACTCTCCAGCCCGGCTCGATCCACCAGATGGGCGCCCGCGTCCAGGGTGCGCCGAGCTGCAACGGCTGGACGTACTGGCATTACGAGGACGCCGGAAAGCTCGTCCCGCTCGACGCGATGCGCCAGCGCTATCGGAGCGCGGTGGCAGCGTAATTGCGGTAGGAGAGGGCGATGTACCTCCGCCCCACCGCCTTCATCGACACGCCCGTGGGCCACGATGGCCAGTGCGCCCGCCTGGCCGGCGGCCTCACCTGGTTCTCCGCCGTCGAGCTGATCGTCCGCGGCCGGCCCCGCCGCCTGTTCCCGGTCGACCGGCTCGACGAGGCGCGCGCCCTCGACCCCGCCCGCTTCGACCTGTTGTGGACGGCGCTCACGACGGCGCGCGCCCCGCTGCAGCACGGCGGCTTCACGCTCCGCCTGGACGAGCCCGCCATCGTCGGCATCGTCAACGTGACGCCCGACAGCTTCTCCGATGGCGGCGAGCGAGACGACCCGGACGCCGCCGCGGCCGCGGCGCGAGCGATGCTCGCCGCCGGCGCCCGGCTGGTCGATCTCGGCGCCGAGTCCACCCGCCCCGGCGCCAAGCCGCTGTGGCACGGCGACGAGATTGCCCGGCTCCAGCCGGTCCTCGATCGCCTCTCCGGCGCGCCGCTCTCGGTCGACACCCGGAAGGCCGAGGTCGCCGACGCCGCAATTCGTTCCGGAGTCGTAATGATCAACGATGTCTCGGCGCTGACATTCGACCCGGGGACCGTCTCGGTCGTCTCGGTTTCAGGCGCGGCGGTGGTCCTCATGCACCATCAGGGCGATCCGCAGACCATGCAGGACAGCCCGTCCTACGACGACGTTCTGCTCGATGTCTTCGACTGGCTGGAAGCGCGGATCGCCGCCGCCGAGGCCGCCGGAATCGCGCGCGCTAAAATCATCGTCGACCCCGGAATCGGCTTCGGCAAAACCCTCCGCCACAATCTCGCGCTGCTCAACGGCCTGTCGATCTTCCATGGCCTCGGCTGCGCGATCATGCTCGGCGCCAGCCGCAAGCGCTTCATCGGCGCTCTCTCCGGCGTCGAGGAACCCGCCGCACGGATCGCCGGCTCGCTCGCCGCGATGCAGGCCGGGCTGGCGCAGGGCGTCCAGCTCTTCCGCGTCCATGACGTTGCCGAATCGGCGCAGGCGCTTCGCGTCTGGCGCGGCCTGCGCGACGAGGCGCTTACCCCCGCGTGACCGCCGCGTAGAGCGCCACCGCCGCGGCATTCGAGACGTTCAGGCTTTCGACATTGCTGCTGATCGGCAGCCGCGCCAGCTCGTCGCAATGCTCGGTGATGTTGTGTCGCATCCCCTCGCCCTCGGCGCCGAGGACCAGCGCCGGCCGGGTCTCGCCCAGCGCCTTGTCCAGCGTCAGGCTCGCCTTGCCGGTGAGGCCGATTCGCCAGAAGCCGGCCTCGGCGATTTCCTCCAGCGCGCGCGCCAGATTGACCACCCGCGCCCAGGGAATCGTCTCGAGCGCTCCGGACGCCGCCTTGGCGAGCGCCCCGGTCTCGGGTGGCGCGTGGCGGTCCTGCGTGACGATCCCCGCCGCGCCGAAGGCCGCGGCCGAGCGCAGAATCGCGCCGACGTTGTGGGGATCCGTCACCTGATCGAGCACCAGCAGCGGCTGCCGCTTGCCCGCCCCGTCGAGAATATCCCCCAGCCACGGCGATTCAAGCGGGTCGCACTCCAGCACCAGTCCCTGGTGCGGCGCGTCGCCGGGCACCAGACGTGCGAGGTCGGCGGCGTCGCCGAGCTCGACTTGCAGGCCGGCGGGGATGACGATTTCGGCCGCCGCATCATGCGTCGCGTAGAGTTTGCGAAGCTTGCGTTCGGGATTGTCGAGCGCCGCGTGGACGGCGTGGCGGCCATAGAGGCGCAGGCGCGAGCGCTGGCTTGCCTCGCGGGCATGTCGGGGATGGGGTCTGCGTGCCATTCGCGAGCCTTTAGCCGATCATGCGGCCGGGCGCGAATTCCGCCGCCGTGAGTCGGCAGGCTTTACAAGTCGTGAAGGCGCCGAACGTCCTCTCTTGGCGCAAGTGACAGTTTATTAAGCGAAAACAGCAAGCGGCGCGCTTCTTGCTTCGCGAGACCCATCGGGCCGTTTTCGGTGTTAGGGAACCCGCATGCGTCATGTGATTGCCGCTCTCCTGTTCGCGCTTGGCCTTGCCGCCGGGCCGGTCGCCGCTGCGACGGTGACTCCCGCTCCGACGACGACGACGCTGACCTTCAGCGGCCGCTTCACCTCGGGACGCGACAACGCCGGCCTGTTCGGGCCGTGGGGTTCGAACCTTGCCGGCCGGGCGTTCACCGCGACATATCAGGTCAGCACCTTCGCCAGTTCGTCGACCGGCGCCGGCGTCGACTCACTGAGCCTGAGCGCCCCGACCGCGATTTCGTTCAGCATCAAGATCAACAACACGACCCAGAGCGGGGCCGCCAACACGCTTGGCTCGGTCGGCACCCTCGACGGCCTGGGCGGGCTTGGCGCCGGCGGGATCGATCGCGTTCAGGCGGCGGCGATACGGACCGCGACGACTGGCGCGCTGACGCGGACCTTCGATCTTTCGGCGTCGGTGCAGAGCGGGCTCCACAACATTCTGAGCGACACGCTCGCCACCGCGATCCCGAGCCTCTCCTACACCGTCGCCACGGGCGATTCGGCGTCGGGCTATTTCCAGATCAGCCAGAGCGGCGCCACGTCTTCCGTCCTTTCCTACGGCGCGATGCGAATCGAGCAGGTCAACGTGCTCACCACGCTTCCGCCCGCCGCCCCCGTGCCCGAGCCGGGCGAGTGGGCGATGTTGCTCGCCGGCCTCGCGGTCATCGGCTCGGCGGCGCGCCGCAGGCGGCGTTGACAGGCACCGGCCGCTTCGCCATTACCCGCGCCTTCGCGAAAGCGCCCTTGGAGGGGTGGCCGAGCGGTCAATGGCAGCAGACTGTAAATCTGCCGGGTTTTCCCTACGTTGGTTCAAATCCAACCCCCTCCACCACCGCCTTTCGCGGGCCGCGGGTATAGCTCAATGGTAGAGCACTAGCCTTCCAAGCTTGTGATGCGGGTTCGATCCCCGCTACCCGCTCCACCTCCGGCCGCTTGGGGACTTGCGGCAAATCCGGCCGCTCTCTATAGACGCGGGCTCTCGGCTCCTCTCGTAGGAGTGTAGCTCAGCTGGTAGAGCATCGGTCTCCAAAACCGAGGGCCGGGGGTTCGAATCCCTCCACTCCTGCCAGCCGCTCCCGCAGGGAGCGGAGGCGAGGGGTCGAGTTTGTTTTCAAAGCGAGGATGAGCACAGCAAATGGCGAAGACATCGCCCGGAGAGTTCGTCCGGCAGGTGCGTCAGGAGACCGCGAAGGTCACCTGGCCGTCGCGCCGCGAGACGATGATCACCGCGATCATGGTGCTCATCATGACGACGATCCTTTCTCTGTTCTTCCTCGGCGTCGACCAGGTTCTCGGGCACGTCGTCCGGTTCCTGCTGTCGATGGCCGGCTAAGGGGCACCCACAGTTCATGTCGCGCTGGTACATCATCCACGCCTATTCGGGCTTCGAGAACAAGGTGAAGGAGTCCATCCTCGCGGATGCGTCGCGCATGGGCCTTGAGGCGTTCGTCGAGGAGATCGAGGTTCCGGTCGAGAAGGTGACCGAGGTCCGCCGCGGCAAGAAGGTGACGTCGGACAAGAAGTTCTTCCCCGGCTACGTTCTGGCGAAGCTCCACATGAGCGACGACGTCTACCACCTGGTGAAGAACACGCCCAAGGTGACGGGCTTCCTCGGCGCCAACAACAAGCCGCAGCCGATCACCGAGGCGGAAGCCGCGCGTATCCTGAACACCAAGGCCGAGGAAGCGCTGGCGTCGACCGCGAAGCCCAAGCTCAAGGTCGACTTCGAGATCGGCGACCAGGTAAAGGTTCTGGACGGCCCGTTCGCAAGCTTCAACGGCCTGGTCGAGGAAATCGACTTCGACCGCGGCCGCGTGAAGGTATCGGTGAGCATCTTCGGTCGCGCGACGCCGGTCGAGCTGGAGTTCGAGCAGGTGCAGAAGAGCAAGTAGGCCTTCGGCGTCGTTCAGGATAAGCGAGATATCGCGCCGGCGCGGGTTGCGCCGTGCGAGTGCGGTTTCACGTTATTAGACCGATTTGGATCATTCTCTTCGGAGAGATCCCGACAAAGCGGTTGCCTCGCAACATATCTTTCGCTCTCCTGCGCATAGCGGGCGGGGGCAAGCTATGGGCGCGAATTACCTCAAGAAATATTATCTGGACGATGCGAAGTTGGCGCAGCGTGCCAGGCTCGAATTCTTCCGCGCGCTTTCGACCGGGCGGATGATCAGCTTCGTCGGCTCGATGGCGACCCAGGCTTTCGGATATGGCAGCTGGGACCAGCTCCGGCTGACGTTCTCGGCTCTCGCGGGTGACGCCGCGCGGGCGTTGCCCGACGCCAGGATGCTCCAGAATGTCGTCAAGTTCGAACAGCGCAGCGCGCGGGGGCGGTGGACCGCGCAGATCGGCATGAGCCTGATCGAGGAGGCGCTCGACCAGCCCTCCGCAAAGCTGCGGCGCGACTGGCGGGCGAATCTCGACACCGCGGACAGGCAGTCGGGCTCGACGGATTGGCCGCTCGACCGTTTCGACACCCCGCGCGAGTGGGTGCGGCTGGAGTTCGCCAGACGTTTCCGTGCTCCGCGCGACGGCTGGCGCATCGACCGTCCGAAAGTCGGGGTGAAAGACGGCTTCGACGCGTTCAACGTGCCGGTAGCTCTGTGGCACCAGCTTGGACTTCGGCGCTTCGCGACGGCCAACTATGATTTCGAGCTCGAGCGGGTGTCGATGCTTTCGAGCTGCAAGCGCAAGGAGTCGCCCTTCGAGACGCTTGTCGCGATGCGCGACGAGGCGAGCGCGAACTTGTCGTGGGACCTGGGAAGCGGCCGGATCCGACGGACCTATGCCGACGGCTGGGCGATCGAAAGCGACCTCCTCAACCGCGAGCGCATCGACCGGATGATCGAGTTCGCCGTCGGAACTGACGACGTCGACGCGCATATCATGCATCTCCATGGCCGGGCGTGCGACTGGCGCTCGATCATCGCCAGCCAGCGCGATTACGATCGGCTCTATCGCCGCGAGGACCTCAACCGGCGGCCGTTCGAATTCGCCAAGCGACTGATGATGGGCGGCAACCCGATCCTGTTCGTCGGCCTCGGCATGAGCGAGGCCGAGCTGAACCAGGACATGCAGGAGTTCATCAGCAACAATCCGTATCAGCGGGTCGCGCCGACCTTTCTCCTCTGGTCGGCGCGCGCCGCGGGGCTGACAGAAGAGGCGATCGCCGCCAAGCGGGTCGAGATATTCAGGAAGCTCGGTGTTCTTACGATCTTCGACACCGATCTGGGCGCGAAGCCGACCGCCAGCGACACGAGTCCGGGCGCCCCGAAAACCAGGCCCGCCGGCTATGTTGAACTGAGCGATCGGTCGAAAGATCTGAACGACTATATCGCGGGCAGGACGTCTCAGGATTTCATGCGCGCCAAAGCCCTGGACGCACGATCGCATTTCGACGTCATCGATCGGTCAAGCCGGCACGATCTCAAGGATCTGAAGGCCTGCGTCGACCTGCTGGCAACCGGGCTGGGCGACGATCCGAACGCCCTGATCAACCCGGTTCGCCGTGAGGTCCATATCGGCAAATACTGGCGGTCGATGAAGCCCCGGATCCAGAAGGCCGTGACGGACGGCAAGCCAGTGGTGCTCTGGGATATCACCCGCAAGAAGATCGGCAGCGTTTCCCGTCGCCTTGTCGAGGACGCGGAAGAATTCCGGATGCTCTGCGTCATCGGCCCCCAAGGCTGCGGCAAGGGCGGGATGGCTCGCGCACTGGCGAATTCATGGACGCAGCTCGGCCTGGCCAAGGCCAGCCATTGCCTGTTGATCAACGGCGGCTTCTCCTTCGATACCGATACGTTGCTGGACGGCGTCGCGCGCTTTTTCGCCGAAGCCTTCCAGAGGAAGCTGGACGGGCCGAACGGCCAGCCGCTCGGCAGCAGGCGCGAGTTCTTCGCGAGCCTCAATCTCAACGAGCCTGCCGACAAGCAGCCGCCGGGCGCCCCGCGCGTCGTCGTCATCATCAACGGCATGGAGCGCTTCTTCGACACGAGCGGACAGCCGCTCAGCGCCGAGCTCGACCAGCTTCTGAATGCCGCGAGCCGGCCGCCGACGCCAGAAGAAGGCAAGGAGCCAGCCGACACGTCGCGCGTGAGATGGGTGATGTTCGGCACCGACAGGGTCAAGAGCTACATGGACGAGCTCCGCGTCCGGACGGAGGACTTCCGGAAATTCGACGCGGCGCCGAAGGACGAGGTGCCCGGCCGTTACCTGAACTCCGTCTGGAAGACGATCGAAGAGCGCGCAGATGCCCGGATGTCCGCGCCGCTTCGCGCCGAGATTGCCCGCTACGAAGCCAACCGTGCCGGACGGATCAGTGGCGATTCGATCGAGGTCAGGCGCGCTCTGTTCAGCAAGCTGTTCGAGGACGAGATCCTGGCGAAGGTCCTGGGGCCGGCCAGCGGCTCGAAGGGTGTCGATACAGCGCGACAAATCCTGAAGGCGCTGGCCTTCATCGGCCTGCCCGTCGAAGAGGATGTTCTGGCCCTCATGCCGGGCGTGGGAGACGGCGCAAACTTCGCTGCCACGCTTCGCAGGCTCACCAGGGCGGGACTCGTCTTTTCCTTCGAGCCCTATGCGTCGGGCGAGCCGATCGCCTCGCCGCCACTCCGCTATGCGCTTCACCGGTCGCTGCTGACCGAGCTGCGCTATCGCTACGGCATCCCGTTGAGCGAAGCGAAGCTTTCCACCGCCTTCAACATGTCGCTGTATGTGGCGCAGCCGATCGACGGGGATATTCCCGATACCGACATCCACGACGAGCTCGGCGACGCGATCGATCGCCTGATCGGTTCCTATCATATCGACGACTCGGATGGAACGGCTCTCCCGGCGACCGCCCGGAAGCTTAAACGAAGCCCGGCGAGCTACAGCAAGTGGCTCGGCGACATCGCCAAGGCCTGCGGAGCGAGCCGGAGCGAGCCAAAGGCGGACGTTTGTCGGGAGATTCACCGGCTCTGCGGCAGCCGCCATGTCCGCGCGCTGCGCACCGCGCTTGCGCTCGTCCGCAGCTATTATTCGACGACGGGCCTTCTGACGCTGGACAGCGGCGACCGCCTGATTCGCGAGGGCCGCGACGGCGTCCTTCTAGAGCATGCTGAACGGCTCGACGACCTGATCGACGGCTACGGCAAGGCGACGATGGCGCGGGAGGCGATGCGCCGAAAGCTCAGCGCCGCCTTCGGCGACGAAGGCAAGGCAGGTGACGCGTTCGCCGCCGCGTTTGGCACGGCCGAGCCCTTTTATCCTGACGAGCTCGTTTGGCTCCACAACGAGCGCGGTGTCGTCCGTCTGGCGATGGGAGACCTTTACGAGGCTCGTCGCTCCTTTGACCAGGCGCAGATGGTCAACCGGATGTGGGTCGAGCGCGAAGACCGCGCGCATAACTGGCGCCGCATCCGGCTCAACCAGCTCACCGTCGATCTGGAAATGGGAAATATCGGTGTCGCCGAGCGGAAATGCGAGGAGCTGATCGAGGTCAGCAAGAAGGATGTCGCGCTTCGCGAGGGAAAGCTCGCGACCGCCATCGCCACGGGCTACCAGGCATGGTGCCTGCACCTGAGGGGTCGGATCGGCCCCGCGCTCGAATGCTACCGGACTGCTTGCGACAGCCTGGCTGGCCTCCCCGAGGTGCGGGCGCAGGCCTATTTCGAGCGCCTGCGGTCCCACGCCCATGGCATGGCCGGCCGAGCGGACGAGCACCAATCCGCTCTGCGGCGCGCGCTCCACCTCGCGCAGGCATCGGTCCAGATGGACCTTGTCCACAGGTTGCAGATCACCCTTGCGGACATATGCCTGTCCAATCCTGGCACGACGTCCGGCAACCGCGACCGCTCCCAGCGCCACCTCGAGGATGCGCTGACCTACGCTCTCCATACCGATATCCCGCGGGTGCGCTGCGAAGCGTCGGCCTCGATCGCTCGCGCCCGGCTCGACCTGTCCGATTTCGACGGTGCGCTGCGCTACGCGACCGACGCGATGATGGTCGCGACCCGCTACGGCCTCGAGCTGCGAAAGATCGCGCTGCGTGCGTCGATCGCGAAGATCATGGCGGCGCGCGGGCACCCGGTGACGGCGGAGCAGCTGGCGCGCACGTGCATCAAGATGGCGACGCGCCAGCGCTATCAGACCGCGATCGATCGTGCCACGCAAGTCATTCTCGATATTCCGAGGATCTCCGCCGCAATCAGCAGTTCCGACAAATCGGGGCGGCGTACCTTCTAGCCCGGAAGTCCGAGCTCCCGGTCGAAGGCGTGGGGGTGCTTGCGCGCGGTGTAGAGGTGGAGCTCGCGCCCTGGGTTTTGAGGGCGCGGGGCGCGGCGGCGTTCGCGCGGAAGAGGGCGAGGGCGGCGTCGCGGCGGGCGGCCAAGCGGGGCAGGCGTCGCCCTCTCCCCTCCAGGGAGAGGGAGGGGGCTTCACTTTTTGGGCGAGTTGAAGTAGACGCCCGCGCTTCCATCGCATCAGCATTGGAATTGCGGGAGGACGGCTTGCCGTTCGCTTGGACCGCTAAACTTGAAACCGGACGGTGCGCTTGCCGCTCCGTCCCGACTACAGAGTGAGACTACCCAATGGCAAAGAAGATCACCGGCTACATCAAGCTGCAGGTGCCGGCCGGCAAGGCGAACCCGTCGCCGCCGATCGGCCCGGCGCTCGGCCAGCGCGGCGTCAACATCATGGAATTCTGCAAGGCGTTCAACGCCAAGACGAGCGAGATGGAGAATGGCATGCCCATTCCGACCGTCATCACCGTCTATGCGGACCGTTCGTTCTCGTTCGAGACCAAGACTCCGCCGGCGTCCTACCTCATCAAGAAGGCCGCGGGCCTGAAGTCCGGGTCGGCGACCGCCGGCAAGGGCGCTGCGATCGGCAAGATCAAGCAGAGCGACATCCGCGCGATCGCCGAGACCAAGATGAAGGACCTGAACGCCAACGACATCGACATGGCCATGCGGACCATCGAGGGCTCGGCCCGTTCGATGGGCCTCGACGTGGTGGAGGGCTAAGATCATGGCACAGACCAAGAAGCAGAAGAGCCAGGCCCCGACCGTCGACCGCGAGAAGCTGTATGGCGTGGACGAGGCGATCAGCCTCGCCAAGACCAACGCCACGTCGAAGTTCGACGAGACGATCGAGGTCGCGATCAACCTGACCGTCGACCCGCGCCACGCGGACCAGATGGTGCGCGGCGTCGTGACGCTGCCCAAGGGCACCGGCAAGACCGTCCGTGTCGGCGTGTTCGCGCGCGGGCCCAAGGCGGAGGAGGCACTCGCCGCCGGCGCCGACGTGGTCGGCGCGGAGGATCTGCTCGAGATCGTCCAGGGCGGCAAGATCGACTTCGACCGCTGCATCGCGACGCCCGACATGATGGGTCTCGTGGGGCGCCTCGGTAAGGTGCTCGGCCCCAAGGGGCTGATGCCGAACCCGAAGCTCGGCACGGTCACGATGAACGTCGCCGAAGCCGTGAAGGCGGCCAAGGGCGGCCAGGTCGAGTTCCGCGTCGAGAAGGCGGGGATCATCCACTCCGGCATCGGCAAGGCGAGCTTCGCGGCCGAGGACCTGCGCGCCAACTTCGACGCTTTCCTCGACGCGATCGTCAAGGCCAAGCCGTCGGGCGCCAAGGGCAAGTACCTCGACAAGATCGCGATCTCGTCGACGATGGGTCCGGGCGTGAAGGTCGACGTGGCGGCGACGCAGGGCGCGTAAGACGCTTTCGTGGCGATGCAGATGAGCGCCGGGGCGCAAGCTCCGGCTCTTTTCGTCTTGCCTTATGGGTCCCGACCCTGGCCTTCAAGATAGGCCAGCGCGTCGATCGCGCCCTGCAGGATGTAGGCGGCGGCCATCTTGTCGACGACTTCGCTGCGCCGCGCGCGGCTGGCGTCGGCGTCGATGAGGGTGCGGGTGACCGCCTGCGTCGACCAGCGCTCGTCCCAGAGCAGGAGCGGCAGGCCGAGCGGCGCGAGGTTGCGGGCGAAGGCGCGGATCGACTGGGTGCGCGGGGTGTCGATGCCGTCCATGCTCAGGGGCAGGCCGGCCACCAGGCCGGTGACCCGCTGCCTGTCGAGCAGCGCCTTGAGTGCCGCCAGATCGGCGGTGAACTTGGTCCGGCGGAGCGTCTCGGCGGCGGTGGCGATCGACCAGTTGGAGTCGCACAGCGCCACCCCGATCGTCTTGGTGCCGACGTCGAGCCCGGCCAGCCGGCCGCGCGCCGGAAGCGCGTCGCGAAAGCTCCGGGTGTCGGCGAAGATCATCGCGCTTTGTGCGCGGCGGCCCACGTCGCGAGGCGCGCGGCGGCGTCGGCGCGGAGGTTCGCCCAGAACAGCGCGTAATCGTAGACGTGGAAGTTGTTGCCGGGGAGGATGTAGCTGCCGAAGCCCGCCGGCGCTGCCCCGATCGACAGCAGGCCGCGCCCGATGCAGCGCGCGCCGACGCCGCCCGGAACCAGCGAGGCGCCGGTGAAATCGGCGCTGGGGACCAGCGAGCCGAGGTTCGCCGGGGGGAGAGCGTCGCCACCTCCGCCGGTCAGCGGGTTGGTGCAGAGCATCGCGGTACCGTGCCGGGGCTGGCCGTTGAAGCCTGTGGTGGCGTCGAAGACCCCGGTCACCATTTCGGCATCGGCGGGTTCGGCATAGCTTTGCCATGACAGGAGACAGCCGCTCTGGCCCGACGCGGCGCAGGCAGGGAGGCCCAGCGCGGGGAGGTCGGCAACGACCGAGACCGGCCAGCCGGGGGCGTAGACCGCGACGACACGCGCGGCGAGCGGTGTGCCCGCGACACGCTCCTTGAGCAGCCGCAGCAGGTGCAGCGATCCCTGGCTGTGCCCGGCGAGGATGATCGGGCCGTTGGGGTTGGCGGCGAGGAAGGCGTCGAACGCCCGCAGCACGTCGGCATAGGCGAAGTCGAGCGCGCGCTTGGCGTCGGCCTTGCTGGTCAGGAACGCGCCGAAGGTCGCCTGACGGTAGCGCGGCGCCCAGACGCTCGCGACGCCATTGAACACGCTCGCCTGCCCGCGCAGGAACAGCGCCAGCCGGGCGTTGGTGTCGGCATCGTCGAGCGGCGCGTTCCAGCGGTCGCGCGACAGATAGGCGGTCGGCGCGATGAAGAAGGCGGCGGCCATGGGCTTTGGTGGCTTCGGTGTGCCCGGCGGCATCCACATCGCGGGATTGCCGGGCAGGTCGGGCCGCGCCAGCCAGCCGGTCTTCACGCCATACACGGGGTCGGCCTGCACCGGGCTCTCGGCGAAGCTCTTGCCCGGCACCATCGCGGCGCGGATGAGCTGCGGCCCGAACAGCCGGTAGGCGAACGCCGCGGCGATCACCAGCACCGTGAGGATCGCGATGACCCAGAGAAAACGCCGTGCCGCCATGACTTCCTTCGCTCGGGCGGTGCGCATAGCATGGCGGCGCGGCGGAGGAGAACCGATGATGACGAAGCGGCTGGGATTGACGCTGACGGCGATGCTGCTGGCGGGCGCGGCGCCGGCGCCCAGGGCCGACACCGTCATTCGCGGCGGCACGATCTACGACGGCGCGGGCGGCGCGCCCTACGCCGGCTACGTCGCGCTGAAGGGCGACCGCATCGTCGCGGTGGGGAAGGGCGGGGGGCCGCGCGCCGCGCGCATTGTCGACGCGACTGGCCTCGCGGTCTCTCCCGGCTTCGTCAACATGCTGAGCTGGGCCAATGAATCGCTGATCGCCGACGGCCGCGGGCAGAGCGACCTGCGACAGGGCGTGACGCTGGAGGTGATGGGCGAGGGCAATTCGATGGGGCCATGGTCCCCCGAGATGAAGGCGCTGGAGCTGAAGCGCCAGGGCGACATCAAATATCCGATCCAGTGGACGACGCTCGGCGAGTATCTCGGCTTCCTCGAGAAGCGCGGCATCTCGATGAACGTCGCGAGCTTCGTCGGCGCGACGACGGTGCGCATCCACGAGCTCGGCGAAAAAGATGTCGACCCGACGCCGGAGCAGCTCGGCCGGATGCGGACGCTGGTCCGGCAGGCGATGAACGAGGGCGCGATGGGGGTCGGCTCGTCGCTGATCTACTCGCCCGCCAATTACGCCGAGACGCCCGAGCTGGTGGCGCTGGCGACCGAGAGCGCGAGGTGCGGCGGGATGTACATCAGCCACATGCGCTCGGAGGGCGACCGGCTGCTGGAGGCGGTCGACGAGCTGATCGAGATTTCGGCGAAATCGGGCGGTCCGGCCGAAATCTACCACATGAAGCAGGCGGGCAAGGCGAACTGGGGCAAGCTCGACGCGATGATCGCGAAGATCGAGGACGCGCGCGCCGCCGGCCACCGCATCACCGCCGACATGTACAACTACACCGCCGGCGCCACCGGCCTCGACGCGGCGATGCCAAGCTGGGTGCAGGACGGCGGGCTCGAGGCGTGGATCGCGCATTTGAAGGACCCGGCGATCCGGGCGCGCGTCGCGGCCGAGATGAAGGCGCCGGGCAAGGGCTGGGAGAATCTGTACTTCGGCGCGGGCGACCCGTCGCGGGTGCTGCTGAGCGCCTTCAAGAACCCGGCGATGAAGAAATACACCGGCAAGACGCTGGCCGAGGTCGCGGCGATCATGGGCAAATCGCCGGAGGAGACCGCGATGGACCTCGTCATCGCTGACGGCAGCCGGGTCGGCACGATCTACTTCCTGATGAACGAGGACAATGTGAAGCGGCAGACCGGCCTGCCGTGGATGGCCTTCGGATCGGACGAGGACGCCAGCGCGCCCGAGGGCGTGTTCCTGCTGTCCAACAGCCACCCGCGCGCCTTCGGCAATGTCGCCAGGCTGCTCGGCCACTACGTTCGCGACGAGAAGACCGCGAGCCTGCCCGATGCGATCCGCCGGCTGACGAGCTTCCCGACCGCGAACCTCGGCATCAAGGACCGCGGGCTGCTGAAAGCCGGCAATTTCGCCGACATCGTGCTGTTCGATCCGACGACGATCGCCGACCACGCGACCTACGAACGGTCGAAGCTCTACGCGACCGGCGTGCAGGCGGTGTTCGTCAACGGCGTGCAGGTGTTGAAGGACGGCGAGCCGACGGGCGCGCCGGCCGGGCGGTTCGTGAAGGGGCCGGGAACGGGCAAGTGCCCCGCTTGAAACTCCCACCTCCGTTCGTCCTGAGCCTGTCGAAGGACGAGACCGCACCGACGCGGGGGCCACGCGGTTCGACAGGCTCACCACGAACGGAGGCTTGTGACGCCAGTGTCACGCCTTGAAGCCGCGCGTCCCACCATGCTAACCGCGCGCCGTTCCCAACCGTCAAAGGCACCTCATGTCGGTCGACGCCGCCACCGTTAAGCGCATCGCCCATCTCGCCCGCATTCGCATGGGCGAGGGCGAGGTCGAGCCGCTGGTCGGGGAGCTGAACGGCATCCTCGGCTGGATCGAGCAGCTGAGGGAGGTCGACACCAAGGGCGTCGAGCCGATGACGGCGGTGATCCCCAATACACTCCGTTGGCGCGAGGATGTGGTGACCGACGGCGCGAAGGCCGCGGACGTCACCGCCAACGCCCCCAAATCCGCGCACGGCTTCTTCGTCGTGCCGAAGGTGATCGAATGATGGCCTCACGGCGTACTCCCTCCCCCTTCCGGGGGGAGGGCTGGGGAGAGGGGCGCGCCGAAGGCGCGGCTCTTTTCTTCTGCTCGCTTCGCTCGCGACCCCTCTCCCTCGCCCTCCCCCCGATAGGGGGAGGGAAATGAGCGAGCTGACCAACCTGACGCTCGCGGCAATGCGAGACGGGCTGCGCGCCAAGGCGTTCTCGGCGAAGGAGTTGACGCAGGCGCACGTCGCGGCGGTTGAGGCGGCGCGGTCGCTCAATGCCTTTATCGTCGAGACGCCGGAGCATGCGCTGGCGGCGGCGGAGGCGGCGGACGTGGCGCTGGCGCGCGGCGAGGCGAAGCCGCTCGCCGGCATCCCGCTCGGCATCAAGGATCTGTTCGCGACGGCGGGGGTGCAGACGACGGCGGCGTCGAAGATCCTCGAGGGCTTCGTGCCGACCTATGAGAGCACGATCACCGCACGGCTGTTCGCCGACGGCGCGGGGATGCTCGGCAAGCTCAACATGGACCAGTTCGCGATGGGCTCGTCGAACGAGACCAGCGCGTTCGGCAACGTCATCTCGCCGTGGCGGCCGCCGGGGTCGAACGCCGCTCTCGTGCCGGGCGGCTCGTCGGGTGGCTCTGCGGCGGCGGTCGCGGCGCGGCTGTGCGCGGGGGCGACGGGAACCGACACCGGCGGCTCGATCCGCCAGCCGGCCGCCTTCGTCGGCATCGCGGGGATCAAGCCGACCTACGGGCGCTGCTCGCGCTGGGGCGTGGTGGCGTTTGCCTCGTCGCTCGACCAGGCGGGGCCGATGGCGCGCGACGTGCGCGACTGCGCGATCCTGCTGCAGAGCATGGCGGGCTTCGATCCCAAGGACTCGACCTCGCTGGAGGTCGCGGTTCCGGATTTCGAGGCGGCGCTCACGGGCGACCTTTGCGGCAAGCGGATCGGCATCCCGAAGGAATATCGCCTCGACGGCATGAACCCCGAGATCGAGGCGCTGTGGCAAAAGGGCATCGGCTGGGCGCGCGACGCCGGCGCCGAGATCGTCGATGTCTCGCTGCCGCACACCAGGTACGCGCTTCCCGCCTACTACATCGTTGCCCCCGCCGAGGCGTCGTCCAACCTCGCGCGCTACGATGGCGTCCGCTACGGCCTGCGCGTCGACGAGGGCGGCAGCCTCGCCGACATGTACGAGGCGACCCGCGCCGCGGGCTTCGGGCCGGAGGTCAAGCGCCGCATCATGATCGGCACCTACGTGCTCTCGGCGGGCTATTACGACGCCTACTATCTCCAGGCGCAGAAGGTGCGGACGCTGATCGCGCGCGACTTCGAGCTGGCGTGGGAAAGCTGCGATGTCCTGCTCACCCCGACCGCCCCGAGCGCCGCCTTCGCGAGCGGCGAGAAGTCGGACGACCCGATCGCTATGTATCTAAACGACGTCTTCACCGTGCCGTCGTCGCTCGCCGGCCTGCCCGCAATGTCGATCCCGGCGGGGCTGGACAGCGCCGGCCTCCCGCTCGGCCTTCAGCTGATCGGCAAGCCGCTCGATGAGTGTGGCGTCCTAAATGCGGGCTTCGCGCTCGAACGCGCGGCTGGCTTTACGGCCGCGCCGGCGAAGTGGTGGTAGAGATGGACAGCACATACCGAATCAAGGGCGAGACCGGGGACTGGGAGGTCGTGCTCGGGCTCGAGGTCCACGCACAGGTGACCTCGAACGCCAAGCTGTTCTCGGGCGCGTCGACGACCTTCGGGTCGGAGCCGAACGCCAACGTTAGCCTGGTCGATGCGGCGATGCCGGGGATGTTGCCAGTCATTAATGGCGAGTGCGTGCGGCAGGCGGTGCGGACCGGGCTGGCGCTCGGCGCGGAGATCCACCGCTGGTCGCGCTTCGACCGCAAGAATTATTTCTACGCCGACCTGCCGCAGGGCTACCAGATCAGCCAGTTCCAGCATCCGGTGGTCGGCGAGGGCGTCGTCGAGATCGAGGTCGAGGGCGGGACGCGCGCGGTCGGCGTCGAGCGCATCCATCTGGAGCAGGACGCGGGCAAGTCGATCCACGACCAGCCGGGCGTCTCCTACGTCGATCTCAACCGCTCGGGCGTCGCGCTGATGGAGATCGTCTCCAAGCCCGACATGCGCTCGCCCGAGGAAGCGGGTGCCTATGTCCGCAAGCTGCGCTCGATCCTGCGCTACGTCGGCAGTTGCGACGGCAACATGGAGGAAGGCTCGATGCGCGCCGACGTCAACGTCTCGGTGCGGAAAGTGGGCGATCCGCTCGGCACGCGCTGCGAGATCAAGAACGTCAACTCGGTCCGCTTCGTGATGGCGGCGATCGAATATGAGGCGAAGCGCCAGGTCGACGTGATCGAGGGCGGCGGCACGATCGTCCAGGAGACGCGGCTGTTCGATCCCGACCGGATCGAGACTCGCTCGATGCGGTCGAAGGAAGAAGCGCACGACTACCGCTATTTCCCCGATCCCGACCTGCTGCCGCTGGTGCTGACCGAGGATTTCGTCGCGGACTGCAAGGCGAGCCTGCCCGAGCTGCCCGACGCCAAGCGCGCGCGCTACACCGGCGCGCTCGGGCTATCGGACTATTCCGCGAACGTGATTACGGCGGACGTCGAGACGGCGCGCTGGTTCGAGGCGCTGATGGCGGCGACGGGCAAGGTCGACGATCTGGCGATGGCGAAGGCCGCGTCCAACTGGTTGACCTCCGACCTGTTCGGCGCGCTCAACCGGCTGGGCAAGGACATCGCCGACAGCCCGGTGTCGCCGAGGCAGGCGGCCGAGCTGCTGAGCCTGGTCGATGACAAGACGCTGTCGGGCAGCCTCGCCAAGCAGGTGTTCGAAGCGATGCTCGAGACCGGGCAGGATGCCGGCACGATCGTCGAGGAGCGCGGGCTGAGGCAGGTCTCCGACACCGGCGCGCTGGAAAAGGCGATCGCCGAGGTCATGGCGGCGAACGCCGACAAGGTCGCCGAATACCGCTCCGGCAAGGACAAATTGTTCGGTTTCTTCGTCGGCCAGACGATGAAGGCGACGGGCGGCAAGGCCAACCCGGGCGTGGTCAACGATCTGCTGAAGAAGGCGCTCGGCTAGGCGAGCGCAAGACGGGCCGCCGGTGAAGGCGGCCCGCCGGACGCGCTAGCGGTCGGCGCGATCCGAGATACTGTCGCGATCCGAATCGCGGTTGAAGTCGTTGCCCGAGGAGCGGCCGCCGCTGCCGAGGTCGCTGCCCGTGCCGCCGAAGCCGGCGGTGTTGTCGATGTCGCTGTTGCGATTGCTGGCGCCGAAGCCGCCGTCCTGCTGCTGCTGACGGTTGTCGTCGCGATCGCGGCCTTGCTGGCCTTGGGCCTGCTGGTCCTGATTCTGCTGCTGGCGATTGTCGTCCATGACGTGCTCCTCTCGTTCGCTCCGGCTCATTGGCGGCCGGCGACATAAGAACGATGGAGGCGGCCTTCGGTTTCTCCGCCGGGCGCCCGGAAGCTTCCGGTGGCCGCGCGAAATAATCTTCCGTTAAGGCAGCAGGGCTGTCCTATCTTCTCATCGCGAAGCGTTGTGTATATGTGCGACGTCCCGACTCCGAAAGTTCACGCGAATGACCCGCGCCAACCTCCAGCCGCTGTCGCTCCACGTTCCCGAGCCCAAGTTCCGCCCGGGCGACGAGGTCGATTTTGCTGCGGTCGACATTCCCGCTGCGGGCGCGGCGCGGCGGCCGGATATTGCTGCGAACGCCCGCGAGTTCGCCGACCTGTCCTATTCGCTGGTTCGCGTGTTGGACGAAAACGGCGCGGCCGTGGGCCCATGGAATCCGGGCCTGACGCCCGACAAGCTGCGGCAAATGCTGCGCAGCATGGCGCTGGTCCGCGCCTTCGACGAGCGCATGTTCCGCGCCCAGCGCCAGGGCAAGACCAGCTTCTACATGAAGTGCACCGGCGAGGAGGCGGTCGCGGTGTCGGCGGCTCACGCGCTCGACTATGAGGACATGTGCTTCCCGTCGTATCGTCAGCAGGGCCTGCTGATCGCGCGCGGCTGGAGCCTCGTCGACATGATGAACCAGATCTACTCGAACCGCGCCGACCGGCTGCAGGGCAAGCAGCTGCCGATCATGTATTCGTCGCGGCAGGCGGGGTTCTTCTCGATCTCGGGCAACCTCACCACGCAATATCCGCAGGCGGTCGGCTGGGCGATGGCCAGCGCGTCGCGCGGCGACACCCGCATCGCCGCGACCTGGTGCGGCGAGGGCTCGACCGCGGAGGGCGACTTCCATTCCGCGCTGACCTTCGCCACCGTCTATCGCGCGCCGGTGATCTTCAACGTCGTCAACAACCAGTGGGCGATCTCGAGCTTCTCGGGCTTCGCGGGCGCCGAGGCGACGACCTTCGCGGCGCGCGCCATCGGCTACGGCATCGCCGGGCTCCGGGTCGACGGCAACGACGCGCTGGCGGTCTACGCGGCGACGCAGTGGGCGGCGGAGCGCGCGCGGACCAACAACGGCCCGACCTTGATCGAGCATTTCACTTACCGCGCGGAGGGCCATTCGACCTCCGACGACCCGACTCAATACCGTTCCGCCGGCGAGCCCAACGCCTGGCCGCTCGGGGATCCGATCCGCCGCCTCAAGGACCATCTCATCGGGCTCGGCGAGTGGGACGAGGAGCGCCACGCCGCGCAGGACAGGGAACTCGCCGAGCAGGTCAAGGCGGCTCAGAAGGAGGCCGAGAAGAACGGCATCCTCGGCCACGGCCTGCTCCAGCCGCTGGAGTCGCTGTTCGACGGCGTGTTCGAGGAGATGCCCTGGCACCTGCGCGAGCAACAGGCGCAGATGATCGCCGAGGAAACCGCCTCCGGCCGCCCATGGGCTCCCAAGTGATGGAGATGCGCGCTGCCGCAAGCCCCTCCCCTTCAGGGGAGGGGTTGGGGTGGGGCCTTCCCGCCAGACTCGGCGCGGGCGGCACCGCCCCACCCCCGGCCCCTCCCCTGAAGGGGAGGGGGGAATGAGCGAGACCATGCCCGAACCGACCGTCCGCATGAACATGATCCAGGCGATCAACTCGGCGCTCGACGTGATGATGACGCGCGATCCGACCGTCATCGTGATGGGCGAGGACGTCGGCTATTTCGGCGGCGTGTTCCGCGCCACCGCCGGGCTGCAGGCGAAGCACGGCAAGACGCGGGTGTTCGACACGCCGATCACCGAATGCGGCATCATCGGAGTCGCGGTCGGCATGGGAGCCTATGGCCTGCGCCCGGTGCCGGAGATCCAGTTCGCCGACTATATCTACCCGGCGCTCGACCAGCTGGTGTCGGAGGCGGCGCGGCTTCGCTACCGCTCGGCGGGCGAGTTCACGTCGCCGATGACCGTTCGCTCGCCGTTCGGCGGCGGCATCTTCGGCGGGCAGACGCACAGCCAGTCGCCGGAGGGCATCTTCACCCACATCTCCGGCGTGAAGACCGTGATCCCCTCCACCCCCTACGACGCCAAGGGGCTGCTGATCGCGGCGATCGAGGACAATGATCCGACGATCTTCTTCGAGCCCAAGCGCATCTACAACGGCCCGTTCGAC
Organism: uncultured Sphingomonadaceae bacterium; assembly: GCA_964244885.1. Lineage (GTDB taxonomy): Bacteria > Pseudomonadota > Alphaproteobacteria > Sphingomonadales > Sphingomonadaceae > CAXTKD01. The sequence continues at coordinate 152,940 of CAXTKD010000002.1, read as the reverse complement.
GGCCATTGGGACAAGCCGACGCAGAACTGGGCGCAGCATCCGGCGGGCGAGGTGCCCGAGGGCTATTACAAGATCGAGCTCGGCAAGGCGAAGGTCGTGCGCGAGGGCGAGGCGCTGACCGTGCTCTGCTACGGCACGATGGTCCACGTCTGCCAGGCGGTGATGGCGGAGGCCGGGGTCGACGCCGAGATCATCGACCTCAGGACCCTCGTCCCGCTCGACATCGAGACGATCAAGGCGTCGGTCAAGAAGACCGGGCGCTGCATGATCGTCCACGAGGCGACGCGGACCAGCGGCTTCGGCGCCGAGCTTTCGGCGCAGGTGCAGGAAAGCTGCTTCTATCACCTGGAGGCGCCGATCGAGCGCGTCACCGGCTTCGACACGCCCTATCCGCACAGCCTCGAGTGGGCGTATTTCCCCGGTCCCGTCCGGATCGGTGAGGCACTGAAAAAGATCATGAGGGACGCATAGTGGCACGCTTCACCTTCAAGCTCCCCGACATCGGCGAAGGCATCGCCCAGGCCGAGATCGTCGACTGGCACGTCAAGGTCGGCGATCGCGTCGAGGAAGACCAGGGCGTCGCCGACATGATGACCGACAAGGCGACGGTCGAGATCGAATCGCCGGTGGCGGGCACGATCGTCGAGATCGCCGGCGAGGTCGGCGACATGGTGTCGATCGGCAGCGCGCTGGTGGTGATCGAGACCGAGGGTGAGGTCCAAGACGCGCCGGAGGAAGTGATCGCGGCACCTCTTACCGAGACGCAGCGCGAAACGGCCGAACAGTACGAGGCGGAAAATCCGGGCGTCGAGGAGGTCGTCGACGCTCCGAAGCTTGAGCCTGTCTCCACGCCCGTGCCCAGGACGGAGCCGTCGCCGATAGCAGCCCCCATCGAGCGCGAGCAGGTGCTGGCCTCCCCCGCCGTCCGCGCGCGGGCGAAGGATCTCGGAGTCAATCTCGCCGACGTGAAGTCCGAAGGCCGCCACGTCCGCCACGCCGATCTCGACGCCTATCTCCGCTACGGCTCAGGCCAGGGTTACCTGCCGCCCCACGCCTCGCGCACCCGCGAGGACGTTCCGGTCAAGGTCATCGGAATGCGCCGCCGCATCGCCGAAAACATGGCGGCGTCGAAGCGCGCGATCCCGCACTTCACCTATGTCGAGGAGATCGACGTGACGGCGCTGGAGGCGGTGCGCGCCGACCTGAACGCCAATCGCGGCGACCGGCCGAAGCTCACGATGCTGCCGCTTATGATCGTCGCGGTCTGCAAGGCGATCCCCGACTTCCCGATGATCAACGCGCGCTACGACGACGAGGCCGGCGTGGTGACTCGGCACGGGGCGGTCCACCTCGGCATGGCGACGCAGACCGACGCCGGGCTGATGGTGCCGGTGATCCGCGACGCGCAGAATATGAACGTCTGGCAGCTCGCGAGCGAGATCATCCGCCTCGCCGAGGCGGCGCGGACAGGCAAGGCGAAGTCGGAGGAGCTGTCGGGCTCGACGCTCACCATCACCTCGCTCGGGCCGCTCGGTGGCATCGCGACGACGCCGGTGATCAACCGGCCGGAGGTCGCGATCATCGGGCCCAACAAGATCGTCGAGCGCCCGGTCTTCCACGGCGACGATATCGTCCGCGCCAAGCTGATGAACCTGTCGATCAGCTGCGACCACCGCGTCGTCGACGGCTGGGACGCCGCGAGCTACGTCCAGCTCCTCAAGAAATTCCTCGAGACGCCGGTCCTGCTGTTCGCCGACTGATCAGGCGAACCCGTTCTCCAGCTCCTCGGGCACCTGCTCGGCCGGGGTGCCGGGGGTGCCGAAACCCTGATTCGCGCCCTCCTCGGGCGTCATCAGCGGCTTGGGCGGCACGGGATCGTCGTCGGGCTTCGGCGCCGTCGTTGGTTTATCGGCCATGTCACATATCCTCCGCGCCCGTGCGCTCTACCGGCAAGGGATGTCGCGGGATTGGAACGTACGGGCCGTAGCTTGGTTGCCGGGCAGGCGAGGTTTGCGATAGGCAGCGCGCGTCTTGCGCCATCACGAACTTGCCATCAAAGAGCGTCGGATGCATCGTGTATACAACTTTGAGGGCATGACCTTGCTTCGACCGCGCATGCACATGCTGACGGCCGCGCTTCTCCTTGCGCTTGCCGGGTGCAACAAGCAGCCCGCCGCCGACGAGGGCAGGCGCGGCGGCGGCGGCGTGCCGACGGTGGTGTCCGGGCGCGTCGAGACGCACCGCTTCGCCGACCGCATCCAGGCGGTCGGCACCGCCTACGCCCGCGAATCGACGACTCTCGCCTCGACCGTCACCGAGCGCATCGTCAAGCTGCACTTCACCGACGGCGAGCTGGTCCAGAAGGGCGCGGTGATCGCCGAGCTGATGCGGAGCCAGGAAACCGCCGGCCTCAACGAGGCCGCCGCCCGCCAGACCGAGGCGCAGCAGCGGCTCGACCGGCTGCTCGCGCTGCAGAAGCAGGGCTTCGCCACCCGCGCCAGCATCGACGAGCAGGTCGCGGCGCGCGACGCCGCGCGTGCCCAGGCATCGGGCGCGCAGGCGCAGATCGGCGACCGCGTCATCCGCGCGCCGTTCACCGGCGTCGTCGGCCTGCGCCGCATCTCGCCCGGCGCGACGCTCACGGCGGGCGCCGAGATCGCGACGATCAGCGACGTCTCGACGATCAAGCTCGACTTCGCGCTGCCCGAGACCTTCCTCGGCGCGATGCACGTCGGTCAGGCGATCGAGGCGCGCGCCGCGGCCTATCCCGATTCGCTGTTCCACGGCTCGATCGAGGGCATCGAGAGCACCGTCGATCCCGTCACCCGCTCGGTCACCGTCCGCGCCGTGCTTCCCAACGGCGACCGCCGCCTGCGGCCGGGCATGCTGCTGACGGTCGACGTGCTGTCCAATCCGCGCGACGCCCCGGCGGTGCCCGAACTGTCGCTGATCGCGCTTCGCGACCAGAACTTCGTCTACAAGATCGACGCCGACCAGGTGGCGATCCGGGTGCCGGTGCTGACCGGGGCTCGCGAGGACGGGCTCGTCGAGATCAAGCGCGGGCTCGCCGTGGGCCAGCAGATCGTCGCCGAGGGCACCGTCAAGGTCCGCGACGGCGCCAAGGTAAAGCCCGTGCCGGCTCCGGCGGGCGAGGGCCGCTAGCGGTGGTCCTCTCCGACCTCTCGGTCAAGCGGCCGGTGTTCGCGGCGGTCCTCGCGATCATGATCGTGCTGTTCGGGCTGGTCTCCTTCTCCCGCCTGCCGGTGCGCGAAATTCCCGACGTCGACCCGCCGGTGGTGTCGATCCAGACCAACTATCGCGGCGCGGCGGCGAGCGTTATCGAAAGCCGCATCACCCAGGTCATCGAGGACCGGATCAGCGGCATCGAGGGCATCAACGCCATCACCTCCAACTCGCAGAGCGGCCAGTCGTCGATCAGCATCGAGTTTCGCGCCTCGCGCAACATCGACGCCGCCGCCAACGATGTCCGCGACCGGGTGAGCGGCGCTCTCGGCAATTTGCCCGCCGAGGCCGATCCCCCCGAAATCCAGAAGGTCGACGCCGACGAGCAGCCGATTCTGACGATCGTGCTGACCGGCAAGGGCTGGTCGATCCTTCAGATGACCGACTACATCAACCGCTTCCTCGCCGACCGCTTCGGCGCGATCGACGGCGTGGCGCGGGTCCAGATTCTCGGCGAATCGAAGCCCGCGATGCGGATCTGGATCGACCGGACGAAGCTCGCGGCGTTCGGCCTGACGACCGGCGATATCGAGGCGGCGCTGCGCTCGCAGAACCTCGAAAGCCCGGCGGGACGGCTGGAAACCGCGGGCCAGAACCTCACCGTCCGCATCGACCGCTCGTACAAGACGCCCGCCGACTTCGCGCGCCTGATCGTCCGCCGCGGCGCCGACGGCTATCTGGTGCGGCTAGGCGACGTCGCGCGGGTCGAGATCGGGCCGGAGAACCAGTACAATTTGTTCCGCTCGAACGGCGTGCCCTCGGTGGCGATGGGCATCATCCGCCAGTCGGGCGCCAATACGCTCGATGTCGCCAACCAGGCCAAGGCGCTGATGGCGGAGATGGGCAAGCAGCTGCCCCCCGGCCTCGAAATGGTGGTGGGCGGCGATTCCTCGCTGTTCATCGATGCCGCGATCAAGAACGTCTACCACACGCTGATCGAGGCGGCGGTGCTCGTCGTGCTGGTGATCTACGTCTTCCTCGGCTCGGCGCGCGCCACGTTGATCCCCGCGATTACCGTGCCGATCTGCCTGACCGCGACCTTCATCGTGCTCTACGCCTTCGGCATGTCGATCAACCTCCTGACCCTGCTCGCGCTGGTGCTGGCGATCGGCCTCGTCGTCGACGACGCGATCGTCGTGCTGGAGAACATCCACTACCGCATCGAGCATGGCGAGACGCCGCTGGTCGCCGCCTATCGCGGCTCCGCCCAGGTCGCCTTCGCGGTGATCGCGACGACGATCGTCGTCTGCGCGGTGTTCGTGCCGGTGATGTTCATCGCCGGCACCGTCGGCGCGCTGTTCCGCGAGCTCGCGGCGGCGATGATCGGCGCCGTCGCCTTCTCGGGCTTCATCGCGCTGTCGCTGACCCCGATGCTATGCTCGAAGCTGCTCAGGCACGAAAGCGGCCGGGGCGGCTTCATCACCTGGATCGACGCGCGGTTCGACCGGATGGCGGCGCGCTACCGGGGCCTTCTGACACGGCTGATCGACCGGCTGTGGCTCGTCGGCGGCGCCGCCTTTGCGGTCGTGGCGCTCTGCCTGGCGCTCGGCACGACCTTGAAGTCCGAGCTCGCGCCGGCGGAGGACCAGGGCCAGCTCCAGGTCGTCGCCAATGCCGAGCAGGGCACCAGCTTCACCGCGATGTCGCGCTACATGACGCAGGTCGAAAGCACGCTGATGCCCTTCCTCAAGGAAGGCTCGGTGCGGCGCATCATGATGCGCGCGCCGAACGCCGGCTTCGGCGGCGCGAGCGAGGATTTCTCCGGCGGCCGCGTCACGATCTTTCTCCAGCCGTGGGGCGAGCGCAGCGAGACGACCCAGGAGGTGCTGGAAAAGGCGCAGAAGGCGCTCCGCAAGAACCCCAACATCCGAACCAACGCCAGCATCCCGTCGGCCCTGACGCGGTCGCGCGGCCAGCCGATCCAGTTCGTCATCGCGGGCGACACCTACGAAAGCCTCGCGGTGGCGCGCGACAAGCTGCTCGCCGCCGCCGAGAGCAATCCCGGCATCGCCGACCTCGACAGCGACTACAAGGAAACCCGTCCGCAGATCCTGATCGGCATCGACACCGCGCGCGCCGGCGACCTCGGCGTCTCGGTCGCCGAGATCGGCGCGGCGCTCGAGACGCTGCTCGGCTCGCGCCGGGTCACCACCTATCTCGACCGCGGCGAGGAATATTATGTCGTGCTCCAGGCCGACGCCGCCAACCGCGCCGGGGCGAACGACCTGACCGGCGTCTACGTCCGCTCGACCAACGGGCAACTGGTGGCGCTGTCCAACCTCGTGACGCTCCGCAACTACGCCGACGCCGGCACGCTCGGCCGCTACAACAAGCTGCGCGCCATCACGATCGGCGGCAGCCTCGCGCCCGGCTATTCGCTCGGGGAAGCGCTCAACTGGCTGGAGGGGCAGGCCAAGCAGATTCCCGAGATCACCCAGGTCGGCTACAAGGGCGAGTCGCTATCCTACAAGCAGACGGGCTCGGCGATCCTCGTCGTCTTCGCGCTCACCATCATCATCGTCTACCTCGTGCTGGCGGCGCAGTTCGAAAGCTTCATCCACCCGATCGTCATTATCCTGACCGTGCCGCTGGCGGTCGGCGGCGGCGTCCTCGGCCTCGTGGTGATGGGGGTGACGATCAACATCTACAGCCAGGTCGGAATCGTCATGCTCGTCGGGCTCGCCGCCAAGAACGGCATCCTGATCGTCGAGTTCGCCAACCAGCTTCGCGACCAGGGCCGGAGCGTGCAGGACGCCGTGATCGAAGCCGCGTCGCGCCGCCTGCGGCCGATCCTGATGACCTCGATCGCCACCGTCGCGGGCGCCGTCCCGCTGATGCTCGGCGGCGGCGCGGGCGCCGCGGCGCGCCAGTCGATCGGCACCGTCGTGGTGTGGGGCGTAAGCCTCGCCACCGTGCTCACGCTGTTCGTCATCCCCGCGGTCTACAACCGCCTCGCGCGGCGCACCGGATCGCCGCTCGCGGTGACGCGCAAGCTGCAGGGCGAGATCGACGCGATCCCGTCGCCCGCCGAATGAGGCCCGCCCTCCGCCTCGCGCTCGTCACGGTGCCGCTCCTCGTCCTGCTCGGCACGCTGTCCGGCCGCTACGCCGGCGCCGCCGACACCGGCCCGTGGTTCGAGGGACTGGCGAAGCCCGGCTTCTACCCGCCCGGCTGGCTGTTCGGCGTGGTCTGGACGATCCTCTACGCGATGATGGGGGTGGCGCTGGCGCTGGTGATCGCCGCGCGCGACCGGCCCGGCCGCGCCGTGGCGCTGGCGCTGTTCGCGCTCCAGCTCGCCGCCAACCTCGCCTGGTCGCCGCTGTTCTTCCGCTTCCACCTGATCGGCGCGAGCGTCGCGCTGATCGTCGTCATCCTCGTGCTGGCCGCGCTCACCACCTGGCGCTTCGCCGTCATCAGCCGCGTTGCGGCGGCCTTGATGCTTCCCTATCTTCTGTGGCTGGCGTTCGCGGCGGCCCTCGACTGGCGGCTGTGGGCGCTCAATCCGGGCGGGAGCCGCTTCGTCGCCAATCCGGCGGTCGAGGTTCCGCTGGCTGGGGAGTGAAGCCATGCAGTCGCAAAACCGTTTCTTCGAAGATCTGGCGAAGCTCGCCAACGGCGCCGCCGGCACCTTCGCCGGCGTGGCGCGCGAGATGGAGTCGATGGCGAAGAACGCCGCCGAACGTTTCATCGGCGGCCTCGACATGGTGTCGCGCGACGAGTTCGAGGCGGTGAAGGAAATGGCCGCCAAGGCGCGCGCCGAGACCGACGCGCTGAAGGCGCGCCTGGACGCGATGGAAGCGGCGGCCCCGCCGCGCGCGCGCAAGTCGCCCGGCGCTCCCACCGCTTGAGCGCGCTCGCCGGCATCCCCGACCTGTGGCTCGCCGGCTGCGGCAACATGGGCGGCGCGCTGCTGTCGCGCTGGCTCGCCTGCGGACTTCCGGCTGACCGGGTCACCGTCATCGATCCCGCCGCAACGGCCCCGGATGGCGTGCGGATCGTCTCGGAACCAGAGGGCGAAGCGCCGCGCGTCCTCGTTCTCGCGGTCAAGCCGCAGATGTTCGACGCCGCCGCCGCGCTGCTCGCGCCGCGCCTCGGCCGCGAGACACTCGTCATCTCGATCCTCGCCGGCACCCGCCTCGACCGCCTGCGCGGCCGTTTCGGCGATCGTGTGATCCGCGCCATGCCGAACACGCCCGCGCGCGTGGGGAAGGGCGTCACCGCGCTGTTCGGCCCCGTTTCCGCCGAGGACCGCGCGCTCGCCGACGCGCTGATGGCCGCCGCCGGCCGCACCGTCTGGCTCGACGAGGAAGAGCAGTTCGACGCCGTCACGGGCCTCTCCGGCTCCGGCCCCGCCTATGTCTACGCCTTCATCGAATCGCTGGCGGCGGCGGGCGTCGCCGCCGGCCTGCCCGAAAGCACCGCCGCGACTCTCGCCCTCGACACGGTGATCGGCGCCGCCGCGCTCGCCGACGGATCGGACGAGCCGCCCGCCGCCCTGCGCGCCCAGGTCACCAGCCCCAAGGGCACGACGCAAGCCGGCCTCGATGTCCTGCGCGCGCCGCTCGACGAATTGCTTGCAAGAACCGTCGCCGCCGCCGCCGCCCGCTCGCGCGAATTGGGCGCTTAGGCCAAAGCTCGCCCCTCCCCTTCAGGGGAGGGGATGGGGGTGGGGGGCTGGGCTAGGAGCTTTGAGCAGCCGGATAAGCCCCACCCCAACCCCTCCCCTGAAGGGGAGGGGCTTCTAGGCCCTAACCCAATGTGCTCTGAAGCTCGCTGATCATCGCCCGGTCTCCCGGCGGGATGAAGCCCTGCAACACCGCCCAGAACCCCGCCACCGCCTGCTGCCCGGCCTGGGCATAGGCGTCCGACACCGGCCCGCGCAGCTTCTCGAACAGCGCCTGCTCCAGAGCCGCGCCCTCGGGAGTCAGCCTGAGCAGCCGCTGCCGCCGGTCGCGTTCGCCGACCTGCTGCGCCACCAGCGCCTTCTGCTGCAGCTCGTTCAGCACCCGGCTCAGCGACTGCTTGGTGATGTTGAGCAGGCGGAGCAGGTCGGACACCGCGAGGCCCGGCCGGCGCGCGATGAAGTACAGCGCGCGGTGGTGAGCGCGGCCCAGGCTGTGGCCGGCGAGCAGCCCGTCGGCGCCCTTGATCATGTTGGCGTAACCGAAATACAGTAGCTCGACGCCCCGCCGGATCTCGGCTTCGCGCAGAAAAAGCGCCGAGGGAGTTACGTCAGCCATGTTGACGTATTTCGCATGCTTAGTTACGAACGACAACACGATTTTGTAATTTCCTGACGAGAGGCAAGGGTCTTGGCAGCGCTCGACACGCGGGATTACGACGATCGCGACGGCTCGATCTGGTTCGACGGCAAGCTCGTTCCGTGGCGCGACGCCAAGGTCCATGTGCTGACGCACGCGCTCCACTATGCCAGTTCGGTGTTCGAGGGGCAGCGCGCCTATGGCGGCAAGGTGTTCAAGCTCAGCGAGCACAGCCAGCGGCTGATCGACTCGGCGGCGGCGCTCGGAATGACGCTGCCGTGGAGCCGCGAGCAGATCGACGCCGCCTGCGAGGAGACGCTCGCCGCGAGCGGCCTGACCGACGCTTACATGCGTCCGGTCGCGTGGCGCGGCTCGGAGCAGATGGGCGTCGCCGCGCAGCGCACCAAGCCGCACATGGCGATCGCCTGCTGGGAGTGGGGCGCCTATTTCGGCGAGGAGATGCTGGAGAAGGGCATCCGCCTGACCATCGCCAGCTATCGCCGCCCCGCGCCCTACACCGCGCCGGTTAAGGCGAAGGCGGCGGGCCTCTACATGATCTGCACGATCTCCAAGCACCAGGCCGAGGACGCGGGCTTCAGCGACGCGCTGATGTTCGACTGGCGCGGCCAGGTGGCGGAGGCGACGGGCGCCAACGTCTTCTTCGTCAGGGACGGCGTCATCCACACGCCGACGCCCGACTGCTTCCTCGACGGCATCACCCGCCGCACCGTGATCGACCTCGCCAGGCGCCGCGGAATCACGGTGATCGAACGCGCCATCTGGCCCGAGGAGCTGGAGAGCTTCGAGCAGTGCTTCCTGACCGGCAGCGCCGCCGAAGTCACGCCGGTGTCGGAGATCGGCCCGTGGCGCTTCACCGTCGGCGAGCTCACCCGCCAGCTCCGCCGCGACTATGCCGATCTGGTGCGCGGCCGCTTGGCGAGTTGACGCGCCACCCCCCGGTGCTATCACGCAGCGGCGGGAATCGTGGGGACAATCAAGTTGAGTTTGCGGCGTCTTCTGGCTCGTTCGGCGTGGCTGCGCCGCGCCTCCCTTGTCCTGGTGCTCGCCGTTGGCGGCCCGCTGCTCGCGCAGCAGATCGATCCCGCCACGCTGGCTCGCCTGCAAGGCCAGCTCGGCGCCAGCGCCGCCGGCAGTTCGAGCGACCGGCTCGACGCCTCGCGAAACGCAAGCGACCAGCAGACCGATGTCGTCGAGCTCCCTCGGGGCTCGACGTCCGAGGAGCTTGAACTCCGCCGCCAGCAGTCGCGCCAGCAGCTCCAGTCCTACTACACGCCGTCGCCGATCGAGCGCGAGTACCGCGACCGCACCGGCGATCCCAATCTCCGCCAGTTCGGCTACGACCTGTTCCGCTCGACCGAGGGCTCGGGCGGCGGACAGGTGACTGGCGAAGTCGGCAACGGCTATGTGCTAGGCGTCGGCGACGAGCTCGTCGTGTCCTTCCAGGGCGCGACCAACGCCTCGAACACCGCGCGGGTCGACCGCGAGGGCCGGCTGGTCGTCGGCCAGCTTCGCCCGATCCGCGCCGCCGGCCGCTCGCTCGGCGCGGTCCGAAGCGACCTCGCGGCGGAAACCCGCCGCACCCTCCTCGGCACCGAGGTCTACGTCTCGCTCGGCGCCGTCCGCGCCATCTCGGTCTTCGTCGGCGGCGAGGTCGAGCGGCCCGGCCAGTATCAGCTGACCTCGCTCGGCGATGTCGCCAACGCGCTCGCCCGCGCCGGCGGAGTCCGCCGCAACGGCTCGCTCCGCCGCATCCGGGTCAATCGCGGCGGTGCGTCGATCACCATCGATCTCTACGGTCTGCTCGGCATCGGCTCGCCCTCCTCGGCGCGGCTGCAGGACGGCGACCGAATCATCGTGCCGGTCATCGGCGACACCGCCGCGATCACCGGCAGCGTCGCGCGGCCCGGCATCTACGAGCTTCGCGGAGGCGTCAGCGTCGGCGCCTTCGTCGACTATGCCGGCGGTGCCATCCGCCCGCGCGGCAACAAGATCGCGATCAGCCGAATCGCCGCCGACGGCACCGAAAGCTTCGTCCGCGCCATCGGCAACGGCCAGGGCGTCGTCGCGGGCGACGCCGTGCAGGTTGTCGGCGGCAGCGCCGGCGGCACCGCCGGGCGAGTCCTGCTCCGCGGCTTCGTCCAGAACCCCGGCCCGCGCCCCGTCGCCACCGCCGCGACCGTCCGCGAGCTCCTCGGCTCGCAGTCGGACCTTCGCATCGGCACCTATCTGCCGATGGCCGTCCTCGTCCGCCGCGATCCGCTGACCAGCGCGCGGGTGTTCGAGCCGGTCAACCTCATCACCGCGCTGCGCAGCGGCCCGTCGGTGGCGCTTCGCGGCGACGACCTGCTCTACGTCTTCTCGCAGCGCGACATCGCCTTCATGAACAGCGCCGCGGTCCGCCGCGTCGTGCTCGGGCAGGTCAATCCCTTGCCCGGCTGCCGCTCGCTTGAGCGGCTCGAGGAAATCGTCGGCGACACCCAGTCGTCGCGCTTCTCCGGCCTCACTCGCGGCACCTTCATCATCCGGCGCAACGGCCGCAACGACATCGACACCGCGAGCCTCGCGGCGCGCGACCGGGGCGTCCGCGACGAGCAGGTCCAGGCGAGCCGCGCCGAAACCGATCGCGCCGCGGCGAGCCGGTCGGGGCAGCCGGTCACGGTGGGCAACGCGCGCACCACCACGGACGTGCAGCAGCTGACCGATGGCGGCCTGACGCCGGCCAGCGGCCGCGGCGCACGGGTCCAGCTTGGCGGTCTCGACGGCGATATCGACGAGATCTGCCCGACAGTGTTCGAGGATGAGCCCGAGCTGCTTCCGGTCCTGATCGAGAACTCGGTCGGTGTGGGCGGCGCGGTGCACCGCCCCGGCGCCTATCCTGTCGCCGGCACCGTGACCGCCGAGATGATGATCGCGGTGGCGCAGGGCTCGGCTGGAAGCATCGACAGCGCCTTCCTTGACGTCACCCGCTCGTCCTCGACCGGCGCGGTCACCGAACGGTTCGCGGTCGACCCGGCCCGCACCGCCCTCGCGCAGGTGACGCTCCGTGCCGGCGACGACCTTCGCCTCAACGCCGGACAGCCGCAGACCGAAGCCGGCGCGGTGCTCCTCGCCGGCGAGTTCCAGCGGCCGGGCCTCTACACCTTCCGCAAGGGCGAGACGCTGTCGCAGCTGACCGCGCGCGCCGGCGGCCTGACGCCGCAGGCCTACACCTACGGCGCGATCTATACCCGTGCGAGCGTCAAGGAACTCCAGCAGGAAGGCATCAAGCGCACGGCGCGCGAATTGAACGCCGGCCTGCTCGCCGCATCGGCGCGCAAGACCGGCGACGCGAGCAGCCTCGCCGGCGCGGCGCAGCTGGTGCGCGAGCTCACCAATATGGAGGCGCCCGGCCGGATGGTCGTCGAGTCCGATCCGGGCGTGCTCAGCGTCCGCCCCGAGCTCGACACCGTGCTCGAGCCCGGCGACGCGATCTACATCCCCAAGCGCCCGAACTTCGTGCTGGTGGTCGGCGACGTCAACAATCCGACCGCGCTGCAATTCCTCGCCGACAAGCGCGCGACCGATTATCTCAAGGAGGCCGGCGGCACGTCGCAGGGCGCGGACCGCGGTCGCATCTTCGTCGTGCTTCCCAACGGCACGGCGCAGCCGCTGAAATCGGGCGGCGGCCGCGCCATCCCGCCGGGCAGCACGATCATCGTGCCCAAGAACATCGATCCGCTCCGCACGCTCGATTTCATTCGCGACGTGACGACGATCTTCGCGCAGGTCGCCACTTCGATCGCGACCATCGCCATCCTCGCGACCAATTAGGGCCGGGGGGATGGCGGCATCGGCGACTGGCCGGGCAGCCGACGGGTCCGCGCTCGACTGGCGCTCGCAATGGCCGCTGATCCTCGGCTTCTTCGTGCTGCTGGTGGTCGCGGGCATCTCGGTCTGGCTGACGCTCGACAACCGCCGCCAGAACGATCTCGTCGCGCACACGCTCGAGGTCGAGAGCACCGCCTTCCGCTTCTTCGCCTTCGTCCAGACCGCCGAGACCGGCCAGCGCGGCTATCTTCTCGCCGGGCGGCCCGAATACGATGACCGTCACCGCGAGGGCATGGCCGGCGCCCCTTCCGCCTATGCTGCGCTGGTTCGCCTCACCGCCGACAATCCGAGCCAGCAGCGCCGCCTGCGCGAGCTCAAGCGCCCGCTCGACGCCAAGCTGGCCGAGCTCGCGCGGACCATGCGGCTGGCCCGCGCGGGACGGGCGGAGGAGGGGCGGGCGATCATGCAGGGCGGCGCCGGGCGCCTGCTGATGAACGACATCAAGGCCAAGGTCGACGCGCTGGTCGCCTCGGAGGAGGCCTTGCTCGGCGAGCGCCGCGCCCGCGCCGAAAGCAACGCGCTCGCCCTGCTCGTCCTGACGCTCGGCGGCTTGCTGATGGCCGTCGCGATGGCCTGGCTGTCGTTCCGCAGCATCCGCCGCTACGCCGCCGCGATCGAGCAGCAGCGCGACGTGCTGCGCGATCTCGCCGAGAATCTCGAGGAGCTGGTGGACGAGCGCACCGCCGACCTTTCGGCGGCGAACGAGGAAGTCCAGCGCTACGCCTACATCGTCAGCCACGATCTCCGTGCGCCGCTCGTCAACATCATGGGCTTCACCGCCGAGCTCGACGCGGCGCGCAAGGACATCGAGAAGTTCCGCGGCGAGGCGCTCGCCGCCGCGCCGGCGCTCGAAAAGTCCGACGCGATGCGCGCGATCGACACCGATCTCGGCGAATCGATCGACTTCATCCGCGCCTCGACGGCCAAGATGGACCGGCTGATCAACGCCCTTCTCAAGATCTCGCGCGAGGGGCGCCGCGTCCTCACTCCCGAGCCGGTCGACATGACCGCGCTCATCCAGAACGCCGCCAAGGCGGTGGCGCACCAGCTCGGCGAGGCCGATGTCGCGGTCGGCATCGAGCCGCTGCCGACGATCGTCAGCGACCGGCTGGCGCTGGACCAGGTGTTCGGCAACCTCCTCGACAACGCGATCAAATACCTCCGCCCCGGAGTCCCGGGCGTGATTCATGTTTCCGCCGTCGAGCGCGGCGCCAATGTCGACTTCTCGGTCGGCGACAACGGCCGTGGCATCGCGCCGCACGACCATGAGCGGGTGTTCGACCTGTTCCGCCGCGCCGGCCTCCAGAACACCAGGGGCGAAGGCATCGGCCTTGCACATGTCCGGGCACTCGTGCGACGACTTGGCGGGACAATCGCGGTCGCCAGCGTGCCAGGTGAAGGCTCGACCTTCACCGTCACGCTGCCGCGCCGGCTGAAGGACGAGGGCGTCTTAACGTGAACCACAAGCCAGTCACTATCGTCATGGTCGAGGATGACGCCGGCCACGCCAAGCTGATCGAGAAGAACGTCCGCCGCGCCGGCGTGTGCAACGACATCGTGCATTTCTCGGACGGCGGCTCGGCGCTCGACCATCTGTTCCACCGCGACATCCGCGACAACGGGCCGATGCTAATCCTGCTCGACCTCAATCTGCCGGACATGAGCGGCGTCGACATCCTCGCGAAGATCAAGGGCGACGAGAAGCTCAGGCGCTCGCCGGTGATCGTCCTCACCACCACCGACGACCAGCGCGAGATCCAGCGCTGCTACGATCTCGGCGCCAACGTCTACATCACCAAGCCGGTGGATTATGAGAGTTTTTCCAACGCCATACGCCAGCTCGGGCTGTTCCTGTCGGTGATGCAGGTGCCCGAGGCCGAAGCCTGACGGCCGCCCCATGACCTCCGACGAGTGCGTTGCCGACGTGCCCGGCACGCGCATCCTCTACATCGATGACGACGCCTCGCTCGGCCGGCTGGTCGAGAAGACGCTTGTCCGCAAGGGCTTCGCCGTCACGCTCGCCGGCAGCGGCGACGAAGGGCTGGCCAGGCTTTCCTCGGGCGGCTTCGATGTCGTCGCGCTCGATCACTACATGCCGGGCAAGGACGGGCTGACGACGCTCGCCGAAATCCGCGCGCTGCCCGGCGCTCCGCCGGTCATTTACGTCACCGGCACCGACGAGGGCCGCATCGCCGTCGCCGCGCTGAAGGCCGGCGCGGAGGATTATGTCGTCAAGGATGTCGGCGGGGTGTTCCTCGAGCTTCTGTGCTCGGCCTTCGACCAGGCGATCGCCGGCGCCCGGCTCCGCCGCCAGAAGGAGGAGGCCGAGCGCGACATGGCCGAGGCGCGCGAGCGCGCCGAGATGCTGCTGCGCGAGGTCAACCACCGCGTCGCCAACTCGCTGGCGCTCGTCGCCTCGCTCGTTCATCTCCAGGCCGGCGCGCTCGACGACCCCGCCGCGAAAAGCGCGCTTCTAGAAACCCAGTCGCGGATCACCGCCATCGCCGGCATCCACCGCCGGCTCTACACGTCCGACGACGTGCGCTTCGTCGAGATGCAGGCCTATCTCGCCAGCCTGATCGACGAGCTGGGCGGCGCGATGGCCGCCGCCGGGCGCGAGCACCCGATCGAGCTCGATGCCGAGCCGATCCACGTCTCGACCGACCGCGCCGTCTCGCTCGCCGTCATCGTCACGGAGCTTGTCACCAACGCCTATAAATACGCCTACCCGTCGGGCGCCTTCGGCGGCATCCGGGTCAGGCTGCGCCGCACCGCGCCCGACCTCGTCTCGCTGGTCGTCGAGGACGACGGCGTCGGCTGGCGCAGCGCCGGCCCTTCGGGAACCGGCCTCGGCACCAAGATCGTCCGCTCGATGGCCAGCTCGCTCCGCGCCCCCGTGGAATATGACGCCGACCACCCCGGAACGCGGGTGACGCTGTCGTTCAGCGTCTAATCCAGTTCGAACACCACCGAGACGCTCGCCGTCAGCTCGACCTCGCCGGAGGCGACGGGCGTCGACTTGTCCATCGCCATCGATTGCGCGCGCGCCGCGTACATCGGCACAGGGTAGGGCGCGGAGCCGTTCTCGCCGATCGACAGGATGCGCTTGACGTGCAGCCCCGCCGCCCGCGCGTAGAGCTCGGCCCGCGCCCGCGCCTTGGCGATCGCGGCGGCGCGCGCTTCGTCCAGCGCCGCGTCGGGCTGGTCGACGCGGAAGTTCGGCCCGCTGATCTGGTTGGCGCCCACCGTCACCAGCGCGTCGATGATCCGCCCCATGTCGCCGAGCTTGCGCATCCGAAGCGACACGGTGTTCGAGGCCTGATAGCCGGTCAGCACCGGCGGCAGATTGTCCTGGTATTTGTACTGCGGCTGGAGGTTGAGCGACGAGGTCTGGACGTCGCGGTCGGCGACTCCGGCGCGCTTCAGCGCCGCGACCACCGCGCTCATCCGGTCGGCGTTGGCGCGCAGCGCCTCGCTCGCGGTCGCCGCCTGAGTCACCACGCCCGCCGAGAGGTCGGCGACGTCGGGCGCGCGCTCGACCCGGGCGTCGGCGGTGATCGACAGCGTCGTCGGGACGATCTCGGCGGCGGCGGGCGCGGCGAGCAGGAGCGAGAGGGCGATCAGCGAGCGCATGGAAGCATCCTTCATTTGTGTCGGTGCGGGCTAGCGCCGCGCCGGTTGCGGCAAGCTGAACGAAAAGCGAAGGCCGGGCCCGTCGCCGGGCCCGGCCTTGCGAAAGGCTTGCGACTGGCTAGACTCGGCGCGAAGCGACCACGCGGTAGAGCGCCAGCAGGATGATCGCGCCGATGATCGCGGCGATGTAGCCGACGGGATCGTTCTCGCCGTACCAGCCGAGGGACTTGCCGATGAAGCCCGCGATCACCGCGCCGGCGATGCCGAGCAGGATGGTGACGATGATGCCGCCGGGGTCGCGGCCCGGCATGATGAACTTGGCGATCGCGCCGACGATGAGACCGAAGAGAATCCAGCCGATAATGCCCATTTCGAACGTCCCTTTTGCTATCGTTACTGGTCGACAACGGTAGACCGCCGAATTGGTTGCGATGGCGGGCATTTCGCGCCTGTGCTATGCGCCTTGGAAACCTGTTGCGGCGGCTGATGTATTCGGCTAATACACCTGCGCAACCCGGATCTTCTGAGGATCGAATGGCGATGAACATGCACACTCCAATCGGCATGGAGTCGATCGACGCGGCTGACGAGCGGAAGGCCCGCAACCGGCGCCGTCTGGTCATCGGCGCGGTCGTCGTCGCGGTGCTCGCCGTGGCGGCCTTCTTCATGCTGCGCGGCAAGCCCGCCGAGGCGCCCAAGGCGCCGGAGCTGGCCACCGTCACGGTCCTCGTTCCCGGCTCGACCCTCGTCGCCGATCAGGTCCGCGTCACCGGCAGCGTCGCCGCCAAGCGCGAGATGCCGGTCGGCGTCCAGGGCGAGGGCGGCATGATCACCAGCGTCCTCGTCGAGCCCGGCACCTTCGTCCGCGCCGGCCAGGTGCTGGCGCGCGTCGACCGCTCGGTCCAGACCCAGCAGGTCGCTCAGCTCCAGGCTGCGGTCGCCCGCGCCCATGCCGACGCGCAGCTCGCGCAGTCGCAGCTCGATCGCGCCCAGACCTTGGTCGGCAAGGGCTTCATCTCGAAGGCTGATATCGACACCCGCACCGCCGCGCGGGACGGCGCCCGCGCCGCCGAAAGGCTGGCTCAGGCGCAGCTTCGCGAGAGCCAGGCCCGCCTCGGCCGCCTCGACATCCGCGCGCCGTCGGACGGCCTGGTCATGGCGCGCAACGTCGAGGCGGGGCAGATCGTCAGCGGCGCGTCGCCGCCGCTGTTCAAGATCGCCCAGCATGGCCAGATGGAGCTTCGCGCCGCGATCGCCGAGCAGGATCTCGCCAAGCTCCGCGTCGGCCAGCCTGCGGTCACGACGGTGGTCGGCAGCGGCCATCAGGTGTCGGGCAAGATCTGGCTCCTGGAGCCGATGATCGACATGACCTCGCGCCAGGGCATGGCGCGCATCCTGCTCGATCGCGACACCCAGGTCCGCCCCGGCGGCTTCGCCAACGCGCTGATCTCGGCGGGCTCGACGACCAAGCCGGTGCTGCCGCAGTCGGCGGTTCAGGCGGACGACAAGGGCAGCTATGTCCTCATCGTCGGCCCGGACGGAAAGGTGGCGCGCCGCGACGTGACGGTCGGCACCATCACCTCGACCGGCCTGTCGATCGCCAGCGGCCTCGACGGCACCGAGAAGGTGGTCGCCACCGCCGGCGCCTTCCTGCAGCCGGGCGAGAAGATCAAGCCCGTCGTCGCCAAGAACTAAGCCCGCAGCCTAAGGTCAGCAGCCATGCGCAACATCTCATCCTGGGCGATCAAGAACCCGATCCCGCCGATCGTGTTCTTCCTGGTGCTGACCTTCATGGGCATCGTCAGCTTCAACCGAATGGCGATCACGCAGAATCCGGACATCAGCTTCCCGCTGGTCACCGTGAACGTCAGCCAGCCCGGCGCCGCGCCATCGGAGATGGAAAAGCAGATCACCCAGATCGTCGAGGGCTCGATCGCCGGCGTCAACGGAGTCGACCACATCACCTCGTTCGCGACCGAGGGCTCGTCGACGACCAACGTCGAGTTCAAGATCGGCATCCCCGTCGACCGCGCGGTCAACGACGTCCGCGACGCGGTGACCAAGGTCCGCTCGCAGCTTCCCGACGGCATCCAGGAGCCGGTCGTCCAGCGGCAGGATTTCGATGGCGGCCCGCTCGCTTATTACTCGGTGTCGACCACCGACATGACGCTGGAGCAGCTGAGCTGGTTCATCGACAACGATATCGCCAAGCGGCTGCGCGGGGTCGAGGGCGTGTCCTCGATCGGCCGCTCCGGCGGCGTGACGCGCGAGATCCGGGTCGACCTCGATCCGGCGCGCCTGCAGTCGTTCGGAGTCACCGCGGTCCAGATCAACAGCGCGCTTCGCGTGCTCAACCTCGATGCCGCCGGCGGTCGCGCCGAGGTCGCGGGCGCCGAGCAGTCGCTGCGCGTCCTCGGCGGCGCCAAGACCGCGGAGACGCTGGCGCAGACTCAGATCGCGCTTCCCGGCGGCCGGATGATCCGGCTGGTCGATGTCGCCACGATCAAGGATTCCTACGGCGAGCAGCGCTCGCTCGGCCGGCTCAACGGGCGCCAGGTCACGTCCTTCTCGATCTCCAAGTCGAAGGGCGCGTCCGAAGTCACCGCGATGGACGGCGTCCAGAAGCAGATCGCCCAGATCGAGAAGGACAATCCCAAGATCAAGTTCACGCTGCTGTACGATGGCGTCCAGTACGTCCGCGACCAGTATCGCGAATCGATCCGGGCGATGATCGAGGGCGCGGTGCTCGCGGTCGTCGTCGTCTTCATCTTCCTGCGCGACTGGCGCGCGACCCTGATCTCGGCGCTCGCCATCCCGTTGTCGTGCATCCCGGCGTTCTTCTTCATGGACGCGATGGGCTTCACGCTGAACGGCCTGAGCTTGCTCGCGCTCAGTCTGGTGGCCGGCATCCTTGTCGACGATGCGATCGTCGAGATCGAGAACATCGTCAGGCACATGCGAATGGGCAAGACGCCTTATCAGGCGTCGATGGAGGCGGCCGACGAGATTGGCCTCGCCGTCGTCGCCACCACCTTCGCGATCGTCGCGGTGTTCCTGCCTGTCGCGCTGATGCCCGGCATCTCGGGCCAGTTCTTCAAGTCCTTCGGGCTCACCGTCGTCATCGCGGTGCTGATGTCGCTGCTCGTCGCGCGCCTGATCACGCCGATGGTCGCCGCCTATTTCCTGAAGGCGCACGGGGTGCGGGAGCATGCCAGCGGCAAGTGGATGCAGCGCTATCTTTCGCTGCTCCGCTGGACGATCGACCATCGCTGGAAAACCGTCCTCGTCGGCGTGTTCGCCTTCCTCGCGACGATCGGCATCTTCATGACGCTGCCGAGCGCCTTCCAGCCGACGGTCGACACCGGCACCAGCCAGGTCTCGATCGAGCTCCCGCCGGGCGCCCGGCTGGAGGACACCGCGCGCGTCTCGGCGCAGGCGTCGGCGATCCTGCGCCAGCGGCCGGAGGTCAAGGAAGTCTACGAAGCGATCGGCGACGATGGCGAGACCCGCTTCGCGACGCTTTTCATCAACCTCGTCGACCGCAAGTCGCGCAAGCTCTCGACCGTCGAGTTCCAGCGCGACGAAGCGCCGGCGCTCAAGAAGATCCCCGACGCGCGGGTGTTCTTCCAGTCGCAGGACGGCGGCATCGGCGGGCATGACATCACGATCATGCTGGTCGGCGACGACCCCGTCAGCCTCGTCGCCGGCGCGGACAAGGTCATCGCCGGCATGCGCAAGCTGCCGATGCTGCGCGACGCGCGGGTCGATGGCGACTTGAAGCGCCCGGAGATCGTCATCAAGCCGCACTTCGATCTGGCGGCGCAGCTGGGCGTCTCGGTCGCCTCGCTCAGCCAGACGATCCGCATCGCGACGATCGGCGACATCCCGCAGAACCTCGCCAAGTTCTCGCTCTCGGACCGCCAGGTGCCGATCCGGGTCCAGCTGCCCGAGCAGACGCGCAGCGACCTGACGACGATCCAGAACCTGCCGGTGCCGACCGCGAGCGGCGGCTCGGTGCCGCTGAAGGTCGTCGCCGACATCGCGTTCGGCGAAGGCCCGACCAAGATTCGCCGCTACGACCAGTCGCGCCGCCTGGCGATCGTCGCCGACCTCGCGCAGGGCGCGCAGAGCGGCGATGCGATGAAGGCGATCCACGCGCTGCCGGCGTTCAAGGCGCTTCCCGCCGGCGTTCACGAGATCGCGTTCGGCCAGGCGGAGTGGATGGGCGAGCTCCTGCTCAACTTCCTCTTCGCGGTGATCGCCGGCGTGCTGCTGGTGTTCGCGGTGCTGGTGCTGCTCTACCGCCGGGTGCTGCCGCCCTTCGTCAACATGCTGTCGCTGCTGCTGGCGCCGCTCGGCGGCGTGATCGCGCTCAAGCTCACCGGCTTCGCGGTCTCGCTGCCGGTGTTCATCGGCCTGCTCATGCTGTTCGGCATCGTCGCCAAGAACTCGATCCTGCTGGTCGACTTCGCGATCGAGGAGATGCGCATGGGCGTCGACCGGGCGACCGCCATCCTCGACGCCGGCCACAAGCGCGCCC
The DNA here is from genome assembly GCA_964244885.1 of uncultured Sphingomonadaceae bacterium. Taxonomy (GTDB): domain Bacteria; phylum Pseudomonadota; class Alphaproteobacteria; order Sphingomonadales; family Sphingomonadaceae; genus CAXTKD01. Next base: position 132,375 of record CAXTKD010000002.1, on the reverse strand, counting down.
AGCCGATCGTCATGACGACCGTCGCGATGGTCGCGGGCATGCTGCCGGTGGCCTTGAGCCTCGGCAGCGACGGCTCGTGGAACCAGCCGATGGCGGTCACCGTGATCGGCGGCCTGATCGTCTCGACCCTGCTGACGCTCTGCATCGTCCCCGCCGGCTTCACCCTCGCCGACGACATGGAGAAGTGGCTGGGCCCCAAGTTCAGCCGGCTGTTCACCTCGTCGCCCACGCACACCCTGCCGCCCCAGCCGGCGGAGTGAGTGTTCCGACAAGCGCCCCCTAACGCCGCTCATCCCGAGCGAAGTCGAGGGACGCATGGCCTCTCCGTGCGTCCCTCGACTTCGCTCGGGATGAGCGGCTTTGAGGATTTCGTCGGCCGAATGTTGGTCACCCTTGGCGGTTCGCATGGCGGGTGACCCCCCGAGCGCGCTGGTCCGCATGCGTGTCGTGGCGACGAGCCTGCTCGTCGTCATGGCCGCGGTGTTCGTCGCGACGACCCTGCTGGCCGGCCGCTGGCCGTGGCTGCTCTATGTCCGCGCCTTCGCCGAAGCCTCGATGGTCGGCGGCCTCGCCGACTGGTTCGCGGTCACCGCGCTGTTCCGCCATCCGCTCGGCATCCCGATTCCGCACACCGCGATCATCCCGCGCAACAAGGATCGCATCGGCGACACGCTCGGGCAGTTCCTGCGCCAGAACTTCCTGACGCCCAGGGTCGTCGCGCGGCGGATGCAGGGCTTCGACATCGCCGCCGCCGCCGGCCGCTGGCTCGCCGCGCCGCGTGCCGCCGGGGCGGGGCGGGGCGGCCTAGGCAAGCTCGTCAGGCAAACCGCCGAAGCCCTCGACAGCGAGGCGATCGGCGGCCTCATCCGAACCACGGTCTCCGGCCGCCTGCGCGCGATGGAAGTCTCACCCTTGCTCGGCTCCGGCCTCGAAGCAGCCGTCGAGAACGGCCGGCACGAGGCGGTGCTCGATTCCGCCATCCAGTGGGCGAGCCGGACTCTCGACGCCAACGAGGACCGCATCCGCGAGGCGGTGACCGACCGCGCCGGCTGGTTCATGCGCCTCGTCTCGGTTGACGAGCGTATCTCCGACAATATCGTCAGCGCCACCCGCCGCCTGATCAACGAGATCGCCGCCGACCCCTATCACCCGATACGCCAGCGCGTGACGCAGGGCCTCTCCGACTTCGCCTTCGACCTGAAGCACCTGCCGCAGACCCGCGCACGCGCCGAGGCGATCAAGAACGAGATCCTCGATCACCCGCGCATCGCCGAATATCTGGAGGGCCTGTGGGGCAGCCTCAAGGACTCGCTGATGCGCGCCGCCTCGGACCCCAATTCGGCGCTCTCCGGCAAGCTCGGCGAGGCCGCCCAGAAGCTCGGCGAGACGCTCCAGAACGACGCCCGCCTGCGCGCCGCCGTCAACCTCTACGCCCGCCGCGCCATCGTCGGCATCGTCGCCGAATATGGCGAGGAAATCACCCGCCTGGTGTCGGACACCATCCGAACCTGGGACGCGCGCACCGTCACCACCCGGATCGAAAGCGCCGTCGGCCGCGACCTCCAGTATATCCGAATCAACGGCACGCTGATCGGCGGCCTGGTGGGCTTGGCGATCTACGCCGCCTCGGCCGGGCTATCTTGACATCTTAAACCCAATAGGTTATAACAGCCGCTCATCCGGATGAGCGGACTTGTTATGAAAGCGCTAGAGCAAAATCCGATTGACTTGAATCACCCCAACGCCGCTCATCCCGAGCGAAGTCGAGGGACGCATGGCCTCTCCGTGCGTCCCTCGACTTCGCTCGGGATGAGCGGCGTGGGTTAAGCCAGCACGAAAGCGCGCTAAGTTTACGCCACTACCCAAATCAGCCGTAAACCTCGCGTAAACTTCCGGCGAACGAACCCGAACACGTGAACACGAATCATCGATTCAGCTGTTCCACCGTGTCCACTTGTTCAGGTTCGCTGCCTCAGCGCACCGCCGCGCAGGCGCGCTGGATGCGCGAGCACGCATCCTCCAGCACCTCGGTCGACGTCGCATAGCTGATCCGGAAAGCCGGCGACGCCCCGAACGCCGCTCCATGCACGACAGCAACGCCTTCTGAATCAAGGAGATAGCCCGCCACCGCTTCGTCATCGGTCAGCACCGTCCCCTCGGGCGTCGTCTTGCCGATCAGCCCCGAGCAGTCGGGATAGACGTAGAACGCCCCCTCGGGCCGCGGGCAGCGCAGGCCGCTCGCCTGGTTGAGCATCGACACCACGAGGTCGCGCCGCGCCTGGAACGCCGCCGCGCGCTCCTTGAGGAAGCCCTGCGGGCCGTTCAACGCCGCCGTCGCCGCCGCCTGGGCGATCGAGCAGGGGTTGGAGGTCGACTGCGACTGGATCTTGGCGATCGCCTTGATGAGCGGCGCTGGCCCGCCGGCGAAGCCGATCCGCCAGCCGGTCATCGCATAGGCCTTCGACGCGCCGTTGACCGTCAGCGTCCGCTCGTGGAGCGCGGGCTCGACCTCGGCGATCGTCGCGAACTTGAAGCCGTCGTAGACGATGTGCTCGTACATATCGTCGGTCAGCACCCAGACGTGCGGGTGGCGCAGCAGCACGTCCGCCAGGCCCTTCAATTCGGCTGCGCTATAGGCCGCGCCGGTCGGGTTCGACGGCGAGTTGAGGATCAGCCACTTGGTCCGGGGCGTGATCGCCGCGTCGAGCTGCTCGGGCGTCATCTTGAAGCCCTGGTCGATCCCCGCCTCGACGAACACCGGGGTCGCGCCGGTCACCAGCACGATGTCGGGGTAGGACACCCAATAAGGCGCCGGGATCACCACCTCGTCGCCGGGGTCGAGCGTCGCCAGCAGCGCGTTGAAGATCGTCTGCTTGCCGCCGACGTTGACCGTGATCTGGTCGATGCCATAGTCGAGCCCGTTATCGCGCTTGAACTTGGCCTGGATCGCCTGCTTCAGCTCGTACGTCCCGTCGACCACGGTATATTTGGTGAAGCCGCGCCGGATCGCCTCGATCGCCGCCTCGTTGACGAAGTCGGGCGTTGGAAAATCGGGCTCGCCCGCGCCGAGGCTGATGATATCCCGCCCCTCGCGCTTCAGCTCCGCCGTGCGGTTGGTGACGGCGATCGTCGCGGAGGGCTTGATGCGGTTGATGGCGGCGGAGAGCAGGGCCACGGCGCGTCCTTAATTGTGCGGTGCGGCAGGCCTATACCGCCCGCGTTGCGCCGGGCCAACCGCCTGCGAAACAAAATGACGGCTTGGCCTCTCTCCTTTCTGAGCCGCTCATCCCGAGCGAAGTCGAGGGACGCATAGCCTGTCCGTGCGTCCCTCGACTTCGCTCGGGATGAGCGGCCTTGGTTATGCGAGTTCGGCCCTGATCAGACTCCTGAGCGAATTCCCGATCAGGAACCCTCCAACCAAATCCTCCGCCCGCAAGTCCGTCTCGACCGCCCGCCCCTCGTCCAGCAGCTCCTCCCGCAGGACCCCCGGCAGGAGCCCCCGCGCCAGGGGCGGCGTCAGCAGCCTCCCGTCGCGCTCGACGAACAGGTTGGTGAACGTCCCCTCGGTCAGCAGCCCGTCCGGCCGGATGAGAAGCGTCTCGAATCCCCGCCGCGCCGCGTCGTAGAACCCCCGGTCGCTGGTCTTGTGGAACAGCCGGGGATCGTCGGCGGCGACGGGGAGCGGGGCCAGCGTCACCCGCACCGGCCCCTCGGGCGGCATGGCGAGCGCCGCCACCTGAACCGCCACCGCGCCGCCCTTCGCCGCGACCAGACGAACCCGCGACGGCGCCTCAAGTCGTTGCGTCGCCTCGTCCAGCGCCCGCCGCGCCGCCTCCTCATCGAATGCAAAGCCCCAATAGGCCGCCGAATCCGCCAGCCGCCGGAGGTGCCGGTCGAGCCGCACCAGCCCCGCCCCCGGCTCGAAGCGCATCGTCTCGATCAGGTCGAAGCGCCGCCCGCCGCGCGTCAGGAACGCCCCCTTTGCTAGGCACTCGTCCCACTCGGCTTGCGGAGCGCTATCCGCGACGATCGCCGCCCCCAGCCCCATCCGCGCCTTGCCGCCGGCGATCGCCACAGTGCGGATCGCCACGTTGAACGCCGCGTCGCCGTTCGGCTCCAGCACCCCGATGCTGCCGGTGTAGAGACCGCGCGCCTCGGGCTCGAGCTCCGCGATGATTTCCTCCGCCCGGATCTTCGGTGCGCCGGTGATCGAGCCGCACGGAAACAGCGCCTCGATCACGTCGACCGCGTCGCGCCCTTCGCGTAGCCGCCCGGTCACCGTCGAGGTCATTTGGTGGACCGTCGGATAGGTCTCGACCGCATGGAGCGCGTCGACGCTGACGCCGGCCGCCACCCGCGACAGGTCGTTCCGCAGCAGGTCGACGATCATCAGGTTCTCGGCGCGGTTCTTGGGGTCGGCCGCCAGCCCCGCCGCCGCCGCGCGGTCCCCGGCCAGCGTCGGCGCCCGCCGCGCCGTGCCCTTCATCGGCCTGGTCGTCAGCCGGTCGCCGGCGAGCGTGAAGAACATCTCGGGCGAGAAGCTCAGCGCCCACGCCGCGCCGGTGTGAACCACGGCGCCATAAGGCGCCCGCGCCGCCTCGCGCAGCCGGCCGTAGAGCGCCAGCGGATGCCCCCGCGCCTCGACCGCGCACGGGAAGGTCAGGTTGACCTGATAGATGTCCCCCGCCGCGATCAGGCCCAGCGCCCGCTCGACCGCCGCGCGATACGATGCCTCGTCCACCAGCGGCGCGAACCCCGCGACCGAAGCCCGCCCGCCCGCGACCTCCTCGATCGCCACCCGCCGCACCCGCTCGAACAGCCCGAACCACAGCGGCGGCAGCCCGTCGCCGGCCTCGCGTGCCAGCGGCTCCAGCCGCGGCTCCAGCGCATGGCCCGCCTCGAACCCGATGAACCCCGCCGCCCACAGCCCGCCCGCCCGCGCCCCGCGCAACCGCTCCAGCGCCGCCCGCACCGCGCCGGGCTCGCGCGCCTCGACGATCTCGATCGGCTGCTCGAACAGCTTCGCGCCGCCGTCGCGGCTGGCGTCGTCGAGCAGCACGAAGGGCTTTGTCGGGTCGAAACTCACGCGCGCCGTCATCGCCGAAACGGCGGCGGCGCGCCAGCCGGGCTATTTCCGGCGGCGAGCCAATCCGAGGCCAAGGGCGCCCATCCCGAACAGGCCGAGCATCGCCGGCTCCGGCACGTCGACGGGGGCGTAGGTATCGCGGAACTCCCACGAGATCACGTCATGGTTGGCGGCCGCCGCGCCGGTTCCCGAGGTGAATCCGACGAAGGCGTTCGGGTTGCCGAGAATCGCGGCGAGATCGACGTTGTAGCTGAGCAGCGCGTCGACCGGGCGGAGCGCGTTGCTGAGCCGCACCTCCAGCGTGTTGGTCGAGCCGTCGTAGTCGACCCACGCCGTCAGGTCGCCGCCCTGATCGAAGGTGAAGCCCGGGTTGTCGCTGCGCGCGACCGAGCACGAGCTGCCGTTCAGGTTGATGCCGACATGGTTGGCGTTGTTGCCGTCGCAGCCGCCGTTGTTCCAGTTGTCGAACTCGATGCCGACGCTGTTCGTGATGCCCTCGTAGCCGATCCCGCCGCCAAGGCCGCCGACGTTGTTCGAATTGGTCTGCACCACGAACACCAGGCCGTCGGCGCCGCCGTTCACCGGCGCGTTGAAATTGAAGGTGAAGCGCGTGCTGAACGACACGTCCGGGCCGAGCGTCACCGGATTGGTGCTGAACGCCGAGCCGGCCTGGCTGCCGGTCGCGCGGGTGACGCGCAGGACCTGGCGGCTGGAGGCGTCGGTCGCGACCGCGGCATTACCGTTGATGGCGAGTCCGGTTGTGTCGGAGAAGTCGTTGTACTGGATCGTCGTCGCGCCGGCCGGAACGGCCAGGACGGAAAGGGCGACGGCGGCGAGCGTGACGAACTTCATGATGATCTCCCCAGGCGCCCACAGTCGGGCGCGCGCAGACATGCATCCGACGTGCCAGTCGGCCGAAGCGAAGCATTGCCAACGCCTTGCGCCGAATCCACGGTGAGGCGGCACGGGCTTTTGTAAAGTCTCCCGACACTCGTCTTGCCCAGGCGGCGTTGACCCGAACGCCCGCACCCATCATTTGCGCGTCATGAGCGAAACCAAGCCGCCTCTCGCCGCGACCATCATTCCGGTCACCCCGCTGCAGCAGAACTGCACGCTGTTCTGGTGCACCAGGACGATGCGCGGCGCCTTCGTCGATCCCGGCGGCGACCTGCCGCGGCTGAAGGCGGCGGCGGCGCAGCACGGCGTGACCGTCCAGAAGCTGCTCGTCACCCACGGCCACCTCGACCATTGCGGGATGACCGGAACGCTCGCCGCCGAGCTCGGCGTGCCGATCGAAGGGCCACATCCCGACGACAAGTTCTGGATCGACCAGGCGCCTGCCCAGGGCGCGGCCTACGGCCTCACCGGCTGCACCGCCTTCACGCCCGACCGCTGGCTGGCGGACGGTGACCAGGTGACGGTCGGCGAGCTGGTTCTCGACGTCTACCACACCCCCGGCCACACCCCGGGCCACATCGTCTTCCACCACGCGCCTTCGAACCTCGCGATGGTCGGCGACGTACTGTTCCACGGCTCGATCGGCCGCACCGATTTCCCGCGGGGCGACCATGCGACGCTCATCCGCTCGATCACCGGCCGGCTGTGGCCGCTCGGGCCGGACACCGCCTTCGTCCCCGGCCACGGCCCGATGTCGACCTTCGGCGCGGAGCGGCGGTCGAACCCGCACGTCGCCGACCGGGTGCTCGCCCGCGGCTGACCGCTCAGCATCTTATACCGAGCGGTTCCAGAGAAGGCGGTCAGGTCAGCGAGAACATCCGGATCGCGATCAGCGCCGCCCAGACGCTGAGCCAGCCGAGCACGATCCACGTCAGGATCATGCCGCCGGCGCGCAGCGGGTTGGGCGACGGGCGGGCCATGCCGATCGGGTGGAGCAGGCGGCCGATCACCAGCAGGACGGCCGCGATCTCCAGCCACAGGCGCGCGCCGTGCGCCCGCTCGATCAGCGCCATCAGGATGAGGATGAGCGGCACGTGCTCGGCGAGGTTGGCGTGTGTCCGCACGCGGGTGAGCAGCAGCGGGTTGCCGCCGTCGCCAAGGCCGACCTTTTCGGTGAAGCGGCCGCGCGTGACGGCGATCGACAGGATCAGGAGCAGCAGCCCCATGATCGCGGCGGTGACGGTGGTAACCGGCAGGATCGGCATTGTATTCCCTCCCAAGGCCGCCGGAAGGTGCGCCAAAGCCGCCGCGCGCGCAATCTTGGGCGCGCCGGGCCGTTTTCCTTGCGTCGAAGACGTAAATGAGTATTGTCGCGCGCTCGAAACCCGGGGGGTGATCGCGAACGATTGCCCGGTGCGCCTATGCGCCGCCTAACCCATTGATCAGACTAAAGAGACAGGTGCCTCGATGGCCGTTCCCAAGCGTAAAACCTCCCCGTCGCGCCGCAACATGCGCCGCAGCCATCACGCGCTCGTCGCCGTCCAGGCGGCCGAATGCCCGAACTGCGGCGAGCTTCGGCTGTCGCACCATATCTGCGGCGCCTGCGGCCACTACAACAATCGCGAAATCGTCGAGCCCCGCGCTTAACGCCAGCAAGGGCCGACGCTCCCTATGACCGCCCGCCCCGTCATCGCGCTCGACGTCATGGGCGGCGACGGCGGGCCGGCCGTCACCGTCGCCGCCGCCGAGATCGCGCGCGAGCGCTATCCCAACCTGCGCTTCCGCCTGTTCGGCCGCGAGGACGCGATTCGCGCCGCGCTGGTGAGCGCGCCGCGAGTCGCCGCCGATGCGACCATCCACCACACCGACGAGGAAGTGCTTGGCACCGATAAGCCGAGCCAGGTGCTGCGCCGCGCGCGCCGCTCCTCGATGGGAATGGCGATCGACGCGGTGAAGGCGGGCGAGGCGCAGGCAGCCGTGTCCGCCGGCAACACCGGCGCGCTGATGGCGATCGCCAAGCTGACTCTCCGCACGATGCCCGGCATCGACCGCCCGGCGCTCGCCGCGATCCTGCCGACCCGCACCGCCGAATCGGTGGTCCTCGACCTCGGCGCCAACACCGAGTGCGACGAGCACAACCTCGTCCAGTTCGCGGTGATGGGCGCCGCCTTCGCCCGCATCGCGCTCGGGCTGAAGCGTCCCAAGGTCGCGCTCCTCAACATCGGCGAGGAGGATTTGAAGGGCACCCACGAGCTGAAGGCCGCACACGCGATGCTCCGCGCCGCGACCGACCTGCCGCTGGAGTTCACCGGCTTCACCGAGGGCGACAAGATCGGATCGGGCGATGTCGATGTCGTCGTCACCGACGGCTTCTCGGGCAACATCGCGCTGAAGGCGATCGAGGGCACCGCCAAGCTCGTCGTCGCGCTCCTGACCGACGCCTTCAAGAGCTCGATCCGCACCCAGCTCGGTTTCCTGATGTCGCGCCCGGCGCTCCGCGCGCTGCGCAGTCACCTCGACCCCAACAATCACAATGGCGCGGTCTTTCTCGGCCTGAACGGCATCGTCGTGAAGAGCCACGGCAGCGCCGACGCCAAGGGCTTCGCCAACGCCATCGGCGTGGCGCACGACCTGATCGCCGACGACATCGCGCGGCGGATCGCCAGCGACCTCGAAAACTTCAGGGCTCACCAGGTCACGGCGCCGATCACGGACGCGGCATGAGCGGCGTCACCCGCTCGCGCATCATCGGCACCGGCAGCTACCTGCCGTCGAACATCGTCCTCAATGCCGACATGGCGACGAAGGTCGACACCACCGACGAGTGGATCGTCGAGCGCACCGGCATCCGCCAGCGCCATATCGCCGCCGAGGCCGAGCTGACCTCCGACCTCGCGGTCGCCGCCGCCAGGCAGGCGCTCGCCGCCGCCGGACTCACCGGGGCCGACATCGACCTGATCGTCCTCGCCACCGCGACGCCCGACCAGACCTTTCCCGCCGCCGCCACCGTCGTCCAGATGAAGCTCGGTATGACCCACGGCGTCGCGTTCGATGTCGCGGCGGTCTGCTCGGGCTTTCTCTACGCGCTGACCGTCGCCGACTCGATGCTCAAGGCCGGGCAGGCGCGCACCGCGCTGGTGATCGGCGCGGAAACCTTCAGCCGAATCCTCGACTGGGAGGACCGCGGCACCTGCGTGCTGTTCGGCGACGGCGCCGGCGCGGTCGTGTTGCGCGCCGAGGCGGGCAGGGGTCTGCCGAGCGACAAGGGCATCCTCGCCGCCCGCCTGCACTCCGACGGCCGCTACAACGACCTGCTCTACGTCGATGGCGGCCCGAGCTCGACCGGCACCGTCGGCAAGCTCCGGATGCGCGGCAAGGAAGTCTTCCGCCATGCCGTCACCAACCTCGCGGCGGTGATGACCGAGACGCTCGAAGCGGCGAGCCTCAAGCCAGCCGACGTCGCCTGGGTGATCCCGCACCAGGCCAATCTCCGCATCCTCGAAGGCACCGCGAAAAAGCTCGGCCTCGACATCCGCCAGGTCGTCGTCACCGTCGACCGCCACGCCAACACCTCGGCGGCGAGCGTACCGCTGGCGCTCGACGCGGCGGTCCGCGACGGGCGGGTGAAGGACGACGATGTGCTGCTGCTGGAAGCGATGGGCGGCGGCTTCACCTGGGGTGCCGCCGCCGTCCGCTGGTAAAATCGCCGGGCGTTGTGAGAACGCCCGGCTTGCGGTACCAAAGCGACTCGTATCAGAGGCGAAACATGACTGGCACCCTGACCCGCGCCGACCTCGGCGAAGCCGTCCACGCCGAAGTCGGCCTGTCGCGCGCCGATTCGGCGCAGCTCGTCGAGCAGGTCCTCGGCAAGATCGGCGACGCGCTCGTCGATGGCCGCAACGTCAAGATCTCCTCCTTCGGCACCTTCGTGCTGCGCCAGAAGGGCCAGCGCCTCGGCCGCAACCCCAAGACCGGCCAGGAAGTGCCGATCGAGCCCCGGCGAGTCCTCACCTTCCGCCCCAGCCAGCTGATGCGCGACCGCATCAACGGCGAAGGCTGATATGGAATCGGGCAAGTCGAGCGAAGCCTATCGCACGATCAGCGAGGTCTCGGAGGAGATCGCGGTGCCGCAGCACGTGCTTCGCTTTTGGGAGACTAAATTTCCCGCGATCAAGCCGCTGAAGCGCGGCGGTAACCGCCGCTATTACCGGCCGGAGGATGTCGCGCTGGTCCGCGCCGTCAACCGCCTGCTGTACACCGAAGGCTACACGATCCGCGGCGTCCAGAAGCTGCTGAAGGATCGTGGCGTCCGCGCCGTCGTCTCGGGCGACACGCCGGCCGCGGCCCCCCAGGAGATCGAGGCGCCGTCCTATTCGGTCCCGCCGATCGAGACGCCGACCTTCGCCCCCGCGCAACTCGCCGCGCTCCGTGCCATCCGCGACCAGCTCGCCGCCGCGCTAAGCGCGGCCTGATCCCACCCTCGCGGGAGGGTCTAGGGGCGAATCAGCAAATCCGCCGTCGCGGTGTTGAGCGCCATCGGCAGGTCGTAGACTTCGGCCAGCCGGGTCAGCGCCTTCACGTCGACATCGTGCGGCATCGGCGTCAGCGGATCGACGAAGAAGATCAGCATTCCGAGCCGCCCTTCCGCGATCATCGCGCCGATCTGCTGGTCGCCGCCCATCGGCCCGCTCTTCACGCAGGTCAGCCGAAGCGCGGGATGCGCCGCGAGGATGCGCGCGCCGGTGGTGCCGGTCGCCACGAGCGCCCGGTGGCCGAGCGCGTCGAGGTGCTTACCCACCCAGTCGACGAGCGCGTCCTTGCGCGCATCGTGCGCGATCAGCGCGATAACCAGCTCGTCGTCCATCGCCCGCAGGTTGCGGCAGCGCGACGCGCGATGCAATGAGCGTCCCGTGACCGATCCCAAGCTCTCTCCCGTCGCCGCGCTCATCGAGCTCCTCGACCTCGAAACGATCGACGACGATCTCTATCGCGGCCGCACCGATCAGCCCGGCTGGAAGCGCGTGTTCGGCGGCCAGGTGATCGCCCAGGCGCTGGTCGCGGCGATCCGCACCGTGCCCGAGCCGAGGCCGCCGCACTCGCTGCACGCCTATTTCATCCGGCCCGGCGATCCGGCGGTGCCGATCATCTACCGCGTCGAGCGCGACCGCGACGGCACCAGCTTCACGACGCGCCGGGTCGTCGCCATCCAGCATGGCCGGCCGATCTTCAACATGGCCGCCTCCTTCCAGATCGAGGAGCCCGGGGTCTTCCACCAGTCCGCGATGCCCGATGTTCCCACCCCCGAAGAACTGACCGACGAGCTTGCGCTGCGGCTGGCGCAGGCCGACCGGATTCCGAAGCCGTTCCACGAAGTGTGGCTGCGCCAGCCGCCGATCCAGATCCGCGCCGTCTCGCCGCGCGAACTGTTCGATCCCGCGCCGCGCGAGCCGGTGTCCAACATGTGGTTCCGCGTCGCCGAGCCGATCGGCGACGACTACGCGCTGCACCAGTGCATGCTCGCCTATGCGTCGGACATGGCGTTGCTCTCGACATCGATCCTGCCCCACGCGATCCAGATGTTCGATCCCAAGCTTCAGATGGCGAGCCTCGACCACGCGCTGTGGTTCCACGACCGCTTCCGCGCCGACGAGTGGCTGCTCTATTCGACCGACAGCCCGCGCGCCGGCGGCGCCCGCGGCTTCAACCGCGGCTCGATCTTCACGCGCGACGGCCGGCTCGTCGCGAGCGCCGCGCAGGAAGGCCTGATCCGGGTCAGGCCATAGCCGCTTGCCGAGCGCGGCGCGGCGGGCCTATTCAACGATGATGCGCCGCCGCCTCGCCGCCTTGCTCGCGTTCGCGCTCGTCGCGGCCTGCGGCGCGTCCGAACCGACCGGCTCGATCTCCTTCGCCGGCCCCCCGGGCAAGCCCGCCAACGCCTTCCCCAAGCCCGATCGCGCCGTCGCGTCGATCACCAGCGATCAATGGACCAACGAGGAGCAGCGCGACGAGGCGGGCGAGGCGGCGCGCGTCATGGACCTGCTGAGCATCGGCCCCGGCATGACCGTCGCCGACATCGGCGCGGGCAACGGCTATTACACCGTCCGCCTGGCGCGCCGCGTCGGCCCGACCGGCCAGGTGCTCGCCGAGGACATCGTCCCCGCCTATCTGTCGCGCTTGAAGGGCCGGGTCGACGCCGAGCATCTCGACAATGTCGAAGTGTCGCTGGGCGAGGCGCACGACCCCCGGTTACCGGTCGGCGAGGCCGACGTCGCGCTGCTCGTGCACATGTATCACGAGGTCACCCAGCCCTATGGCCTGCTGTGGAATCTCCACGCGGCGCTGAAGCCCGGGGCGCGGGTGGCGGTGGTCGACGTCGACCAGCCGACCAACCGCCACGGCACGCCGCCCAAGCTCCTCGCCTGCGAGCTGGCGCAGGTCGGCTACCGCCAGTCGGCGATCTACCCGCTGGCGCGCGACAAGGCCTATCTCGCGGTATTTGAAACCGACGCCCCCCGCCCCGCGACCGCGCGCATCAAGCCCTGCCACGATTGAGGCTCACCCCTCCCCTTCAGGGGAGGGGCAGGGGGTGGGGCCTCCCCGCACGTGCTGAGTTAACGGATAGCCCCCACCCCAACCCCTCCCCTGAAGGGTAGGGGCTTATAGCGCTAATACCCCGCCAGCCGCGCCAACTGGTCGGCGTGGAAGTCGGTGTCGCCGAACATCTCGGCCAGCACCCGGCCGCGCTTCATGAACAGGCCGATGTCGAACTCGTCGGTCATCCCCATGCCGCCGTGCATCTGGACGCCTTCCTGGACGGCGAGCGTCGTCGCGAGGCCGGTCATCGCCTTGGCGACCATCACCGCGCGATCGGCCTTGGGGTCGCCGGCGTCGAGCAGCTGCTGCGCCTTGAGGACGGCGGCGCGCGCCACCTCCATCTCCGAATAGAGATGCGCGGCGCGGTGCTGGAGCGCCTGGAAGCTGCCGATGATCTGGCCGAACTGCTTGCGCTCCTTGAGGTAGTCGATTGTTAGGCCCATCGCGCCGCCGCCGACGCCGAGCATCTCGGCGGCCGCGCCGGTGCGGACCGCGCCGAGCACCTTGCCGAGCCCCGTGCAGCCGCCGTCGATGTCTCCGATCACCGCGTCCGCATCGACCTCGACGCCGTCGAACGCCAGGCGTGAGGCGAGGCTGGCGTCTGCGAGACGCTCCGGGGTGGCAGTGAGCTTGGCGGTGTCGCGCGGCACGGCGAAAAGGGTGAGGCCATGGGGCTCGCCCGGCGCGCCGGCGGTGCGGGCCGCGACGATCAGCAGATCGGCGGCGTGGCCGTGGGCGACGAAGCGCTTGGCGCCGGTCAGCCGGAAGCCGTTGCCCGACCGCTCGGCCTTGAGCGCGATGCTGGCGGGGCGGTGCTTGGCGCCCTCGTCGATCGCCAGGCCGGCGACGGTGTCGCCCGCGACGATGCCGGGCAGCCAGCGCGACCGCTGCTCGGCGCTGCCGTCTTTGAGCGCGGTGACCGCGCCGACCGAGGTCGAGAGGAAGGGGGAGGGGGACAGGTTGCGGCCGATCTCCTCCAGCACGATGCCGGCCTCGACATGGCCGAGGCCCATGCCGCCGTCGCTGTCGCCGACGAGGATGCCGGTCAGGCCCATCTCGGCGAACTGCTTCCACAGGTCGCGCGAGAAGCCGGTCGCGTCCTTGGCATCGCGGAGCGCGCGCATGTGCGAGACGGGCGCATGCTCGGCGAGGAAGGGCCGCGCCATGTCACGCAGCATCGCCTGGTCGTCGTTCAGGAACATCGGCATGCGATCAGCTTCCCGGCAGTTCGAGGATGCGCTTGGCGATGATGTTGAGCTGGATCTCGCTTGTTCCGCCCTCGATCGAATTGGCCTTGGTCCGGAGCCAGGCGCGCGCCGCCGTGCCGCCGCGCGATTCCTCGCTCTCCCATTCCAGCGCATCGCTGCCGCCCGCCGCCATCGCCAGCTCGTGGCGCGCCTTGTTCAGCTCGGTGCCGTAATATTTCATCATCGACGGTTGCGCCGGGTGGGCGCGCTTCGCCTTCAGCTCGTCCATGAATTTCTCGGACATCGCGCGGAAGGCCGCCGAGCGGACCTCGAACAGCGCGATGCGGGCGCGGAGCACGGGGTCGTCCAGCCGGCCGTCGGGCTCGGCGCCGATCGTCTCCAGCGCGCTCTTGCCCAAGCTCTTGCCGCCGCCACCGCCGAGGCCCATGCCCGAGATCATCTCGCGCTCGTGGCCGAGCAGATACTTCGCCACATCCCAGCCCTTGTTGAGCTCGCCGACGAGGTTCTTCTTCGGCACCTTCACGTCGTCGAAGAAGGTCTCGCAAAACGGCGAGTAGCCCGAGATCAGCAGGATCGGCCTGGTCGAGACGCCTGGCGTCTCCATATCGAACAGCAGGAAGCTGATGCCCCCCTGCTTGGTCGTCGTGTCGGTGCGGACGAGGCAGAAGATCCAGTCCGCCTTGTCGGCGTAGCTCGTCCAGATCTTCTGGCCGTTGACGAGGAAGTGATCGCCTCGGTCTTCCGCCTTGGTCGCGAGCGCCGCGAGGTCGGAGCCGGCGTTCGGCTCGGAATAGCCCTGGCACCAGCGGATCTCGCCGCGCGCGATCTTCGTCAGATGATCGAGCTTCTGTTCCTCGGTGCCGTATCTGAGCAGCGCCGGCCCGAGCATCGAGATGCCGAAGGAGGCGAGCGGGTTGCGGCAGCCGAGCTGCGCCATTTCCTCGCGCAGAACCTTGGTCTCGGCCGGCGACAGCCCGCCGCCGCCGTAGGCGACAGGCCAGTCGGGGACGGTCCAGCCGCGCTCCGCCATGCGGTCCATCCAGAGCTTCTGGCCCGGCGCGAACGTCGCCTTGCGGCCGCCCCAGTTGACGTCGTCCTCGGAGGTCAGCGGCGCGCGCATCTCGGGCGGGCAGTTCGCCTCGAGCCAGGCGTGGGTCTCGGCGCGGAAGCTGTCGAGATCAGCCATTGAAGGTCTCGCCCGTCTCGGCCTTCGCCTTCAGCAGCGGCGCGACCGCGAAGCCGTGCTTCTCGAGACCGGCGACGATTTTCGGCAGGCCCTCGGTGTCCGCCCAAAACATCGGCCCGCCGCGATAGACCGGCCAGCCGTAGCCGTAGATCCAGACGACATCGATGTCCGACGCGCGCTGCGCCATCTTCTCCTCGAGGATCAGCGCGCCCTCGTTGACCATCGTGTAGAGCGTCCGCTCGACGATCTCCTCGACGCTTATCTCGCGGGTCTTCGACCCCGTCTTAGCGCGGAACTCGTCGATGATCTCGGCGACGCGCGGGGAGGGCGAGGGCGTGCGGCGCTCGTCGTAATCGTAGAAGCCGGCGAGCTTCTTCTGACCCCAGCGCCCTTCGGCGGCGAGCGCGTCGCGGATGCTCTCGATGCGCGTCGGGTCGCGGTGCCAGCCGATGTCGACACCGGCCAGGTCGCTCATCTGGAATGGCCCCATCGGCATTCCGAACTCGACATGGACGCGGTCGATCTGCTGCGGCGTCGCGCCTTCCATCAGCAGCTTCATCGCCTCGACCTGGCGCGGCATCAGCATGCGGTTGCCGATGAAGCCGTGGCAGACGCCCGACACCACCGCGACCTTCCGGATTTTCTTGGCGAGGTCCATGACCGTCGCCAGCACGTCGGGCGCGGTCTGCGCGCCGCGCACGACCTCCAGCAGTTTCATCACGTTCGCCGGCGAGAAGAAATGCATGCCGAGCACGTCCTGCGGCCGCGACGTGCTCCCCGCGATCTCGTCGACGTTCAGGTAGCTGGTGTTGGAGGCGAGGATGGCGCCCGGCTTGGCGATCTTGTCCAAGCGGCCGAAGATGTCCTTCTTAACCTCCATCGTCTCGTAGACCGCCTCGATGATCAGGTCGCAGTCCTTGAGCGCCTCGAAGTCGAGCGTCGGGCTGAGCGCGCCCATTGCCGACTCGACCTGCTCCGGCTTCAGCCGGCCCTTGGCCGCCGACGCCTCGTAATTCTTGCGGATCACGCCGGTGCCGCGGTCGAGCGCCTCCTGCGCCATCTCGACGATCGTCACCGGGATGCCGGCCGACAGGAAGTTCATCGAGATGCCGCCGCCCATCGTGCCCGCGCCGATGACGCCGACCTTCTTGATCGGCCGGAGCGGGGTGTCGCGCGGCACGTCGTCGATCTTGGAGGCGGCGCGCTCGGCGAAGAACAAGTGGCGCTGCGCCTTCGATTGGTTGCCGTTCATCAGCTTCATGAACAGCTCGCGCTCTTTCGCCATGCCCTTGGCGAAGGGCAGATCGACCGCCGCCTTGACCGCCTGGATGCAAGCCTCGGGCGCTTCGAAGCCCTTCAGTTTGCGAGCATGCTCCTGGCGGAAGCGGTCGAACAGCGCGGGGTCGCGGACGGCTTCCTCCAGCTTGTCGGTGCGCTTGGCGGCGACGGGGTGGCTGTCGCGCCCGGCGACCTCGCGCGCGAAGGCGATGGCGTCGGCCTCTAGGCTGGTCTCGCCGACGATCCAGTCGACCAGGCCGATCGCCTCCGCCTTCTTCGCCGAGATCGGGTCGCCTGTCGCGATCATCTCCAGCGCCTCGGGCACGCCGACGACTCGCGGCAGGCGCTGGGTGCCCCCTGCGCCGGGCAGCAGGCCGAGCTTGACCTCGGGCAGCCCGAGCTTCGCCGACGGCACCGCGACGCGGTAGTTGCAGCCGAGCGCCACCTCCAGCCCGCCGCCGAGCGCGGTGCCGTGGATCGCCGCGACGACGGGCTTGGCGCTCGCCTCGATCGCGTCGATCACCGCGCCCAGGCCGGGCTCCTGCGGCGCCTTGCCGAACTCGGTGATGTCGGCGCCCGCGAAGAAGGTCTTGCCGGCGCCGATGATCACCACCGCCTTGACGCCGTCGTCGGCTGCCGCCTCCTTCATCGCATCGGCGAGCCCCGAGCGGACGGCGTGGCCGAGCGCGTTGACCGGCGGATTGTTCGAGGTGACGACCAAAACGTCGCCGTCCTGGCGGGTGGTAATGACGGACATCGGAAAACTCCCCATGGGTCGATACTTGCGTCCGGCTTTACCAGCCGTCCGGTGCGATTTCTCCTGTCGGTGCCGATAGGGCGGTCAGCCCGGCGGCAGAACGTCCAGCCGCGACAGCGGGTGCGACGACAGCGCGTTCGGCGACCAGCCCGAGACCCGCGCCGCGACCAGCGCCCAGCGCGGCACCGCGAGCAGGACGATCTCGGGCGTGTCGTCGGCGATCATCTGCTCGGCCTTGCGGATCGTCTGCGCCCGCTCGACGGCGTTCGGCGTGACGCGGGCCGAGGCGAGCAAGGCGTCGGCGGCGCGGTTGCACGTCCGCGCGGCGGCGCAACGGAACGGCGCCAGGAAGAACAGCGGCGTGTCGGCGACGGCATGGCGCTCGGCGACCGCGAGGTCGAAGCGGCCCTGGGCGACCGAGGCGGCGAAGTCCTTCCCTCCCTTCTCGATCGCGATGGTCTGCACGCCGAGCTTCACCCAGCCCGCCGCGACCGCGGCCAGCACCATGCGATGCTCGTCGCCGGGCGGCAGGAGCAGGCTGACCGACAGCGGCTTGTCCGGCCCATAGCCCGCCTCGGCGAGCAGCCGCGTCGCCTCGGCGATCCGGGCGTCGGGAAGCCAGTCGCTCCAGTCGGGCCGGGCGGGCTCGGGATCGCTTCGGAGCACGGGGACGAGGCTGGTCAGCGACTTGACGCCGCGCAGCCTCGTAAGGCCCGCCACCAGCCCTTCGCGGTCGGCCGCCATCGCCAGGGCGCGGCGGACGCGCGGATCGGCAAGCGGGCCGCGCTTCAGGTTCGCGATATAGCCATAGCTGCCGGGTGTCGGATCGAGGCGAAGCGCTGCGCCGAACTTGTCGGCGGCGGCAAGCCCCGCCAGGCTGCGGCCGATCACGACATCTGTTTCACGCCTCTGGAACCTGGTGATCGCCGTCTGCGGATCGCCGGCCGGCAGCAGCGCGATCGTCCCGAGCGGCACCGCGCCTGAATCGAAATAGGCATCATTCCGGCGCAACGCCAACGGACGCGCGGCGGCGTCGTCCAGCAAGAAGGCGCCGTTGGATGGCGCGCTCGCGCCGCGCCGGACGATCGTCATGCTGGGGCTGGCAAGCAGTTGCAGCAGCTCGGGCTGCGGCGCGGTCAGCCGGATCTCGACGATATTGTGAAGGGGGTCGCTGACGCCCATCGACTTCGCGGGCTTGCGGCCGTCGGCGTTAACGATTCCCGTCAGCAGGCCGGCGAGCGGATGGTTGCCGCCCGGGCCGAGCAGGCGGCGATAGACCGCGACGACGTCGCCCGCGGTCACCGACCGCCCGTCCTGCCATTTCGCGTCGCGCAGGCGGAAGATGATGCTGAGCCCGTCGTCGCTGACCCGCCAGCTGGTGGCGAGCGCCGGCACGACCTCGCCGTTGGCGTCGAGCGCGACGAGGCCGGCCTGAGTCGATTGGGTGAGCACGGCGCGTGGCCCGTCGAGCACCGGCCCCGGCGCCATTTCGCCGACGACATCGACGCGGAGCGCGGCGCGCGGCGCCTTGTCCGGCGCGCCGTGGCAGGCGGCAAGGACGGCAAGCCAGACGAGCGAGACGGTCCGCATCTGCATTTCGCGCTTGTCGGCAGGGCAAGGGCGATTGGCAAGGGTAAGAAGCGGGGCTAAGCGCTCCGGGATGGAAGAGAGACCCCTCCGCGGAGCCGATGTCGCGGCGCTGGTCGGCAACACGCCGCTCATCCGGCTGCACGCCGCGTCCGAGACGACGGGGTGCGAGATCTACGCCAAATGCGAGTTCATGAACCCCGGCGGTTCGGTCAAGGACCGCGCCGCGCTGTTCATCATCGAGGATGCCGAGAAGAAGGGCACGCTGCTTCCCGGCGGGACGATCGTTGAGGGCACGGCGGGCAACACTGGAATCGGCCTCGCGACCATCGGCAATTCCAAGGGCTATCGCACGATCATCGTGATGCCCGAGACGCAGAGCCGCGAGAAGCAGGAGACGCTGCGAGCGCTCGGCGCCGAGCTCGTCCTCGTTCCGGCCGCCGCCTATTCGAACCCGGCGCACTACGTCCATACCTCGCGCCGGATGGCGGAGGAGACGGCGGGTGCGGTGTGGGCCAACCAGTTCGACAACACCGCCAATCGCCTCGCCCACATCAAGACCACCGCCTGCGAGATCTGGCGGCAGACCGAGGGCAAGGTCAACGGCTTCATCTGCGCTGCCGGAACCGGCGGCACGATCGCAGGCGTCGGCCTGGGGCTGAAGGAATTCAGCGAGGACGTGGTGATCGGCCTCGCCGACCCGCACGGCGCCTCGCTCCACGATTTTTACAAATGCGGCGAGCTGCGGGCCGAGGGCAGCTCGGTCTCCGAAGGAATCGGCCAGAGCCGGGTCACCGCCAACCTCGACGGCGCTCCCATCGACGACGCCTGGCGCGTTTCCGACCAGGAGGCGCTGCCGATCGTCTACCACCTGATGCAGCACGAGGGGCTGTGCGTCGGCCTCTCCTCGGGCATCAACGTTGCCGGCGCGATGCACCTTGCGCGGTCGCTCGGCCCGGGCAAGACTATCGTCACGGTGCTCTGCGACAGCGGCCTTCGTTATCTCTCCACGATCTTCAACCCCGAGTGGCTCCGCGCCCGCGACCTGCCGCCGCCGCCCTGGATGGTCTGAGACCGTCGCGGCCTTCACATGCGATGAAGGCTGGCTATGCTGCATCTGGTTTCGAACAGGGGGATTTATGAAATCGACATTGATGCTGGCCGCTATGGCCGCCTGCCTCGCTTCGTCGGCCGCGTTCGCCCAGAACGCCGCGGTCGAGGCGCCGATCCGTCGCATGATGGAGGCGTTCAACAAGGGCGACATCGCGGCGGTGAAGGCGGAGCATGTCGCGTCCCCCACGATCATCGACAACGTCGCGCCCTTCGCCTGGTCCGGCCCCAAGGCCTTCGACCAATGGCTCGCCGATCTCGGCAAGGCGGAAGCGGCGCAGGGCAAGAGCGATGGCGCGGTGACCTTCGCCCCCGTGGTCGATGAGGTCGTGCGGGGAAATCGCGCCTATGTCGTGACCCGCAGCACCTACACCTACAAGCAAAAGGGCCGCACCATGCGGGAAGCCGGCTACACCGCCTTCGTCCTCGTCAAGGCAGGCGCGGGCTGGAAGGTGGAATCGTGGAGCTGGGCGAGCCCATCCGCCACAGCCGTGAAGTAGACCGCTCCGCTTCCTTCCCGCGTGTAACGTCGTTACAAGGCTTTTCGTGACCCGGACCCGCCCGATCCTGCTGCTGCTCGCGCTCCTTGCGCTGTCGGTGCGTGCGCTGGTGCCGGCGGGGTTCATGCCGGCGCAAAGTGCGGGCGGGTGGACGCTGGAGATCTGCACCGGCCAAGGCCTGATGAAGGTCGAGGTCGGGGGCAAGCACGGCAAGCCGGAGCCGAGCGCGCCGTCGGTTTGCGCCTTCGCGGGAGCCGTCGCGCCGCTGCTGCCGGTGCTGCCGTTGGTCGCGCTGCTGCTGGCGCTTGGCGCGACGCTGGCGCTTTACAGCAATGCGTTTGCCGTCGCGGCCGTCCCCGCAACCCAGCGGCTTCGGCCGCCTTTGAGGGCGCCGCCCCGCCTCTGATTCGCTTGCCTTTGCGTTTCAGACAGGACGGGACATCACATGATCAAGACGAAGACGCGCGCCGCGCTTGCGGCGCTGGCGTTGACCGCGGCGTCCGCCGCGCTCGCGCACGGTTACAAGGCGGGCAACATCGCCATCGGCAACCCCTGGGCGCGCGCGACCGCGCCGCGCGCGCTGAACGGCGCGGGCTATCTGACGCTGACCAACAACGGCAAGTTCGACGACCGCCTGCTCGGCGGCTCGACGCCGGTGGCGAAGGGCTTCGAGCTGCATGAGAGCAGCATGACGGGCGGCATCATGCGGATGCGCCGGCTCGACAAGGGCTTGACCATCCATCCCGGCGAGACGGTCAGGATCGCGCCGGGCGGCACCCACCTCATGCTGACCGGCCTGAGGCAGCCGCTAGCCGCGGGAACGACGGTCCCGGCGACGCTGCGCTTCGAGCGCGCCGGCCCGGTCGACATCGCCTTCAAGGTCCAGGCGCTCGCCGCCGCGGCTCCCGATCACGGGGCGATGGACCATGGGAAGTAAGCGCGGCGGCTGCGGCCCTTCGGAGCGTGGCGCCCGGCGGTGTCACCCCCACCTAGCCTCCCCCATCGAAGGGGGAGAGAACAGTCCGAACGATTCAAGAAGGGCGTCCCCTCCACTTCGATGGGGAGGGACGGGGTGGGGTGACGCCGCCGGGCGCTTGGTCGCGGCGGCCCTGACGGCAGCCTGCCTGGCCTCGGCGGCCCACGCCGCCGATGCCGAGCAGGAGATCGTCGTCACCGCGCGGCGCGAGGCGACGATCGAGCGCGCGCCGTCCACCGCCGAGAGCGTCGACGCCGCGCGCATCGATGCGACCGTCAACGCCGTCAACACCGAGGACACGCTCAAATATTTGCCGAGCCTGTTCGTGCGGAAGCGCCACATCGGCGACACCCAGGCGCCGCTCGCGACCAGGACCTCGGGCGTCGGCGCCAGCGCGCGCAGCCTGATCTATGCCGACGGCGTGCTGCTGTCGGCGCTGATCGGCAACAACAACAGCACGGCGAGCCCGCGCTGGGGGATGGTATCGCCGGAGGAGATCGCGCACGTCGACGTGCTCTACGGGCCCTTCGCGGCGGCCTATCCGGGCAATTCGATCGGCGCGGTGGTCAACATCCAGACGCGGTTGCCCGAGCATCTGGAGGCGACCGCGACGCTCGGGACGAGCGTCCAGCACTTCAGCCAATATGCTACCAAGGGTGATTATCCCGCCTATCAGGGAACCGCGACGGCGGGCGACCGGATGGGGCGGTTCGCGTGGTTCGCGAGCTACAACCACGTCGACAGCAAGAGTCAGCCGATCGCCTATGTCACGGCGGTTCGGCCTGCGACGGCGAGCGCGGCGGGGGCTCCGACGACGGGCGCCTTCGACGACGTCAACCGGACCGGCGCGCCGATCGCGGTGATCGGCGCCGGCGGGCTGGAGCATCAGCGGCAGGACAATCTGAAGCTCAAGCTGGCGTTCGACCTGACGCCGACCGTGCAGGTCAGCTACCTCGGCGGGCTGTTCGCCAACGACACCGACAGCCACGCGGAGACTTATCTGACGAGCGCGGCGGGCGCGCCGGTCTATTCGGGCAGCCTCAACCTCGGCGGCTACGCCTACAACATCGCCGCCAGCGCCTTCTCGAACAACGTCTATCGCTTCGACGAGCGGCACTGGATGCATGCGCTTTCCGCCAAGGGCAGCGGCGCGGCGTTCGACTGGCAGGTGATCGGCTCGCTCTACGATTACGATCGCGATGTTCAGCGCATTCCGACGACGGCGCTGCCGGGCGCCGCGGCGGGCGGCGCGGGGACGATCACCCGGCTCGACGGCACGGGGTGGCGGACGCTCGACGGCAAGGGCGTCTGGCGCACGGCCACGCAGGCGGTGAGCTTCGGGGCGCATTACGATCGCTTCGAGCTGGACAGCAACCGTTATGCGACCGCCGACTGGCGGAACGGCGCGGCCGGGGTGCTCAACCTCGCGGCGCGCGGCAAGACGCGGACGGAGGCGCTGTGGCTGCAGGACGAGTGGACGGTGTCGCCCGCGCTCTCGCTGACGCTCGGCGGGCGGTATGAATGGTGGCGGGCCTATGACGGGTTCAACTTCTCGGCTGCGCCGACGCTCTCGGTGAACCAGCCGGGGCGGAGCGCCGACCGCTTCTCGCCCAAGGCCTCGGCCGAATGGCGGGTCGCCGACGGCTGGACGGTCACGGGGTCGTTCGGGGCGGCCTATCGCTTCCCGACCGTCACCGAGCTCTATCAGGCGGTGACGACGGGGCCGACGATCACCGTGCCCAATCCCGACCTGAAGCCCGAACGCGCGCTGTCCGAGGAGCTGGCGATCGAGCATCGCGATGGCGGCGGCCACGTCCGCCTGTCGCTGTTCAACGAGCGGCTGAAGGACGCGCTGATCGCGCAGAGCGCGCCTCTCGTGCCGGGCTCGGCGACCCTGTTCAGTTACGTCCAGAACGTCGACCGGGTGCGCGCGCGCGGGATCGAGGCAGCGTTCGACCGGCGCAACCTGCTGCCGGGCTTCGACCTTTCGGGGAGCGTGACCTTCGTCGACCCGAAGATCCTGGCCGACGCGGCGTTTCCGGCAGCGATCGGCAAGCGGACGCCGCAGGTGCCGCGCCGCAAGGCGACGCTGGTCGCGACCTGGCGGCCGGGCGAGCGCTGGTCGTTCACCGGCGCCGCGCGCTACGGCAGCCGGTCCTTCGCGACGATCGATAATTCGGACCCGGTGGGGCACACCTATCAGGGCTTCGACCATTATTTCGTGGTCGATGCCCGAGCGGTGCTGAAGCTGTCGGAAAACTGGTCGGCGGCGGTAGGGGTCGATAACCTCAACAACGACAGATACTACCTCTTCCATCCTTTCACGCAGCGCTCGTTCGTCGCGGAATTGCGGTGGAATCTGTGAACCGCGAGGCGGGAACGCTCTATCGGGCGGTCTGGCGCTGGCATTTCTATGCCGGCCTGCTGGTGCTCCCGTTCATGATGTGGCTCGCGGTCACAGGCGCCCTCTACCTCTACAAGCCGGAGGTGGAGGGCCTGGTCTACGCGCGATGGATGCACGTCCGGCCGCAGGCCGAGCGCTTGCCGCTGGCGGTGCTGGCCGATCGCGTCGGGCGGACGACCGGCGGGCAGGTCTTGCAGATCACCAGCACGGCCGGGGCGGACGAAAGCTGGCGGGCGACCTTCATCCGCGGAGGCGAGAAGAGAACGGCGTTCGTCGACCCGTACAGCGCCGGGGTCCTGGGCACCACGACGCAGGGCGGGCTGATGCAGACCGTCAAAAGTCTGCACAGCCTGGCGATCACCGGGCCCATCGGCAACGCGGTGATCGAGATCGTCGCGGGGTGGGCGATCGTCCTCGTTCTGACCGGGGCCTATCTGTGGTGGCCGCGCGGCGCTCATCCGGCACTCGGCTTGCGGGGCGCGCCGTCGGGGCGGCTGTTCTGGCGCGATCTTCATGCCTCGACGGGGCTCATTGCCGGCGCTGTGGTATTTTTTCTCGCCCTGAGCGGCATGCCGTGGACCGGCGTATGGGGGCATTGGCTGCAAACGATCGTGGCCTCGCGGGGCCTGGGGCGGCCGGAGGCCCCGTCGCGGCCGGACGGCATGCGGCATGCGCCGCACGACGAGCATGACGCGGCCATGAGCCTGCCGTGGTCCATGCAGGGCGCGGCTCCGCCGTCGGGCGGGGCGGGGCGCGATGTCGGCCCCGACCGCGCTCTCCGGGCGGCCGAGCAGCGCGGATTGTCCGCGCCCTGGACCATGACCTTTCCGTCCAAGCCGCGCGCGCCCTATCTCCTGTCGGCGACGATCCGCAAGGCCGAGGACGCGCGGGCGATCTATGTCGATGCGCAAAGCGGACGCGTCTTGCAGGATGCCCGTTATGCCGGGTTCGGCACGGGCGCGCAGACGATCGAATGGGGCATCGCGGTTCATCAGGGCCAGGAATATGGCGAGCCAAACCGGCTCGCCATGCTCGCGGGTTGTCTTGCGGTCGTGCTGCTCTCGCTGAGCGCGCCGGTGATGTGGTGGAAGCGCCGCGCGCGCGGGACGGTCGGCGCGCCGCCGCGCTCGCCGCAGCGGTCGTCCGGACTCATGGCGATCATGCTGGCGACGGGGGCGGTCTTCCCGCTCACCGGCCTGACGATGGCCCTCGCACTGGCGGCGGACGTCGTCGTGAGGCGGGCGGCGGGGGCGCTATTCCCTCCAAACTCGACAGGTCCCGCCATTTAGGGTAGGTAGCGCGCTTCGAGTGGGGCGAGGCTGGCTTCAGGGGTGGGGTCAGGCTTGGAACGGCGTACACGCCGTTCACGATGCAAGACGAGGGTTTATGCAGCGAGTTCGGGTCGGGCTGACGGGACTGGCGTTCATTTTTCTTCTGGTGCTGATCACCGCCGCCGGCCTTCGTCCGGGCCGGTCGGTGGCGCCTGCCGAGGCGCAGGGCGAGACGCTCGCGGTGCTGGGCGTGGCGCCGGGCGCCGACCAGGGCGGCATGACGCGCCACCAGACGCCCGCCGCGCGCAGCGCCGCCGCCCAGTCGCGCAGCGCGGCTACGCCGCGTCCTTCCGGCATCTGACAGCCAAGCAGCTTCGCATTTCGGCGGTCGCCGGCGCTCTCGCGCTGGTCTCCGTCGCGGTCATCGCGGTCTGGCTATGGCCGAGGACTCGGCCGAGGCCGGTCGATCCGCTGAGCGCCATCGCGGTCGGCGACGTCGCGTCCGCGAGCCTCGACGGCGCGGCGCTCGCACCCGGGTCGCCGGGCTTCGCCCTTGCCGCCGGACTGCCCGCCAGGATCGCCGCCGCCCGCCCCGCCGCCAGGCCGGTCGAGTGGGTCGACGTCAAGTCGCTCCGGCTTGGGCTGCGCGACGACGTCGTGCTGTGGATCCAGCTGATGCCCGATGCGACGGGCGGCTGGGCGCGGGTGACGGCGGACGCCACGGGCGGCGCCGATGCGATTGCGCGGGCGCGGGCTATTCGCAATCTGCGGCTTTACGCCTATCATCTTCCGCAAGCGGCGTTCCGATCGCTCATCGGCAGCCGGTCGGCGGAACCCGAGTCGCTTGAACCAACAGAGTTATCCACAAGAACAAAGTGAGAAGATCGAACAAAAGGATTGAAAGGGCGCAAGTCAAGAATCCGCCAAATCCCGCCAGTTCTTGGCTTTGGCCCAGCTTCGCCCATAGAATCCCGTTGCCACCCATGAAAACTCCATGGTACGTCCTTGTTCACAGGGAGGCGGGGCCGCACCTCTGACACGAACGATCGACGTGCCGGACAGAGGCGCGAACGCTCGCAAGCACCGCCTCGCCGATCGACGGACGGCGGGACAAACGTGGCGAGGGACACCTACAGCGGTTTTGCGATGAACGCGGTCGACGCCAAGAACCGGCTGTCGATCCCTGCGGACCATCGCGCCGTGATCGAGGCCAAGTCCCAGCAGAAGATCCTCGTCCTCGCGCCGCATGACGGCGGCCTGCCGTGCCTGATCGGCTACGACACCGAGCGGCTTTCCGAGATCAAGGCCGACCTCAAGACCGAGTTCGGCGTTGCGCGGAGCGCAGACCGCGAGAAACTGACCCGCCGCCTGCTCGGCCTCGCCGCGCCGGTACCCTATGACGACGCCGGCCGCATCCTGCTGAGCGCCGATTGGCGCGAGCTTGGCGGCATCGGCAAGTTCGTCGTGTTCATCGGCATGGGCGACTATTTCGAGATCTGGGACGCCGACACCGTCCTCAGGGAGCAGCACGACGATCCCGTGCTCGTCGGCTTCGTGACGCGCGCGATGAAGGCGCGATCAGCATGAGCGGCCATGTTCCGGTGCTGCTCGACGAGGTGATGGGCGCGCTCGCGCTCCAGCCGGGCGACACCTA
The DNA here is from genome assembly GCA_964244885.1 of uncultured Sphingomonadaceae bacterium. GTDB lineage: Bacteria > Pseudomonadota > Alphaproteobacteria > Sphingomonadales > Sphingomonadaceae > CAXTKD01. The sequence goes on along the minus strand of CAXTKD010000002.1, from coordinate 105,867 downwards.
TGTCGACGGCACCTTCGGCGGCGGCGGCTACGCGCGCGCCGCGCTCGAAAAGGGCGTCGGCCGCGCTTGGGGTTTCGACCGCGATCCGAGCGCGATCGCCGAGAGCTTTGACGACGAGCGGCTGATGCTGGTCGAGGACCGCTTCTCGCGGATGGACAAGCATGTTGATGCCGCCGACGCCGTGGCGCTCGATATCGGCGTGTCGTCGATGCAGCTAGACCGGGCGGAGCGCGGCTTCTCCTTCCAGGGCGACGGGCCGCTCGACATGCGGATGTCCGCCTACGGGCCGACCGCCGCCGACTTCGTCAATACCGCAGAAGAAGCGGAGATCGCCGACGTGCTCTACAATTACGGCGACGAGCCGAAATCGCGCCGCATCGCGCGCGCCATCGTCGCTGCAAGGCCGCTGACCCGGACGGGCGAGCTGGCGCAGGTCGTCCGCCGCGCCGTCGGCTACAAGCAGGGCGCTCCGAAGGACCCCGCGACCCGCGCCTTCCAGGCGATCCGGATTCACATCAACGGCGAGCTCGACGAGCTCGACGAGGGACTGCGCGCCGCGGAGCGGATGCTGCGTCCCGGCGGCCGTCTCGCGGTCGTCACCTTCCACAGTCTTGAGGATCGGGCGGTGAAGCGGTTCTTGCGCGAAAGGAGCGGGGAATCTCCGCGCGGTTCGCGTCATCTGCCCGAGGCGCGGGAATCGGGGCCCGCGCCAACTTTCACCCGCGTGTCGAAGCCGGTCCGGCCGGGAGAGGCGGAGCTTGCCCGCAACCCTCGGGCCCGCTCGGCGACGCTGCGATCGGGAACGCGCACCGCGGCCCCCGCCTGGACGGAGAACTGAGATGGCTTTCAGAATCGGAACCGTTGGCATGGTGACGGCGGCGATGGTCTCCGTCCTCACCTGCTACACGCTGTCGCTTCGCGTTTCCGCCGAGCGCTCAAAGGTCGAGGACCTGCGCCGCGACATCGCGGGCGAGATGAAGGACATCCGCGCGCTCGAGGCCGAGCTCAAGACCCGCGCCCGCCTGCCGCAGCTCCAGCGCTGGAACGACAATGTGCTGGCGATGTCGGCGCCGACCGCCGGCCAGTACCGCCAGGACGTGGCGCAGCTGGTGTCGAGCGCGCCGGGCCAGCCGAAGCTGCCCGCGCCGATGCCGGCCGTGGTTCGCGAGACGGCTCCGGCAGCGGCATCCGCGCCGATGGTCGTCCATGCCGCTTACAGCTCCGAGCCTGCCACGTCCTTCGACAAGCTCAGGACGAACGGAGTCATCAAAGAGGCCGCAACTTCCACCGCCTCCGTTCGTGGTGAGCCTGTCGAACCACGTGTCGCACCGAGGGTCGTAGCGGCAAAGCCCACCGTCGTTGCCGCCGTCACCGCCAAGGCCGAAAAGCCCAACCTCGACTCGCTCTTCGGCGACATCGACCGCGCCGCCCGCGCCGAGCGCTCCAACCTCGTGAAAGTCTCTCTGAGGTGAGCCCGGCGGCGGTCCGGCAGCTTCGCATCCAGGTCGCCGGCCAACGCCAGCAGGCGCTCGTACTCTCACGCCGCCGGCTGATGGTTGGCGTTCTGCTGTTCATCGCGCTCGCCGGGTTGATCGCGCTCCGTCTCGCCGATCTCGCGGTGCTCCACGGCGATCGCGGCCTCGCCGAGCGAGACCTGTTCGCGGCGCTGGTCCCGCCGCGCGCCGACATCGTCGACCGGAACGGCGCCGAGCTGGCGCGGACCTTCGACGCCTATTCGGTCGCGGTCCGGCCGAAGGACGTGGTCGGCGACAAGAAGGCGCTGGCGGTCGCGCTGTCGCACGCCATCCCGGGCCTCAGCGCGCAAGCCGCCTGGCGTCAGCTGACCCACCCCGGCCAGTTCCGCTATATTGAGCGCCGCGTGCTGCCGAGCGACGCCAAGCGCGTGAACGCGATCGGCGAGCCCGGCATCGTCATCGACCGCGAGCCCGAGCGGCTCTATCCGAACATCGGCATGGGCGCGACGATGCTCGGCTACACCGGCATAGACGGCAAGGGCGAGTCGGGCGTCGAGCGCGCTTTCGAGGATCGCCTGAGCCGTGTCGACATGCGGGGCGCGCCGCTCCAGCTTTCCATCGACAGCCGCATCCAGCAGGCGATGGAGCACGAGCTGGCCACCGCGATGACGACCTTCAGCGCGATCGGCGCGGCGGGCGTCGTCATGGACATCAAGACCGGCGAGGTGCTGGCGCTCGCCTCCCTGCCGCAGCTCAATCCGAACGACCCCGGCTCGGGCTCGATGGACGCGCGCTTCAACCGTGCGACGCTCGGCGTCTACGAGCTCGGATCGACCTTCAAGCCGTTCACCGTCGCGATGGCGATGGAATCGGGCGTCGTGAAGAGCTTCGGCGACATCTGGGATTGCACCCACGATCTCCGCATCGGCCGCTTCCGGATCAGCGACACCCATCCGTTCAAGCGCAACGCGAGCGTCGCCGAGATCATGATGGAATCGTCGAACATCGGCACCGCGCAGATCGCGCGGGCAGTCGGCGCGACGACGCAGCAGGCCTATCTGAAGAAGCTCGGCTTCATGGAGCCGGTGTCGATCGAGCTGAAGGAGCGCGGCCGGACGCTGACGCCGGGCAGCAACTGGGGCGAGACCGCGGTGATGACCGTCGGTTACGGCCACGGCATCGCGGTGACCCCGCTGCATCTGGCAAGCGGTTATGCGACGCTGTTCAACGGCGGCGTCTGGCGGCCGGCGACGATCCTCAAGGTCGGCCCCGGCCATCCGGTAGCGCAGGGCCGGCGGGTGTTCACCGAGGACACGTCCTACCGCATGCGCGCGCTCCTCCGTCTCGTCGTCGAGAAGGGCACCGGCAAGAAGGCCGACGCGCCGGGCTTCCGCATCGGCGGCAAGACCGGCACCGCCGAGAAGATCGTCAACGGCCGCTACACCCACGGTGCTGTGGTCACGACCTTCTCCGGCGTGTTCCCGATGGACGACCCGCGCTATGTCGTCGTCGCGATGCTCGACGAGCCAAAGGCGACCAAGGAAACCTACGGCTTCCACACCGCCGGCTGGAACGTCGCGCCGATCGTCTCCAAGGTCGTGACCCGCATTGGCCCGCTGCTCGGCGTACGCCCGGACATGACCAAGGACGCCAACATGGGCGAAGTCCTGCAGTTCATCCAGGAAGAGAAGAAGGCGCCCTGAGTTGCGGCTCAGCGATCTCATTGGCGGCACTTCGGATGCGATCGTCACCGGCCTCGCGATCGACCATCGCAAGGTAGCGCCCGGAACCGTGTTCGGCGCCTTTCGCGGCGCGCGGTTTAATGGCGAAGACTTTGTCGCCGACGCGGTGAAGGCGGGGGCGGTCGCAGTCGTGGCACGCCCGGAGGTAGCAGTCGAAGGCGCGGCGCATGTCGCCGATGACGAGCCTCGCCGGGCCTTCGCCCGGCTGGCGGCGAAGTTCTTCGGGCCATTCCCGCAGACGACGGTCGCCGTCACCGGCACCAATGGCAAGACCTCGACCGCCGAGCTGACGCGCCAGCTGTGGCGGATGGCGGGCTTCCATGCCGCGAGCATCGGAACGCTGGGCGTCACCACCTCGAACGACCAGGTGTCGACCGGGCTGACGACGCCCGATGTCGTGACCTTCCTCGCCAACATGGCGGGCCTCCAGCGGGAGGGCGTGACCCATGCGAGCTTCGAGGCGTCGAGCCATGGCCTAGCGCAATACCGCACTGAAGGCCTGCCGGTGCGGGCGGCGGCGTTTACCAACCTCAGCCGCGACCACCTCGACTACCACGAGACGATGGAGGCCTATCTGGACGCCAAGCTGCGGCTGTTCACCGAGGTCGTCGACGGCGACGGCACGGCGGTGATCTGGGCCGATGACGGCGCTTCGGAGCGTGTAATCGACGCCGCGCGCGCCCGCGCGCTTTGCGTGATGACCGTCGGGACCAAGGGCGACGCACTGCGGCTGACTGCGCGCACGCCGACGCAGCTTGGCCAGACCCTGGAGATCGAAGCCGAGGGCAAGACGCACAAGGTCACCCTGCCGTTGATCGGCGCCTACCAGGCGGCGAACGCGCTGACCGCCGCCGGGCTGGTCATCGCCACCGGCGGCGAGGTCGCGGCGACCTTGCAGAATCTCTCCCGGTTGCAGCCCGTGCGCGGCCGCCTGGAGCGCGCGGTGCTGACCCGCGCCGGCGCGCCGGTCTATGTCGACTACGCCCACACGCCGGACGGATTGCGGGCGGCGATCGAGGCGCTGCGGCCGCACACCCGGGGCAAGCTCCGCGTCGTCTTCGGCGCCGGCGGCGACCGCGACACCGGCAAGCGGCCCGAAATGGGCGCGATCGCCGTCGAACTGGCCGACGTCGTCACCGTCACCGACGACAACCCCCGTACCGAGGATCCCGCGACGATCCGCGCCGCGATCATGGCCGCCTCGCCCGGCGCGACCGAGATCGGCGACCGCCGCAGCGCCATCGCCGCCGCGGTCGCTGCGGCGGGCGCGGACGATGTCGTGCTGGTCGCCGGCAAGGGACATGAACAGGGCCAGATCGTCGGCGACCGGGTGCTGCCGTTCGACGACGTGCAGGTCGCGCGGGAGGTGGCGGCGTAATGCGCGCTCTCTCCACCCGAAATTACCCCGTCATCCCGGCGAAAGCCGGGACCCAGTCGGCCGATCGTCTGGGTCCCGGCTTTCGCCGGGATGACGGAGCATTTTTGAATTCTGGAGAGGGGCAATGATCCCCCTCTGGACCAGCCAAGACATCGCAGTCGCGACCGACGGCACCGCCTCCGGCGCCTTCACCGCCGAGGGCGTCACCTTCGACTCCCGCGAAGTGATCGGCGGTGAGCTGTTCGTCGCATTGAAGGGCGAGGCGACCGACGGCCACCGTTTCATCGGCACCGCCAGGGAGCGCGGCGCGGCGGGGTTCCTGGTCGGCGAGCCCGTCAAGGCCCCCCATGTGCTGGTCGCCGACACCACCGCCGCGCTCGACGCGCTCGGTCGGGCCGCGCGTGCGCGGACGCAAGCGAAGATCATCGGCGTGACTGGCAGCGTCGGCAAAACCGGGACCAAGGAGGCGCTGAAGAGCGCGCTCGACCGCTATGCGCCAGGACGAACGCATGCCTCGGTCAAGTCGTACAACAACCATACCGGCGTGCCGCTGAGCCTCGCGCGGATGCCCGCCGACAGCCGGTTCGGCATCTTCGAAATGGGGATGAATCACGCCGGCGAGCTGGCGGCGCTGACCCGGCTGGTCCGGCCGCACGTCGCGCTGGTGACCTGGATCGCCAGCGCGCACCGCGAATATTTCGACAGCGATGCGGCGATTGCGGACGCAAAAGGCGAGATCTTCCAAGGGCTGGAGCCCGGCGGCATAGCGATCATCCCCTACGACAGCGAGCATCGCGACCGGTTGATCGGCCATGCTGGCGGCGCGAACCTGATAACCTTTGGCGAGGGCGAGGGGGCGGACGTCCGCCCCCTCCGCCATGCGCTGCTGCCCGACTGCACGACGGTCACCGCCGACATCATGGGCGAGACGCTGACCTTCAAGATCGGCATGGCGGGCCGGCACTGGCTCAACAATGCGCTCGGCGTACTCGCGGCGGTCAAAGCTGTTGGCGGCGACCTCGGGCTGGCCGGACTGGCGCTGGCCGAGATGAACGGGCTGCCGGGGCGGGGGCGGCGCTTCCGCGTCGACCGCGACGGCGGGCAGGCGATCGTCATCGACGAGAGCTACAACGCCAACCCCGCCTCGATGGCGGCGGCGCTCGGCGTGCTCGGCGGGACGACGCCGGCGGCGAAGGGCCGGCGGCTGGCGGTGCTCGGCAGCATGAAGGAACTGGGCGCGGGAAGCGCCGCCTTCCACGCCGACCTCGCGCCGACCGTCACCGACGCCGGGGTCGAGCATGTCATCCTCGTCGGCGCCGAGATCGCGCCGCTCGCCGAGGCGCTGAAGAAGCGCATCTCCGTCGAGCAGGTCGCCGACGCCGCCGCCGCTGTCGTCGCGGTCGAGCGGTCGCTCGGCGCGGACGACGTGCTTCTCGTCAAGGGATCCAATTCGGTGGGCCTGGGCAGGCTCGTCGCGCACCTCCAAGGGGACGCCTGATGTTGTACGAACTCGCCGAGGCGCTCGGCTTTCCCGGCGTCCTCAACCTCTTCCGCTACATCAGCTTCCGCGCCGGCGCGGCGGTGATGACCGCGCTGCTGCTGTCGCTGATCATCGGGCCGCGCCTCATCGCCTGGCTGCGAGTCAAGCAGGGCAAGGGCCAGCCGATCCGCGAGGATGGCCCGCAGTCGCACTTCGCCAAGCGCGGCACCCCGACGATGGGCGGGCTGATGATCCTGCTGTCGATTACGATCTCGACCGTGCTGTGGTCGCAGTTCACGCTGAGCGCGGTGTGGCCGTGCCTGGCGGTGACTCTCGGCTTCGGGCTGATCGGCTATCTCGACGATTACGCCAAGGTGTCGAAATCGACGCACAAAGGCGTGTCGGGCAAGGTCCGGCTGCTCACCGAGTTCCTGGTCGCCGGCGCCGCCTGCGCGTGGATCGCGCACGATGGCGGGACGATGCTTTACCTGCCGTTCCTCAAGGACGCGGGGCTGGAGCTCGGCATCTTCTACATCGCCTTCGCGGCGTTCATCGTCACCGGCTTCGGCAATGCGGTGAACCTGACCGACGGGCTCGACGGGTTGGCGTCGATGCCGGTGATCATCGCGGCGCTGACCTTCGCGGTGATCGCTTACCTCGTCGGCAACGTGAAGATGGCCGACTATCTGGGCGTCCACTACGTCGCCGGCGCGGGCGAGCTGACGGTGTTCTGCGGCGCGCTGATCGGCGCGGGGCTCGGCTTCCTGTGGTTCAATGCGCCGCCGGCGGCGGTGTTCATGGGCGACACCGGCAGCCTGGCGCTCGGCGGCGCGCTCGGCTCGATCGCGGTCGTCACCAACCACGAGATCGTGCTGCTGATCGTCGGCGGGCTGTTCGTGCTGGAGACCGTCTCCGTCATCGTCCAGGTCGCGAGCTTCAAGCTGACCGGCAAGCGCGTGTTCAAGATGGCGCCAATCCACCACCATTTCGAGCATCTCGGCTGGCCCGAGGCGACGGTGGTGGTGCGCTTCTGGATCGTCAGCCTGGTGCTGGCGCTGACCGGCCTCGCGACGCTGAAGCTTCGGTGATCACGGCCGCCGCCTTCGCCGGGAAGCGATACGCCGTCTTCGGGCTGGCGCGAAGCGGGCTAGCGACGGTCGCGGCGCTGACGGCGAGCGGCGCGCATGTCATCGCGTGGGACGACAAGCCGGAGGCGCGGGCCAAGATCTCTGACTTCGTTCGTCCTGAGCTTGTCGAAGGACGAGGTTCGCAGGGCGGTGCGACACGTCCTTCGACAAGCTCAGGACGAACGGGCTCCTTGGAGTTTGCCGACCTCAACACTGTGCCGCTGGAAGGCTTCGACGCGCTCGTGGTGTCGCCCGGCGTGCCGCTCAACACGCACCCGCTGGTCCGGCGAGCCGCTGCGGCGGGCGTCGAGGTGATCGGAGACATCGAGCTGTTCGCGCGCGCCCGGCCCGAGCTGCCGCCGCACAAGGTCATCGGCATCACCGGCACCAACGGCAAGTCGACCACCACCGCGCTCATCCACCACATCGTCCAGACCGCCGGCATCCCCGCCCGTCTCGGCGGCAACATCGGCCTGCCGATCCTTGGCCAGGACCCGCTTCCAGAAGGCGGCGTCTACGTCCTCGAGCTCTCCAGCTTCCAGCTCGACCTGACCAAGAGCCTCGCCTGCGATGTTGCAATACTGACCAATATCACGCCCGACCACCTAGACCGATACGATGGCTTTGAAAGCTACGCCGCGTCCAAAGAGCGATTGTTTGGGATGCAAAACCCACGTGGTTTTGCCGTGCTCGGCGGCAGTGACGAGGCGACGTTGCGTATCGCACAAGACCTCGCCCGGTCGCCCCGCGTTTATGTTCCTGTTCCCGATAGCTTTTCGGGGCAAGACGAATGGCCGGCATTGCAGGGTCCGCACAATCTGCAAAACGTGGCTCTAGCCTGTACAGCTACAGCACTACTGGGCGTCCAAGGAACGACAAGCGAAGAAGCGCTTCGCGCCTACCCCGGCCTGCCGCACCGCATGGAGCGGATCGCGACCAAGAAGGGCGTACTCTACGTCAACGACAGCAAGGCGACGAACCCGACGTCCACCGCGCCGGCGCTTGGCGCGTATCCGGTGATTCACTGGATCTGCGGCGGTCGCAACAAGACCGCCGAGCTCGACGCCTGCCTGCCTTATCTTGGGCATGTTAAGGCGGCCTATACGGTCGGCGAAGCCTCGGAACTGTTCGCGAACATTTTGCGGCCGCATGTTCCGGTGGAACAGATTCAGACTGTCGCAGAAGCGACTCGGTTGGCCGCATCGCGGGCGCTGCCAGGCGAGGTGATTCTGTTGTCGCCGGCCTGCGCAAGCTACGACCAGTTCAGCGATTTCGAAGCGCGGGGTGAGGCGTTTCGCAAGGTCGTGGGGGAACTGCCGTCATGACGCCGCTGGGCCGTTCAGACAGGACATTGATCGGGCGGTGGTTCTGGACCATCGATCGGGTCCTGCTGCTGCTCGTCCTGCTGCTGATCGGCATCGGGCTGATCGCGGTCGCCGCCGCCAGCCCCGCCGCGGCGCACCGCCTGTCGGGCGGCAACGTCCACGTCTCCGACCTGTTCTACTTCAAGCGCCAGGTGATGTGGGTCGCGGCCGGCCTGCCGGTGCTGATCGGCACGTCGATGCTGCCGATCGCCTGGGCGCGGCGGCTGGCGCTGCTCGGGACGCTCGGCTTCCTGCTGGCGCTGGCGGCGGTGCCGTTCATTGGCTCCGAGGTCAACGGCGCGGTGCGATGGTTCGCGATCGGCGGCTTCCAGTTCCAGCCGTCGGAGTTCCTCAAGCCCACCTTCATCGTCACCACCGCCTGGCTGCTGGCGGCGCGCTACGACGACAAGACCGTGCCGTCGCTCCAGGTCTCCTTCGCGCTGCTGCTGATCGTCGCGGTGCTGCTGATCAAGCAGCCCGACTTCGGCCAGACCGCGCTATTCACCGCCGTCTGGCTGACGCAGGCGTTCCTCGCCGGCATGAGCATTGCGACGCTGGTGACCGCGATGGGCGTCGGCCTGGGCGGGATGACGGTCGCCTATCTGTTCGTGCCGCACGTCACCGCGCGCATCGACAAGTTCGTGACCGGCGGCGGCGACACCTACCAGATCGACCGCGCGCTCGATTGTTTCAAGGCGGGCGGGCTGTTCGGCGCCGGGCCGGGCGAGGGCCAGATGAAGTTCAAGCTGCCCGAGCCGCAGACCGACTATATCTTCTCGGTGATCGGAGAGGAGTTTGGCGCCATCGCCTGCGTCGCGATCGCGGTGCTGTTCCTGGCGATCGTGGTGCGCGTGCTGCTCCAGCTTCTCGATGAGGAGGATCCCTTCATCTTCCTCGCCAGCGCCGGCCTGGCGACCCAGTTCGGGGCGCAGGCGATGATCAACATGGCGGTGAACCTCAACCTGCTGCCGTCGAAGGGCATGACCTTGCCGTTCATCAGCCACGGCGGCTCGTCCTTCCTCGCGCTGTCGATGGGGATGGGGCTGCTGCTGGCGCTGACGCGGCGCAACCGCTTCCTGCAGGCGAGCCCCTACGCCAAGCGCTGGGCGGCGGCATGACGGCCAGGCGTCACCTGATCGTCGCGGCGGGCGGCACGGGCGGGCACATGGTTCCCGCGCACGTGCTGTCGGGCGAGATGATGAAGCGCGGCTGGAGCGTGTCGCTGATCACCGACGCGCGCGGGCTGAAATATCCCGGGCTGTTCGAGGGCGTGCCGAAGCATACCATCCCGAGCGCCTCGCTCGGCGGCAAGAACCCGATCGTGTGGGCGCGGTCGCTGAAGGCGATCTTCGCCGGACGCGCGGCGTCCTTCGCGCTGTGCCGGGCGGAGAAGCCGGCGGCGATGGTCGGCTTCGGCGGCTACCCGACGCTGCCCGCGATCCTCGGCGCGTTGAAGGCGCGGGTGCCGTCGGTGGTGCATGAGCAGAATGCGGTGCTGGGGCGGGTCAATCGCCTGCTGGCGAAGCGCGTTGCAGCGGTGGCGACGGCTTACAAAAACGTGCGGCGGCTGGACGGTGATCCGGCGCTCGTCGGCAATCCGGTGCGCGACAACATTCTCGCGCTGCGGGAACGGCCGCTGCAGAGCGGGCTACACCTTCTTGTCATCGGCGGCAGCCAAGGCGCGAGCATCCTGTCGCGTGTCGTGCCCGCGGCGGTGGCGCTGCTGCCGGAGGCTGTGCACCGCGACCTGACGGTGACGCAGCAATGCCGTCCCGAGGACATCGAGCAGGCGCGCGCGGCCTATGCGGCGATCGGCGTCGCGGCGATGCTATCGACCTATATCGAGGACATGGCGGGCGCGCTCGAGCGGGCGAACCTCGTCATCGCGCGCGCCGGCGCCTCGACGATCGCCGAGCTGACCGCCGTCGGCCGTCCGGCCATCCTCGTGCCGCTGCCGAGCGCGATGGACAATCATCAGGTCTACAATACCGAGGAGATGGCCGCCGCGGGCGGCGCAGTAATGGTGACGCAGAACGAGTTCACGCCCGAGCGGGTGTCGCGCGAGATCGAGACGATGGCGGCGCGCCTGTCGGACGCCGCGGCGGGCGCTGCGAGCGCCGGCCGTCCGGACGCCGGCGCACGGCTCGCCGACCTCGTCGAAAGGCTGGCGGCATGACCGGCCTCGCGCACGATATCGGCACCATCCACTTCATCGGGATCGGCGGAATCGGCATGTCCGGCATCGCCGAGGTGATGGCGAACCTCGGCTACACGGTGCAGGGCTCGGACGTCGCCGAGAGCTATGTCGTCGCGGGGCTGCGCGCCAAGGGCATTGACGTCGCCATCGGGCACAAGGCTGAGAATTTGGGCGACGCGGCGGTGGTCGTCACCTCGACCGCGATCAAGCGCGGCAATCCCGAGGTCGAGGCGGCGATCGAAAGGCGCATTCCGATCGTCCGCCGCGCCGAGATGCTCGCCGAGCTGATGCGGCTGAAGTCCTGCGTCGCCATCGCCGGCACGCACGGCAAGACGACGACGACCTCGATGGTCGCGGCGCTGCTCGACGCGGGCGGGCTGGACCCGACCGTCGTCAACGGCGGCATCATCAACACCTATGGCTCCAACGCGCGCGTCGGCGCCGGCGAGTGGATGGTGGTCGAGGCCGACGAGAGCGATGGCAGCTTCCTGCGGCTGGGCGGGACGATCGGCGTCGTCACCAATATCGATCCCGAGCATCTCGATCACTACGGCGATTTCGACAAGGTGAAGGACGCCTTCGTCCAGTTCGTCGAGCACACGCCCTTCTATGGCGCGGCGATCCTCTGCCTCGACCATCCCGAGGTGCAGGCGATCCTGCCGCGCGTTCAGGACCGGCGGATCGTCACCTACGGTTTCTCAGGCCAGGCCGACGTGCGCGGCGACGAGGTGACCCCGGTCCCGGGCGGCAACCGTTTCGCGGTGACGGTGCGCGGGCGGAACGGCGAGGAGCGGCGGATCGAGGATCTGATGCTTCCGATGCCCGGCCGGCACAACGTCCAGAACGCGCTGGCGGCGGTCGCGGTCGCGGTCCAGCTAGGCATTTCGGACGAGGCGATCCGCAGCGGCTTTTCGAACTTCGGCGGGGTGAAGCGGCGCTTCACCAAGGTCGGCGAAGTCGCCGGCGTGTCGATCATCGATGACTACGGCCACCATCCGGTCGAGATCAAGGCGGTGCTGGCGGCGGCGCGCGAGGGCGCTCAGGGCCGGGTGATCGCGGTCGTCCAGCCGCACCGCTACACGCGCCTCCGCGACCTGATGACCGACTTCGCGCAGGCGTTCAACGATGCCGACATGGTCTATGTCGCGCCGGTGTACGCGGCCGGCGAGCAGCCGATCGACGGCGTTTCGGCGGAGTCGCTGGCGGGCGCGATGCGGCGCTCCGGGCATAGGTTCGTGGCGACGATCGACGGGGCGGACGATCTGGCCGTGGCGCTGGCCGAGGTCGCGAAGCCTGACGACATGGTGGTCTGCCTCGGCGCGGGCGACATCACCAAGTGGGCGGCGGGCCTTGCCGATGCGATCGGCAAGGAGCGGGCGGCGTGATGGCGGCCGAGATCATCGAGGCCCACGGCATCCCCGCGCTCCGGGGGAGCGTCGAGGCGAACGCCAGCCTGGCCGACTTCATCTGGTTCAGGACCGGCGGCGGGGCCGAATGGCTCGTGCGCCCGAAGGATGTCGCGGATCTCACGGCGTTCCTGGCCGACCTGGATGCCGACATGCCGGTGATGGCGGTCGGCGTGGGATCGAACCTGATCGTTCGCGACGGCGGCGTCGATGGCGTCGTCATTCGTCTGCCGAAGAGCTTTGCGGGCGTGTCGATCGAGGGCGAGTTGGTTCGCGCGGGTGCGGCGGCAATGGGGATCACCGTCGCGAGCGGCGCGCGCGACGCGGGCCTTGCGGGGCTCGAGTTCCTCCGCGGCATTCCAGGCACGGTCGGCGGCGCGGTGCGGATGAACGCCGGCGCTTACGGGCGCGAGGTCGCCGACATCCTGGTCGAGGCGACGGTCGTGACGCGCCGGGGCGAGGTGAAGACGCTTCCCGCCGCGGCGTTCGATTTCACCTACCGCCATTCGACCCTCTCCGACGGCGACATCGTTGTCGAGGCGCTGTTCCGCGGCACGCCGGGCGACAAGGCCGCGATCGGCGCCGAGATGGACCGCATCGCCGCCGAGCGCGAGGCGAGCCAGCCGCTGCGCTCGCGCACCGGCGGCTCGACCTTCAAGAACCCGCCAAGCGGCAAAGCTTGGGCGCTGGTCGATGCCGCCGGCTGCCGCGGCCTCCGCGTCGGCGGCGCGCAGGTCAGCGAGAAGCATACCAACTTCCTGCTCAACACCGGCGGCGCAACGAGCGCCGACATCGAAAAGCTCGGCGAGGAAGTCCGTACGCGCGTCAAGGCGAACAGCGGCGTCGAGCTGGAGTGGGAAATCCAGCGGGTGGGCAAACCATGACCCATGTCGCAGTCCTGATGGGCGGCTGGTCGTCGGAGCGCGAGGTTTCGCTGACCTCCGGCCGGGGAATCGCGGCGGCGTTGCGGCGTCTCGGCCACGAAGTCACCGAGATCGACATGGGGCGCGATATCGCCGCCAGGCTGCTGGGAGTGAAGCCCGACGTGGTGTTCAATGCGCTGCATGGCACCCCCGGGGAGGATGGGACCGTGCAGGGCATGCTGGACCTGATGGGCATTCCCTACACGCATTCGGGGCTTGAGACGTCAGTGATCGCGATCGACAAGGAACTGACCAAGAAGGTGCTGGCCGAGGCGGGGATCCGCATGCCGGGCGGCCGGGTGGTCGATGCCCGTTCGGTCCACGACGGCGACCCGCTGCCGCGCCCCTATGTGCTGAAGCCGGTCAACGAGGGCTCGTCGGTCGGCGTCGCGATCGTCACCGACGCGAGCAACTACGGCAACCCGATCGCGCGCGACGCGGCGGGGCCGTGGGCGGAGTTCGAGACGCTGCTCGCAGAGCCGTTCATCGCGGGCAAGGAATTGACTGTCGCCGTGCTCGACGGCGAGCCGCTGGCGGTGACCGAACTGACGACCAAGAGCGGCTTCTACGATTATGACGCCAAGTACACCGATGGACTGACGGTCCACGAATGCCCGGCGAACATCGCCGCCGATGTTGCCGCCGAGGCGATGGCGATGGCGGCTAAGGCGCACCGGGTGCTCGGCTGCCGGGGCGCCTCCCGCTCCGACTTCCGGTTCGACGACCGGGAGGGCGTTGCCGGGCTGTATCTGCTGGAGGTCAATACCCAGCCGGGGATGACGCCGCTCAGCCTGGTGCCCGAGCAGGCGCGCTATCGCGGGATGGACTACGACACGCTGGTCGGCCGCCTGCTGGCGAGCGCCGCATGAGCGAGCGGATCGCCTTAAAGCGGGGCCAGGTGCCCAAGCCGCAGAAGCGGGCTGCGCCGAAGCGCCGCGCGCCGGCCGAGGCCAAGGTGCGCGTGCCGGTCGGGCCGCGGCGCCTTCGCCGGCTTGTCGGCGGCGTGGTTCTGTCATTGGCGGTGATCGGCGCGGGCGTCGGCCTGTGGCTCGCCGGCATCCCGCAGGGTCTGTGGTTCGAGACGGCGCGCACCGCGGCGAACTCGGGCTTCGAGGTGCGTCATGTCGAGGTCAGCGGCATCAAGCATGTGTCGCGGATGGCGGTCTATGCCGCCGCCGTCGAAGGGCCGACCGATTCGATGCTTCTCGTCAGCCTCGACGACATCCGCGCGCGGCTGAAGGCGCTGCCGTGGGTTGCCGACGCCAGCGTGTCGCGCAAGCTGCCGGACACGCTCGTCGTCGCGGTCGTGGAACGCCAGCCGATGGCGCTCTGGCAGTATCGCCACAAGCTGAGGGTGATCGACCGCGACGGCGTCGTCTTGGAAACCAAGGGGCTGGAGCGCTTCGCCTCCTTGCCGCTGATCGTCGGGCCGCAGGCGAATCTTGAGGCGCACCCGCTGATGGCGCTGCTCGCGACCTATCCGGACGTCCGCCAGCGCCTCGACAGCGCGACGTGGATCGGCTCGCGGCGCTGGGACATCCGCTTCAAGTCGGGCGAGACGCTCGCGCTGCCCGAGGGCTATGACAGAGCGGGCCATGCGCTCGCCGCGTTCAGGAAGATGGAGGAGGCGAACGGCCTCCTGGGGCGCGGCTTCGCGCGCTTCGACATGCGGCTGCCCGACCGGATGACCGTTCGCGTCTCGGGCGAGCCGGGCGTGCAGGCTTTGCCCTATACAGGGACCGAAATATGAGGGAGTTGGCGCAATGAGTTCGCGTGGGGATCGCGTCGTTGCGGCGCTTGATGTCGGGTCGTCCAAGGTGGCGGCGCTGATCGCGATGATCGGCGGCGACGGTAGCCCGCGCGTCATCGGCGTCGGCCAGCGCGTCTGCCAGGGTGTCCGCCAGGGCCTGATCGCCGACATGGCGCTGACCGAGACCGCGATCCGCGCGGCGATGGACCAGGCCGAGCGCAACGCCGGAATCCAGGCCGAGACCGTTTTTGTCAACATCTCCGCCGGCGGCCTCGACAGCGACACCGTGAGCGTCGAGGTCGATATCGCGGGCCACCGCATCGAGCGCGCCGACATCGAGCATGTGCAGGGGGAAGGCCGGGCGCGGCTCAACCCCGGTCACCGCACGATCCTCCACGCGCAGCCGGCGCTCTATATGATCGACGGTACGACGCCGGTGACCAACCCGCTCGGCTTCCACGCCGACCGCCTGGGCGTCGACATCCACCTGATCACCGCCGACACGCCGCCCATCCGCAACCTCGACGTGTCCGTCCGGAACGCGCATTTGGGCGTCGAGACGATCGTCGCCTCCCCGGTCGCGGCGGGCCTCGCCTGCCTGGCGCCGGAAGAGCGCGAGCTCGGCGTTGCGCTGGTCGAGATCGGCGCGGGGGTGACCAACGTCGCGGTCCACGCGCGGGGGATGCTCGTCGGCCTCGCCTCGATCGCGATGGGCTCGTCCGACATCACCGACGACATCGCCTCCGCCTTCTCGACCCGCCGGGTGCATGCCGAGCGGATGAAGACCTTCTACGGCTCGGCGACCACATCGCCGAAGGACAACCACGACATGATCGAGGTCGTGCCGATCAGCGACGACGACGGCGTGGAGCCGACGCGCTGCACGCGCGCGCAGTTGATCTCGGTCATCCGCCAGCGCCTCGACCTGCTGTTCGGCGAGGTCGGCGAGCGGCTGGCCGAGATGGGCTTCGTCGGGCCGATGGGCCGGCAGGTCGTGCTGACCGGCGGCGGCGCCGAGCTGAAGTCGATCGCCGACTTCGCGCAGGGGCTGCTGGGGCGCTCGGTGCGGCTCGGCCGTCCGCGCGGGCTGATCGGCCTTCCCGAGGCGCAGTCGGGCTGTGCCTTCTCGACCCTGGCGGGCCTCGCGCTCTACGCCGGGTCGGGAATCGAGGACATCATGAACGTCGCAACGCCGGTCGCGCTCCGCGCCACCGGGACCGGCGGCGGCGGACGATTGCAGCGAATGATCACACTGCTGAGAGCAAGTATCTAAACACACGGGGAATGGGGCCGCGCGCCCTTCAAGGAGGAAGACATGAGCCTGGAACTGAAGCGGCCGGAACTCACCGAGCTGAAGCCTCGCATCACCGTCATCGGCGTCGGCGGCGCGGGTGGCAACGCGGTCAACAACATGGTGGCGAGCGGTCTGAAGGGCGTCGATTTCGTCGTCTGCAACACCGACGCCCAGGCGCTGGCGCATGCAAGCGCCGAGACGCGCATCCAGCTCGGCCTGAAGATCACGCAGGGTCTCGGCGCCGGCGCCCGTCCCGAGATCGGCCGTGCGGCGGCCGAGGAGACGATCGACCAGCTCGAAAGCGCGCTCGACGGCAGCCACATGTGCTTCATCACCGCCGGCATGGGCGGCGGCACCGGAACCGGCGCGGCCCCCGTCGTCGCCCGCGCGGCGCGCGAGCGCGGTATCCTGACGGTCGGCGTCGTCACCAAGCCGTTCTCGTTCGAGGGCCAGCGCCGGATGCGCGCTGCGGAAGAGGGCATCAACGAGCTGCAGAAGGTCGTCGATACGCTCATCATCATTCCGAACCAGAACCTGTTCCTGATCGCCAACGCGAACACGACCTTCAAGGAAGCGTTCTCGATGGCGGACCAGGTGCTGCACCAGGGCGTGCGTGGCATCACCGACCTGATGATCATGCCGGGCCTGATCAACCTCGACTTCGCCGACATCCGCACCGTCATGTCCGAAATGGGCAAGGCGATGATGGGCACGGGCGAGGCCGCGGGCGACAACCGGGCGATCGAGGCGGCGGAGAAGGCGATCGCCAACCCGCTGCTCGACGAAGTCTCGATGCGCGGCGCCAAGGGCGTCATCATCAACATCACCGGCGGCGACGACCTCCGCCTGATGGAAGTTGACGAGGCGGCGAACCACATCCGCGAGATGGTCGATCCCGACGCCAACATCATCGTCGGCTCGGCGTTCAACGCCGATCTCGAGGGGCGCATGCGTGTCTCGGTCGTCGCGACCGGCATCGACGCCGCCGCCAAGACCGTGTCGCTGCCGTCGCGCCCGGCGATGAGCTTCGGCAACATCGCCAACGGCTTCGCGCCGGCCGCCAGGCCAATGCCGATGCCCGCCGCGATCGAGCCGATCGAGGAACCCGCTCCCGAGCCCGTGATGATCGAGGCCGAGGAGCCGGTGATGGAGACCGAAGAGCTCGACGTTCTCGACCTCGACATGGCCGACGAGATCGAGGAGGCACCCGCCAACGTCACGCCGATGCGGCCGGAGCCGGTCGTCGCCGCCCCGCC
Organism: uncultured Sphingomonadaceae bacterium; assembly: GCA_964244885.1. GTDB lineage: Bacteria > Pseudomonadota > Alphaproteobacteria > Sphingomonadales > Sphingomonadaceae > CAXTKD01. The sequence continues at coordinate 88,475 of CAXTKD010000002.1, read as the reverse complement.
GGCCTATGAGCCGGCGCCGGTCTCGATGCGCGAGGAGCAGCATGCCGAGGAAGAGCGGCCCCTGACGCTGTTCGAGCGGATGATCACGATGGGTCGTGGTGCGCCGAAGGCGAAGGCCGAGCCGGTGGCGACACTCGCGTCGCCGGCCTATGAGCCCGAAGCCGCGCAGGACCCGCTCGAAATCCCGCGCTTCTTCAAGCGGCAGGTCAACGACTAGCGAACAAGTCCCCTCTCCTCGACCAGGAGAGGGGATTGTCACGAGCCGGCCCAAGCACCAATTTGCGCGGCATGTTAAACCTCGTCTCCCTGCTGATCGGCGCGGTCGCGCTATGCTTGGCGCTGGTCGCCTTCCTGCCGTTCGTCGGCTGGGCGAACTGGTTCATCATCCCGGTGGCGGTCGTCGGTCTTGCGTTCGGCGCGCTCTCGGGCTCGAAATCGGGCCGTAACCTGAACCTCGTGGTCATCGCCGTCGGCGTGGTGCGGCTGATGCTGGGCGGCGGACTGTTCTGACGCTTGACCGTGCGGCGCGCCGACGCGAGGGTGCGCGCATGACGATGAGGCTTGCCGCGTTGACGCTGGCGCTGCTGGCCAGCGCGGCGCTGGCGGCGTCGCCCGAGCGCGGCGTCGCGGCGCTTCGCGATCCGGCGCGGCTGGTTCAGATGGGGCGGGAGAGGGACGCGCAGGGCGATACGCGCCAGGCGATGGCGTTCTACGACCTGGCGCTCGCCGCCGACCCCGCCAACATTCCCGCGTTGACCGCCGCGGGCGAGAACGCGCTGCGGCGCGGTGATGGGGCGGACGCCTTCGCTTATTATTCGGGGTGGACGCGCGCCGAGCCGGCGAGCGCGCTCGCGCACCTCGGGCTTGGCACCGCGCTGGTGCTGCGGCTGCAGCCCGCCGATGCGCTGACCGCGCTGGCGCGGGCCGAGGCGCTGGGCGCGTCGAAGGAGCGGATCGGCACGCAGCGGGGGGTGGCCTACGACCTGCTCGGCGACTTCCGCTCGGCGCAGGTCGCCTATGCCGGCGTTCTGGCGAGCCGTCCGGAGGACATCGAGGCGGCACGACGGCTGTCGCTGTCGCTCGCGGTGTCGGGAAGCCGCCCGGCGGCGCTGCAGGTGCTGCGGCGCTTCGAGGCCGACGGCAGTAAGTCCGTGCCGCTGCGCCAGACCATGGCGATGGTCTATGCGCTGACCGGCGATCCCGCGACCGCCGACGAGATCGCGGCGGCGATCCTGACGCCCGACCAGGCGCGCGCCATGTCCAGCTTCTTCGCGGCGCTGCCCGGCCTGCCGGCGCGCGACAAGACGATGGCGGCGCTGTTCGGACGGCTGCCCGGCGGGCAGGCGCCGGTGGTCAAGACGAGGCCGATCGCGCCGATAGCGCCGCTCGCGGCTACAGTGCCCGCCCCCAAGTCATCGCCGAGCCGGCTGTGGGTGCAAGTCGCCAACGTTAGCGACGCAACGCGGCTCGCCGGTGGCTGGGCGGAGATCGTCAAGGCGGGCAAGGGCCTTGCCGACCTGCGCGAACCCATGGTTCTACATACGCCAGCGGGCAACAAGCTGCTGATCGGGCCGTTCGCGACGCGCGCGGCGGCGAATGCGGCGGTGCTGCGTTTGAAGGCGCGGGGTCTCGGCGGTTTTCCGGTAACGACGGCCGCGGGCGTCGAGGTTTCCGGAGAGCTGAAATGACCCTTGCGCCTTATGCCTCCGATCCCGCGCGGTCGCGCGGGCGGCAGCACGTGCAGTCCGAAAGCGCCTCGCGCGACCCGTTCCAGCGCGACCGGGACCGGGTGATCCATGCGACGGCGTTCCGCCGGCTGAAGCACAAGACGCAGGTGTTCGTGTCGCCCGACGGCGACCATTTCCGGACGCGGCTGACGCACAGCCTGGAGGTCGCGCAGATCGGCCGGGTGATCGGACGGAGGCTGGGGCTGCACGAGGATCTGACCGAGGTGCTGTGCCTGGCGCACGACCTGGGCCACCCGCCGTTCGGGCATGTCGGCGAGGACGTGCTGACCGCGAAGATGGAGCCGTGGGGCGGCTTTGATCATAATGCGCACACGCTGCGCATCGTCACCCGCATGGAGCAGCGCTACGCCGACTTTGACGGGCTTAACCTGACGTGGGAGACGCTGGAGGGCCTGGCCAAGCATAATGGACCCGTCTACCAGCCGAGCTGGGCGCTGGCTGAGATCGACGCGGACTATCCGCTGGATCTGACGAGCTATTCCAGCCTCGAGGCGCAGGTCGCGGCGCTCGCCGACGACATCGCCTACGATAACCACGACCTCGACGATGGCCTCCGCGCCGGGCTGTTCACGCTCGACGCGGCGCTGGAGGTGCCGTTCGTCGCCGAATGCTGGAAGGCGGTGAACGAACTGCACCCGAACGGCCGGCGCGAGCGCATGCCGGCCGAGCTGGTGCGTCACATGATCGGCCGGATGGTTAGCGACCTGATGAAGGAATCGACGCGGCGGATCGAGGCCGCGAACCCTGGTTCGGTCGAGGCGGTGCGCGATGCGGGGAAGACGCTGATCGCCTTCTCCGATCCGATGGCGGCGTGCGAAAAGGAGCTGAAGCGCTTCCTTCGGCAGAACATGTACTACCACCCGATGAACCTGCGCGTCCGCGAGCCGGCCAGGGAGGTGGTGGCGGGGCTGTTCGATCATCTCCACAGCGTCGGCGGCTTGCCCGACCAGTGGGGCGCGTCCGCGCCGGTGGGAGAGCCGCAGTTCGCGCGCCACGTCGCCGATTTCATCGCGGGAATGACCGACCGCTACGCGGTTCGTTTCCATGAGCGGAATATCGGGCCGATCAAATTCCCCGAGGAAGAAATCGATGTCGTGCCGCAGACCCGGAGCGACTTGCCGCTGTTCAGTTATCTGCCCTAGCGCTCCGCGAGAGTGTTCTAAATCGGCATGACGAGTGGGCGGGGATTGAGTAGAGGCGGGCCTCGCGATTAACTGACGAGAAATCCCTTGCCGACGCTCTACGCCCGTTTCGCCGCCCATCTCGACGCCGCGCTCGATGCGCTGGAGGCTGAAGGGGCGCTGCCGCGCGGGCTGGACCGGCGTCACGTCACGGTCGAGCCGCCGCGCGACACCAGCCATGGCGACCTTTCGACCAACGCCGCGATGGTGCTGGCGAAGACCGCGGGGACCAACCCGCGTACGCTCGCCGCGCTGATCGGGCCGAAGCTGGAGCAGCTCGCCGAGGTCACCTCGGTCGAGATCGCGGGGCCGGGGTTCATCAACCTGCGGCTGGCACCCGGCGTGTGGCGCGACGAGCTTGCGACGATCCTGGACGAGGGCGAGGCCTACGGGCAGTCGTCGGCGGGGCAGGGCAAGCGGGTCAACGTCGAATATGTCTCGGCCAACCCGACGGGGCCGATGCATATGGGGCATTGCCGGGGTGCGGTGGTCGGCGATGCGCTGGCGGCCTTGCTGGAGCATGCCGGTTACGCGGTGACTCGCGAATATTATGTCAACGATGCCGGCGGGCAGGTCGATACGCTCGCGCGCTCCGCGCACCTGCGCTACCGCGAGGCGCTGGGCGAGGACATCGGCGAGATTCCGGAAGGGTTCTATCCCGGCGATTATCTGAAGCCGGTAGGCCAATCGCTGGCCAGCGAGTTCGGCAGCCAGTTCGTCAAAGCGCCGGAAAGCGAGTGGCTTGTCGCGTTCCGCACGCGGGCGGTGGCTGCGATGATCGAAATGATCAGGGCCGATCTCGCGTTGCTCGGCATCCATCACGACGTGTTTTCGTCCGAGGCCGCGCTGCAGGCGGCGGGCAAGCCGGAGACGGCCGAGGCGTGGCTGCGGGCGCGCGACCTCGTCTATGACGGTGTGCTCGAAGCGCCGAAGGGCGAGACGCCCGAGGACTGGGAGCCCGTCGAGCTGCCCCTGTTCCGGTCGACGCGGTTCGGCGACGATCAGGACCGGCCCATCAGGAAGTCGAACGGCGGCTGGACCTATTTCGGCGCCGACCTCGCCTACCACTTCCAGAAGGCGGAGAGCGCCGACGTCCTGATCGACATCTGGGGCGCCGATCACGCCGGCACGGTTAAGCGCATCAAGGCGGCGGTCGCGGCGCTGACCGAAGGCAGGACGCCTTTCGACGTCAAGCTGGTGCAGATGGTCAGGCTCCTGCGGGCGGGCGAGCCGGTCAAGATGTCCAAGCGGTCGGGCAATTTCGTCACGCTGGCCGATGTGGTGAACGAGGTCGGCAAGGACGTCGTCCGCTTCACCATGCTGACCCGCAAGGCCGACGCGCAGATGGACTTCGATTTCGCCAAGGTGGTGGAGCAATCGAAGGACAATCCGGTGTTCTACGTCCAATATGCGCACGCGCGCGTGCATTCGCTGGCGCGGCGGGCGGCGGAGGCGGGGATCGACGTGTCGGCGCCCGATTTCGCGCGGCTGGACGACGAGGAGCTGGGGCTGGTGCGGCTGATGGCGCAGTGGCCGCGGACGGTCGAGGCGGCGGCGGCGAGCCACGAGCCGCACCGCATCGCCTTCTTCCTCGGCGACCTGGCGGCGGCGTTCCATTCGCTATGGAACCGCGGCAACGACGCGCCCGAGCGGCGCTTCCTGGTCGCCGAGGATCCGGTGCTGACCGCGTCGCGTCTGGCGCTGGCGCGCGGGCTGGGGCAGGTTGTGCGGAACGGGCTTTCGATCATGGGAGTGACACCCGTCGAGGAGATGCGCTGAAGTGGCGTTGCGGGGGGACGATGAAGAGGCACCATGGCTGGCTTCGGCCGAGCCCGACGGGCGCGAGACCTATGTCTCCGGGCGGCGCTTCAAGATTGTCCTGATCCTGCTCGGCGCGCTTCTCCTGCTCGTCGCAGCGCTGGTCTATGCGGTGATCGCCAAGCCCGGCCAGGGCGAGGATGTCGATGGCGGCTTCATCGGCGAGGTGCCGCTGATCCGCGCGCCCGACACGCCGTTCAAGACGCGGCCCGCCAACGCCGGGGGCATGAACGTCGAGGGCATCGACCAGACGACCTACGAGGCGGCGGGCGGAGTCGACCCCGAGGGCGATATCGCGCTCGACCAGATGCCCGAGGAGCCGATGGCGCGGCCGGTCGCGCGTACGCCGGTTCGCACCGCGCCGCAGGCGGCGCCCGGCGAGACGATCCAGCCGGCGGTGGTAACGCCGCCCGCGCCGCCGCGACCGCCCGAGACCTCGGCATTGGTCAAGAAGCCCGAGCTGCCGGTGGTGAAGAAGCCCGAGCCGAAGCCCGCTGACAAACCGAAGGTCGTGGAGACGCCGAAGCCAAGCAAGAACCGGCTCGCCGACGTGCTGGACGACGTAACGCCCAAGACGGCGCTGCCGAGCAGTGGCGGCGGCAGCTTCGCGCTGCAGCTCGGCGCCTTTTCCTCGAACGCCAAGGCGGAGGAGGCGTGGAAGCGTTTCTCCGGGCGGTTCAGCTATCTCGCCGGGCTCTCCAAATCGATCGCCAAGATCGACCGCGAGGAGGGCGGGGCGCTCTATCGCCTGCGCGCGACGGGCGTCGAATCGCGCGAGAAGGCGGACAACCTCTGCGCGCGCATGCGGGTGGCGGGCGACCAGTGCCAGGTTACGGAGTAAAGTCATGACGCCGCTGTTTCTGGGGCTCTCGGGCCTCGCGCTGACCGACGCCGAGCGCGGGCTGTTCCGCGAGGCCGAGCCGGCGGGCTACATCTTGTTCAAGCGCAACGTCGCCGATCCCGAGCAGGTGCGGGCGCTGACGGATTCGCTGCGGGACTTGTCGGGGCGCGACGACGTTCCGATCCTGATCGACCAGGAGGGCGGCCGCGTCGCGCGGCTGGCGGCGCCGAACTGGCCGCTGTTTCCCAACGGCGCGGCTTTCGGGCGTCTCTACGAGGCCGCGCCGCTGTCCGGGCTGGAGGCGGCGCGGCTCAACGCGATGGCGCTGGCGGCGATGCTGAGAGGTCTCGGCATCAACGTCGATTGCCTGCCGGTACTGGACGTGCCGGTGCCGGGCGCGCACGACATCATCGGCGACCGCGCCTACGGCACCGAGCCGATGCGCGTGGCGGCGCTGGGCGACGCGACGCTGAAAGGGCTGCAGGCGGGCGGCGTTGTCGGCGTCGTCAAGCATGTGCCGGGGCATGGTCGGGCGGCGGCGGACAGCCATGTCGAGCTGCCGGTGGTGACCGCGTCGCGCGAGGAGCTCGACATCGACATCGCGCCGTTCAGGAAGCTCAAGGACGCGCCGATGGCGATGACCGCGCACGTCGTCTACACCGCGCTCGACCCCGACAATTGCGCCTCGCTCTCCGCCAAGGTGATCGCCGACATCATCCGCGGCGAGATCGGGTTCGACGGGCTGCTGATGTCCGACGATCTCGGCATGCAGGCGCTGAAGGGCTCGTTCGCCGAGCGTGCGGCGGGGGTGCTCGACGCGGGCTGCGATATCGCGCTGCACTGCTCGGGCGTCTTCGAGGAGATGGCCGAGGTCGTGAAGGCGGTATCGTCGATCAGCGACGTGGGCGCCGCCCGGCTGGAGCGCGCGATGGCGTGGGCGGCGGGCGGCACCCCGGGCGACCTCGCCGCGCTGATGGCCAAGCGCGACGCGCTGCTGGCGGTGGCGTGAGGCTTTTCCCTTCTTCCGAAATCCCCTCCCCAGCGGGGAGGGGTAGGGGTGGGGAGAAACGCGGGGCAATGATGCTGAGCATCTCGCCCGGCGGTGCACCCCACCCCAACCCCTCCCCTCAAGGGGAGGGGATTTTATGAGTTTGGACACCTTCGAACTGCCCGTCAGGGCAACTCCCGAGGAGGAGACGCTCACCCTCGCGCTCGGCGTGTGGGAGGGGCCGCTCGATCTGCTGCTGGAGCTGGCGCGCGGGCAGAAGGTCGATCTAGCGAAAATCTCGATCCTCGCGCTCGTCGATCAGTATCTGGTGTTCGTCAACAAGGCCAAGAGCCTGCGGCTGGAGCTCGCCGCCGACTATCTCGTGATGGCGGCGTGGCTGACCTACCTCAAGTCGGCGCTGCTCCTCCCCAAGGAAGCGCAGGACGAGCCGTCCGCGGAGGAGCTGGCGCTGCGGCTGCAGATGCAGCTCCAGCGGCTCGACGCGATGCGCGAGGCGGCGGCCCGCCTCATGGCGCGCGACCGTCTGGGGCGGGACGTGATGGCGAGGGGGGCGCCCGAAGGCTTGCGGACCGTCCAGTCCTCGGCGATCGAGGTGTCGCTCTACGAGCTGCTCAAGGCCTATGGCGACATCAGGGCGCGGAGCGAGACGCAGGTCTATGCGATCAGCCGGCGGCCCGTGCTGGCGCTGGACGAGGCGATCGAGCGGCTGGAAGCGATGCTGGGGATTGCGATCGACTGGACCGACCTCCGCCGTTTCCTGCCCGAGAGCGAGGACGCGGACTACAGCCGCTCGGCGCTCGCCAGCACCTTCGTCGCCGCGCTCGAGCTGGCGAAGCAGGGCAGTATCGACCTTTCGCAGGCCGAGGCGTTCGGCACGCTGCGGCTGAGGCGGCGCGCATGAGCGATCCCGAGACGATCCGCATGGTCGAGGCGATCCTGTTCGCCGCCGAGGGACCGCTGACCCCGGCGGAGATCGGCGCCTACCTTCCGCGTGGCGAGGTGGGGCTTGAGCTGGCGCTGGGCGAGCTGGCGGCGGGCTATGAGGCGCGCGGAGTCACCCTTGTCGAGCGCGGCGGGCGGTGGCTGTTCCAGACCGCCGCCGACCTGAGCCACATCCTGCGCCGCGAGCGCGACGAGGCGCGCAAGCTCTCCCGCGCGGCGCTCGAGACGCTCGCGATCGTCGCCTATCACGAGCCCGCGACGCGCGCGCAGATCGAGGAGATTCGCGGCGTCACCATCTCCAAGGGCACGCTCGACGTGCTGATGGAGGCGGGCTGGGTGCGGCCCGCCGGGCGGCGCGAGTCGCCGGGACGGCCGTTGCTCTACGCGACGACGCCCGCCTTCCTCGCGCATTTCGGGCTCGCCAGCCGGCGCGACCTGCCGGGGCTCGCGGACCTCAAGGCGGCGGGCCTGCTCGACCCGATCGACGCCGCGATGCCGGCGTTTCCCACCGAGGCGCCGGACGAAGCAAGCGACGATGAGCCCGAACTCTTCCCCGAGCTTTCCGACGAAGACTAAGGACTTTGCCACGAGTTATTCGACACGCTGCGCCACCCCCTGCCGCAAGGCGTTGTCGAAGAGCGCGTGGAGCTTGGCCTCCGCCTCGCGCGCCAGCCGATCCTGCTCGCGGCCGAGCGTATCCTGTTGCCGGCCCAGCGAATTCTGCTGACGTCCCAGCTCGCCCTGCTGGCGACCGAGGGCGTCTTGCTGGCGGCCAAGGTCGTCGGCACGCTGCCCCGACACGCCGGCCTGCTGGGCGCCAAGCCGGGCTTGTTGCGCGCCTAGCGCGCTCTGGCGCGACCCGAGCGCCGATTGCCGCAAACCGAGCTCGGCCTGCCGCCCGCCGATCACCTCCTGCGGCTCGAAGAACGACTTAGCCTGGGCAAGCAAGGCGGGGTCGCGAACAACATAGGCGTGGCCGCCTTGCCGGACGTAAAGCAGCGCTCCGCCAGCGGTGCGCAGCGCTCTTGCGCGGCGGAGATCCTCGGTCGTTCCGCTCATTACGGCGTCGTGGCCGCGTGACGAGGTGAGCAGGACGTAGCCGTCGCGATCGGCGACCTCCGCCCCGCGCGCGGTTGCCGACGGCAGGGCGAGTGCCGAGACGCCGGAGAGCGCCATCAAGGCGACGGCGGCAGCGCGACGGAACACGCTGCGCGATATGATGTGATACCCGTTCATTTTCGATTTCTCCCTGACGGCGACCCACGTCGCGCCAGGGCCGCTGCAACTTCCGGGCCATCTCGTCTCAAGAGGGAGCAACCGGGCGGGTGTCCGCTTGCGGACACCCTAGAGTTCGATTCCGGACAGCGCCCAGAGCGGTTGCGACGACGCGGACCTAGCGCCCGGGGCCGCCACGCGCTAGTAAACCGCCCGCGCGCGCCTTACCTCGGCAAGCGAGACCAAGAAGGAGACCCGTCATGGGTTCGATGAGCATCTGGCATTGGGTGATCGTGGCGCTGGTCATCATGCTGCTGTTCGGCAAGGGCCGGATCTCGGACATGATGGGCGATCTCGCCAAGGGCATAAAGAGTTTCAAGCAGGGCATGGCCGACGAGCCGACGACGACGGCCTATACCCCGCCGGCCCAGCCGCAGCCGCCGCTCCAGGTGGCTCAGGCGCCGCTCCAGCCGATGGAGCCGCCGGTCGCGACCGCGTCCGATACCCTGGTCGCCGCGCCCAAAGACACGACGCTGCCGTAGCCGCCCCTCATGTTCGACATCGGGTATTCGGAGTTCCTGCTGATCGGCATCGTGGCGCTTGTCGTCATCGGGCCGAAGGATCTTCCGCGCGTGCTGCGCCAGGTCGGCCAGTGGGTCGGCAAGGCGCGCGGCATGGCGCGGCACTTCCGCACCGGCATCGACACGATGATCCGCGAGTCCGAGCTTGAGGAGATGAGCAAGCAGTGGGCGGCGCAGAACGCCGAGATCATGAAGGCGACGCCGTCACTCACCGATCCCGAGCGTGCCGCCGACCATGCCGACGCGGCGACTCCCGAGCAGCGCGCGGCGCTGTTTGCGGCGCAGGACGCGGCGCTTGCCGCGCCCGCGAGCTTCGACCCGCCGGGCGTCGCTACGCATCTGCCTGAGCCGCCGGCGATCCCCGCGCCCCACCTGACGCCGGACAAGCCATGAGCGAGGTCGAGGACAGCAAGGCGCCCTTGCTCGACCATCTGATCGAGCTCAGGCGCCGCCTGATCTATTGCGTGCTGGCGCTCGCCGTGGCGTTCGGCATCGCCTTTTACTATTCCAAGGCGATTTTCCGCTTCCTCGCACAGCCCTATCTGGACGCCGCCGGGAACGACAAGCCGCTGATCTACACCAAGCTGTACGAGGCGTTCTTCACCAACATTAAGGTGGCGCTGTTCGCGGCGTTCCTGATCGCCTTTCCGGTGATCGCCAACCAGATCTGGCTGTTTGTCGCGCCGGGTCTCTACAAGCAGGAAAAACGGGCGTTCCTGCCTTTCCTGCTGGCGACCCCGGTGCTGTTCACGATGGGCGCGGCGCTTGCCTATTACGTCGTGATGCCGATGGCCTTCCGCTTCCTGCTTGGCTACCAGCAGAACACCACCGACCTGAAGATCGACGCGCTGCCGTCTATCGCCGAATATCTATCGACGGTGATGCAGTTCATCATCGCGTTCGGCGTGTCCTTCCTGCTGCCGATCCTGCTGATGCTGCTGGAGCGCGCGGGGATCGTCACCCGGGCGCAGCTCGTCGGCGGACGGCGCTATGCGATCGTCGGCGCGACGATCATCGCGGCGGTGCTGACGCCGCCCGACGTTATGTCGCAGCTCCTCCTCGCGATCCCGCTGATCCTGCTCTACGAAGCGGCGCTGATCGGCATCTGGTTCACCGAGCGCAAGCGCGCCAAGGCGGTTCCCGCGCTCCCCGCCGTCATCCCGGACGAAGCGCCATCGAGCTGAAGCCGCCCGCCGCGATGGCCGCGGCGGCCGCCAGGGGCCTGACGCTGCGTGCGAAGTTCGGGCGGGGCGGCACCCACGTCGGCGTGGCGCGCGCCGGGCAATTGTCGCGGCGCGAGGCGCTGAGCCCCAAGGACATCCGCACGATCTCCGCCTATTTCGCCCGGCACGAGGTCGATAAGCAGGCGAAGACGAAGGTGTGGGGCGACGAGTCCGACCCGTCGGCCGGCTACATCGCCTGGCTGCTGTGGGGCGGGGACGTCGGGCGCGAGTGGGTCGATCGTATCAAGGAGGACATGGCCGGTTAGGTGCTTGCGCGAACACCGGCAGAGAAAAGGGCGCCGTCCGCGAGGACGACGCCCTTTTCCTTGAACGCTTACGCTTACTTGGCGCCGTCGGCCGTCTTTGCAACGGTCTTGCCGACCGAGCTGACGTCCTTGCCGGCGCCCTCGACGGTGTTGCAGGCGGTGAGCGCGAGGCCGCTGACGATGGCGGCGACGGTTACGATCTTGCGAACCATGAGATACTCCTTTGGTGGTGCTGAACCCGAAGCCTCAACCGCTGGTGCGGCGGGAAGGTTCCGGATGCGAAACCTCTTATGCGATGAATGATCTGCCCCGGACATAGAATGAGCCCGGAAGCGTTCGGGGGGTGGACGCTTCCGGGCTCGGATGGATAGCAAGAGCGGGGGGCAAAGATCACTATCCGACGACATGAACCATCGATGCGGGCTCGGGTTCCAATTTTTTTCAAATAAAATTCGCGAACGCGGTCTTACCCTTTCGGCGACGCCGCGCCGGCCGGAGGCGCGACGGGGAAGTCGATCGCGTAAGTGCCCTTTCGCGGATCGTGAGTCAGGGCGCTCCGCATCTGCCGCGCCATGCCCTGGACGATCCGGGCGGAGGGATCGGCGCTGCCGGGGGCGAACGGGTCGACGTCGCGGAAACTGTGCGCCTCGATGCACATCGTCGCGCGGTCGCCGTGGGCGCGGGCCGAGATCTGGATCGTCATCACGCTGCCGTCGAGGCGCGAGGCGGCGGTCACCAGCTCGGTGATCAGGAACGCCAGGGGGACCGCGGTGTCCTGCCCGACATAGATGCGCTCGACATCCGGAATGATCGAGAGGCTGACATTCTCCGACTGTGCGATGCTCTGCTCCAGCGCCGCGCAGAGATCGTGCGACAGGCTCTTGAAGTCGACGCCACGCATCGCCTCGTCGTCGAACAGCCAACGGTGGACGAGCGCCAGCGCGTTCACGCGTTTCTGGATCGTCGCATAGGCGCAGGCCACCTCGGGCGAGCCGGCGTCGCGCGACTGGAGGCTCAGCAGGCTGGAGACGATCTGGAGGTTGTTCTTGACCCGGTGGTGGACCTCGCGCGTCAACTTCTTCTGCGTGGCAAGCGCTTCGCGCAGGTCGTCCTCGTGGGTGTCGAGCCGGTCCGCCATGCGATCGAAGGCGATTCCGAACTGCTCGATCTCGTAGCTGCGCGCCCGGTCGCCCGCGATCCGCACGGTCGGGTCCTCGGCATAATGGTCGACGCCGCGGCGCATCCGGCCGAGCGGATGGACGACGAGCCAGTTGATCGCCGCCCAGCCGGTGACCAGCGCCACGATCCACATCACCATGGGCAGCGCGATGTTGAGCGCCTGGCTGAGGCTGATGTCGTTGGCGGGCCGGGCCAGGGCGAGCTGAAAGCCAGAGGGGCCGAGCGAGGTCGCGCCGACGAACCATTGCTCGCCGCTGCGAAGCTGGATGCGTTCGACCGGACCGAGATGGTCCACGTCGACCTCGGTCAGCGGGTTGAGGCGGTTGCGGCCGTTCCAGGCTGCGACGGTCTCGCCGAAACGCAGCAGGCGGACATGCTCGTCGCCGCGAAGGATGGCGCCGTCGATCAACCGGCCGGCGGCGGCGCGGCGGACCCGGGCGAGGATGGTGTCGCCCGCCCCGTCGAGGCTCAGGTCGCGAACGCCGAGCACGAGATCGCGCTCGCGCGAGCCTTCGTCGAGGAGGACCGCCCGGGCGAAGCGGGTTTTCGCGGTCGTCACATCGGGTGGCACGACCATCGTCGGCGACGGCAGCGCCGATCCCGCCGACGCGCAAAGCAGCGCGCCCTGCGCGTTGAGCCGTTCCAGCGAGTCGATGATCGGGTCGATCCGCGCCAGCCGGGTGAACTGGCGGTCGCAATCCCGGCGAATCGCGGGGCTGGTGTCGCCGGCGAGCAGCATGGCCTGCAGGATGGCGAATTCCTGGTCGAGGCTGGCGGTCGCGGCGCGGCGCAGATAGTCGATGCGGACGCGTGCCAGCGCCGCCTGACTGGCGCGGAAGTCGCGATAATTGTCGGCCGCCGCGACGACGGCGAGGATGCCGAGCGGCAGCAGCGCGAGCGCCAGGACGATAATGACCTGGCGCGAGAGCGACCAGCGGGCCGGCAGGAAGCGCGCCGACTTCATCTCGCCCGGCCTTCGATCTCAGGCAAGCTTGCGGAGCAGGTCCTCGAAAGCATCGGGAACACGCTCGGACAGCACGTCATCGTAAATGCCGCGCAGATGGCCGCCGACATGCGCCGCCCGCGAGTCGCCGTCGCTGTCCGTCGTGGGGGATTTGGGCGCGGGGCAAGGGGCGTTTCGCTGTTCCGGTTTTCGCGCCATCGCCAGCCTTTTCAGGTTCTGTCGGTTCGCCGCCTGTTTGTCCGCAGGCGGTGGCGCGGGGATGTAAGGTGATCGTCGCTCCAAGGAAACAAAAAAAGCGGTCGGCGGTTCCGGCATTGGACGGGCTGGTGGCGCGGGGGTCCGCGTGTCATTAGGCTTGCGCCTCATCGGTCCTCGTATCGCGACCGCAACATTTTTTCTGACGGAGCCCCTAGCCCATGTCGCTTGCCACCGAGATCGCCCCGCACCTGCCTTACCTCCGCCGCTACGCGCGCGCGCTGACCGGCAGCCAAGGGCATGGCGATGCCTTCGTCCGCGCAGCCCTTCAGGCGATCGTCGACGCGCCCGAGTCGTTCCCGCGCGATGTCGACCCGCGCCTCGGTCTCTACAAGACCTTCCACGCCATCTGGTCCTCCGCCAATGTCGAGGTCGGCAGCGAGGAGGACGAGGATTCGGGCGATCTCGAGCGGGTGGCGCAGAGCCGCCTCGCGGCGATCACTCCGCTGTCGCGGCAGGCGCTGCTGCTGACCGCGATGGAGGGCTTCACCAACGAGGACACCGGCTATCTGATCGATGCGTCTCCCAAGGATGTCACCGGCCTGGTCAACGAAGCGCTGGCCGAGATCGAGCGGCAGACCGCGACCCGCGTTCTGATCATCGAGGACGAGCCGATCATCGCGATGGACATCGAGAGCATCGTCCGCGACCTCGGCCACGACGTCGTCGGAGTCGCGGTGACTCGCGACGAGGCGGTGGCGATGGCTAACGCCGAGCGGCCTGGCCTCGTCCTCGCCGACATCCAGCTCGCCGACGATTCGTCGGGCATCGACGCGGTGAAGGAGATCTTGCAGAACTTCTCGGTGCCGGTGATCTTCATCACCGCTTTCCCCGAGCGGCTGCTGACCGGCGAGCGGCCCGAGCCGACTTTCCTGATCACCAAGCCGTTCCAGCGCTCGACGGTGAAGGCGGCGATCAGCCAGGCCTTGTTCTTCAATTCGACGGCGGCGTTCGCCTGACGTTGCGCGGGCGCAACAGTTCGCGCGGGCGTCCGGAGCGGTGGAACAGCGCCGCGCTCCCGGCGTTCGTCCGCCGGGTAGATGAGGGGTGAGCATGGAACCGCACGAGAAGATCACGACCACCGAGGCTCGCGGCGGCACGACGCCGGGCGTCACGCGCTATGTGCTGCTGATCTCGCTGATCCTGATCGTCGTGGCGTTCGCCGCGATGCTGATCATCTGGCGCTGATCATCCCGCAGGCCCATAGTGTCGGCGCATGAAACGCCGATCCCCCGCATTCAAGGCTGAAGCCATGACCGCGCCCCGCGCCACAACCTCGTCCGACGCGAAGACCAAGGACGTCGGCTCCTATCTCCGCGCCGCCTTCGCCGAAGTTCCGGCGCAGGCGCTGCCCGAGGAATTCGAGCTGCTGCTGAAGCAGCTCGACGAGTTGCTGCCCGACGACGGCAAGGTGGCGCACGTGCCGCTGGCGCTCAGCGACGATGAGTTCAAGAAGGAGCTGGCGGTCGTCATCCCGCACCTGCGCGCCTTCGGCCGCTCGCTGTCGGGCTCGCGCGACCTCGCCGACGACCTGGTGCAGGAGACGCTGCTGAAGGCCTGGGCGGCGCGCGAGCGCTTCCAGGCCGGCACCAACATGCGGGCGTGGACCTTCATCATCCTCCGCAACCTGTTCCTCAGCCAGATGCGCCGCGCGCGCTTCAAGGGCGAGTGGGACGATTTCACCGCCGACCGGCTGCTCGCGGCTCCGGCCGGGCAGGACCGCCAGGTCGAGCTCGGCGATTTGCAGCGCGCGCTGCTCCAGCTTCCGCAGGCGCAGCGCGAGGCGCTGATCCTCGTCGGCGCGGGCGGCTTCGCCTATGAGGAGGCGGCGTCGATCTGCGACTGCGCGGTCGGCACGATCAAGAGCCGGGTGGCGCGCGGCCGCGCGGCGCTCGAAACGATCCTGAACGAAGGGCTGCTGCCGTCGCGCCGCGACTCGTCGCCGGACAATCAGGGCCAGTCCCCGCTCGTGAACATCATGGCTCAGGTGGACGCGCTGGCGCGCGGCTAACGCCTCTCTCCCTAGAATCGAAAAGCCCCGCTCGCGCGGGGCTTTTCTTTATCTGGGTCGAACCCCGATCCGGCGTTGGGGGTGGGGGGCAGGCGCCGGATCGGGGCTCTAAGGGGCAGAATATGAAAGCCGCGAGGGGGGATTCGCGTGGGAGTGCTTCCACGGATGCTGAACCCACGTTCCCCAAAGGCGTTCCGAACTTTTCGAAGTTAAATCGCCTCCAGAACGAACCGGCGGCGACTTGACCGCGCCGCACGGCTAGGCTTGGGCGGGACATGGCCGAGGCACAGACAGACAGATGGCCGACGCTGCCCCCGGCGGCGCTGCCCGACGACGTGGCGAAGCTGCTCGATCGCGAGGGCGGCGCGGCGCCGTCCCAGCGCTATGCGGGGGCGATCACGGCGGCATGGGAGCGGGCGCCCTATCTCAAGCGGCTTATGCGAACGCGGCCCATGGCGTTAGCACGGATTGTCGGCGAGGGGCCGGAGGCGGCGGTCGCGGCGGCGCACGCGGTCGCGCGCGGTGAGGGCAAGGTCGACGGTCGGCTGCGCGACGCCAAGGCTGAGCTGGCGCTGGCGGTGGCTCTCGCCGATCTGGCGGGGGAGTGGCCGCTGGAGCGGGTGACGGCGGCGCTCTCCGACTTCGCCGACCTGGCGCTGAGCGAGGCGATCGCGGCGGCGATCGGCGAGCGGGTCGAGGGCGCGGAGGCCATCGGGCTGACGGCGCTGGCGCTCGGCAAGCTCGGCAGCCGCGAGCTTAATTATTCGAGCGATGTCGATCTCATCCTGCTTCATGACCGCAAGACATTGCCGCGCCGCGAGCGCGACGACCCCGACGAGTCGGCGGTGCGGATCGGGCGGCGGGTGGTCGAGATCATGCAGAAGGTCGACGGCGGCTATGTCTTCCGTGTCGATCTCCGCCTCCGCCCCTCTCCGGAGGCGACGGCGATCGTCCTGCCGGTGGAGGCGGCGGAGAGCTATTATCAATCGGAGGCGCTGACCTGGGAGCGCGCGGCGTTCATCCGGGCGCGGGCGGCGGCGGGCGATATCGCGATGGGCCGGAGCTTCCTCGATGCGATCCGGCCGTTCGTCTGGCGGCGCTCGCTCGACTATACCGCGATCCGCGACATCCAGGCGGTGAGCCTTCGCATCCGCGACCATTATGCGGCGGGGCAGGAGGCGGGGCCGGGCTTCGACCTGAAGCGCGGGCGCGGCGGCATCCGCGAAGTCGAGTTCTTCGCGCAGATCCACCAGCTGATCTTCGGCGGGCGCGAGCCGGGCCTGCGCGCGCCGGCGACGCTCGACGCGCTGGCGGCGCTGAGCGCGGCGGGGCGGATCGGCGCTGAGGATGCGGCGGCGCTGGCCTCTGCCTACTGCTTCCACCGCACCGCCGAGCACCGCGTCCAGATGCGCGACGACGAGCAGACGCACCGCATCCCCGAAACTGCCGACGCCCGCGCGGCGCTGGCTGCGTTCAGCGGCTATCGCGACTGGGAGGCGTTCGAGCGCGAACTCGTCGGCCACGCAAGCGCGGTCGCGGCGCGCTACGACGTGGTGATCGCCGAGGCGCGGGGCGAGACGCCGGCGCCGGCGGTTCTCTCCGACCATCTCGCCGAGCGCGGGTTGCCCGACAGCATCGGCTTGGCGGGCCTCGTCGAGGGTTGGCGGTCGGGCAAATACCGTTCGCTCCGCAGCGAGGCGGCGCGGGGCGCTCTGGAAGCGATACTGCCGGGGCTGATCGACGGGATCGCGGCGTCGGTCGATCCGAAGGCGGCGGCGACCCGGCTCGACACCTTCCTCGCGCAGCTCCCGACCGGCGCGCAGTTCCTCGCGCTTCTCGCCGCGCATCCGAAGCTCGTCGATCTGCTCGGCCACCTCCTCGGCACGACGCCGACTCTCGCCGACGCGCTGGCGCGCAGCCCGGAGCTGTTCGACGTCGTGCTCGATCCGCTGGCCTTCGCGGTGCTGCCCGATCGCGACGGGCTTGCGGCCGAGCTTCGCCTGCGCATCGCCGACGCGCCGCTTGAGGAGGCGCTCGACCGCACCCGCCGCTGGACCGCCGAGCGCCGCTTCCAGATCGGCATGCAGTTGATCGAGGATATCACCGATCCGCTTCAGGCCGCGCGCTCCTACTCCGATCTGGCTGACGCGGCGTTCGCGGTGCTAACGCCGGTGGTCGAGGCGGCGTTCGCCGAGGCGCACGGGCACGTGCCCGGCGGCGCAATGCTCGTCCTCGGCTTCGGCCGCTTCGGCGGCAGCGCGCTGACCGCCAAGTCGGACCTAGACATCGTCTACCTGTTCACCGGCGACCACGGCACCGAGTCCGATGGCGCGCGGCCCCTGGGCGCCTCGGTCTATTTCAACCGGCTGGCGCAGCGGGTGACGGCAGCGATGTCGGTGCCGACCGCGGCGGGTGCGCTCTATGAGATCGACACCCGCCTCCGCCCCTCGGGCGCGCAGGGCATGCTGGCCGTCACCATCGACAGCTTCGCCGACTATCAGCGCAAGGAGGCTTGGACCTGGGAGCATATGGCACTGACCCGGGCGCGGGTCGTCGTCGGCGACGCGCCGGCCGTCGAGGCGGTGATTGTCGAGGTGCTCAACCAGCCGCGCGATCCGGCGAAGCTCAAGGCCGACGTGCTGGCGATGCGCACCGAGATGGCCGCGCACAAGCCGCCGACCGGCCCGTGGGACGTCAAGCTGGCGCGCGGCGGCCTCGTCGACCTGGAGTTCATCGTCCACTACCTCCAGCTCCGCGACCGCACGGCGTTCACGCCCGACCTGCGCGCCGCCTGCGAAGCGCTCGGCCTGCCCGAGCTGGTGGCGGCGGACGACCTGATGACGCGGATGCTCGTCATGCTCCGGCTGCTGGCGCCCGATGGCAAGGTGCCGGAGGCGGTGGGTCTGCTGCTGGCGCGATCGTGCCGGGTGGCAGACCTCAAGGCGCTGGAGGCGGCGCTGGCGCTGGCCAAGCGACAGGTTCTTGCGGCATGGGAGACGGCGTTCGGCGAGCCACGAAAGGGCAAGGGATGATCGAGATCGGCAGCAAGGCGCCAGGATTTTCGCTGGAAAGCGACGAGGGCGGCACGCTCAGCCTCGACGCGCTCAAGGGCAAGAAGGTCGTGCTCTATTTCTACCCGAAGGACGACACGCCCGGCTGCACGACCGAGGCGATCGACTTCACCGGACTTAAAGGCGCGTTCGATGCGGCGGACGCCGTTGTGATCGGCGTCTCGCAGGAATCGGCCAAGAGCAAGGCCAAGTTCCGCGCCAAGCACGGCCTCGAAGTCCGGCTCGGCGCCGATCCCGAGCGGCAGGCGATCGAGGCCTACGAAAGCTGGGTCGAGAAGAGCATGTACGGCCGCGACTACATGGGCATCGATCGCTCGACCTTCCTGATCGACCGGGAGGGCGTGCTGCGGCAGGTCTGGCGCAAGGTGAAGGTGAAGGGTCATGCCGACGATGTCTTGAAGGCGGCGCAGGCATTGGGATGACGGTGCGAGCGAGCTTACTCTAACGACCCGTTCGCTGTATGTTCTTTCGCCGCTTACTCGTGGCGCGAAACTTTATGCCAAGGATACGCAACGAAATTGCCGCATGAGTGCGAACATTCGGACCCTTCGCGAGAATTGCCCGGCTTTTTGGGCTCGGAGAGTTTCGCCGAATCGACGCACTCGACTTCGGTGGCGAGGCTGAGCGACCACGCCCTTCGACAGGCTCAGGACGAACGGAATCTTTTGGGCGGACGGCCTCTCTCAAAAGTCCGTTCGTGGTGAGCTTGTCGAACCACGTGGCAGACTCCGTCGCCGGTGCTGCGCTGAGCGTTCTTCGAACCGCCGATGCGCGCGAGAAGGCGGCGGTTTCCCGTCTGCATGCGGCGGCCTGGCGCGCGGGCGACCTCGCGCTCGCCTTCGATGTCGGCATGCCCGATGTCCCCGCGCGCCCCGCCAGGCCCGAGCTTTTGCCGCCCAACAAGATGCCCAAGCGCAAGGGTGGGTCGGAGAAGGGCCGCTTCGCGCTGCTCCATGCGCTGGCGCATATCGAGCTGAATGCCATCGACCTCGCGTGGGACATGATCGGGCGGTTCGGCGATGGGATGCCGCGCGCCTTCGTCGACGACTGGGTTGGCGTCGCCGACGACGAGTCGCGGCACTTCCTAATGCTGGCCGACCGGCTGGAGGACCTGGGCGGCGCTTACGGCGACCTGCCGGCGCACAGCGGATTGTGGGATGCGGCGCGCGCGACGGCGCATGATCTGAGCGCGCGGCTGGCGGTGGTGCCGCAGGTGCTGGAGGCGCGGGGGCTGGACGTCACGCCCGACACCGCGGCGCGAATCGCGGCGGCGGGGGACGCCGAATCCGGAACGATTCTCGAACAAATCTATCGCGATGAAATAAATCACGTCCGAGTAGGGAACTTGTGGTTCCGTTGGGCGTGTGAATCGAACGGTATACCGCCCGACGAAGCGTTCAGACGGCTCGTCCAGACCTATTTTCGAGGGGCTTTACGCCCGCCTTTCAACGACTTGGCCCGGTCCGAGGCGGGCATGCCCAGCCACTGGTACCACGACTTGCCAGCCGCTCCGGCCGCCGCTTAGACAGGATCACCAACGGCGTTCAGGGGGAAGGCCGGAGGGTTTAGTCGGGTTTGAGTGTGGGCATCCGGCGGTCTTGCCGGCTTGCTGAGTGGGGAAACAAGGTTTTGGGAATGCAGTCGGCTCGCGCGGCGATCGAGGGACTTCGCGCGTCCATTCTGCGGCAATTTCCCGAACGCACCATCGCCCTGCACAGCGAGGACAATGTCCGCCTCATCAGGGTTGGGACACGAACGCAGATCATGGCCGCAGCTTTTACAACGCTTATCGCAGGCTGGCTCAGCATCGCCTCCGTCAACATGGTCGCCACGTCGGGGGACAGCGCGACCATCCAGGCGAAGGATGCGGAGCTTAACCGCATGTCGGCCCAGGTCGAAATGATGAAGTCGAACGTCACGGGGCTTCGCGGCGATGTCGCGCACACCGCCGAGCGGCTGGAGAAGCGCCAGGCGTTTCTCGCCAGCCTCCTGTCGGGCAAGGCGGACATGCGCCAGCTGGCCGCGCTGATGCCGAGCTCCGACGACACCGTCCAGGCCGACGCGCGCCGCGCCTCCCTGCTTGCGCCTTTCCTGCGGCTGGAGCGCGACCAGCTCGCCTTCGTCGATCGCGCGACGACGGCGGCCGAGGCGCGCTATCGCGATACCCAGGCGCTGCTCAACCGCCTCGGCCTCGACAGCGCGCGCTTCGTCGGCCAGTCGATGCTCGGCATCGGCGGCCCGCTGGAGCCGGTCGACGGCCCGCAGAGCCCGCTTGCAAGTGCCGAGCCGAAGTTCAAGGACCTGTTCCTAAGCTGGAAGAAGGTCGAGCAGCTCGAGACCTCGATGGCCGCGATTCCCGCCGCGATGCCGGTCGAGCAGTACAGCTATTCCAGCGGCTTCGGGGTTCGCTTCGACCCGTTCAACGGCAACGCCGCGATGCACACCGGCGTCGACATGGCGGGCCACCAGGGCGAGGAAATCCGAGCCACCGCCGACGGCACGATCAGCCGTGCGGCCTGGTTCGGCGGCTACGGCAATTGCGTCGATGTCGACCATGGCAAGGGCATCTCGACCCGTTACGGCCACATGTCGCGCGTCCTCGTCCAGCCGGGGCAGCTCGTCCACAAGGGCGATGTCATCGGCCTGATGGGCTCGACCGGCCGCTCAACGGGCACGCACCTCCATTACGAGGTCCGCATCGATGGCCGCGCGGTCAATCCGATGCCGTTCCTGCAGTCCGCGCCGGTGCTCGCCGCGATCCAGGATCGCGGCGACGACCATGCCGAGGGCAGCACCGCGCTCGCGGCGAATTAACCGCCGCCAATTGAATCGGGGAGGGGCCGGGCCTATGTCGCCAGCATGAGCGACGAGGTCCGTCTTTCCGAAGCTGCCGCGAAGCGCGTCCAGGCGATCGCGATCAAGCAGGGCAATCCCGCATTGAAGCTGCGCCTCGCCGTCGATGGCGGCGGTTGCGCGGGCTTCCAGTACAAGTTCGGCCTCGAAAGCGAAGCCGCCGCGGACGACACGATGGTGACGACCGATGGCGTGACGCTGCTGGTCGATCCGGTGAGCCTTCCGTTTTTGGCCGGGGCGGAGGTCGACTTCGTCTCCTCGCTCGCCGGCGCGTCCTTCCAGGTGAAGAACCCAAACGCGACGTCGGGCTGCGGCTGCGGGACGAGCTTCTCGGTCTAGCAACAAAACCGGCCGTCATCCCCGCGAACGCGGGGACCCATGAACACCGCGCATGAAGAAAGAAGCGATGGCGTCGTACCGCTCCTGCACGACCTGTGTTCATGGGTTCCCGCGTTCGCGGGAATGACGCCTTTATGAATGATGTTGGGTTGAGAGCGGCGAAGCCGTAAACCCGTGCGCGATGATCATCGCCACCTTCAACGTCAACGGCATCGCCGCCCGCCTTCCGCGCCTGCTCGACTGGCTCGCCGAGCGCCAGCCCGATGTCGCGTGCCTGCAGGAGATCAAATGCCTGGAGGAGAAATTCCCCCGGGATGCGATCCGGGAGGCGGGCTATCACGCGATCGTCAGCGGCCAGCCGGGGTTCAACGGCGTCGCGATCCTGACCAGGGAGCCTGCGGACGAAATCCAGCGCGGGCTGCCGGGGGACGAGGAAGACACCCACGCGCGTTATCTGGAGGCGGATATCGCGGGCGTCCGGGTCGCTTCGATCTATCTCCCCAACGGCAACCCGCAGCCGGGGCCGAAGTTCGACTACAAGCTCGCGTGGATGGAGCGGCTGGCGACGCGCGCGGCCGAACTGCTGGCGCTCGAGACGCCGGTGGTGCTGGCGGGCGACTGGAACGTCATCCCGGCGGACGAGGACGTTTTCAGCGTCCAGGCGATGGCGCACGACGCGCTGGTGCAGCCCGAAACGCGTGCGGCGTACCGCCGCATCCTCAACAGCGGCTGGACCGACGCCATCCGTACGATGCAACCTAAGGGCGAGGCGTTCACCTTCTGGGACTATCAGGCGGGGTGCTGGCAGCGGAACGCGGGACTCCGCATCGACCACCTGCTGTTGAGCCCGCAGGCGGCCGACCGGCTTGAGGACGCGAAGATCGACCGGGCGGTGCGCGGCGGCGAGCGGGCCTCCGACCATGTGCCGGTGTGGATCGAGCTGCGCTAGGAGGATGCCGTGCGGACTCTCATACTCATAGCGGGGCTGATCGCGTCGGCGGCGCAAGCCGCCGACGCGCCTGTGGCGAAGGGACCGGCGGAGGCGATCGCGCTGGCCGATGCGTCGTCGTCCAATGGAGTCACCGGGCGATACGCGATGACGGTCGCGGCGACGGGGCGGAATGGCCATGCGGTGACCTTTCTCAACTCATCCGCCGACTACAAGGCGGCGG
This sequence comes from uncultured Sphingomonadaceae bacterium, assembly GCA_964244885.1. Taxonomy (GTDB): domain Bacteria; phylum Pseudomonadota; class Alphaproteobacteria; order Sphingomonadales; family Sphingomonadaceae; genus CAXTKD01. The sequence goes on along the minus strand of CAXTKD010000002.1, from coordinate 65,807 downwards.
ACAATCTGAGCTTCAGCCTGTCGCCCGCCGTCGGCGTCGCGCTCCGGAAGCGCTTCGGAATGGCGCCCGAGGACTATCTCAAGGGCCGTTCCGTGGTCGTCGACGGGATGGTGCGTCGAGGCACGATCGTCAACACGGTCAATGGGCGGGCGCACGATTTCAACCGCTTCAGCCACAGCGTCGAGATCCGCCGCGTCGCGCAGATCGTCTCGATCGGCCCGGTGAGCCCGGGAGTGCCCGACCGATGAGCCGCAAGGCCAAGCCGCAACGCGACCTGACACAGGGGTCGATCACCCGGCACCTGCTCGGCATGGCGGCGTTCATCGGCGTTGGGCTGATCGTCCAGACGCTGTATTTCCTCGTCGATCTTTACTTCGTCTCGCATCTCGGGCGGCAGGCGATCGCCGGGGTGTCGAGCGCTGGGAGCTCGACCTTCATCGTCATGGCGGCGAGCCAGCTCGTCGCGGTGGGGTCGCTGTCCCTCGTGTCGCAGGCGATCGGCCGCAAGGACGATGCCGACGCGCAATTGATCTTCGACCAAGCGCTGTCGCTGGCGCTCTGCGCGAGCGTGATCACGGTGGCGATTGGCTATACGATCGGCTCGCTTGGCGTTCGCGCGCTCGGGGCGGATGAAGCGACGGCGATCCTCGGGCAGACCTATCTGCTCGCCTTCCTGCCGTCGCTGGCGCTGATGTTCCCGATGAGCGCGATCGGCTCGGCGCTGCGCGCGGCGGGCGTCGTCGGCGCGCCGATGCTGATCCAGATGCTGACCGTGCTGGTCAACATCGCCCTGGCGCCGGTGCTGATCGCCGGCTGGGGGACCGGGCATCCGCTCGGCGTCGCCGGCGCCGGGCTGGCGAGTTCCGGCGCGACGCTGGTCGGCGTGATCGCGATGGCGTCGCTGTTCGGTCGGATGCAGTCGCGGCTGGTGCTGCACCCCTCGCGGCTCAGGCCGCAACTCACGGTGTGGCGGCGCATCTGCGCGGTCGGGCTGCCGGCGGCGGGGGAGTTCCTGCTGATGTTCATCATCATCAGCGCGATGTACTGGATCATCCGCGGCTTCGGCGCGCAGGCGCAGGCGGGGTTCGGAATCGGCTCGCGAATCTCGCAGTCGATCTTCCTGCCGGCGATGGCGGTGGCCTTCGCCGCCGCGCCGATCGCGGGCCAGAATTTCGGCGCCAGGCTGCCCGACCGGGTGCGCGCCACCTTCCGCGCCTCGGCGCTGATCGGCAGCGCGATCATGATCGTGCTGACCCTGCTCTGCCGCTGGCGGCCCGAGGTGCTGATCCATCCGTTCACCACCGATCCGGAGGTCGTGAAGGTCGCGGCGGACTATCTGCGCATCAGTTCGTGGAATTTCGTCGCGGTCGGGCTGGTGTTCGCCTGCTCGGGCATGTTCCAGGCGTTCGGCGACACCGTGCCGTCGATGCTCAGCAGCGCCAGCCGGCTGGTGACCTTCGTGCTGCCGGCGATCCTGCTGAGCAAGGTGCCCGGCGTGACGCTGCATGATTTCTGGCTGCTGTCGGTCGCCTCGGTCGCGCTCCAGGCGGTAACCAGCCTGCTACTGCTCCGCCGCCACATGGCGAAGAAGCTTGAGTTCGCGGCGCCGCCGATGGCGGCGGCGATCGTCTAGAGGGCGCGTTTGTAGATGCGGTAGGTCTTGGTGATGTCGAAATCGAGGATTTCGGCGATGCTTTTCATCGGGCCGTTGTCTTCGAGGATCCAGCCGATCTCGCCATGCGTCACGCCATATTTGGGCGAGACGACGTCGCGGCGGACGTGCTCGATCATCATGAACGCCATCAGCGAGGCGAAGCGCGAGCCCTGGAGCTTCTTTCGCACACCCATCAGCGGCACGCGGACGCGGCGGACCTTGGGCTTGCGAAGCCGCCAGAGCAGCTTGGCCCAGCCGAAGGGCAGCAGCGTGCCGTTCAAGTCGGCGGTCAGCTCGTTGATGTCGGGCAGCGTCATCAGGAAGGCGACGGGCTCGCCGTCCAGCTCGGCGATGCGGATCAGATCCTCGTAGACGATCGGCTTCAATTTCTTGCCGACGTGCGCGACCTCGTGCGCCGTCAGCGGCACGAAACCCCAATTCTCCGACCACGCCTCGTTCAGGATATCGAGGATGAGGGCGGCTTCGGCCGCGAACTTCGACTTGTCGACGCGACGAATGCGGACGCGCGAGCTCGCCTCGCCAGCCGCGACGATGCGGTTGACCTTGTCGTTGAACCCCTCGGTGATCGAATGTTCGTAACAATAGAGGTCCTTGACCCCGGCATAGCCCTGCGCCTCGATCAGCCGTTCGTAATAAGGGAGATGGTGGCCCATCATCACGGTCGGCGGGATGGTGTGGCCTTTGACGAGGAGGCCCGGCTCGTCCCAGATCGAGATCGAGATCGGGCCCATCGAGCTGGTCATGCCCTGCTCGCGCAGCCAGTTCTCGGCGGTGTTAAGGAGCGCGTCGGCGACGGTCTGGTCGTCGATGCACTCGAACAGGCCCCAATGGCCGAGGCCCTGCTGCCAATGCTCCTGAACAAGGTCGTCGACCTGTGCCGAGATGCGACCGACGACCTCATTAGCGTGGAAGGCGAGCCACATGCGAGTCCGCGCATGCTCGAAATAGGGATTTTTCCCGGGGTCGCCGGCGATGAGGTCGTGGACCTCGCTCTTGAGCGGCGGGACCCAGGCGGGATCGTTCGCATAGAGCTTGAACGGCAGGTCGACGAAGCGCTTGCGATCCTGGTCGGTCTCGACGGCCTTCAGCCGAACCTCGCCTCCCACGCCTCAGGCCGCCTTGCGGTCGCGCTGGCGCGGGTGGCCGGTGGCGATGACGCCGCCCGACAGCTTCGCCACCCACGGGTAGCTTTCGGCAACCGCTGGGGTGTAGCCGAGGTTGAACACCGTCTCGCTCTTCTTCGGCCGGTCGGGGCGGTCGTAGAATGTGCCGAACGCCTTGTCCCAGACGAAGTTGGTGATACCGAAATTGCCGCTCTCGTCATGGAAATGGTGCGCCATGTGACGCGCCTTCATGTCCGCCAGCCACTTCGCCTTGGGCTTGTAGGAGAGGTGCTGGATGCAGTGGCAGAACTCGTAGAAGCAGGTGGTCAGCAGGCCGGCGCTGAGCGCCACCGCCGCGCCGCCGACGCCGCCGATCAGCCAGCCGACGGGCAGCGTCACCGCGACGATCGTTGGCAGCGTCGTGTAGAGCGCGCCGAACAGGATCTCGAGATGGTTGGGGTCCTGGTGATGGTCGTAGTGGATGCGCTTCCACGTCGAGGCGGTGAGCGGCGACTTCCACATCCAGCGGCTGTGCAGCACGTAGCGGTGGAGCAGATACCAAGCGAGCGGATAGACCGCGACCGCGAACACCGCCGCGACCGCGCCGCGCAGCAGCGTCGTTGGATAGGCGAAGGCGACATAAGCGGCGACCGCGGCGAGCGCCAGATAGGCTTGGATCGCATAATATTGGAAATAGGCGACGACGAGCTCGCGCAGCGTCATCCGATCGAGATGATGGGTGCGGTTCCAGATGCCGACGCGGGCAATGGGGGCAGCTTTCACGGTCGCGTATCCTCGAAAATCACTGGCCGCCCCAATGACGGGGCAATGCGGCAAGAGTTGGACGTGGGGTCAGGCGGCCTTGCGGTCAAGATAGGACAGCACCGCCTTCGCGCCGCGTGCCGCGGCGCCGCGCGGCTCCGTGCCGATGGCGTCGGCCAGCGCGGCGCGCTGCGTCTGGGCGCGTGCGAGCGGGTCGGCGAGCGCTTCGGCGACGGCTGGCAGGACAGCGCCGATGTCGTCGACGACTTCGCCCAGGTGCCAGCAGGCGTATTTGGGATTCTGCGACCAATCGACGCCCTTCGAATTCAGGAAGACGCAGGGGCGGGGGCGGACGATGAACTCGTAGACCTGGCTCGATACGTCGCCGAGGTAGAGATCGGCCGCCAGCGTGTAGGTCATGTCGATCGACCGGGCCGAGCCGGCGTCGATGATGATCCTGCCCGGCTCCGCCAGCGCCTCGATGCCGGCGCGCTCGGCGTCGCTGGCGTTCTCGAACAGGCGGATATGCGGAGCGACGACGAGGTTGAAGGCATCCTGTGCGCGGAACGCCTCGATGACCGCGCGGCCGTGGCGATGCCACGACGAAAGCCCGGCCTCGAAATGGGGATTGTAGACGACCGTCGGCTTGCCGTTGGCGAACAACGGTTCGCGCCTCTTTCGCATGCGCCCGACAAGGTCGAACTTGACGTAGCCGGAGACCGCCAGCCGGTCGGGGGCGACGAGGCCGGTGTCGATCGCGCGCCGAACGTCCTTCTCGCCAGGCACGACGACGAGGTCGAAGGCGCTCAGGCGCTTTTCGGACGTCGGCGCGCGATCGCCCGCGCCGTGGCGGAAATGGATGAGCTTCGGGTGGCGGACGCCGAAGGTGCGAAGGCATGCGGACGTGCGCTCCGGCACGATGATCGCGTCGAACTTCTCGAAAAGGTGGCGGTAGAAGAACAGCAGCGGCTTTTTGGCGTACTTGCGGATGCCGAAGAGCTTCAGGCCGCGGCGGATCCAGCGTGGCAGGCGAAGCCGCTCGATCTCGACGCCCGTCGCGCCGTAGAGCTCCATGACATCGGCGATCATCGCGCACTGCTGCTTGTCCGGGCAGAACATGACGATCCGGGCACCCGGCTCTTTGCACGCCATCTCCGCGGCGACCGGCGCGGCGTGGAAAATCTGATGCGCTCCCCCTATGAACAGAAAGGCGATTTTCGAACCCGACTTCATCCCAGTATCCAATGCATGTAAACCAAAGTCCCGGGGCGAACGTCCCGGGCGCGGTTGAGTGGCATGGCCTGGGACCGTATGACGCGGCATGGCAGTCGAACCCGGCCCCGAAGCCACACGCCCGCGCCAGGGCACCCTTCGCAACATCTTGCTGAACGCGAGCTGGATGCTCGGCGGCAAGGGCGTGAGCGCGGTGCTGAGCACGCTCTACTTGGCGATCGCCACGCGCTCGCTCGGGCTCGAGGGCTTCGGGCAGTTCGCGCTGGTGCTTGGGCTGGGACAGGGCGTCGCGGGGCTCGCGAGCTTCCAGAGCTGGCAGATCGTCGTGCGCTACGGCATGCAGCATATCCACGCCGGCCGCGACGATGCGCTGGCGCGGCTGGTCAACTTCAGCGCCCTGCTGGATATCGCGAGCGGGGTGACCGGCGCGCTGCTGGTCGCGGCGGGAATGCTGCTGATCGGCCCGCATCTCGGCTGGACAAGCGATTTCACCTGGCAGGCGCTGGCGATCTGCGTGGTGCTGGTGCTGGCGATCCACTCGACGCCGATCGGCGTCCTCCGCCTCCACGACCGCTTCGGCGACGCGACGCTGGCCGACGCGTTCACGCCGATCGTCCGCTTCATCGGCTCGATCCTCGTCTGGCTGACGCAGCCGACGGTGATCAACTTCCTGATCGTCTGGTCGCTCGCCGAGGTGGTGACGGCGGTCGCCTATTGGCTGCTCGCGTCGCGCCAGCAGAAGATCGACCTGCGCGACCGCAAATGGACGCGCTGGCGGACGATCGCCGAGGAGAACGGCGGGATCCTCGGCTACGCGGTGACGACCAACCTCGCGTCGTCGCTGGCGATCGGCGGCAAGCAGCTCGCGGTGCTGGTCGTCGGCCTGATGGTAACCCCGGCGGCGGCGGGCGGCTTCCGGGTGGCGCAGCAGATTTCGCAGGCGCTCGGCAAATTGTCGCAGACGCTGTCGCGCGCGATCTTCCCCGAGCTGATGCGGAGCCACGCGGGGGAGGATGACGGCGCGGACTTCGCCCGGCTGTTCGCGCGGACGCGGCGGCTGGCGATGATCGGTGGAGCGGTGGTCGTGCTGCTGCTGCTGACCATCGGCCGGCCGGTTCTCGGCCTGATCGCCGGGCCGGCGTTCCTGCCGGTCTATCCGACCCTGCTGGTCATGGGCATCGCGGCGGCGATCGACTTCGGCGGCGTGGGGTTCGAGCCCGCGCTGGTGGCGCAGGGGCGGGCGGCGGCGGCGCTCAAGCTGCGCTTCATCGCGACCGCGGCGATGCTCGGCCTGATGGTGGCGCTGACGCCCGAATTCGGCGGCATCGGCGCGGCGTGGGCGGTGCTGGCGTCGTCGGTGCTGTCGTTCGCCATGCTGTGGCATGCGCTGCGCCGCAAGGCCTGAGCTACTCCTCGGTTCGGAACAGCACCGCCTCGCCGATCAGCAGGAACAGCAGGAACGGCGCCCAGGCGGCGAGCCATGGCGGCGCGGCGCCGAACTGGCCCATCGCCATCATGAAATTGTCGGCGACGAAATAGGCGAAGCCAAGCGCCATGCCGATCACCGAGCGGACGAACAGCCGGCCCGAGCGCGCGAGGCCGAAGGCCGCGACCGAGCCGAGGATCGGCATCAGAGTGGCGGACAGCGGCCCCGAGATCTTGTGGTTGAGCGCCGCGACGAGCGTCGCGTCGGGGCGGCCTGCGGCCTCGACCTCCTGGATGGCGTGGCGCAGCTCCATGAACGACAGCTGGTCGGGCTGCGGATCGGTCGCGGTGAAGCGCAGTGGCGTGATGTCGGTACGGACCATCAGCGACTTGAGCGTGGTCTGCGACCCGCGCGTCACGTCGAACAGCCGGACCTCGTGGAGCATCCAGCCCCCCGAGACGGCATCGGCGGTCTTGGCGCGCGTGATGCTCGCGAGCTTGCCATAGGGGCGGTCGTAGACCGTCAGGTCCGAGAGCCGGGTCGAGGCGTCGTGGCCGGTGACGTTGCCGGCATGATAGAGTCGATCGCCCTCGCGCACCCACGCCTGGCGGCTGGTCGAGGCGGCGGGCGTCGCGCCGTAGTCGGTCGCTTCCCAGGCGTCGAGCTGGGCGTTGGTCCTGACCAGCACCAGCTCGTTGAAGGCGAAATGGACGACCGCGACGCCGAGAGCGGCGGCCACCAGGGGCATCAGGATCTGGTGCGCCGAGATGCCGGCGGCCTTCATGATGACGATCTCGCTGTTCTGGTTGAGCGTCGCCAGCGTAACGAGCGTCGCCAGCAGCACCGAGAAGGGCAGGAACTGCGCGATGAGCTGCGGTGAGCGCAGCAGGACATAGCGCCACAGCGCGGAGCTGTCGGCGCCGGGCCCAGCGAGAATCTTGGTCGATTCGCCCATCAGGTCGAGCGTCTGCAGGATGACGACGAGCGCCAGCAGGAAAGCGATGGTGCGGACGATGAACAGCCGCGCCGCGTAGAGCGCGATGGTCTTCGACGGGACGGGCTTCAGCGACATACGGTCAACCGGCCGACAGCGCGCGGTCGCGCCACGGCGCGCGGCGGCGGAAGGCGCGGCCGACGAGCTTGGCGATGCTGCCGAACGCCTTGTCGAGCGCGCCGATCGGCTGGCCGCCGGGCTTGAAGGCGAGGACGTAGTAGAGCCAGGCGCAGAGCGCGGTGAACAAGGCGAACGGCACCCACTGGATAGTCATGATGTCGTGCTTGCCGGCGCCTCCGCTGCGCTCCGCCCATTCCGAAATCTCGTTGTAGACGATGACGATGACGAGGCTGAGGAAGACGCCGAGCGCCGAGGTCGAGCGCTTGGGCGGCACCGCGAGCGCGACGCCGAGCAGCGGCAGAACGAAGACGACGAGGACCTGGACGAGGCGGCGCTGGAAGTTGGCTTGGCTTTCGTTACGGGTCTTCAGCGTCGCATTGGGGTCAGCGCCGACCCGAACGAGCTCGGGCAGGGTGCGCTCCTGATCCTCGTTGCCGCGGCCCCGGAACGCCTCGATCGTCGGCAGGTCGACGGGCAGGTCGTGCTGCGCGAACTGGAGGACGCGGGGCGCGACATATTTCGGCGAATCGTGGACGAGGAGGCCGTTGTAGAGCCGGAGCAGGATGACGTCCTGGTCGTCGGTCGCGAGGAACTGGCCACGCTCGGCGGTCACCGACACCGTCTTGCCGTCCTTCGATTCGGAGCGGACGAAGACGCCTTCCAGGTCGCGGCCCTGATCCTTGCTGGTCTCGACCCGGAGGGTGGTGCGCTTGCCGAGGTGCGCGAACTCGCCGACCTTGATGCTGGCGCCGAGCGCGCCCGACCGCAGCTCGAACTGCAGGCCTTCATAGGCGTAGCGGGAATAAGGCTGGATGAATCCGACGATCACCAGTGTCGCGAGGCTGAGCAGAATCGCGAACATGTAGGGGATGAACAGCAGCCGGTTGTAGCTGATGCCGACGGCCCGGAGCGCATCGAGCTCGTTGGAGAGCGCCAGCTTTCGGAAAGCGAGAAGCGTGCCGAGCAGCATGCCGATCGGGATGCCGAGGCCGAGATATTGCGGGATGGTGTTGCCGAGCATCCGCCAGACGACCGACACCGGCCCGCCCTCGTTCACCACGAAATCGAACAGCTTCAGCATCTTTTCGAGAAGCAGGAGCATCGCCGAGATGATCAGCGTCGCGAACAGCGGCACCGCGATCAGCCGGGCGAGGTAGCGGTCGAAACTCGAAAAGAAGGGCACGCTGGTTGGTGAGTCCCTAGAATGGCCGGGCCTTGAACATAGTTTGGCCGCATCGCACCCCCAGATGGACGGTGGTCAGCAGTCGGCTGTGCGGGCCGCGTATAGCTCGCCGGAGGTTAGAGGTCATGCTGAAATCGTGGAGGCCAATCGTCGCGTTGATCGCAGCGATGACGGCTGTCCCGGCGGCGGCGTCGGCGCCGATCCTGGGGCCGGATTCGGCGGCCTGCCGCCCCGGCGCGGGCGGCCCGGCGGCTCTTGTCCGTGTCTACGGCTTCAAGGATCGCGAGGGGCAGCTTCGCGTCCAGCTCTACGGCGGCAATGCCGATACGTTCCTCGACAAGGGCAGCAAGCTGAAGCGCATCGAGCTTCCGGTCGCGGCGTCGGGCGACATGGATGTCTGCGTCGCGCTGCCGCACACCGGCGAGTTCGCGATCGCGGTGCTCCACGACCGCAATTCGAACGGCAAGATGAACCCGACCAGCGACGGCGTCGGCTTCTCGCGCAACCCCAAGCTCGGCCTGTCGAAGCCCGACCAGAAGGGTGCGGCGTTCGTCGCGCGCGGCGGCGTCCAGACGTTCGAGGTCGTCCTCAATTACCTGCATGGCCTGTCGGTCAGGCCGGTCGTCCCGGTCAGGAGCTAGAAATGGCGCTCGTCGCTCTGCTCTCCAACCCGCGCTCGACGGGCAACAAGGCGCTGCTGCCGCGCATCCGCAGCTTCGTCGCGCAGCACCCCAATATCTTCCATTACGAGATGGAGAGCGTGGCGGAGGTGCCCGACGCGCTGGAGATGATCGCCCGGGTCAAGCCCGCCGTGCTGGTGATCAACGGCGGCGACGGCACCGTGCAGGCGGCGCTCACCGAACTCTACCATGGCGGCCATTTCCAGGGCTCCTCGCCGCCGGTGGCGGTGCTGCCGAACGGCAAGACCAATTTGATCGCGCTCGACCTCGGCGCGACCGGCGACCCTTTGCGCGCGCTGGAGCAGATTCTGAAAATCGTCGAGGCCGACGTCCGGCCGCACGTCGTGGCGCGGCAGCTCATCCAGCTGTCGGACGGGCGCAACACCCGGCCGGTGCTCGGCATGTTCCTCGGCGGCGCGGGCCTTGCCGAGACCATTCTCTACTGCCGCAACAAGATCTATCCGCTGGGCCTTCCCAACTGGCTGAGTCATCTGATGGCGATCGCCGCCGTCGCGATCAGCGTGTTCCTCGGCGGGCGGTTCTTCTCGCCGGTGCCGTCGCGCCCGGTGACGGTGTCGCTGCAGCGCCAGGGGCAGCTCCAGGGTCATTTCTTCCTGCTGATGGTGACGACGCTGGAGCAATTGATCCTCAATGTCCGGCCGCGCGAGCAGGGGCCCGCCGGGCCACTCAAGCTGATGGCGATCGAGCAGCGGCGCGGGCCGGTGTTCCTGAGCGCCATCGCGGCGATCTTCGGCCGGCTCGGCAAGGACAAGTTCAGCGGCTTCCACATGGAGCGCGGCGATGAGATCCGGATCGAGGGCGACCGCCCGTCGGTGATCCTGGACGGCGAGATGTTCGAGGCGCCCTCGGGCCGCGCGATCACGCTGACGCCGACCGCCCCGGTACCGTTCCTGAGCCTGCTCGCGGCGTGACGCTGGAGGCGCTCGTCGCCGCCGAGCTCGACATGGGCGTCGCGCCAGAGGTCGGCGCCTTCGCGGCCTCGATCGCGGCGCGCTATGGCGAGGCTTCGCAGGCGGCGCTGTTCTACGGATCGTGCCTCCGGCAGCGCCAGCTCGACGGGCTGATGCTCGACTTCTACCTGCTCGTCGACCGCTACGACCGGGCCTATGGGAAGCGCTGGCTCGCCGCCGCCAACCGGCTGATCCCGCCCAACGTCTTCTACGCCGAGCAGGAGGCATTGCGCGCCAAATATGCGGTGCTGACGGTGGATGATTTCCATCGGCTGTGCGGGCCGGAGACGCTGAACGTCTCGGTCTGGGCGCGCTTCGCCCAGCCCTCGGCGCTGGTCTGGGCGAAGGACGCCGCGGCGCGGGCGAGGGTTGTCGCCGCCGTGGCGCGGGCGGTGCCGACCCTGCTGGCGGCGGCGCGACCGATGGTCGGTTCGACCGTCGCGGTCCGCGCGCTTTGGACCCGGGCGTTCGCGCTCACCTACGATGCCGAGCTGCGATCCGAGCGTGCCGGCAAGGGCGTGTCGCTGTTCGATTCCGACCCGGCGCGCTACCGCGCCTTCACCGCGCCGGGGCTGGCGGCGGCGGGGCTCAATGCTCGGGTCGAGAATGGCGAAGTGTGGTTCACCGCGCTCGCCGATGCCCGCAAGGGCGCGAAGCTGTGGGCGAAGCGCCGGCGCCAGGGCAAGTGGCTGTCGGCGGCGCGGCTCATCAAGGCGAGCTTCACCTTCGACGGCGGCATCGATTACCTCGCGTGGAAGATCGGCCGGCATTCGGGCGTCGCGGTGCCGATCAAGCCGTGGCAGCGACGGCATCCGATCCTCGCCGGCCTGCTGATGCTGCCGCGGCTCAAGTGGCGCGGTGCAATCCGCTAGAGTCGGGAATTCTTACAGTTCGCCGAAGCGCACTCAGCCACTTTCCGCGAATCCAAGGACTTATCGAGATCGGCACGGTTCGTGCGTTGATGCGGCAGCAACGTTTATCGGGTCATGTCATGCGTCTGTCGGTAAAGCTCGCTCTCGCCCTGTCCGCGCTCGGTCTCGCCTCGGCGGCGGGCGCCGCGATCACCAACGGCGATTTTGAGAGCGGCAACCTCAACGGCTGGTCGAGCTACACGAGCAACAGCGACGACGTGATCTTCGGCGCCGAGGGCTCGGTCGCGACCGTCCCGAGCGCCTCGGTCGGCGCGCCGGCGGGCGCGGGCGAGAACGTCGCCTTCCTCCATGCCGGCCGGGTCGACGATTATCAGCTGCTCTGGCAGGACTTCAGCACGATCTCGGGCGCCTCGCTGTCGATGATGGTCAAGTGGGCGGGCAACGACACGATCTATTACGACTATCCTTATAATGACGACGGCTATGCGCGGATCGCGCAGCTCGACGGAAACGGCGATCCGCTGTCGTGGACGACGATCTGGGACGCCAGCATCGCGGAATACGGCAATGTCGACGGCCCGAACGGCGGCGCGTCGCCGTGGATGACGGCTTCCTACAATTTCGCCAGCTCGGGCAGCTACCGCCTCGAGTTCGGCATCCGCAACGTCGGCGTCGGCGACATCGGCGACGACGACGAGATGAGCTCGTCCGAGCTGTTCGTCGACAATGTCGCGCTCACCGAGCCGGTTCCCGAGCCGGGCGAGTGGGCGATGCTGATCGCCGGCCTCGGAGTTGTCGGCATGGTCGCGAGCCGCCGGAAGAACCTAGCGGTTTAGCGGCGTTCCGGTCGCCGCGGCGGCCATCTTGAACTTGGCAATGATCGTCTCGACCTGCTCGGCGCTGTGCTCGGCGCAGAGCGAGCAGCGCAGCAGGTAGGTGCCGGCGGGCGTCGCCGGCGGGCGGGCCATGTTGACGTAGACTCCAAGCTCCAGAAGCGCCTGCCACATGCGGACGGTGGCGTCCTGATCGGGCAGCAGGACGGCGATGATCGCGCTCTGTGGCGTATCGGTCGCCAGCGTGAACCCGGCGTCCTTCAGGCCGCCGTGCAGCCGCCGCGAGTTTTCCCAGAGGTGCTGGCGCTTGTTGTGGCCGTGCATCAGCTTGCGGATCGAGGTCGCGGCGGTGGCGACCACCGAGGGCGGCAGCGAGGCGGTGAAGGTGTAGGGGCGGCAGACGAGGCGCAGAATCTCGAAGCTCGGATGGTTCGAGACGCAGAAGCCGCCGACCGTGCCGACCGACTTCGAGAAGGTGCCGACGACGAAATCGACGTCCGCCTCGACCCCCGCCGCCTCGTAGACGCCGCGGCCGTGGTCGCCGAAGAAGCCCATGCCGTGCGCCTCGTCGACGAGGATCATGACGTTGTCGTGCGCCCGGGCGGCGGCGACCATGTCCTTCAGCGGCGCGATGTCGCCGAGCATCGAATAGACGCCTTCGAGGACGACGAGCTTCTGCGCTTCGGCGGGCAGGCGGCCGAGGCGCTTGGCGAGGTCCTCGGTCGAGTTGTGGCGGAAGCGGACGATGTCGGCATTGCCCATCGCGCAGCCATCGTAGATCGAGGCGTGGCTGTCGGCGTCGAGCACGACATAGTCGCCGCGCCCGGCGAGCGTCGACACCATGCCGAGATTGGCCTGGTAGCCGGTCGAGAAGACGATCGCGTGCTTCATGCCGTAGAAGTCGATCAGCGCCTCCTCGACCTCTTTGTGGCCCTGGTAGGTGCCATTCAGGACGCGGCTTCCGGTGGTGCCGGCGCCGAACTTCCGGATCGCATCGACGCCCGCCTGGATGACGTCGGGATCGAAGGTCATCCCCATGTAATTGTAGGTGCCGACGAGGATCGTCTCGCGGCCGTCGATCACCGCTTCGGTCGGCGAGCGGACTTCCGACATGACGATCGAGAAGGGATCGCGGACGCCGGTGTCGAGGAGTGACTGGCGCTCGGCGATGATGCCGTCGAACTTGGAGAGCAGGTCGGTCACGCTTTGAGCCGCGCCACTTCGTCGGCGAGCTGGCCGACGGTCTCCAGCTCGGGCAAGCGGTTGAGGGGCAGGGTGATGTCCCACTCGTCCTCGATGTTGGCGACGAGGTCCATGACAGTGAGCGAGTCGAGCTCGAGGCCGTCCGCGAAGGTCGTGTCCTCGGCCACGGCGACGCCCTTCTTGTTGAACGGCTCGATCAGCTCGCCGATGCGGGCGTAGATCGTCTGGCGGTCGGTCATGCCGGCTCCCTTAGGCAAGTCCGCTTCGAATTGCCAAGCGATTGCGGCGGCAGCGTGGCCCTTGCGACGCCGAAACGAGGCATGTCATAGACTTGGCCATGGGGGACGAGATTCTGGACGCTGACGAGCCGGGCTTTCCCGCAGCGTCGGTCACGCTGCTGCGGACGATGCAGCAGCACCACATGCAGCTGAGCCAGATGGCCGATCAGAAGGCGGGCATGCTGATGACCGCGACCGCGCTGGTGTTCTCGCTCACCGTGGGCCAGGCGGCGCGCACCGGGCTGTCGCTGCCGTTCCTGATGCTGGGGCTCACGGCCTTCGTCACCGCGCTGCTGGCGCTGGTGACGGTGCTGCCATCGACTCGGCTGATCCGCGGCGAGGGGGCCAACATCCTGTTCTTCGGCCATTTCGTTACGATGAGCGAGGATGAGTTCCGGGGCCGAATGCTGTCGCTGATCCGTGACGAGAAGGCGATGAACGAGACGATCCTGCGCGAGGTGTATCAGCTTGGCCTGGTGCTCCACCGCAAGAAATACCGCTACCTCGCCACCGCCTACCGCGTGTTCCTCGCCGGGCTGCTGGGGACTTTTGTCCTGTTCGTTGCCCAGACCTGGCATTTGCAAGTACCGACTTAAAGCCAGCCCTCGGCGCGATACCAGGCGGCGGTCTCTGCGATGCCGGTCGCGCCGTCGTATTTCGGGTGCCAGCCGCCGACCCCGGCCATCGGGAGGCGCGACACCCAGTCCTTGTGCGCGAGGTAGCGGGCGCGGTCGAAGCTGAGCTTCGGGAGCCGGCCGGTGAGCTTTGCCGACAGCGTGTCGACGGCCGCGCCGAGCGTCAGCGCGATGCCGGGGAGGGGGACGATCAGCGGGACGCGGTCGATGGTGCTGGCGATCAGGCGCGCGAACGCCTCGTGGCGGAGCGGCGCGCCATCGTCGGGCTCGTAGGTCTGGCCCACCGCCTCGGGCGCGGTGGGCAGCGCGAGCAGGGCGCGCGACAGGTCGTCGGCATGGATCATCGACGCGGCGCCGCCGCGCGGCAGGGCCGCGAAGCGCGCCTTGACCATGCGGAAGATCGCCAGCGTCTCCCTGTCGCCGGGGCCGTAGACCATCGGAGGGCGGACGATCGTCCAGTCGAGGCCTGAGGCCTTCACCACCTCCTCCGATCGCGCCTTGCTCGCGCCGTAGGCGGAGAGGCGCGGCTCGCGGGCGGCGAGCGAGGAGACGTGGATGAAGCGGCGGACGCCGGCGGCCTTGGCGGCTTCGAGCATCGTGGCGGTGCCGGCGACATTGCCGGCGTCGAACTCGGCCGGGGTGCGGGCGTTGATGACCCCGGCGATGTGGATGACGGCGGAGGCTCCGGCGCACAGGTCGGCGGGGTCGGTGAGGTCGCCCGAGATCCAGGTGATGCCGTCGGCGGCGGGCTGAGCGCGCCGCGTCAGGGCGCGGATGGGTACGCCTTGCTCGGCGGCGATGCGGAGGAGGTGCGCGCCGACGAAGCCGGTGCCGCCGGTGATTGCGAGCGTCATGCTGGCCCCCGAACCTGAACAAGTGGACACTGTGGGACACCTGCATGGATGACTCGTGTCCACTTGTTCAGGTTCGCGACGGCCATCTGGTCGTGCGGTAACCCAAATGGTTCATTTTGTCAAGGTTGGGCTTATCCGAAGATGCCGAATCCCCTCCCCAGCGGGGAGGGGTAGGGGTGGGGAAAGACGCGGGGTAATTATGCTGAGCCTCTCGCCCGGCAGTGCACCCCACCCCTACCCCTCCCCTCAAGGGGAGGGGATTAATTGTTTTAGGGGAGGGAGTAGAGCCTACGCCGCCGCGTCGAAGGGCTGGATCTGGCCGGTGAGGTAGAGCGTGCGGGCTTTCGAGCGGCTGAGCTTGCCGCTGGAGGTGCGGGGCAGGGTGCGCGGGGGGACGAGCTCGACGACGCAGGTCATGCCGGTGATCGCGCGGACGCGGTTGCGGATCGCTTCGCGCAGGTTCGCGCGCTCGTCGGGGTCGGTGGTGCGGCACTGGACGAGGACGGCGGGCGCCTCCTCGCCGTTATCTTGCGTGATCGAGAAGGCGGCGATGTCGCCGGCCTTGAAGCCCGCCATCTGCTCGATCGCCCACTCGATGTCCTGCGGCCAATGGTTCTTGCCATTGATGATGATCATGTCCTTGGCGCGGCCGACGATGAAGATGTGGCCGTCGACGAGGTAGCCCATGTCGCCGGTGTCGAGCCAGCCGTCCTTGAGGCAGGCGGCGGTCGAAACCTCGTCGCGGAAATAGCCCGCCATGACCGACGGGCCGCGAAAGAACACCTTGCCGATGTTGCGGTCGGGCAGGACCTCGCCCTCGTCGCCGCGCACCTCGATGTCGTGGCCGGGAAGCGCGATGCCGCAATCGACGATCGCGCGGTAGCGGACGGGCTGGCCGGGCTCGCCGGGGCCGGCGATGCCTTCGCCCGAGAGCAGGCGCTCGTCGATCAGGTCGGTGACGATGCCTTCGCCGACGGGCATGATCGAGACGGCGAGAGTCGCCTCGGCGAGGCCGTAGCTCGGCAGGAAGGACGACGCCTTGAAGCCCGCCGGATGAAAGGCATCCACGAAGGCCTGCATGACGTCGGGCCGGATCATGTCGGCGCCGTTTCCGGCGACGCGCCAGCGGGAGAGGTCGAAGCGGTGCGCGACGTCGGTCTGCGACGAGACGCGGCGCGAGCAGATGTCGTAGCCGAAGGTCGGCGAATAGCTGAGCGAGCAGCCCTCGTTGCGGCTGATCAGGGTGAGCCAGGAGAGGGGCCGCCGCGCGAAATCCTCGGTCGCGAGATAGTCGGCCGACATCTGGTTGGCGACCGGCGACAGGAAGCAGCCGACGAGACCCATGTCGTGATACCAGGGCAGCCAGGAGACGACGCGGTCGTTGTCCTGCGCCTGGACGCCGTGCGAATGGCCGTAGAGGTTGGCGAGAAGCGCGCTGTGGGTGACCGCGACGCCGTGCGGGAAGCGAGTCGAGCCGCTGGAATATTGCAGATAGGCGATGTCCTCGCCGGTCGCCGCCGGAAGCTCGGCCTCGGGCGCGTCGGCGGCGATGAAGGCGCTCCAGTCGAGCGTCGTGGTATTGGGCAGGGTCGAGGCGGCTTCGGCGACCATCGCCTCGAGGCCCGGCGGCGACAGCACCAGCTTGGGGTCGCAGCTCGTCAGCTGGTTGCGGATCTGCTCGACATAGCCCTCGCGGCCGCCGAACGAGGTCGGCAGCGGCAGCGGCGCGGGCCAGGCGCCGGCGTAGATCGCGCCGAAGAACAGCGCGGCGAACTCGGCGCCGGTCTCGGCGATCAGCGCGACGCGGTCGCCCGGGCCGACGCCGGCGGCGACGAGGCGGCGGGCGTTGGCCAGCGCGTCGGCGCGCAGCTCGGCATAGGGATAGGCGCGGACGAGATCGGCGCGGGCGTTGTAGAAGTTGAGGCCGCGCTGCCCGCAGGCGGCGTAATCGAGCGCCTCGCCCAGGGTCGCGAAGTCGGCGAGGCGGCGCGGAAGCGCGTCGTCGGTCGGCGTCACGATCTGCGGCAAGGACGGGATCTCCCTAACGACCCTCTTTTCCACACAGGCGGAAGCCGGAGATTGGCCTGACTTGAACGCCGTGGGAAGGATTTGTTTCATATGCGCGTCCGCTTTGCCCGCGCGAGGCGTTCAAAATCCGACTCGATCATGGCAAGAACGTGGCGTGTCATTTCCATCCCAAGAGCGGCGGCAGAAGCCGAAGAAGCCTCTGGACGCCGAGTCGCTACGCTGGTTCGCCTTGCGCTACGTTGAACGGTTCGCGACGACGCGGGCGAAGCTCGCCACCTATCTCAAGGGAAAAGTCCGCGAGCGCGGCTGGGCAGGGGAAGGCGAGGCGCCGGTCGACGCGGTCGCCGACCGGCTGGTCGAGCTCGGCTATGTCGACGACCGGGTGTACGGCGAGGCCAAGGCGCGCGGGCTGGCGTCGCGCGGGTTCGGGGCGCGCAGGGTTGGGCAGGCACTGACCGCGGCGGGGGTCGAGCCCGAGCTGCGGCAGGAGATCGGCGAGGGTGTGGACGCGGTAAAGGCGGCGGTCGCCTATGCGCGCCGGAAGCGGGTGGGGCCGTTCGGGGCGGCGGTGGAGGACCGGGATGTCAGGCAGAAGCAGCTGGCGGCGATGCTGCGGGCGGGGCACGATTTCGCGCTGGCGCGGCGGGTGCTTGGGGCCGCGAGCGAGGCGGAGCTGGAGGAGTGAGCTCCCCTCTCCCTGGAGGGGAGAGGCTTGGGGAGAGGGTGGTCGCAGGAAGAGGCTCCAAGCTTTGTCCTGCGACCACCCTCTCCCCGCTCGCTATCGCGAGTCGCCCTCTCCCCTCCAGGGAGAGGGTTTGAAGCGAGAGCGTGCCTCTTCGAGAGCCGCTGGCGTATCGACGTCGGTGAGGACTGCAGCGTCGTCGGCCACGACTTCGACCACCCGGTCGGCCAGCGCCGCCAGCAGCGGCTTGCCGCCGGCGTCGCCCTGGAGGGTCATCAGGCGGGGGAAATGGTTGCGGCCCCAGAGCACCGGGTTGCCGCGCCCGCCGCCCCAAGTCGGCACGACGATCGCGGACGGGGTGGCGCGGGTGGCGAGAGCCTCGAGCAGCGCGGGCGTGATGCCCGGCATATCACCGAGACAAACGATCACCGCCTCCCAGTCCGCCGGAACGGCGGCGACGCCGGCGCGCAGCGAGCGGCTGAGGCCTTCGGCGTAGTCGGGGGCGTGGACGGTCGGGAAGTTCGGCGCGGCGGCGGCGACCTCCACCGCCATGTTGCCGGTGACGAGAAGCGCGGGAAGGCCCGCGGCCGCGATGGCGTCGGTGACGTGGGTCACCACCGGCTTGCCGCCCAGGTCGGCGAGGAGCTTGTTGGGGCCGCCCATGCGGGTCGAGCGACCGGCGGCGAGGATGAGGCAGCCGACGATCAAGGCTTGCCGCGCCAGATCGCGATGGCTTGCGCGAGGACCGAGACGGCGATCTCGGCAGGGGTGGCGGCGCCGATGGAAAGGCCGGCGGGGCCGTGGATGCGCTGGAGATCGCCCTCGCCAAAGCCCGCCTCGCGAAGGCGATCGAGGCGCGCCGCGTGGCTGCGGCGCGAGCCGAGCGCGGCGATGTAATAGGCCGGGGAGCGGAGCGCGGCGATCAGCGCCGGGTCGTCGAGCTTGGGATCGTGGCTCAGCGTGACGACGGCGGTCGCGGCGGTGAACGGCGCGGCGTCCATCGCCTCGTCGGGGAAGCGGTCGTCGACGGGGAGGTCGAAGCGCGCGGCGGCGGCGAAGCCGGGGCGCGGGTCGATGACCGAGACGTCGAACCCGACGAGCCGTGCCATCGGGACCAGCGCCTGCGTGATGTGGACCGCGCCGACGATTACCATGCGGAGCGGCGGCTGGTAGCGGTTGATATAGGCGCCCTCGGCCTCGCCTTCGTCCGTGCGGCCGGTCGCGAGATCGGTGGAGAGCGTCAGGGCCCGGCCCTGCTCACGCGCCTCCGCGATCGAATCGAGCAGCGCCGGCGGGAAAGCGGCGTCGTCGAGCGCCTGGACGAGGACTGCGATCTTGCCGCCGCAGGGAAGCCCGACATCCCACGCCTTGCCGTCGGCGACGCCATAGTCGAGGCAGACGAACCCCTTGTCCGCGATCACCTCGGCGGCGTTGGCGATGACATCGCCCTCGACGCAGCCGCCGCTGACCGAGCCCTCGAACAGGCCGTCGTCGCGGACGAACAGGTGGCTGCCGGGGCGCCGGGGAGCGGAGCCCCAGGTCTCGATGACGGTGGCGACCGCGACGCCGTGACCCTCGGCCCGCCAGCGCCGGGCCGCCGCCAGCCCGCGATCGAGATCGTCGCTCACATCGTCAGCCAGACGGCGAGCGCGACGATCACAAGGACCAGCGCAAGCCAGCCGGTGCGGCCGAGGCCGAGCTTTTCCGGCACGGCATAGTCCGACTGCGGGCCCTTGCGGAGGCGCGCGGCGGCGAGCTCGGCGGCGTTGTTGGCGGCGTCGTTCGCGGGATTGAGGATGGGTTCGGGCTCGGGCGGCGAGGCCGCGGCGGCGGGCTGCTCCAGTTCCGCCTTGAGCCTGGCGAAGAAGCTGTCGGCATAGCCGCGCGCCGCGCCCTCGATCAGCCGGCTGCCGAGCTGCGCAAGCTTGCCGCCGACGTTCGAACTGACGTCGTACGACAGGCGGGTGCCGCCGTCCTCGTCGGCCAGCCGGACCTTTGCGCTGCCCCGCGCGAAACCCGCGACGCCGCCCTTGCCCTCGCCCGAGATGGTGTAGCCGTTCGGAGGGTCGAGGTCGGAGAGCGTCACCGCGCCCGTGAACCGCGCGCGCACCGGGCCGACGCGGGCGTTCAGGACGCCGTCGAAGCGATCGTCGCCCGCCTTGGTCAGCGATTCGACCCCGTCGATGCAGCGCGCCAGCACCGCCGGATCGTTCAGCGCCTGCCAGACCGCCTGCCGGGGCGCGGCGATCAGCGTTTCGCCCTTCAATTCCATATGCTTGGCCTTTCGTCGCCAGTTGCGCTCAAATGCCCCGCCCGCGCAAGCGAGAGGGGGTTCGCCAAAACGTCCAACTGTGCTACCGTTCATCTTGGGGCAAGAAAACAGGGTTGCGGCGGTGATGACCGAGCAGGCGTTGCTTAACAGGGGTGTAGGCGAGTTGAACGAAGCGGCGGAGCCCGAAGAGGGCGCGCGCATCGTCGGCCTCGTCAAATGGTTCGATGCGGTGCGCGGCTATGGCTTCGTCGTCCCCGACGACGGCAGCCCCGATGTGCTGGTGCACTTCACGGTGCTTCGCGAAGTCGGGCGGCGGACTCTGCCCGAAGGTGCGACGGTCGCCTGCCTCGCCGTGCAGCGCGAGCGCGGGCGCCAGGCGCTCCGCATCCTCGATCTCGATCTCAGCACCTCGGTCGGCCCCGATCCGGAGGCCGCGATGCAGCGCGCCGCCAGCCGCGTCGACCCGATGGACCTGCTCGACACCGCCGGGCCCTTCGAGCCGGTGACGGTGAAGTGGTTCAACCGCCTCAAGGGCTACGGCTTCGTGTCGCGCGGCTCCGACAGCGCCGACGTGTTCGTCCATATGGAGACGGTTCGCCGCGCCGGCCTCCCCGAGCTGATGCCCGGCCAGCCGCTGCGCGCCCGAATCGCGCCGGGCCAGAAGGGCCCGCTGGCGGTTACGCTGGAGCTCGGCGGCGAATGACGCCCGCGCTGGCGCGGCTCGCCGCGCTCGCCCTGGCGTTCGGGCTTGCCGCGCCGTCGCCGGCGAAGGCCCCCGCCGCGAACGAGCCGGCGGTCGTCATCCTGCCGGCGATCAAGCTCACGGCGACCGCGAACGGCCGCGCGCACGTCTACACGGTCGAGGTCGCGAAGACCGGCGAGCAGCAGCAGCGCGGGCTGATGTACCGCCGCAAGATGGCGCGAAACCACGGCATGATCTTCCCGATGGACCCGCCCCGCCCGGCGTCGTTCTGGATGGAGAACACCTACCTGCCGCTCGACCTCATCTTCATCGCGCCCGACGGCGTGGTGACCAACATCGCGCACGGCCAGCCGCTGTCGCAGGCGACGCTCAACTCGCTCGGCTCGGTGTCGGCGGTGCTGGAACTGAACGCCGGCGAGGCGAAGCGGATCGGGCTGAAGGCGGGGGACAGGGTCAGCTACAGGCTTTGAGCGAGGATTGGCCGTGAGGACAGGGGCGAGGCACGGCGGCACTTGGCGGCTCGTGATGTGGGGCGCGATCGCAACACTCCTCCTGCTGCCGCTTGTGGCGATGCAGCTTACCGACGAAGTGGCGTGGGACGCAGCCGATTTCGCCGCCGCCGCGGCGCTTCTGGTCGGGGCCGGAGCCATCTTCGAGGCCGTGGCGCGCAGCCGGCGGCTCCAGGCGCACAGGCTTTTGATCGGCGCTGGACTCATTGCCGCCGTCGCCCTCGCCTGGGTGCAAGGGGCTGTCGGCATCCTCTGACGGCGGGCGCGGGAGACGGGCCGGTGGACCCCTTAGGGCGCCGGCTGAAGCAGGGCTTCCGTGCGCGTGAATAGCGCGTTCACCGCCGCCTCCGCGGCCAAGCCGACGAGCGCCCCGGCCGCGAGGTCGGTCGGATAGTGCTGGCAGCGCGGGATCTGGATGAGAGCGACGGCCGCGGCGGCGGCGTTGGCGGGCGCTTCGGCCGAGGGATATTCGCGGGCGAGGGCGCGCGCCACGGCGACCGCGCCGGCGGTGTGGCCCGAGGGGAAGCTGTTGACCGCGCTGGCGTGGCTGTGGCCCTTTTCGAGCTTGTAGGCGCCGCCGCCGGCGACGACGCGCGGACGGGTGCGATCGACGCGGTGCTTGACCGCGCTCTTGAGCACGGTGGCGAGCAGCTCGGCCCCCAGCATGCGCGCGCCGGCGCGAGCGAGCGTCGCGTCGCGGCGGACGAGGCCGGCGGCGAGCGTCGCGGCGCAGATCGCGATCAGCGGCGGCTGGTCGGCGAGCTCGCTCAGCGCGCCGAGCGCCCTGGTGACCGGGTGGCCGCGCATCGGCGCGGCGGCCTTGGCGACGGCGAGATCGGCCTTCTCGGGCTTGCTGCGTTTGCTCATGGCGGTGAAAGGCGCGGGAGGCTGGAAGGTTGCGTCAGCGCCGGAGCGCGGTCAGCGTCAGGGCGCGGCGGATCCGGAAGCCGAGCGTTTCGTAGAGCGCGATCGCGCCGGCGTTCTCGCGATAGACGGTGAGGAAGGGCGTGTCGTCGCGCCCCGCGATGCGCGCCGCGACCTCGCGCATCAGCGCGCCGGCGTGGCCCTGGCCGCGGTGGGCCGGGTGGGTGCAGACGCCGCTGACCTCGGTATAGCCGGGCGGGCGCAGGCGTTCGCCGGCCATCGCGACCAGCGCAACGCCCTGCTTGACGCCGATGAAGTCGCCGAGGCGATTGGTGTGGCGGAAAAAGGGGCCGGGCTCGGTCAGGGTCGCCAGCGCGAGCATGGCGGGCGCGTCGGCCTCGGTCAGCTCCACGAAGGAAAAGCCGGGGAGCGGAGCGGCGGGCGTTTCGGCGACCATTTGCAAGATGTCGCGATAGCGCGCGTTCGCGCCGGGCGGCGCGGCGACGGCGTCCGGCTCGATCAGAAACAGCTCGCCGTCGGGCGGGACAAGCGCCGCCAGACCGTCGGATGTGCCGTCGGCGGTCGCGGCGAAGCAGGCGTAGTCGGGATCGAAGCGGAGCGCGTTGCCCGCGCCGCGCGCCAGGTGCGACTGGCGGCTGGTCAGCGACTGCCAGATCGCGCGGTCGAGCGGGTGGCCGGTCAGCGCGGGGGCTCCAGCAGGCCGGCGAGACGGACGCCGGCCTGGCCGATGCGGCGTTCGGCGATGGCGCGGGCTTCGGTGCGGTAGCCGGGCGAGAGCAGGCTGGCGTGCTCCGGCTCGCGGGCGGCGCCAAGCGCGCCGTCCTGATAGACGTATCTGGCGGCGAGCGCGCGGCTTTCGTCGACCCAGGCGGGGAAGGCGGTCGCGCGGTCGGGGCGGAGGGGGACGCGCGCTTCGGCGCGACGGGCGATGTCGGCGGCGCCGCCAAGCTCGGCGTTTTGCGTCTGCGGGCTGGTGTCCCAGAAGCGATGGAGGCCCATCGGCTGGTCGGCGGCGAAGCGGCGGACCCAGGCAATCGTGCCGCTGCGGTCGGTGAAGAAGAAGCGCCACGACAGGCGGTGGCCGGCGTGGATGGGCTCGTGCATGTCGCCGGTGATGTGGAAGACCCAGCAAAGCGCGACGGCGCGGTCGGCCGGCTTGGCGTTGGCGTCGCGCGCTATAGCGAGATTGCGGTCGAAGGCTTCGGCGGCTTGCCCGAAAATCAGCGGGATGGCGGTCGCGCCGCTGACGATCCGCAAGGCGTAATGCCATTTGGGACGGTCCCACGGCGTCTCGCGGATATCGTCGGGCCAGCGCGCCATATATTCGAACATCAGGCGGTCGCGCGCCGGGCCAGTGACGCCGGCGAGGTTGCGTTCGAAGCGGGCGCGGTCGGGGTGCGCCGCCATCAGCGCGACGACGGCGGCGGCGGCGGCGGGATCGGCGCGGACCAGCGTGTCGTAGGCGACGGCGCCGGTCGCCATATGGCCCTGGTTGGCCCACGCGAGGGCGGGCGCGGCATGGAGCAGCAGCGCGGCGGCGAGGGCGAGGCGCTTCAACGGCGCAACTGCGCAGGCAGGCTGCGGTAGCCGTGGACGAAGGAGGAGGCCACCCGCTCGGGCGCGCCGACGGCGTGCGGGGTGAGGCCGCGGTCGAGCAGCTCCTCGAACAGGATGCCGAGCTGGAGCTCGGCGAGGCGGGCGCCGACGCAGCGGTGGATGCCGTAGCCGAAGGCCAGGTGGCGGCGGGCGTTGGGGCGGTCGGCGATGAAGCGGCCCGCATCGGGAAAGACCTCCTCGTCGCGGTTGCCCGAGAGATACCACATCACGACCTTGTCGCCCCTGGCGATCGCCTTGCCGCCAAGCTCGGTGTCGGCGAGCGCGGTGCGGCGCATGTGGGCGAGCGGGGTCTGCCAGCGGATCAGTTCCTGCGCCGCGTTCGGGATGATCGAGCGGTCGGCGGCGATCTTCGCCCATTCGCCGGGCCATCGGCTCGCGACCATCGCCAGGCCGGTCATGGTGTTGCGCGTCGTGTCGTTGCCGCCGACGATCAGCAGGATGAGGTTTCCGAGATATTCCTGCGGGGTCATGTCCTTGGTCGCGTCCGAATGGATCATCATCGAGATGAGGTCGGGGCGCGGCCCGGCATTCTGGCGCTGCTGCCAGAGGCGCTGGAAATAATGGCCGCACTCCCAGATCACCTGCATGCGCTTCTCGGCGAGATCGGGGTTCAGCGCGGCCTCGATGTCGCCCATCCAGTCCGACCAATAGGGCAGCTTCATCCGGTCTTCCCACGGGAAGTCGAACAGGATGGCGAGCATGCCGGTGGTGAGCTCGATCGACACGCGCTCGACCCAGTCGAAGGTCTCGCCGACGGGAAGCGAGTCGAGGAGCGCGCCGGTGCGGGCGCGAATGTCCCGGGACAGGCGCGCCATCTCCGACGGCATGAAGGCCGGCGAGACGGTGCGGCGCTGGGCGGTGTGCTGCGGCCGGTCCATCGCGATGAACATCGGCATCGGGTCGTGGCCGGGATTGAGCGTCGGGCCATCGCCGAGCACGGTGATGCCGCCGTGCTCCCACGACGAGGAATAGATATCGGGCAGCGATTCGACGTGGACGATGTCCCTGTGCCGGCTGACCGACCAATAGGCGCCGAACGGGCTTTCGGCGGTGAAGTGCACCGGGTCCTCGGCGCGCATCCGGGCGAACAGCGGCTCGATGGTGTCGCCCGCCCACAAGGCGGCGTTGGTGACGTCGGCGATCGGCGCGTCGAGCTCGAAGGCGGTGGCCATGCGATATCTCCCCGGCCGGAGACTAGGCGTTTGAGCGGGAGGGTAAAGCTCGCAGAGTTGAGCGGGAAACGCCTCTTCTCTCCATTGCTGTCATTCCCGCGAAAGCGGGAACCCAGCGGCCGCAAGACTGGTTCTGCGGCGACGGTTCTCTTCTTTCACCGACTGGGTTCCCGCTTTCGCGGGAATGACAACTTTTGGGGAATGGAAGGTTGAACGAACGCCCGCGCACTTGATCGCTTCGCCGATTGCGGCTCTAAGCGCGACACATGGGCATGCTCAAATCGATCATCACCTGGTGGGACGGGCCGACGTGGGGCACGCGCTGGTTCACGCGCGGCGGCGACGAGGTCGGCCGCGACGCCCAGGGCAACGTCTATTACGCCGACGACGGCGCGGTTCGCCGCTGGGTGATCTACAACGGCGACAACGAGGCGAGCCGCGTGCCGCCCGAGTGGCATTTGTGGCTTCACAAGACGACCGACCTGCTGCCGAGCGAAATCCCGATCCCGGTTCGGAGCTGGGAGCGCGAATGGCGGCCGAACCCGACCGGCAGCGCGGAAGCCTACGCGCCGTCGGGCGACCTCAGGATGGGCGGGCGCCGCGCCCGCGCCACCGGCGACTACGAAGCCTGGACCCCGGAGTAACATGCGCGCGCTGTTCAGAGACAATATCGTCGAGGCGGTGATCGGCCTGCTGGTGCTGCTGGTGGCGACCTGGTTCGTCATCTTCGCCTATCACCGGACGAGCGGCGCCGACAGCGGCGGCGGCTATACGGTAAGCGCCCGCTTTCCGAACGCCAGCGGCGTGTCGCCGGGAACCGACGTGCGGCTGTCGGGCATGAAGGTCGGCACCGTGGCATCGGCGGCGATCGACCCCAAGACCTACCAGGCGGTGCTGAAGCTGTCGCTCGACGACAGCGTCAAGCTGCCGGTCGACACCGCTGCGGCGATCACCTCCGAGGGCATCCTCGGCGGCAATTACGTCGCGATGCAGCCGGGCGGCGACCCCAAGATGCTCAAGGACGGCGACGAGATCACCGAAACCCAGGGCTCGGTCGACCTGATGGGCCTGATCGGATCGTTCGTGAACAAGAGCGGCGGATCGGGCGACAGCGCCGGAGCCGCGCCCACGAAGTGAGAGTGCTCGCGTAGTGCGGCACGTTATCTCCGAGTCCGTTCGTGGTGAGCTTGTCGAACCACGTGGCATGCAGAGCGGTGCGGCCTCGTCCTTCGACAGGCTCAGGACGAACGGACTCATTGGACTTGCAGGACTGCTGCTTGCTGGTCCCGCCTTCGCGCAGGAATTGGCAACGGACGCTCCGAAGCCCGCCGACGCCGCAGCCAAGCCCAAGCCCGCCGCCCCGCCCGCGGCGAAGCCCGTCGCGCAGCCGACCCCGATGGCCGATCGCGTCGTGCGGTTCGCGGTGCTCGACAAGCAGAACGGCAAGGCGCGCGACTTCCTGGCGCATCCGGGGCAGGTCGTGACGACGGGGCGGCTGACGATCCACGTCCGCGCCTGCGAGGCGACTCCGCCCTGGGACCGGCCGTGGAGCGGCGCTTTCCTTCAGGTCGACGAACAGCCGCGCAGGGCGGCGCAGCGGCGCATCTTTTCCGGCTGGCTGTTCGCCGAGAGCCCGTCGATCAACGCGCTTCAGCACCAATATTACGACGTCTGGGTCAAGAGCTGCACGATGCGCTTTCCCGATGTCGGGCCCGACACCATGGTCGTCGGCAAGGCCGCGCCCAAGGCGTCGAGCGCGCCGAAGTCGCCCGCCACGCCAAGCGCCGCGCCGAGCATCCCCAGATAGGCGTCGCGCCCGACCTCGATCGCGCCGAGGCTGGCGAGGTGCGGGGTGAGGAACTGGGTGTCGAGCAAGGTGAAGCCGCCGACCTTCAGCCGCGCGACGAGATGCGCCAGCGCGACCTTCGAAGCGTCGCGCACGCGGGTAAACATGCTCTCCCCGAAGAATGCGCCGGCGATGCAGACGCCGTAGAGCCCGCCGACCAGCGCGCCGCCCTGCCGGCATTCGATCGAATGCGCGAAGCCCCGCGTGTGGAGCGCGGTGTAGGCGTCGAGGATCTGGCCGTTGATCCAGCTGTCCTCGCGCCCCGGCGCCGCCTCGGCGCAGGCGCGCATGACGGCGGGGAAATCGGTGTCGGCGGTGACGTCGAAGCGGTCGCGCTTCAGCTCCTTGGCGAGCGAGGTGGAGAGGCGGAAGCTGTCGAGCGGGAAGATGCCGCGCTTCCTGGGCTCGACCCAGAAGACGTCGGGCGCGTCGCGGTTCTCGGCCATCGGGAACAGGCCGGCGGAATAGGCGCGGAGGAGGAGCTCGGGGTCGAGGGGGGTCACATGCGCACCTAACCCCAACCCTCACCCCGGCGGAAGATCAAGTGCGCGCTTTCAATCCGCTCCGTCATCCCGGCGAAAGCCGGGATCCAGCGGGACAATCGTCTGGATCCCGGCTTTCGCCGGGATGACGGGCTTTATTTGAGAGAGCGCGCCAGCTCCGGCGGCCGCGCCACGACTGCCTTGTCCCCGTTCTCGACGATCGGCCGTTCGATCAGGATCGGGTGCTTGGCCATTGCGGTGATCAGCGTGGCGTCGTCGGCGGCTAGGTCGATGCCGAGGTCGCGCGCCTCCTTGCGGCGAATGAGGTCGCGCGGAGCGATGTCGAGCTTCGCGAGCAGCGCGCGCAATTGCGCCTCGCCGAGCGGCGCCTTGAGATATTCGACGATCGTCGGCTCGGCGGTCTCGCGGAGGATGGCGAGCGCCGCGCGCGACTTCGAGCAGGCGGGGTTGTGGTAGATCGTGGTCATCCTGCAAGTCCTTGCCGCTGCCGGCCCGAGCGGGGCGATACCGCCAAGCCGAGAAACACGATGATGGCCTGGTTGAGCCGCACGATGTCCTCGTCGTCCAGCCGACCGACCTGCTTGCCGACCCTGGTCCTGGGAAGGGTGGTGATCTTGTCCACCATCAGGCGGCACGGCGAGCGCAAGCCGTTCCGGTCACTCGGCTCGATCGGCAACCGAAACAACGGCGCGTCGGTGTCGTTCGTGGTAAAGGCGCAGATGGTGATAGAGCTGGTTGCGTCGAAGCCATCGTCCTGGACGATGACCGCGGGCCGGGGCTTGCCCGCATAGTTTTTCCCGCCTGCGACCGTCCAGATTTCGCCCCGCCTCAAGCATCGTCCCAATCACTGACAGCGTCGATGAACGCCTGATCGTCGGGTTCATGCCTGCTCGCGGACACCGCGACCGATTGGCGGCGGGCCTCTGACCGGAAAGCCGCCGAGCGGACATCCGGCACCCAAATCTGGATGGGGCGCAAGCCCTGCGCGCGCAGGCGCGCCCGGTGCTCGCCCACCCTCATGCGCGATGGCGTTCGATTGGATGCAACAACCACGGCATTTCTCCGTTGAGAGTTACATGTAACTTATCAGTGTTGCTTTCGGCGTCAATCCGCCTTCTTCGCCAGCCAGTCTTCCAGCCACTTGATCGTGTACTGCCCCTCCTGGAACTCCGGGTCGTCGAGCAGCGCCTGGTGGAGCGGGATCGTCGTCTTGACGCCCTCGATGACGAATTCGTTGAGCGCGCGGCGGAGGCGGCGGAGGGCGCCGCCGCGGGTGGTGCCGTAGACGATGAGCTTGGCGATCATCGAATCGTAATAAGGCGGGATGCGGTAGCCGGCGTAGAGGCCGCTATCGACGCGGACGTTCATGCCGCCCGGCGCATGGTACTGGGTCACGGTGCCGGGGGAGGGAGCAAAGGTCTGCGGGTCCTCGGCGTTGATCCGGCATTCGATGGCGTGGCCGCGGAACTGCACGTCCTCCTGACGGAGCGTCAGCGGGTGGCCTTCGGCGATGCGGATCTGCTCGCGCACGAGGTCGAGGCCGGTGATCGCTTCGGTTACCGGGTGCTCGACCTGGAGGCGGGTGTTCATCTCGATGAAGTAGAACTCGCCGTTCTCCCACAGGAACTCGATCGTGCCGGCGCCGCGATAGCCCATGTCGGCCATCGCTTTGGCGACGATGCCGCCCATGCGCGCGCGGTCCTCGGCGCCGAGGACGGGCGAGGGCGCCTCCTCCAGCACCTTCTGGTGGCGGCGCTGCAGCGAGCAGTCGCGCTCGCCGAGGTGGATGGCGTTGCCGTTGCCGTCGCCGAACACCTGGAACTCGATGTGGCGCGGGTCGCCGAGATATTTCTCCATGTAGACGGTGGCGTCGCCAAACGCCGCCTTCGCCTCGGAGCCGGCCTGCTGCATCAGCGTCTCGAGGCTGTCCTCCGACGTGCAGACCTTCATGCCGCGCCCGCCGCCGCCCGACGCGGCCTTGATGATCACCGGATAGCCGATGACGTCGGCGACCGCCTTCGCCTCCTCGAAGGAGGTGAGCGGGCCGTCGGAGCCGGGAACGAGCGGCAGGCCGAGCTTCGCCGCGGTCAGCTTGGCCTGAATCTTGTCGCCCATCGTCCGGATATGCTCGGGCTTGGGCCCGATCCACGCGATCTCATGGTCCTCGACGATCTCGGCGAAGCGCGCGTTCTCGCTGAGGAATCCGTAGCCGGGATGGATGGCGTCGGCGTGGGTGATCTCGGCGGCCGAGATGATCGCCGGAACGTTCAGGTAACTGTCGGCGGCGGCCGGCGGCCCGATGCACACCGCCTCGTCGGCGAGGCGGACGTGCATCGCCTCCGCGTCCGCCGTCGAATGCACCGCGACGGTCTTGATCCCCATCTCGTGGCAGGCGCGGTGGATGCGAAGCGCGATCTCGCCGCGGTTGGCGATCAGCACCTTCCGGAACGCGGCCATCTATTCGATGACGACCAGCGGCTGGTCGAACTCGACCGGCTGCTCGTTGGAGACGCAGATCTTGACGACCTTGCCGCTCCTCGGCGCGACGATCGGGTTCATCACCTTCATCGCCTCGATGATCAGCATGGTGTCGCCCTCGCTGACCGTCTTGCCCTCGCTGATGAAGTCGGGCGCGCCGGGCTCCGGCGTCAGGTAGACGGTGCCGACCATCGGCGACTTGATCGAGCCGGGGTGCGCCTTGAAATCCTCGGGCGCCGGCGCGGCGATGGCCGCGGGCGCGGCGGGGGCCGGCGCGGCCGGAGCGGCGGCATGGGTGGGCGCAGCCGGCGCCGCGGCCTTGCGGACGACGCGGATGCGGCGCTCGCCGTCCTGGACCTCGATCTCGGTGAGCTTGGTCTCGTCGAGCAGCTCGGCGAGCTCGCGGACGAGTTTGGTGTCGACTTGCATGTGGCTGTTCGCTTCGGGGGTGGCTTCAGGCATGCTCACCTCGTTGATTTCAAGCCGCGCCGAATGTCACAACGCCGCCGCCGCGTCCAGCGCCAGCAGATAGCCCTTGCTGCCGAACCCCATGATCAAGCCGCGCGCCACGGGCGACACGAAGCTCTTGTGCCGGAACGGCTCGCGGGCGTGCGGGTTCGACAGGTGGACCTCGATCACCGGCACCTCGGCGGCCTTCACCGCATCGAGCAGCGCGACCGAGGTGTGGGTGAAGGCGGCGGGGTTGAGGATCACCGCCTTGGCTTTCCGCGACCGCGCCTCGTGAAGCCAGTCGATCAGATGCCCCTCGTGGTTGGACTGGCGGAGATCGACGACGACGCCGAGCTCGCGGGCGCGATCTTCGAGCATCACGGCGATGTCGTCGAGCGTCTCGCGGCCGTAGACCTCGGGCTCGCGGGTTCCGAGCAGATTGAGGTTGGGGCCGTTCAGCACGAAGATCAGCGGTCGGGTGTCTTCGGCCATCGGGCTCTCTTCTGTTGTGGCAGCGTGGGAGGCGACCTTATATGAAGCGCGACGATTTGAGAAAGAGCCCGCCATTCTCACCATGACCGACAGCATTTCGATCACGCTCAACGGCGAGCCGCGCCGGATCGAGGCGCCGGCGACGGTCGCGTCGCTGCTCGCCCTGCTGGAGCTCGACGGCAAGCGCGTCGCGGTCGAGCGCAATCTCGCGATCGTGCCGAAGTCGACCTACGCCGAACAGGCGTTACAGGACGGCGACGCGCTGGAGGTCGTGCATTTCGTCGGCGGCGGCGACCATGCCGAGCCGCTGGTCGCGGCGGACGGTTGGACTGTGGCGGGCCGCACCTTCTCGTCGCGCCTGATCGTCGGCACCGGCAAGTATAAGGATTTCGCGCAGACCAAAGCGGCGGTCGAGGCGTCGGGCGCCGAGATCGTCACCGTCGCGGTGCGGCGGGTGAATATCTCCGACCGCAGCGCGCCGATCCTGACCGATTATCTTGATCCTAAGGTCTACACGTACCTGCCCAACACCGCGGGCTGCTTCACCGCGGACGAGGCGACGCGGACGCTTCGCCTCGCGCGCGAGGCGGGGGGGTGGAACCTCGTGAAGCTCGAAGTGCTCGGCGAGGCGAAGACGCTCTATCCCGACATGCAGGAAACGCTGAAGGCGACGGAGACGCTGGTCGCCGACGGCTTCGACGTCATGGTCTATTGCTCCGACGATCCGATCGCGGCCAAGCGGCTGGAAGAGGCGGGGGCGGCGGCGATCATGCCCCTGGGCGCGCCGATCGGCTCCGGCCTCGGCATCCAGAACCCGGTGATGATCCGGCTGGTGATCGAGGGCGCGGGCGTGCCAGTGCTGGTCGACGCCGGCGTCGGCACCGCGTCCGACGCGGCGGCGGCGATGGAGCTGGGCTGCGACGGCGTCCTGATGAACACCGCGATCGCCGAGGCGAAGGACCCGGTCGCGATGGCGCGGGCGATGAGGCTGGCGGTCGAGGGCGGGCGGCTGGCCTATCTCGCCGGGCGGATGGCGAAGCGGC
Organism: uncultured Sphingomonadaceae bacterium; assembly: GCA_964244885.1. Lineage (GTDB taxonomy): Bacteria > Pseudomonadota > Alphaproteobacteria > Sphingomonadales > Sphingomonadaceae > CAXTKD01. The sequence continues at coordinate 34,305 of CAXTKD010000002.1, read as the reverse complement.
GCTACGCCGACCCGTCGAGCCCGCTGGCGGGGCTTCTCTAGCGACGAACCGCTGGTCGCGAACCTGCTCCAGATCAGGAACCGCGCACGGGGTGCATCGTTGTGCTTGCGGAACTTTGATGCGGCGCAAGAGGCGCCGCTAACGAGAGGAGCCTAGCATGAGCGAGTTCGAGAACCGCGCCAAGGGCGCTTGGGACGAGACGGTCGGCAAGGCCAAGCGCGCGCTTGGCGACGCCACCGACAACGACCGCCTGCGCGCCGAGGGCGATGCCCAGGAAGCCCAGGGCGACGCCGAGAAGCTGGTCGGCAAGGGCCAGGGCGCGATCAAGGACGGCATCGACAAGCTCTAACGAGCGCGTCGTTGAACAGGGCGTCGCCGGGAAACCGGCGGCGCCTTTTTCGTGTCTACAATTCCAGCGCCGCGCATCGGCCTGGCCCCACCCCAACCCCTCCCCTGAAGGGGAGGGGCTTTCTGGCCCGTGATGAACGAAGCCCCTCTCCTTCAGGGGAGGGGTTTGGGGTGGGGCCGGCGGACCCTTCCAAGCCCATAGTCAGAGCGGCGGCTACTTCGACTTTGGTTTCGGCGCCGTCGCCGGCTTCTTCACCCGCTGCCGCCCGGCGTAGAGCAGCGCCGCGACCAGAGCGGCGGAGCCGACGCCGACTCCGATGCCGGCGCGGGTCCAGCGGCGGCGGGCGAGTTCCTTGGCGTCCTCGGGGTCGATCTCTTCGGGCTTGTCGGCCATGCTTGCGCTCCGGCTGGCGGGGAGAATGTCGGCGAACCCCGCCAGCACCGCGGCGTAGAGGTCGCGCTTGAACGGCACGATGAGCGCCGGGAGCTCGGCCGGATCGGCCCATTTCCAGGCGCGGAATTCGGGATGGTGCGTCTCAAGGTTCACGTCGGCATCGGTGCCCTCGAAGCGCATCGCGAACCATTTCTGGCGCTGGCCGCGATACTTGCCCTTCCACAGCTTGCCGACGAGATCGGCGGGGAGGTCGTAGTCGAGCCAGCCTTCCGACTCGGCGACGATCCTCGCCTTGGCGGCGGGGATGCCGGTCTCCTCCTCGAGCTCGCGGAAGGCGGCGGCGCGCGGCGTCTCGCCCTTGTCGATCCCGCCCTGCGGCATCTGCCAGGCTTCGAGCGATGAATCGAGGCGCTGGCCGACGAACACCTGGTCGCGGTCGTTGAGGAGCATGACGCCGACGCCGGGGCGGTAGGGGAGGGTGGACATGGGAGGGAAATAGACCCGCCTCGACACCCTGTCATCCCCGCGAGCGCGGGGATCCAGTGGCCGCAGGCTCATCCTTCAGCGTTGTCGCTTCGTTTTCGACCGACTTGGTTCCCGCTTTCGCGGGAATGACAGCGAGGCCTATTCGGCGGCCTGCTTCATTCCCGCCGCTTGCGCCATCGTCGCGTCGGCGGCGCTTTCGGCGATCAGCGCCTTCAGGTCGGCGAGGTTGGCGAGGAGGTCGGCGTGGGCGCTCGGGATCATCGCGCGGAGGTTGAACGAGCCGTGGATTTGGCCCTTGGCCTCGCGGAAGCGGAGCGGCACACCGTGCTCGACGAGCTTCGCGGCATAGGCGCGGCCCTGGTCGCGGATCGGGTCCAGCCCGCAGGCGAAGACCAGCGCCGGCGGCAGCGCGGCGAAGCGGTCGGCGGCGGCGTGGAGCGGCGAGGCGTGGGGATGCGCGGGGTCGGCGGCGTAATGCTCGCCGAACCACATCATGCCGTCGCGGGACAGGAGATAGCCTTCGGCGAACTCGTCGAACGAGCCGCCGGTCGCGGCGAGGTCGACGCCCGGGTAGATCAGCCACTGCGCGAGGAGCGGCACCGGGAGCGTGCCCGCCAGTTCCTGCGCGACCACCGCCGCCAGATTGCCGCCGGCGCTGTCGCCCGCGATGACGAGGCCGGTGACGGCGTGGCCGATCCCGCCGGGACTGCCGGCAGCCCAGCGCGCGGCGGCGATGGCGTCATCGGTGGCGGCGGGGAAGGGGTGTTCGGGCGCCAGGCGGTAGTCGACGGCGACGACGGTTACCCCAAGCGTCCGCGCGATCTCGGCGCACAGGCTGTCGTGCGTCTCGAGGTCGCCGATCACCCAGCCGCCGCCGTGATAGAACAACAGCAGCGGGGCCGGCTCGCCCGCGAGGCTCGCGGCGTAGAGCCGCGCCGGGATGGCGTGGCCGCCGTCGCCGGGAATGGTGAAGTCCTCGTGACGCGCGAGCTCGCCGCGCGGCCGCTCGACAAGGCTGCTCATCATGCGGAACTGCTCGCGGGCGACGGGCGGGGTGACCTCGTGCATCCGGGGGCCGGGCTGGGCCTCGAGCATCTGGAGGAAGGCGGCGACATCGGGCCGGACGAAGGTCATGAGCGTCTCCCAGGCGATTTCGACGCAGCATAGGCGCTGCAAAGCGGTGACGACACGCCCTATATGGAGGGGCATAAGAGAATTTCTTGCTGGTTCGCGCCAAACCCCGCGCGTAGGACGGCCCGGCCAAAGGAAAACGGAACAGGCATGGCGACGGCGATCAAGGACAGCGACTTCATCAGCGGCGTGGCGGAGAAACAGCAGGCGGAGGCGGTCGTCGTCCGCTTCGCCGGCGATTCCGGCGACGGCATGCAGCTGACCGGCGGCCAGTTCACGCTGTCGACCGCGCTCGCCGGCAACGACCTGTCGACCTTCCCCGACTTCCCGGCCGAAATCCGCGCGCCGCAGGGCACGACCTTCGGAGTCTCGGCCTTCCAGATCAACTTCGGCTCGACCGCGATCGAGACCGCGGGCGACGAGCCCGACGTGCTGGTCGCGATGAACCCGGCGGCGCTCAAGACCAATGTCCAGCACCTGAAGGCCGGCGGGCTGGTGATCGCCGACAGCGGCGAGTTCACGGCGCGCAACCTGACCAAGGCGGGCTATACCGTCAGCCCGCTGGACGACGGCAGCCTCGCCAGATGGCAGGTGCTGGCGTTCAACATCTCGCAGCTGACGCTGGAAGCGGTGAAGCCCTTCGGCCTCGGCAACAAGGAGGCGCTGCGCTGCAAGAACATGTGGACGCTGGGGCTGGCGCTCTGGATGTTCGACCGCGACCGGCAGCCGCTGATCGACTGGCTGCACGCCAAGTTCAAGAAGATGCCGGTGCTGGCGGAAGCCAACGTCGCGGCGTTGAACGCCGGCCACGCCTATGGCGAGACCGCCGAGATCGGCGGGCCGATGAAGCAGTACCGCGTCGACGCGGTGGACTCGGCCCCGGGGCTTTACCGTACGGTGACGGGCGGCGAGGCGCTGTCGCTGGGGCTGGTCGCCGGCTCGAAGCTTGCCGGGCTGCCGATGTTCTTCGGCGGCTACCCGATCACGCCGGCCTCCGCTTTGCTCCACACGCTTTCCGGGCTGAAGGAGTTCGGAGTCACCACCTTCCAGGCGGAGGACGAGATCGCGGCGATCTGCGCGGCGATCGGCGCGGCCTATGCCGGGAGCCTGGGCGTCACCTCGTCGTCGGGACCGGGCATCGCGCTGAAGGGCGAGGCGATCGGCCTGGCGATCATGACCGAGCTGCCGCTGGTGATCGTCAACTCGCAGCGCGGCGGGCCGTCGACCGGCCTGCCGACCAAGACCGAGCAGTCGGACCTCTACCAGGCGGTCTACGGCCGCAACGGCGACGCGCCGATGCCGGTGATCGCCGCGCGCTCGCCCGCCGACGCCTTCGAGGTGGCGATCGAGGCGTGCCGCATCGCCACCCAGTTCATGACGCCCGTCATGCTGCTCACCGACGGCTATATCGCCAACGCCGCCGAGCCGTGGGCGGTGCCCGACGTCGAGAGCTTCGAGCCCTTCCCCGTCACCTTCCACGACACCCCGCCGGCCGAGGGCAGGCAGAACCCCTATGAGCGCGACGAGACGACGAAGAAGCGCGTGTGGATCAAGCCCGGCACGCCCGAGCTGATGCACCGCATCGGCGGCATCGAGAAGGCGTACAGCAGCGGCCACATCAACTACGAGCCCGAAAACCACCAGAAGATGACCGACACCCGCAAGGGCAAGATCGACGGCATCGCCGACTTCATCCCCGAGCAGGAGGTGACGCTTGGCGACGACGGCGGCCGGCTGGCGATCGTCGGCTGGGGCTCGACCTACGGCCCGATCCATCAGGCGGTGCGCCGGATGAGGGCGCGCGGGCACAACGTCAGCCACATCCACATCCGCCACATCTGGCCGCTGCCGAAGAACCTCGGCGATTTGCTCCGGCGCTATGAGACGGTGATCGTGCCGGAGATGAACACCGGCCAGTTGAAAACCGTGCTGCGCGACCAGTATCTGGTCGACTGCAAACCGCTCAACAAGGTTTCGGGCCACCCGTTCAAAATCAGCGAGATCGAGGCGGCGATCGACAAGGCGTTGGGGTGAACAGCCGTGATGTTATACGGCTGCTTGAGGATGCCGGTTTTGAATGGACAGGCGGGAAGGGCGACCACCGCGTTTTCCGGCACAGGGAATCGGGGCGCAAGGTCGCGGTGGTGCATCCCGAGCGGGATGTTAAGATCGGCCTTCTGATCGGTTATGAGAAGCAGTCCGGCGTCAAACTGCGGAGGCGATGACATGGAACGGACCTACATTGGTGCTGTCGTCGCTGGCAGAGGCAGCTTCGGCATCATGTTTCCTGATGTGCCGGGTATCATTACTGCCGGCGAAACGCTCGAAGAGCTTGCTGCGATGGCGAGGGAAGCATTGGAGTTGCAGCTCCAGGGACTTCATGAGGATGGCGAAGCCATACCCGAGCCGACCGATTTCACCATCGAGGACATTCGGCGCGACTACGACGACCCGAGCGATCCGATGCCGGACGACGAGCATTGGGCGCAGCTGCTGCCTGTTACTGTCGCGCTGCCGCCCTATCCCCAAACGATCAACGTATCGGTGGAAGCCGACGTCGTGCACGAGGTGGATCGCATAACCGCTGATCGGCGCGCGTTCATCACCGAAGCCACGCGGCGCGAATTGGCGCGGCTCAAGAGAAGCGCATGAGTATGCTGCGGGAATCACAATGAACCAGATGACCAAGATCACCACGCCCGACGACTGGGCGACCGACCAGGAGGTGCGCTGGTGCCCCGGGTGCGGCGACTATGCCGTGCTGAAGGCGGTGCAGCGGACGATGCCCGAGCTCGGCGCGCGGCCGGAGAATACGGTGTTCGTGTCCGGCATCGGCTGCTCGTCGCGCTTTCCTTATTATATGGAGACCTACGGTTTCCACACGATCCACGGCCGCGCGCCGTCGGTCGCGACGGGGGTCAAGCTCGCCAATCCCAAGCTCGACGTGTGGATCATCACCGGCGATGGCGACGCGCTGTCGATCGGCGGCAACCACACCGCTCACCTTATCCGCCGCAACCTGGACTGCCAGGTGCTGCTGTTCAACAACGAGATCTACGGCCTCACCAAGGGGCAATATTCGCCCACCAGCCGGATCGGCACGCGCTCGCCGTCGACGCCCTACGGATCGGTCGACCGGCCGGCCTCCCCTTGCGCGTTTGCCTTGGGAGCAGGGGGGCGGTTCATCGCGCGGGCGATCGACACCAACAAGAACCTGCCGTCGGTGCTGAAGCGCGCCTATTTCAACAAGGGCACGAGCTTCGTCGAAATCTACCAGAACTGCATCGTCTACAATGACGGCGTGTTCGAGGAGTTCACCGAGAAGAAGGCGGCGCCGTCGAACCAGATCTGGGTCGAGCACGGCCAGCCGCTGGTTTTCGCGAGCGGCACCAGGGGCATTGCGCTCGACCGCGAGTTCACGCGGCTGAAGGTGGTCGACGTGGTCGACGGCGACGTCTCGGGCGTGCTCGTGCACGACGAGACCAACAAGGTGCAGGCGCAGCTGCTGGTCGATATGAAATTCGGCGAGTTCCCGGTGGCGCTCGGTGTGCTGTATTGCGACCCGGCGCCGACATTCAACGAGGTGGTTGTCGAGCAGAACCGCGCGGCGTCGACCGGCAAGATCGCCGATTTCGCGGCGCTGGTCCGCAAGGGGCAGACCTGGGAAGTCAACCAGAAGCAGCCGCACGTTATTTAGCATTTACCCCTCCCCTTCAGGGGAGGGGCAGGGGTGGGGGGCTGGGGCCGCGCTCTGCCTTCCTAAGGCCAGCTCCTGCCCCACGCCCCCACCCCAACCCCTCCCCTGAAGGGGAGGGGCGTGAGCAGCGCGGGGGATTTAGCCTCGTGCCCGCGTAATCCCGGCAATATGTTGCTGGCGATGGCGCGCACCTTATCCGACGACCAGCCGCAGGCGCTGATGGCGCTTGTGGTCGAGGACGACCGCGACGCGTTTCGCGAGCTGGCGGTGCGGCTGCACGGGCCGGCGCTGCGGCTGGCGACGCGGGTGCTGTCCGACCGTGCCGAGGCGGAGGATGCGGTGCAGGCGGCGCTGACAAAGCTGTGGTCCAACGCGGCGCGCTACGACGCGGCGAAGGGCTCGGTCGAGGGCTGGTTCCGGCGGCTGGTGGTCAATGCCTGCATCGATCGCAGGCGGTCGCTGAAGCCGGTGGCGCCGATCGAGGCGGCGGCGAACGCTTCGTCCGCCGAGCCGACGCCGCACGAGGCGGCCGAAGGCTCGGAGCGCGACCGGACGGTCGCGGCGGCGGTGGAGCGGCTGGTGCCGCGCCAGCGCGCGGCAATCGCCTTGTTCTACGGCGCAGGCGCCAGCATGGCGGAGATCGCCGCGATGCTCGAGACGACGCCCAAGGCCGTGGAAGGCCTGCTGGGGCGGGCGAGACAGGAACTGGCCGGGATGCTCTCGGCCCTGAGGAACGGATGATGGAACGGGAACGGGTTATCCAGATCGTCGAGGCTTATGGCGCCGATCCGGCGCGCTGGCCCGAGGGCGAGCGCGAGGCGGTGCGGGCGGCGATACAGGCCGACCTGCCGCTGCGCCGGCTGGCCGACGAGGCGCTGGCGCTGGACGCGGCGCTTGCCGGCTGGGCGCGCCGGGGCCCGGCCGACGATGAGGCCATCGCGCGGCGCGCGGCGGAGGCGGCGCTCGGCGCGGCGGATCGCCCGGCGCGGCGCTGGCTGCCGGCGGGCCTGTTCGGCGGCGCGGCGATGGCGGCGGCGGTGGCCGGCGCGCTGGCCTTCCTGCCGCTCCTGTCGCAGCAGCCGGCGCCGACCGCCAAGGCCCAGGCGCCCGCGACGCAAACCGCGACCACGACGCTCGATCCCATCGACAGCCACATCTGGTCGATGACCTTCACCCCGACACCCGACGAGGAGACGCTGATATGAAATTCACCCTGAAGGCGGCGATGCTGATGCTCGCCGCGTCGACCGCGATGCCGGCCCTCGCACAGGCCGCGCCGACCCCGCAGCCGGGCGGCCCCGACGGCCCCGGCCGTCGCGTCATCATCCAGCGCTTCGAGCATGGCGGCCCCGGCGGGCCGGGCATGATGGGCGGCCCGGGCATGAAGGGCCCCGGCATGATGGGCGGCACGCTCGCCGGGCTGACGCCCGAGGGCCGCAAGATCCTCGGCGACGCGATGCGCGACAATCGCGGCGAGGGGCGCGACGCGGTCGACGTGGCGCGCGACAAGATGCTCCAGCTGCTCGAGGCGGAGCGGCTCGACGTCGGCGCGCTCCGCCGCGCCATGGGCGAGGAGCACCGCCTCGCCGAGGTCCAATGGCAGCGCCACCAGGAGGCGATGCTCGCGGCGTTCCAGAAGCTGTCGCTCCGCGACCGCAAGGCGTTCTCGGTCGGCATGCGCAACCAGCATTACCGGATGGAGCAGATGCGCAAGGACATGGATGGGCGGATGAAGCGCTTCCGCGACCGGGCGGGCCGGCCCGACATGCCGCCGCCCTCGAACATGCCGACGCAGATCCCGCCGGCGCGGTAAGCGATAGTGAAGCCCCTCCCCTTCAGGGGGAGGGGTGAGCATTGAACCCCGTCTGCGCCGCGATCTCCGCCCAGAGCAGCTCGCCGAGGCGGCGTGTCACCGGCCCGGGCTTGCCGTCGCCGATGGTTGCACCGTCGATCGCGGTGACGGCGAGGCAAGGCGCGGTCGTCGAGGTCAGGAAGGTTTCGGGCGCCGCCTTGGCCTCGGCGAGCGAGAAACTTCGCTCTTCGACGCGGATTTGCGCGGCCTCGGCCAGGCGGATGAGCGTGGCGCGCATGACGCCGGGCAGGATCGCCGACGATAGGGCGCGCGTGATGACGGTGCCCGCTTCGTCGACAAGCCAGGCGTTGGTCGACGCGCCCTCGGTGACATCGCCGGCGCCATCGACCATCCAAGCCTCGAACGCGCTCGCGCGGCGAGCGGCCTGCTTGGCGAGCACATTGGGGAGGAGCGAGATCGACTTGATGTCGCAATGCGCCCAGCGTTCGTCGGGAAGCGAGATGACCCGGACGCCCGCCGCCTGCTGCGCGACGCGCTGCGCGAAATCGAACGGGCGGACGGTCATCACCAGCGTCGGCGGCGTGTCTGTGGGAAAGCCGTGGTCGCGGCGGGCCTGGCCGCGCGTCAGCTGGATATAGAGCAGGGCGTTCCGCGCGCGGTTGGCGGCGAGCAGCCGTCTCGCGACGAGAGTCAGCGCGCGGTCGGACATCGGAGCGGCGATCTCCAGCGCCTCGCGGCTGTCGGCGAAGCGGTCGAGATGGCCCTGCCAGTCGAGCAGCGTGCCGTTCAGCACGGCGCAGACCTCGTAGACGCCATCGGCGAACTGGAAGCCGCGATCCTCGATCGAGACGGCGGCGTCGGAGAGCGGCGCGAAGCGGCCGTTGACATAGGCGAGGCGTGGCATGGCCCCTCCTAGCATTTTCAGGGCGGCTTGCTTCAAGTCTACGATAGCGCGCGCGACTTTGTTATAATCATCCGATGGGGATGGCTGCATGAACGCACCGGAGAGAGGCGCGCATCTGGCGCGCGCCGGCGCGCGCTTCGCCGGGCGCGACGGCTGGCTGGCGCGGCTGCTTGCCGGAAGCTTCCAGCGGGCGCTGGACCGGATCGACGAGGGGCTGGCGCACGGGCGGCTCGACGCCACGTTGCCCGATGGCCGGACGCGGCGATTGGGCGGCCGGCGGCCGGGGCCCGAAGCGGCGATCACGCTCAACAACTGGCGGCCGCTGGTGCGGCTCGGCCTTGGCGGATCGGCGGGGTTCGCGCAGTCCAACTTCGACGGCGACTGGAGCAGCCCCGACGCGGCAAAACTCTTCGAGCTGTTCATGCTCAACCGCGTGGAGCTTGGCGAAGCGGGGCGCGGGGGGCGTCTCGGCCGTCTCGCCGGACGGCTGGCGCGGGCCTTCCAGGCCAACACCCGCGAGGGCGCGCGGCGCAACATCGCCTTCCACTACGATCTCGGCAACGATTTCTACGCCGCCTGGCTCGACGAGACGATGACCTATTCGTCGGCGATCTACGGGGAGGGCGACGACCTGGCCGACGCGCAGCGCCGCAAGGTGCGGACGCTGCTCGACAAGCTGGCGCTCAAGCCGGGCGACCACCTGCTGGAGATCGGCTGCGGCTGGGGCGGGCTCGCGGAGATCGCGGCGCGCGAGTACGGCGCCGAGGTCACCGGCATCACGCTGTCGCGGGAGCAGCTCGCTTATGCCGAGGCGCGGATCGCGCGCGCCGGGCTCTCGAACCGCGTCCGCTTCCAGCTCCGCGACTATCGCGACGTCCGCGACCAGTATGATCATGTCGCGTCGGTCGAGATGTTCGAAGCGGTGGGCCAGGCGTTCTGGCGGCCCTACATGCGCGCGGTGCGGCGGGCGCTGAAGCCAGGCGGCCGCGCGGCGCTTCAGGTCATCACGATCGACGAGGCGACCTTCGACAGCTATGCGAGCGGCGCCGACTTCATCCAGACCTACATCTTCCCCGGCGGCATGCTGCCGAGCGAGCCGCGCCTCCGCCGCGCGGCGGAGGACGAGCGGCTGAAATGGCGGGGCGCGACGCACCACGGGCAGGATTACGCGCGGACCCTGCTGGAATGGCGGCGGCGCTACGACGCGGCGCGGCGCGAGGGGAGGCTGCCGGCGGGCTTCGACGACAGGTTCGATGCGATCTGGCGGTTGTACCTGATGTACAGCGAGGGCGGCTTCCGGAGCGGCGGGATCGACGTCCTGCAGGCGACGCTGGTCAGGCCGGACTAGGCAGCAGTTCCTTGGTCCGGCCGGTGAGGCGGTAGTAGGCGAGCCCGATCCATTCGTGCAGCGCGAAGTCGGCGCGGTCCATGTTCGAGGTGACTCCGCCGATCGAGCGGCCGGGGCGGATGGCGCGATAGTCGACGGGATAGATCAGCGGCTCGATGCCGGCGGCGCGGAAGCAGGCGACCGAGCGCGGCATGTGCGCGGCCGAGGTGACGAGCAGGATCGGCCGCGGTAGGCGGCGCGCCCCGAGCGCGTTCGAGCATGTGTCCGCGGTTCGGTCGACGGGGATGATCCGGCCCGGCGCGACGCCGATCCGGCGCCATGCGTCGACGACCAGTCCGACATCGGTGAGCGATGACCGTTCGAGCCGGATGCCGCCGGCGATGGCGAGCTTCGCGGTCGGGAAGCGATGGGCGAGGGCGGCGCCTTCGAGGACCCGCTCCCCGGCCTCGCTGAGTTCCAGCGCGTTCCGCCACTCGGATGCCGCGAGCGCCTCCGCGCCGCCGAGCACGAGGATGGTCCCCGGCGCGCGGTCGAGACGGCTGGGGGGGAAGCGCGCCTCCAGCGGGCGAATCAGCCAGGAGCCGAGCGGCGTCGCGCCAAGCGCAAGGCCGAGCGCGAGCGCGGCGAAGGTCAGCCTTCGTCCGCGCCGGAAGCGATCGCCCTTGCGGTCGGGCCATGCGAAGTGCGCAGCGGCGATCGCCAGCAGCCAGAGCGGCCAGGTCGACGGGCCGATCGCTCCCCAGACGAGATAGTTGGTCACACCTTGTGGTAGCTGCGGAACCAGTCGACGAAGGCGGGGACGCCGACGTCGATCGGGGTCGTCGGCTCGAAGCCAAGGTCGCGGTTGATCGCGCCGATGTCGGCGTAGGTGTCCTTGACGTCGCCGGGCTGCATCGGGTGCATCTCCTTGACCGCCTCGCGGCCCGTCGCCGCCTCGATCAGGCCGATCATCCGCATCAGCTCCTCGGAGCGATGGTTGCCGATGTTGTAGAGGCGGTGCGGGCTGACCGAGCCGCCCGCCTTCATCGCGCCATCGTCGGGCGGCGGGTTGTCGAGGCAGGCGACGACGCCGGTCACGATGTCGTCGATGAAGGTGAAGTCGCGCCGCATGTCGCCGCCGTTGAACACCTTGATCGGGCTACCTTTAAGGATCGCGTCAGTGAACAGCCACATCGCCATGTCGGGACGGCCCCACGGGCCGTACACGGTGAAGAAACGCAGGCCGGTCTGCGGCAGGCGGTAGAGATGGGCGTAGGTCTCGCTCATCAACTCGTCGGCCTTCTTGGTCGCGGCGTAGAGCGACATCGGGTGATCGACCCGGTCCTCGACCGCGAACGGCAGCTTGGTGTTCGAGCCGTAGACCGAGGACGAAGAGGCGTAGACGAGGTGCTTGCAGCGTTCGGAACGCCGCGCCAGCTCCATGATGTTGAGGTGGCCGACGAGGTTCGACTGGACGTAGGCGTGCGGGTTCTCGATCGAATAGCGGACGCCCGCCTGCGCGCCGAGATGAACGATGCGGTCGACGGGCAGATCGTTTAGGCTCGACGTCAGCCCCGCCATGTCGGCGAAGTCGGTCTGGACGAACTTGAAGGCATTGTCGCGGACCTGGAGCCTGGCCAGCCGGTCGCGCTTCAGCTGCACCGAATAATAGTCGTTGAGGTTGTCGAGCCCGATCACCTCCTCGCCACGATCGAGCAAGCGCGTCGCGACCTGCGCTCCGATGAAGCCCGCGACACCCGTGACCAGAACCGCCATTCGAAACCCCATGACACCAACTGGCGCCGTGGGTAGCCGACGCCGCCGCGCCTTGCCAGCCCCACACCGGAGCGGCTAAGCCCGCCGCGCCGCGATGGGGCGTCGCCAAGTGGTAAGGCACCGGTTTTTGGTACCGGCATTCGCAGGTTCGAATCCTGCCGCCCCAGCCGCCGCCCGGCGGTTGACAAGCCGAGCGAGCGCCTTCATTGTATCTCAATTGAGATACGGAGATTGTGGTGGCGCAGACGACGATGCTTCACGTCCGGATGGACGATGAGATCAAGGCGAAGGGCAATGCTGCGCTTGCGGCAATGGGGCTTTCGGCCGCCGATGCCGTGCGCCTCCTGTTTCACCGGATCGTCGCCGAGCAGGCGTTCCCGCTGGAGCTCAAGGTGCCGAACGCGATCACCCGCAGCGCGATGGCGGAGGTTGACGCCATTCTTGAGGATCGATCGGCCCGCTTCGATGACGGCGAAGCGATGATCGCCGCGCTGGATGGCTAAGGCTGACGGCAAGCGAGCCTGCCACCCGCGCGCCTGCGACTACGCCAAGCAGTTCAGCAAGGACTGGGCGCGACTGTCCGGCTCGGGCCGTTTCGACATGGGCCGGCTGAAGGCCGTGATGCTCCTGCTGGTCGGAAACGACGCGCCGCTCGGCCCGGAGTGGAAGGATCACCCGCTCAAGGGGCAGTGGGCGGATTATCGTGAGTGCCATGTAGGCGGGGACTTCCTGCTGATCTATCGAGTCGATGATGCGGCGGGGAAGAGCGGCACCGTGATATTCGCCCGCGCAGGCACGCACAACAAGTTGTTCGGCGCATGATGCCGTCGAAGTCGCAGACGGCGACGCGCGTCGCCGCCTTTTACCGCTTCGTCCGGTTCGAGGACCCTACGCCGCTAAAGGAGCAGCTGGCGGCTGTTTGCGAGGCGGCGGGGACGAAGGGCACGATCCTGTTGGCGCGCGAGGGCGTGAACGGCACGATCGCGGGGTCGGCGGAGGGGGTCGAGCGGGTGCTGGCGGCGTTGCGCGCCCTGCCGGGATGCGGGGGGCTGACGGCCAAGGAGTCGACGGCGGCGGCGATGCCGTTCCACCGCATGAAGGTGCGGATCAAGCGCGAGATCGTGACGATGGGGGAACCGGCGGTCGATCCGCTGAACGGCGCCGGCCATTATGTCGCGCCCGAGGACTGGAACGCGCTGATCGCCTCGCCCGGCGTCGTCGTGATCGATACGCGAAACGACTATGAGGTCGGCGTCGGCAGCTTCGCGGAGGCGGTCAATCCCGGCACCCGGAGCTTCAGCGAATTTCCGGCCTGGTTCCGTGCGCGGCGCGAGACGCTGCTGGCGGACGCGCCGAAGGTCGCGATGTTCTGCACCGGCGGCATCCGCTGCGAGAAGGCGACGGCGTTCCTGAAGGCCGAAGGGGTGGAAGAGGTCTATCACCTCGATGGCGGCATCCTGAACTATCTGGAGACCGTGCCGCCCGAGGACAGCCGATGGGACGGCGAGTGCTTCGTGTTCGACGAGCGGGTGGCGGTGACGCACGGCCTTGGCGCCGGGACGCATGTGCTCTGCCGCGCCTGCCGGATGCCGGTGAGCGCCGGCGACCGCGCGTCGCCGCTCTACGTCGAGGGGATCAGCTGCCCGGCCTGCCACGATGCGCGTGACGCGACGCAGCGCGAGGGCTATGCCGAGCGCCACCGCCAGACCGTGCTCGCCAGCCGGCGCGGCGAGGCGCATGTCGGCGCGGTGCGGAAAGCGCGTGGCTGAGCCGCCGATCCTCTACAGCTTCCGCCGCTGCCCCTACGCGATGCGCGCCCGGATGGCGCTCGCGGTGAGCGGCGTGGCCTGCGCGATCCGCGAGGTGGTGCTGGCGGACAAGCCGGCCGAGATGATCGAGGCGTCGCCCAAGGCGACCGTTCCCGTTCTCGTGCTTCACGATCGGGTGATCGACGAGAGCCTGGACATCATGCGCTGGGCGCTGGCCCGGAACGATCCGGAGGATTGGCTCGGCGGCGACGATCCCACGCTGATCGCGGCGTTCGATGGTGCGTTCAAGCGGCACCTCGACCGCTACAAATATCCCGACCGGCATGGTGTCGATCCCGTCGAAGTCCGGGCGGGTGGGATGGCGATGCTGACCGAACTGGAGGCGCGGTTGATGGGCCGCGCCAACCTCTGCCGCGACACCCGCGCGCTCGCCGATATCGCGATCATGCCGTTCGTCCGCCAGTTCGCCGAAGTCGACCGCGCATGGTTCGACGCGCGGCCGCTGCCGCGGGTCCAGAGCTGGCTGGCCGGGCACGTCGCCTCGCCGCTGTTCGCGCGGGTCATGGTCAAGCTGCCGCCCTGGCGGGCCGGCGACGCGATCACGCTGTTCCCCGCCTGATGCCCGCCATCGTCGAGATCGCCGATCCGGCCGACCCGCGCATCGACGCCTATCGTGACATCCGCGAGCGTGATCTGGTTGGGCGGCGGGGCCTGTTCGTCGCGGAGGGCAGGGTGGTCCTGGCGATGCTGCTTGCCTCGCGCGCCTATCGGCCGCTGTCGCTGCTGATCGCGACGCAGCGAGTCGAGAGGCTGACGTCGCTGCTCGAGCAGGTGCCGGAGGGCGTACCGACCTACGCCGCACCCCAAGCGGTGCTCGACGGCATCGCGGGCTTCGCGCTTCATCGCGGCATCCTGGCGATCGGCGAGCGGATCGAGACACCCGACGCCGAGAGCCTGCTGGCGCGGCTGCCGGCGCGCGCGACGATCCTCGTGCTCTCGGCGATCGCCAATCACGACAACGTCGGCGGCCTGTTCCGCAACGCCGCGGCGTTCGGCGCGGACGCGGTGTTGCTCGATGCCGAGTGCTGCGATCCGCTCTATCGCAAGGCGATCCGAGTCTCCGTCGGAGCGGTGCTGTCGGTGCCGTTCGCGCGGCTCAAGCGTGACGAGGATGTGATCGAGCTGCTGGCACGCCACAATTTCGAAGCGCTGGCGCTAAGCCCCAATGGCAAAACCAAATTGGCCGACTTGCTCTTACCCCAACGCGCGGCCGTGTTGCTGGGTGCGGAGGGGCCGGGCCTGTCGGAGGATATTCTCGCCCGTGCCACGACCGTCCGAATCCCGATGGCGCCCGGCTTCGATTCGCTCAATGTCGCGACGACGGGTGGGATCATGCTGCACCATTTGACGAGCGGCTAGAACCCCAGGCTCGCGATGACGACGACGCGCGGGTCGCGGCCGGTCGAGCCGGCGACGGTGCGGCGGGCGTCGGCGAACTGCAGGTCGATCCGGCCGCGCTTGAGGATGCCGACGCGGACGCCGGCGCCGAGCGTCGCGATATGGTCGGTGCTTCGCGCGGCGGCGCCGATCGCCAGCGTCGTGGCGCGGGCGGCGTCGCCGAAGCCGTAGAGCTGGATGCCGTCGATCGCCTTGCCCGGCGACCAGGCGAGGTCGTAGCGCAGCTCGATCACGCCGCCGAGGCCGCGGTCGCCGGCGATCAGCGCGGGGTCGTAGCCGCGCCCGATATTGGGGCCGCCGAAGGTGATCAGCTCGCCCGAGATCAGCGTGTCCTTGGTGTACTGGCCCTGCACCGCGCCGAACAGGCTGAAGCGCGCGGGCAGCAGCTGCGTGCGCTGGATCGACCAGGCGAGGCGGGTGAAGCTCGGGTCGAAGCCCGCGACCGATGGCAAAGGCGCGCCGCGGCCGTTGGCGTTGAACAGGTCGAAGCCGTGGAACAGGCTCGCCGAGACGCTGGTGCTGCCGTTGAGCCAGCCGCTCTGCTGGTAGAGCAAGGTCGCTTCGCCGACGGTCGAGCGGTCGAGGACGATGCGCGCGCCCGCCGCGTCGGTGCGCGTGCGGTTGAGCGCCAGGCCGATATCGAGGAACAGCGAGTTGGCGCGGCTGCGGATGAGCGGCTGGCGCAGGCGGCCGGCGATCGAGGTGACGAAGCTTTCGACATCGAGCGCGGCGATGCTGCCGCCGGGCCTGGCCTTGGCGACGAGGCCGCCCAGGCTGACGATCGCGCCGTTCGAGCCGAGCGGCTCGGCGTAGCGCAGGCTCGCCGAGCGGACCTCGTCGAGGTTGCCGCCGCCGACCCCCGCGCCGATGCTCAGCTCGCCGGCGCGGCCGAGCGGGTTGGCGATGATCGCGCTGCCGCTCAGCACCCAGGGGCCGAGCTCCTTCGAGCCGCTGTTCGAGAGTTCGAGCGCATATTGGTTGTCGACCGGCGAAGCGGTGAGCACCAGCTCCGACGCGCCGAGCTCGGCGCCGGGGCGAAGCACGCTGGAGCCCGAAATGCCGGGCATGTCGTTGATGACGAGGAGGCGGGCCTCGATGTCCGACAGCCGGATCGGGCGCTTGCCGACGAGCGGCTTCAGGGCGCTGGCGAGCCGCGAGCGGATCGAGGCGTTGCCGCTCTCGACGAAGACATCGCTGATATAACCTTCGACGACCTGGACGCGGAGCACGCCGCTCTTCACCGCCTGCGGCGGCACGAAGACTCGGCTGAGGAAATAACCCTCCTTGCGATAGAGCGTCTCCAGCTTCGACGCGGCGGTGCGGAGCTCTTCGAGCGTGATCTGCTTGCCGACCAGCGGCTGGAAGAAGGCGTCGACCTGCGCCTTGGGAAAGGCGGTGGCGCCGTCGACCGCGATGGCGGAGACCGCGAACTCGATCTCGTCGACCGCCTTCGGCACCGCTGTCTTTTCGGGCGCTTCGATGCGCAGGTCGAATGTCGGCGTCGGCGGCAGCGGCTCGGGAACGCGGGCGCGCGAGATGTCGCTGCTGCTCGGCAGCTGCGCCGCGGTCTGGGCGTTCGCCGCGCCCGCCAGGCCGGCGGCGAGCGCCAGCAGGCTGCCGGCCGTCATCATCGTCTTCATCGCGCGCCCTTGCCTCACTTGTCTTCCATCACCACCCGCGCCGACACCAATCCCTTGGCGATGCGGTCGAGGTGGAACTTGACGATCGGATCGCCCGGATAGCGCCCGTCGAGCAGCTTCATCGCCTCGACCGCCGCGGGGTCTTCCTTGCGCAGCA
The DNA here is from genome assembly GCA_964244885.1 of uncultured Sphingomonadaceae bacterium. Classification (GTDB taxonomy): domain Bacteria; phylum Pseudomonadota; class Alphaproteobacteria; order Sphingomonadales; family Sphingomonadaceae; genus CAXTKD01. The sequence continues at coordinate 17,405 of CAXTKD010000002.1, read as the reverse complement.
GGTCGAACGCCATCTGGTAGTCGGCCTGCAGCGCCCGGTCGGCCTCGTCCAGCGCCGGGCTGAACAGCGTCACCGCCTTCACCTTGCCCTTCAGCACGATATCGCCGATCGGCCGGAAGGTCATGCCTTCGCACTGCGCGACCGTCTCCTCGGTCACGCAGATGCGCGTGCCGAAATATTTGTTGACGCCCTCGGTGCGCGCCGCGGTGTTGACGGTGTCACCGAGCGCGGTGAAATCCATCCGCGAGGCCGAACCGAAGTTGCCGATCGTCGCGATTCCGGTGTGGACGCCGATGCGGGTGATGCCGATCGGCACATCCTGGGCGTTCTGCGCGATGCGGAAGGCCTCGGCATAGGCGTCCAGTTCGACGGCGCAGCGGACGGCGCGCATCGCGTGGTCGGGCTGCTCGATCGGCGCGTTGAAGATCGCCATGATCGCATCGCCGATGAACTTGTCGATCGTGCCGCCGTGCTTCAGCACGATGCCGCAGGCGCCGTCGAGATAGTGGTTGAGCGTGTCGGCGAGCTTCTCCGACGTCAGGATCTCCGACAGCGTGGTGAAGCCCGCGATGTCGGTGAAGATGAAGGTCGCCTCGCGCCGGATGCCGGAGATCGACATCGCGCTCGGGTCGTTGACCAATTGGTCGACGACGGCGGGGGAGACGTAGCGCGAGAAGGCGCCCTGCACGAACTCGCGCTGCTTGCGCTCGGCGCGGCCGATCAGCGTGTCGGCCATCCAGAGCGACAGCGCGAAGGCGATGCTGGGCGCGATCACCGGCAGGATCGGCAGGCCGTGGGTGTAGCCGAGGAAGGCGAATACCCAATAGGCGGCGACGACAGCCGCGCCGACGCCGAAGCTGAAGGCGATGCCGCGCTTGAACTGGCTGAGGCCGAAGCCGAGCAGCGCGAACAGCAGCGTGATCGCGATCGTCCAGCCCAAGGCGATGCGCGGCGACTGGCGGTGGTCGAGATATTGCGAGATGCCATGCGCCTGGATGACGACGCCGGGCATCATGCCCTGATCGCCGTCGTCGATGATGGCGAGCGGCGTGCGATGCCGGTCGGTGATCGACAGCACCGCGCCGATCAGCACGATCTTGCCCTTGAACCACGCATCGGGAAGCACGCCCGCCGCCATCGCCGGGAACTGCTTGATCGCCGGCGTCTCCGCATCGGGGCGGGGGTGCCAGGCGATCTCGGCGCGTGTCGGCTTGATCGGCCGGCCGTAGAGCGCCAGCGCCTTGGGGACGAAGCCCGGCGGGCGGAGCGCCGTTGTGCCGCCGGGGTTGACCCAGCGGACGGTGCCGTCGAACGGATCGGACAGCAGGTTCGCCTCGGCGCGATGCTCGGGCGGCACGAAATCGTTCAGATAGGCGAGTTGCTGCTCGTCAACGATGCGGGGCGACGAGCTGTAGCTGAAGAACAGCGGCGTCTTGGTCTCGCGGATGACCTTCCGAAGGCGTGCGTCCTTCGCCGGCTCGGTCGGCTGGTCCATGATAACGTCGACCCCGATGACCGCGGCGCCCTTGGCCGAGAGCTTTTCGATCAGGTCGGCGATGAAGCCGCGATCGACGGGGGAGCGGTAGGCGAACTGCGCGAGCGTCGCCTCGTCGATCGCGACAACCACGACATCCGGAGACTGCGGCACCGGCGGCGACAGCGCCGCGATGCGAATGTCCGCGGCGAAATTCTCGAGGCCGGCGAGAAACGGCAGGCGCACCGCCAGGACGGCGATGGCTCCGGCGATCAGCGCGATGGCGATCCCCGACGCGAACCTGCGCCCCCGCTTCGTCATCAGCTTCCGGAGCCGACCTTGGCCTGGAGAGCTTTCAGATAGGCGTCGGCCTGCTGGATGCAGCCCTTTTCGAGCATCCAGGCGGTCAGCACCATCTCGTTGTCGACCGACTTGGGGATGACGTTGAGGCTGATCGCGTTGTCCTGCCCGTCCATCCGGATGACGAACAAATTGGCGCCGTCGAGCCGCGACAGGCGCGGGGCGGGCATGCGGTCCACGCCCTTGGCCCAGGCGAAGTCGGCGCGCCACGAACGGTCGATCGGGTAGACCGTGAAGGCCTTGGGCGCCGCGCTGTCCGGGTGCCACCAGACCGGCGTCTCGCCCTCGCGCAGGCAGCGCGGGCCGGGGCGCGAGATGTCGATGAGCCAGGGGTCGGGCAAGGGCGCCGCGACCGACCCGGCCCTGATCGCTCCGATCGAGCTGGACCGCGCGTTGCGCGTGGTGACCAGCGCGGCGAGCGCCAGCCGGGGATTGGCGGCGGCGGCGGCGGTCTGCATCGGCGGGCCGCTGAACTTGCCGCGCAAGGTCACGCTGCGGCCGTCGGGGCCGATGACGGTAACCCGCTCGCCCTCCTTGAGCGCGATCGGGCGGGCGCTGTCGATGCTCTGGCCGGGCTTCAAATTGCCGCCGCGCGCGTCGAGCACGACGAGCTGCGCCGCGATCGCCATCGCGGGGGCGGCGAGCGCCGCGCCGGCGAGCAGGGTCTTGAAAAGCCGCATCACTTGCCGTTCTCCGCCGTCTGGACCGGACCGCCGCCCCCGCCGTCACCCATCAGCACGAAGGCGGCCCAGAAAAAGGGGTGCGCGGTCTGCGGGTTGGCGATCAGTCGCAGCTGCGAGGCGCGGAGCGCGTCGGCGGCGCCGGTCGCGCCGGGAGCGGCCATGGTGGTGAACAGGCCGGACATCAGCGCGGTCGTCGCGGCGGACGGCACCTGCCAGTGGCTGACCAGCATGTTGCGCGCGCCGGCGCGGAAGAACGCCTCCGACAATCCCGACATCGCTTCGCCGCCGAGCGCCTTGCCGCCGGCAGCGGTGTTGCACGCCGAGAGCACGACGAGATCGGCGTTGAGCGAGAAGGCCGACACTTCGCTCGCCGACAGCAGGCCGTCGGTCGCGGTGGTCGTCGCGGTCTGGGCGGGCGGGGTCAGCACGAGGCCGGGCTCGGTCTGGCACTTGAGCTCGCCGGGGAGCAGGCCGTGCGTCGCGAAATAGAGCACGCGGTAGCGCGACAGGTCCTCGCCGCGCAGCGCCGCCTCGCTGGCGCCGCCCGCCATGTGGACGCTGCTCGGGGAGGCTCGGAGAGTCCGCGCCACCGTCTGCATCTCAATCGCCGTGTCGGGGAGCGAGGCGAGCGACATCAGGGTCGATGCCGGCATCACCGAATCCTGGCGGCAGGCGTCAGCGAGCGCCGTCAGCGCGCTGAGCTTGCCCTTGGTCTTCGCCGCGCCGAGCGTCGGGTCGCCGAACGCCAGCAAGGGCAGGTCGGGCGTCTTCGCCGGCCGGGTCGAGCGCAGCGCGACGAAGGCGGCGAGCGACGGCGTGTGCGAAACCGTGATGCGGTTCACCAGCCAGCTGGCGGTGCGGTAGTCGTCGTTCTTGGGCGGCTCGGTGACGAGCAGCGCGAACGGCAGGCTCGACAGCGGCCCGGCGGGGACGACGACGAGGTGGTCGACGCCCGTCATCGCCGGCTGGATGTCGGCGAACAGGTCGCGATAGAGCGCGTTGGACGACGCGAGGTCGAACTCGTTGATCGAGCCGCCCTGGATTTCGAGCGAGCGGCGCAGCCCCTCGACGCTGGAGCGCAGAGCGGCTTCGCCGGCGGGCACCGCCGCGATGTAGATGCCGTCGCGGCGGACGAGCTGGATGAAGGACTTGTCGCGGCCGATCAGGAACGACGCGATGCCCTCGTGCGCGCCGAGGCGGGCGCGGAGCTGGTCGAGCGTCAGCGGGCGCTGGTCGTTGAGCGACGCATAGTCGGGATATTTCGCGTCGAGCGTACGGCGAATCTCGGCGGCGGCGGTGCGGTTCGACGCCGCTTCCTTCGTCAGCCTCGCCTCGACCTCGGCGCTGCGTTCGGACGGCGTCAGCGACTGCTCGTAGGACAGCTTGATGCGCGCGATCGACGCCGCGCGCTCCCTGTCGCCCATGTCACGAAGCAGGGTGGCGATCTCGGGATTGGCGGTCGAAAGACGTGCCGAGCTCTGGGCGATCGTCTTGTCGATCAGCGGCGAGCGGACGAGCTGGAAGGCGTCGAACGCCTCGGCGTATAGGCCTTGGCGTTCCTTGGGATCGTCGAGCGACCGGGCGTAGTCGACCACGGCGGCGGCGAACGGAACGAGGTCCTGATTGGTGAACGGCACCGCACCCCTGGGCAGCGTGCGCGCGACCTTGAAGGCGTCGCGGTAGGCGACGATCGCCGCTGTGTTCATCCCGACCGTCTGGTAGCCCCGTCCGAGCGCGGCGCGGATGCGCAGCGTGCCCGTGCCCTCGCCGAACAGCTGCTGGCGGATCGTCAGGGCATTGCGGAAATAGGTCTCGGCCGCCGAGATGCGGTCCTGCGCGATGCTGATCTCGCCGAGCGTCGTCAGGATGTCGGCCTTCCACCAGCGCGGCGCGGCGCTGACGTTGCCGAGGATGAGCAGCGCCTCGCCCGCAGCCGCGTAGGCGCCGGTGACGTCGCCGGTGCGGAGCAGCATCAGCGCCTCGAGGTTGCGCGCCATCGCGAGCTCGCCCTGCGCGACGTTGCCGTTGATGTTGGCCGCCGCCGCGAGGCCGGGCGCCGCCGCCTGCGCGGTGGCGAGGGTGCGCCACGAGGCGCTCGCGGCCTGCGCGAACTTCAGGGCGCTTTGGAAGTCGCCGCGATTGGCGGCCTCGTAGCCGCGATAGGTGTTGAGCCGCGCGCGGTCGCTGTCGGCGGGCGACTTCTCCATGATCGGCGCGGCCTGGCGGAACAGCGCGGCGGCCTCGTCGGCGCGACCCTGGTTGCTGACGTTCAGCGCCAGATCCATCATGATGTCGGCGGCGGCGGTGTCGTTGGCGCTGAACAGCTGCGTCTGCAGCTGCAGCGCCTGCCGGTAGATCTCCTCGGCGTCGTCGTACTTCGCGACTCCGTTCGAGGTGCGCGCGTCGCGCAGCAGGGTCTTCAGCCGGTCGATGTCGGTGGCGCTCGCGAGCACCGTCGGCGTGCGCCAGAGCTTCTCGACGCGCGCGGTCATTTCGGGGCGCGAGGCGGCCGGGGCGGGGGCTTTCACCGCCGCGCGGAGCGCCGGATAGCTGGAGGCGGGGCCGTCGGCGACGCCGAGAACCAGCGTCTCGACCCCGGCGACCGTGGCGCGGTCGGTCGCCGCGACGACGAGCACCGGCCAGCCGCCGCTCTTCGACCGGCACGGCAGCACGAGCGCCGGCGCGGCGCCGTCCTGAAGCCAGGCCGGCGCTTCGCAGCCGAGCCGGTCGCGAAGCTGCGCCCACGGGCGGCTGGCGAGGAACAGCGACTTGATCTGCGCCTGCCGCGCCTCGGCGGCCAGCGACGCCAGCCCGGCGGGCATCGCGACATAGGTCACGGCCCCGACAGACTTGCCGCCGCACTGGATCGTCCTGTCGTTCGGAAGGCCGCGCGCCGGGGCGATGTCGTCACGCGCGACGAGCGCGCACGCCTCGCCCGACAGGCTTTCGCCGATCGGCGTGCCCGTCGGTGCGGGAGCCGGCGCGGCGGCGGCGAGCAGCGCCGCTCCGGCGAACGCGAGCAGGCGGCTTACCATTGCGAGCTGTCTCCGGTGCCCGAGAAGCGGCTCTCGACGCCCGGCGTCTCGCCCGATCGCGGCGGCGTGTTGATCGCGACCGTGACCCCCGGCGCGACCGTCGTCGTCGCCTCGGCCTGCCGCTGGTCGCCGGCGGGCTCGGACGGCGGCGGCGTGTCGGCCTCGGCGAGCACGATGTCGCCGGCGTCCTGCGAGTCGGTCGGGGTCGGCGGCGCGGTGGGCGGCACCGGCGACGGCGGCAAAGGCTGGACCGGCGGCGGCGGCGGCGCGGCGTTCGGCACGTCGGCGGGCGGCGGCGGCGGCGCGTCGGCGGGCGGCGGGGGCGGCGGCAGCTGGTTGCTCACCGGCTGCGCCGCCGGCGTGCCCGCCGTCGCGCCGTTGGTCGCCTGGTTGGTCGTGGGCGCGCCGTTCTGCTGGTCCTGCTGGTCCTGCGGGGTCGGAGACGGCGGCGGTGGCGGGGGTGGGGGCGGCGGCGTGGTCGTGGTGACCGCCGCGGTCACCGCCGCCGGCCGGATCGCCACCTCGCCCGGAGTGCCGGTCGACTCCGGCGCCGTGGTGATCGTCAGCGCGGTCGCGTTGCTCGCGGCTTGCGTGAAGACGTAGTTTCCAGCCGTCAGCCCGCTGCCGTTGATCTGGTAGGCGCCCGGCACGGCGTCGGCGGCGGCGTTGGTCGCGAAGGCCAGCGCGCCGGTCGTCGCATTGCCCTGCGTGTCGCCGGTGACGAAGCCGGTGACGGTGCCGCTGAACGGCGGGTTGAGCGCGAACTGGGCGCGGGTCGCGGTGTTGGCGACATAGGTCAGCGTGGCCGGCGTGATCGTGCCGATCGCGCCGGCGACGCTTGCCCCCGCGAGGGTGTAGTTCGCCGCCGCCGCGCCGCCGAGCGTCACGCCCGAGGCGGTCACGGTCTTCGCCGTGCCGACATTGCGGTCGGCATAGGCGCCGGACGCCGCGCCGGTCACCGTCACGGTGTCGCCCGCGACGATGTTCGACAGCGCGAAGGTGGCGTTCGCCAGGCTGGCGGTGGTCGTGCCGTCGTAGACCTTGGTCGCGCTGCCGCCGAGCGACGCGGTCAGGGTGCGCTGCGCGATCACGCCGACCGCGCCCGAGGCGGATGTCGGGAGCAGGTAGTTGCTGAGGGCCGTTCCGGCGCTTGCGGTGAAGTTCGCGGCGCCGAGCGAGGCGCTGACCCCGATGCCGCTGCCGGCATTCTGGCTGGCGTAGGCGCCCGCCGTCTGGTTGACGCTCGCGCCTTCGCCCGTGACGAAGTTGGCGAGAGCGAAATTGCCCGCGCCGAGCGTCGCGGCGAGCGTGCCGTCATAGGTCTTGGCGACGCTGCCGGTCAGCAATGCCGTCAGCGCGCGCTGGTTGATCGTGCCGATCGCAGCGGCAACGCTGGCGCCGGCGAGCGTGTAGTTTCCGGCCGCCGCGCCGCCGAGCGTCAGGCCCGAGGCCGTCACGGTCTTGGCCGTTCCGGCGTTGGCGTCGGCGTAGGCCCCGCTCGTCGCGCCGGTCACCGCCACCGCGTCGCCCGCGATGGTATTGGTAAGGCCGAACGTCGCATTCGCCAGATCGGCGGCCGTCGTGCCGTCGTAGACCTTGGTCGCCGTGCCACCGAGCGACGCGGTCACCGTTCGTGCCGAGATCGCGCCGACCGCGCCCGACGCCGATGTCGGCAGCGCGTAATTGCTGAGGGTCGTGCCGGCGCCGGCCGAGAAATTCTGCGCGGCGAGCGTGGTGCTGACCGCGATGCCCGTTCCCACGTCCTTGCTGGCGTAGGTTCCGGTCGCCGAGTTGACGTTGACCTGCTCGCCCGCGACGAAGTTGCCGAGGACGACATTGGCCGCGCCGAGCGTCGCGGCGAGCGTGCCGTCATAGACCTTGGCGACGCTGCCCGACAGCGATGCGGTCAGCGCGCGCTGGTTGATCGTGCCGATGTTCGCCGACACCGAGGTGCTGCCGCCGAGCGTGTAGTTCGCTGCCGCCGCGCCGCCGAGCGACAGGCCGCTGGCGGTCACCGCCTTCGACGTGCCCGCGTCCTTGGTGTCGTAGCTGCCGAGCCCGACGGCGAGCGTCACCGCGTCGCCGGAGACCACGTTGGCGAGGCTGGTGTTGCTCGCGTCGAAGGTCGCGGCGGTGGTGCCGTCGTAGGTCTTGGCGACCGTTCCGCCGAGCGACGCCGTCACCGTGCGCTGCGTGATCGTGCCGATCGCCGCCGAGGCGCTGGAGCTGGCGAGGACGTAATTGCCCGCCGCCGTGCCGCCGATCGCCAGGCCGCTGACGCTGACCAGCTTGCCCGTGCCGGCATTCCGGTTGTCGTACAGCGCGGTCGCCGGGTTGTTGAGCGTCAGGTCGTCGCCGCCGATGGCATTGGCGAGCGTGTAGTTGCCCGCGGCGAGCGTCGCGCTGTCGAGGCCGTCATAGACCTTGCTGACGCTGCCGGTGAGCGCCGCTGTCACCGTCCGCGCCGAGATCGCGCCGATCGCGCCCGAGGCGGAGGTCGGCAGCGCGTAGTTGCTGAGGTTGGTGCCGGCGCCGGGCGTGAAGTCCTGCGCGCCGAGCGAGGCGGTGACGACGATGCCCGCCCCGACATCCTTGGTGGCATAGAGGCCGGTCGCCGCATTGACGTTGACCTGCTCGCCCGCAGCGAAGTTCCCGAGGATGACGTTGCCCGCGCCGAGCGTCGCGGTGCGCGTGCCGTCGTAGACCTTGGCGACACTGCCGCCGAGCGAGGCGGTCAACGCCCGCTGGTCGATCGTGCCGACGGCGCCCGAGGCGCTGTTGCTGGCGAGGAAGTAGTTGCCCGCCGCCGACCCGCCGAGGATGAGGCCGGTGAACGTCACCGTCTTGGAGGCGCCGGCGTTCGCGGTGTCGTAATTGCCCGAGCCGGCGGTCAGCGTCAGCGTGTCTCCGGCAACCGTGTTGCCGAACAGATAGTTGTTCGCGCCAAGCGTCGCGGCGGTGGTGCCGTCGTAGGTCTTGACGATCGTCCCGGTCAGCGACGCGCCGATCGCGCGCTGCGAGATCGCGCCGATCGCGGCGGACGCGCTGGTGCTGGCGAGCACGTAGTTCGCCGAGTCCGCGCCGCCGATCGCCAGGCCGCCGACGCTGACGACCTTGCCCGAGCCGGCGCTGGGCGAGTCGTAGAGGCCGTTCGCCGGGTTGTTGAGCTGGACGGTGTCGCCGCTGACGACGTTGCTCAGGACATAGTTGCTCCCGGCGAGCGTCGCGTTGGCGGTGCCGTCATAGACCTTGCTCGCGGTGCCGGTGAGCGCCGCCGTCACCGTGCGCGCCGAGATCACGCCGATGTTCGCGGAGATCGTGCCCGGGCCGGTGTAGTTGGCGAGGTTGGTTGCGCCGACCGGGGTGAGCGATCCCGCGCTGATGCTCGTGGTGACGAGGATGCCGGTGCCGACGTTCGCGGTGCTGTAGAGCGCGGTCGAGCCACCGAACGTCGCGTTTTCGCCGGTGACGAAGCCCGACAGGCTGACGTTCTCCGCCGTCAGCGTCGCGCCGACATTGCGGTCATAGACCTTGGACACGGTGCCGATCAGCGACCCCGAAAGCAGCCGCTTCTGGATGTTGGTGTTGACGATCAGCGGGTGGTCGGCGTTGTAGAAGCTGTAGTTGCCGATGTCGCCCCCGGAGAGCGAATAACCGGTGACGATAACCGCCTTGCCGATGCCGGCGTCGGGCGTCTGGAAGGCCGCTGAAGGGGTTCCGGTGAGCGACACGTTGTCGCCGCCGACCACGCCGACGAGCGTCGGGCTGCCGTTCAGCGTCGCCGACGTGGTGCCGTCATAGGTCTTGGTGAACGCGCCCAGGCCGTCGACCGTGAGGGGTTTCGGTGTGATCGTACCGAAGCCGGTCAGCGTATAGCTGCCATAGCCGTTGGTGCCCGGCAGGATATAGTTCGACAGGCTCGTCATCGGCCCGACGTTCACGTTGCCGGCCGTGAAGGTCGAGCTGACCGATTTCTCGAAACCGGCGTTGCGCGTGCTGAAGGTGCCTGTCGTCTGGTTGATCGTGGCGCTTTCGCCGGGCGCGAAGCCCGCGAGGTAATAATTGTTCGTCGTCAGCGTGGCGCTTGTCGTGCCGTCGTAGACTTTGCTGACGCCGATGAGCGAACCAGTCAGCTGCCTGGGCGAAATGTAGCCGTAGCCTTGAATCTGGCCTGTGGGCAGGACGTAGTTTGAAAGCTGGGTGCCTCCGCTGGGCATATAGGTGCCGGCGGGCGCCAGCGACGCCGTCACCGACCGCGTACCGGCGTTGACGTTGTCGAGGGTGCCCTGGCTTTGCACGAAGATGGAGTCGCCATTCGCGAGCCCCGACACGTAAAGGCCGCCGTTCGATGACGTCAGCAGGATGTCGGCGTTGCCGTCATAAGCCTTGTTGGGAGCACTCAGCGAAACGTTAAGCGTTCGAGGGTTGACGTTGAGATAGGCGGTTCCGGCCGTAGCATTGATCGAACCTGTGGACGTAATGATGGTCGCGTTGATCAAATACGTATTGGTCGCGGCGTTCGCCGTGGCGGCCTGGCCCGTTGACGAGAACTGGAACTGGTCGCGGTCGAAGATGTAATTATACTGCGATGCTTCGTAGGTGAGGCTGGTCGAAAACGCATCGTTATCGAAATAATATTCGTCGCCGTAGGTCTTCGTCCGGTCGCTCAGGTCGGCGCTTCCGGATTGCGCGTTCCCGAAGGCGTAATGGTTGCCGAGGAGGTCGTCCGACACGGTTGTCGCCGCGCCGTCGTAGCCCGCCGACCAGATGGCCTGATTATAGCTCTGCAAGTCGCCGAAGTTGTTGTTCTCCACATCGGTCAAATCCGCTGCCCTGATGAGCCAGCGTCCTGTTTCCGTTGTTATCGGCAGCGCGTCCGAACCGCGGTAGTTTACGAACGTCCCGCCCGAGACGAGGTCGAGCTTGCCGCCGACCGTGATGTTCGCGCTCTCGGCGATGGTGATGTTCGATCCCGCGATCATCAGCAGCGAAGCGTTTTGATCGATATCGTAAAAGCCATCGAATATGATGCTGCCCCCTACGCCGGGCGACTGGATCGTGGTCGCCACGCCCAGCGGTTGCGACACCTCCAGCACCGCCGGATCGCCGAGCGAAACGTAGATTGCGCCGGTGCCATCTGGCGCACCAATCACGCGCGAGGGCGCATGAAGGTGTGAAAGATCAGAAGAGCTGATCGTCAGCGGGCCGTCGCCGCGCTGATAAACATCGGCGACATCGATCGCCGCGGCCGGATCGAAGGGGCGGATGGCGATCGACCCGGAAGCCTCGATGTCACCGCTGATATTGAGCGCGTCGGTGGTGATCGCGACGTTCGCGGCGCGGACAGTCGGAATCAGGTTATCGTTGCCGTCGTAGCGCGTGTCGACGTGCAGCCCCGGCCCCTCGGTGACGGCGCCCGAACCCCCCAGGATCGTCAGGGTGCGATCGATATCGATATAGCCGCCATCGCCGACGTAGACGTTTGAGTCTTTCGACTCGAGATTGAGATTGAGGCCGGACGTCGAGGTGATGGGCGCGAAGATGCCCAGGAAATTGTCGGCGATGAGAGTAAGCGAGGCGTCGCCGCCGCTGCTCTTGGTGATTGAATCGTAGACGTACAGGTCGCCCATATTCTCGCCGGTTCCAGCTCCGTCCCCGGTGGTGGTGATGACGACGCTGGTGCCGTTGTTTAGGAAGGTTTCGATGTCCTGCGTCGCGACCGTTGAGGTCGGCCCACCGCCCGTCGCTACCCAGGTCTGCGCCCCATTGTTGTCGGCAAAGCCGCCATCGGAGGAAGGGTTGGACCCCTGGACGCTTACATCATAGCCGACACCCATCATCGCGGGATCGAACAACCACAGGCCGGCTGAGCCGAGAGGGGCGGCTGCCGAGCCGCGGACTCCGCGCGTCGAGAGATAATGACCCGACGTCTCGATCCGTCCTCCATTTCCGCCGTTCGCGCCGCCCATCGCGTTGATGGTTCCGAGCGCGAAGGTTTGCGACTGCGAATTGTGCACGTCGCTCCACGCCACGACCGTGCCGCCATTGCCGCTGTCGATCGCGCTCGCGTCGAGCACCGCGCCCGAGGCGATGCCGACTCGGATCGCGCTGGCGTGGCCGACCAGCGTCTCGCCCTGCCAGCCGCCGCCGACGTGGATCGCGCCGCCGCCCGCGCTGCCTCGCGCGTCGATGCGGCCGCTGTCGCCGACGACGATGGTGTCGCCGAACAGCAGGGCCCTGCCGCCGGTCTGGCCGGCGCCCGTGCCGCTGACGTCGAGCGTGCCGTTGACCGAGACGGTGCCCGCCGCGCCGCCGTCGAGGACGATCTCGCCGTTGACCAGCGCGACCGACTGCGCCTGGACGAGGCCCGTCGTGTTGATGACGTTGTCGATGATGTTGGCCGCGCTCTTCGCGGTCATCAGCACGCGGCCGCCATCGGCGCGAAGCGTGCCGCTGTTGGTGATCGCGCCGCCCGACGGCAGCACCTCGAGCGGAGTCGTCACCGCGAAGGACAGCAATTTGTCGCCCGCGAGGTCGACCGCGAAGCCCTGGCCCGCGCCGAGCGCGATCTGGCCGAGGTTGGCCTCGATCAGGCCGCTGTTCGAGACCTGCTTGCCGGCGAGCACCGCGTAGCCGCCGTTGGCCGAGATTGTGCCGGCGTTCGAGACCGCGCCGTCGCCGCCGCCCGAAAGGCCGTATTGCCCGGCCATGAAGTCCGAGTCGGAGATCGCGCGCGTCGTGGCGAGAAAGCCGGCGGCGGAGACTCGGCCCGCGCTGCCGATCAGCACGCCGTTGGGGTTGAGCAGCCACACCTGGCCGTTGGCGGAAAGGCCGCCGTCGATCTTCGAGACGTTTCCGCCGGTGACCCGGTTGAGCGTCACCGAGGACGTGCCGGGCTGGACGAAGCGCACGCTGTCGCCGGAAGCGACCGAGAAATCGGTCCAGTTGATGACCGCCTTCTGCGTCGTCTGCGTGATGAGAGTCTGGCCCGAAGCGTCCTGAGCGCCGATCTGCGCCGCGCCGGCGGCGACGATGCCGCCGTTCAGGTCGGCGGCGGAAGCCGCCGACGCCGCGAGCAAGCTGCCCGCCGAAAGCAACGCCAACCGCAAGGCGCTACGGCCGCGCGTCCCGTCTGCACGGCGTGTCGAACCCATCATAAGCATACGCTAGTCCCCGCTCCCCGCCGCCTGCCACCCGGGCGGCTTTACTCCACCACAGCTACGCGTTGGCCGCGTTTCTGGATGTTTCGCGCGTTCGGGGGACCCGGCCTCCCGGCCGGTCATCGCCATGGCTGCCCCCAGACGCGCGCGGGGACGATACCGCAACGGCGGGGCCATGACAAACGGAACAGGCATTAATCCCCTCGCCTCAGGGGAGGGGCAGGGGTGGGGTGAAGCGCCGGGCGACAAGGTACTGAGCTTGCCCCCGCGTCTCTCCCCACCCCTACCCCTCCCCGCTGGGGAGGGGATTATTCTGTTGTTCTCTCAGGCGTCCTTGCCCGATCCGGGTTCGGCCATCTTGCGGTGCTGCTCGGCGAGCACGCCCGCCGGGGTCACGCTGGCGATCGCCGATTGCAGCTTGTTCTTCCAGCCGCTCACCACGTCGCCCTCGCCCTTCTGCATCGCGTCGTAGCCCGTCCGCGCGACATCGGCCGGATCGTCCTTCTTGCCCTGGCCCACCTTGGTGTCGAGCATGTCGGCGCGCTCGAAGAACTCGGTGTCGGTGGCGCCCGGCATCAGGCAGGTGACGGTGACGCCGCTGTCCTTCAATTCGGCGCGCAGCGCGAAGGAGAAGCTGTCGAGGAACGCCTTGGTGCCGTTGTACACCGCCTGGAAGGTGCCCGGCATGAAGCCGGCGATCGAGCCGGTGATCAGCAGCTTGCCTTCGCCCCGCCGCCGCATGTCGCCGACGATATTGTGGATCAGGTAGATCGTGCCGCTGATGTTGGTGTCGACGACGCGCTGCGCTTGCGTGATGTCCTGGTCGAGGAAGCCGTGGCCGAGCCCGCGCCCGGCGTTGGCGAGCAGCGCCGCGACCGGCCGGCCGCCGATCGCCGCGAGCAGCTTGTCGTTGCCCTCGGGCGTCGCGAGGTCGGCCTCGACCGCGGTGACCGTGGCGCCCTGGGCGCGCAGGTCGGCGGCGGCGGACTCGATCTCGGATTCGTCGGCGGCGATGATCAGCTCATAGCCGTCCTCGGCGCAGATGCGGGCGAGCTCGTAACCGATGCCGGTCGACGCGCCGGTGACGACGGCGAGGCCGCGAGATTGATCTGTCATGACATTGCTCCGCGAAGTCGGGGAAACCTCGAACCGGCGAGCCCATAGGGCGTTCCACGCCACCGCCGGTTGTTTCGCGCCCGTCCGCCGTTCTACAGCGGGGCATGGCGACGATCCTCGCGAGCTGGGAGCTGGGGCGGGGCTACGGCCATCTCGCCGGGCTGGCGCCGGCGGCGCGGGCGCTCGGCGACCTTGGCCATCTTACCGTCCTCGCGGCGCGTGAGCCCGGGACGGCGGAGCGGCTGCCCGACCGGCCATTTGCTCGCGTCGTCCAGGCGCCGCTACTCGGCGATGCGCCGCCTCCGGAGACAACGCTCACCTATGGGGCGGTCGTCCGCGACGGCGGCTTCGCCGACCCCATCGCGGCCGAGCGGCTGGTCCACGCATGGATCGGGCTTTTCGATGCGCTGAAGCCCGACGCGCTGCTCGCCGAGCACGCGCCGGCGTCGCTGCTCGCGGCACATGTCGTGGGGCTCCCGGCCGCGCGGCTCGGCATCGGGTTCACGGTGCCGCCGCCTTCACGGCCCTTCGCCTCGCTCATTCCCTGGGAGCAGGTGAGCGAGGCGCAGCGACTGGAATCGGATCGCGCCGCCGACGCCGTGGTCCGCGACGTCTGCCGGGCGCTCGGCGCGCCGCCGCTCGACGGCCTCGCAGACCTGCTGTCGCGCGTGCCGCCCTATCTCGCGACCTGGCCCGAGCTCGACATCTACGGCCCCCGGCCGGGCGCGCGCTATTATGGCTCGATGGGCGGGTTCGGCGGCGCGGCGCGGCCTGAATGGCCGGCCGGCGCAGGCCCCAAGGTCTTCGTCTACGTCTCGATCGGGCACCGCCTGTCCGGCCCGCTGGCGGAGGCGCTGGGGGCGCTCGGCTGGCCGGTGCTCTGGCACAGCGTCGAGCCTCCACCGGGACTGCCCGCCAACATCGCCTATTCCAGCGAGCCGATCGACATGCGTTACGCGCTCGAAAGCGCCGACCTTCAGGTCGGCCGCGCCGGGCACGCCAGCCTGTGCGACGGCCTGAGCTTCGGCCGGTCGCAGCTGATGCTTCCCGATACGCTGGAAACGCTGCTGCTCGCCGGGCGCCTCAGCCACCAGAAGCTCGGCGTCTACGCGGTGGAGGACGAGACCTCGGCAAGGCTCGCGGAGCGGCTGGAGCAGCTCGCGTCCGACCGGGAGGTCGCCACGGCATCGGCGGCGTTTCGCGACCGCTATGCCGCCTACCGCCCCGAGGCCGCCGCCGCCGAGCTGGCGCGCGACCTCCTCGAAGGATGGGGCCTTGGCCGCTAGTTGCCGACGGTCGCCGTGTCGTCCTGATCGTCGGGTGCCGGCTCGCGGCCGATCATCGTCCCGCTCTTGGAGGCCGCCGTCGCGCCATCGAGGATGCTGCACGAGGCGGTGCTGGCGAGCGCGCAGCCGTTGAAGCGATAGTTGACCGCCACGGTGCCGCCGACCCTGAGCTCGGCGGCCCGCGCCGCGTTGAGGCCCGAGCGTAGCATTCCCGCCTGGTCGAGGACGCTGCCGAACAGGTCCAGCGCCCTGGGCGCGCCATCGACCGACAGCACGGTGTCGGTGCCGGGATCCTGGTTGGCGAGCAGCATGCCGATCGCGCTCCCCGCCGTCTTCGCGGTGTTCTGCTGCACGACCTTGCCCGAGGCGCCGAGCGTCAGCTTGCCGGCGACGACGAACAGCTTGTCGGTGCCGGCCTCGTTGGTGGCGGGCACGCCGCGCCCGACGTCGATCGACGCCGCCGGAGTGCTCGCGACGGCGGTCTGGAACGCCGCGCTGCCGAAGACGATGTCGTCGACCGCGAAGATGCGAAGGTCGGCGACCGAAACCACCTGGTCGAAGCACTTCTCGTTGTAGATGATCGCGCTGCCGAAGCTGCCCGAGACATTGACCGAGCTCGGCCGCCATTCGGCGAGCGAAAGCGCGTCGCCGATCTGGACGATTCCGCCGCTCGCCGTCGGCGCGACCTTCCCGGTCACCGAGACGCTGTGCGCGCGGTCGGCATAGAGGCTGAGCTGCGGCAGGTCGTTCGGGTCGTAGGCGATGTCGCCGACCGCGAGATTGCCGCGCGCCCCCGCGCCGAGGGTGCCAGCGTAGAAGCTCGCGCCGCGCGTCGCCTTGAGCCGGCCGAATTCGATGGACGCCAGCCGGAAGCCCGCGCCGCTGCCGTCGGCGCCGCCGAGCGTCATGTCGCCGCCGCGCGATTCGGCGGAGAAGCTTCCCGCCTGGATCCGAGTCTCGATATCGAGGTCGCCCGCGACGACACGGACATCGTCCGCCACGACGTCGGCGACCGAGACCCGGCCCGGCGCATCGAAGCGCGCCGCGCCGTCGACGGCGACGGTTCCGCCGATCGTCACGTCCCCGCCGCCCGCCGTGCCCGCGAAGGCCAGCGGACTTGGCGCGAACGTCCCGGTGCCGGCGGCGGCGAACAACGCCGACGTGCCGCCCGTTCCGGTGATCGCCGATCCGCTCTCGGTGACGACCGAAGGCGCAATGAAGGCGAGGGTGCCGCCGGTGCCCGCGATGCGCGCGCCGCTCTGGACCGTCACGCCGGAGCCGGCGCCGCCCGCGACATCGAACGCGAAGGCGCTCTTCGCCGGATCGAGCGCGTCGGCCATCGTCGAGAAGCCTGCGGTGCTCGCCAGCAGCCCGCCGACATCGACGCGCGCGTTGCCGGTGAACAGCACGCCCGCGCCGCTCAGCAGCCACAAATTGCCGCCGACCGTGTCCGTCGTGCCAAGCACGGTCTTCAGCGCGCCGTCGACCTCGATCCGGCCGGCGCTCCGGACGATCGCGATCCAGTCGCGCGCGCCGAAGTGGAATGCGACGCCCTGCGCGGCGGTGGGGTGGAAGTCGGATAGCCCGCCTGTCGACGCCCAGTCGGTGATGGTCCGAGGCGCGTTCAGCGTGATGTCGAGCATCCCCGCGGACGCCGACGCCGTCGGCGCCCCGCCGGGCGCCGCCGCGCCGCCGTAATAGGCCTGAACCCAGGGCAGGGGAGGAGGCGTCGGGGTCGGCGTTGGGGTCGGCGTCGGGGTTGGCGTTGGGGTCGGGGTCGGCGTGGGCGTCGGCGTCGGCGTTGGGGTCGGAGTTGGGGTCGGCGTCGGCGTCGGCGTCGGCGTTGGGGTCGGAGTTGGCGTTGGGGTCGGCGTCGGCGTCGGCGTCGGAGTTGGCGTTGGGGTTGGGGTTGGGGTTGGCGTTGGGGTTGGGGTTGGGGTTGGCGTTGGGGTTGGCGTTGGGGTTGGGGTCGGAGTCGGAGTCGGAGTCGGCGTTGGGGTTGGGGTCGGCGTGGGCGTCGGCGTCGGAGTCGGCGTCGGAGTTGGAGTTGGCGTCGGAGTTGGAGTCGGCGTCGGCGTCGGCGTCGGAGTCGGAGTCGGAGTCGGAGTCGGAGTCGGAGTCGGAGTTGGCGTCGGAGTTGGAGTTGGCGTCGGAGTTGGCGTCGGAGTCGGAGTCGGAGTGGGAGTCGGCGTCGGCGTGGGCGTCGGGGTCGGAGTTGGCGTTGGGGTTGGGGTCGGCGTGGGCGTCGGCGTCGGCGTCGGCGTCGGAGTTGGCGTCGGAGTCGGAGTTGG
>CAXTKD010000001.1:0-418832 GCA_964244885.1 uncultured Sphingomonadaceae bacterium | reverse complement strand
GGGTCCTTGATGTCGCAGGTCTTGCAGTGGACGCAGTTCTGCGCGTTGATCTGGAAGCGCGGCTCGCCCTCCTCTCGCCCGACGATCTCGTAGACGCCGGCCGGGCAATAGCGCTGCGCCGGCTCGTCGTAGAGCGGCAGGTTGACCGCGATCGGCACCGAGGCGTCCTTCAGCGTCAGGTGGATCGGCTGGTCCTCCTCATGGTTGGTGTTCGACAGGAACACCGAGGTCAGCTTGTCGAAGCTGATGACGCCGTCGGGCTTGGGATAGGCGATCGGGTGAACATGCTCCTTGCGGAGCAGCTGCTTGTGGTCCGGATGATGCTTCATCGTGAACGGCATGCGAAGCCCAAGATGCTCGAGCCACATCGTAAGGCCGGCAAGCGGCGTGCCGATCCAGTCGCCGAAGCGCTCGACGAACGGCAGCGTGTTGCGGACGACGCGCAGCTCCTCCTTCACCCAGCTCTTGTCATAGGCCTCGGTGTAGTCCGTCAGCTCGTCGCCGGCGCGGTCGGCGGCGATCGCGGCGAAGGCGGCCTCCGCCGCCATCATGCCGGTCTTCATCGCGGTGTGGCTGCCCTTGATGCGCGGCACGTTGACGAAGCCCGCCGAGCAGCCGATCAGCGCGCCGCCCGGGAAGGTGAGCTTCGGCACCGACTGGTAGCCGCCGTCGTTGATCGCCCGCGCGCCATAGGAAACGCGCCGCCCGCCCTCCAGGATGGCGCGGATCGCGGGGTGGGTCTTCCAGCGCTGCATCTCGTCGAACGGCGAGAGGTACGGGTTCTTGTAGTTGAGCCAGGTGACGAAACCCAAGGCGACCTGGTTGCCCGCCTGATGGTAGAGGAATCCGCCACCGTTGGCACCGTCGAGCGGCCACCCCTGAGTGTGGATGACCCGCCCCGCCGAATGTTTCTCCGGCGAAATGTCCCAAAGTTCTTTGATGCCGATTCCATAGACTTGCGGCTGCGAGTTCTCGGCAAGCTTGAAGTCACGGATGAGCTGCTTCGACAAATGCCCGCGCACGCCTTCGGCGAAGAAGGTATATTTGGCATGGAGCTCCAGCCCTGGCTGGTAGCTGTCCTTCCGCGTCCCGTCGCGCGCCACGCCCATGTCGCCGGTGGCGACGCCCTTCACCGAGCCGTCGTCGTTGTAAAGGATCTCGGCCGCCGCGAAGCCGGGGAAAATCTCGACGCCAAGGGCCTCGGCCTGCCCCGCGAGCCAGCGGCAAAGGTTGCCGAGACTCAGCGTGTAGGTGCCCTTGTTGTTCATGAACGGCGGCATCAGCCAGTGCGGGAAGTCGAACTTCTTCTTGCCCGTCAGAATCCAGTGGTGGTTCTCCGTGACCGGCACGGTGAGCGGGCTGTCGAGGTCCTTCCAGTTCGGCAGCAGCTCGTCCAAGGCCCGCGGATCCACCACCGCACCCGACAGGATGTGCGCGCCGATCTCCGATCCCTTTTCGAGGATGCAGACCGAAAGCTCGCGCCCATGCTCGCCCGCCAGCTGCTTCAGCCGGATCGCCGCGCTAAGGCCGGCCGGGCCGCCGCCGACGATCACCACGTCGTACGGCATCGATTCGCGTTCGCTCAAATCCGGTCTCCTTCCCCGTCTATGAGACATACGGTTCATGCCGAGTGTTGACTAGGGGCCGGACCCCGCCCCATTCGATAGGGGATGACCGACTTTTCCCGCGATGAAGCGCTCGCCGCGCTCGCCTGGCTGACCGAGGCCGGCGTCGACACGATCGTCGAGGCCGAGCCGCGCCACTGGCTCAATCCTCCCCCACCGGGGGAGGGGGACCGCGAAGCGGTGGAGGGGGTTCGGGCGCCGCTGACCCCTCCACCGCCTTCGGCGGTCCCCCTCCCCGTTCTGGGGAGGATCCTCGACCTCGCCGGCGTTCAGGCCGCCACAACCCTCGAAGCCCTGCGCGGCGCCGTCGAAGCCATCCGCCCCGGCGCGATCTTCGCCGACGGTGACCCCGCCTCGAAGGTGATGGTCGTCGGCGAATGCCCCGCGCCCGATGACCGCGCCACGGGCCGTCCGTTTTCAGGGCCTTCCGGTGCGCTGCTCGACAAGATGCTGAGATCGATCGGCCGCGACCGCAGCAACACCTACCTCGCCAACCTCCTTCTCTGGCGCGTCGCCAACGCCAAGGCCGCGTCGGCGGAGGAGTGCGCGATCGGCCTTGCCGTGCTCCGCCGCCACATCGCGCTCGCCAAGCCCAAGGCAGTGCTGGCGATGAGCGACGCGGCGGGCAAGGCGCTGTTCGGGCTCAAGGACGGAATCACCAAATATCGCGGGGTCTGGCGGGTGCTGGAGGTCGACGGCCTGTCGATCGCGGTGTTGCCGACGTTCAACCCCGCCTACCTGCTGCGCATGCCGAGCCAGAAGGCGCTGGCGTGGCGCGACCTGCTGGCGTTCAAGGCGAAGCTCGATGCCGATTGACGAAAGCGCCGCCTTCCTGCCCGTCCGCATCGCGGTGCTGACGGTCTCCGACACCCGCACCGCCGCCGACGACCGCTCCGGCGACACGCTGGCGGCGCGGATCGAGGCGGCGGGGCATGTGATCGCCGACCGGCGGATCGAGACCGACGATGTCGGGAAGATCGTCCTCCACCTGACGCGCTGGATCGACGACCCGGAGGTCGATTGCGTGATCACCACCGGCGGCACCGGCGTGACGGGGCGCGACGTCACGCCCGAGGCGTTCGCGCAGGTCGTCGAGAAGGACATCCCGGGCTTCGGCGAGCTGTTCCGCTGGCTCTCGTTTCAGAGCATCGGCACCTCGACCGTCCAGTCGCGCGCCACCGCCGGCGTCGCCAGGGGCACCTACCTCTTCGCCCTACCCGGTTCGACCGGCGCGGTGAAGGACGGCTGGGACGGCATCCTGGCAAGCCAGCTCGACAGCCGCCACCGCCCCTGCAACTTCGTCGAGCTGATGCCTCGCCTGCGCGAGCAATAGCCGAGGGATTCACGCCGCAGGCTCTTGGCCCTAAGAAAGCGCGTTCCGCCGCTGTTCATGTTCGAACGCGATAAAACCGGGTTTGGGGAAACGAACGATGACGATGCTGCTGAAAACCGTCGCTACCGCCGCCGCGCTGATGATCGCCGGCGCCGCCCGGGCGCAAGCCGCCCAGGCCGACGCCGATCTCGCCCCGACGCCGGGCGCCGCGACGACCACCACGACGACCACGACCAGCGAGGCTCCCGCACCGCCAACCCCGGCCGCCGAAAAGGGCTTCGAGCAGAAGGACATCATCGCCAAGGCCGACGAGACCTTCGGCAAGGGCGCCGAGGGCGCCGCCAGGCTGATCGAGAAGGCGTTCAAGGATCTCGGCAAGCCCAACGCCTATATCGCGGGCCGCGAGGTCAGCGTCGCGCTGGTCGCGGGCCTGCGCTACGGCAGCGGCACGCTGTTCCACTCGGTCGAGGGCAACACGCCGGTCTACTGGAACGGCCCGTCGATCGGCCCCGATGTCGGCGGCGACGGCTCCAAGGTGTTCACCCTTGTCTACCATCTTGACGACGTCTCGCAGATTTACCGCAACTATCCATCGGTCGAGGGTAAGGTCTACGTCGTCGGCGGGTTCACCGCCAACTACATGCAGCGCGACAACGTCATCCTGGTGCCGATCCGGCTCGGCGTCGGCTGGCGTCTCGGCGCCAACGTCGGCTACGCCTGCTTCAGCCCGAAGAGCAGGATCCTGCCCTTCTGCAAGAGCGGCGACAGCAAATAAGCCGCGCCCGCTGTCGATAAATTTTACAACTTGAAACGGCGCTCGCGCCCGCTTCACGCTAAAACAAGGCGTTGAGCGGATGGCATGAGAATTGCTTTTTCACCTTCCGCATAAAAATACGGGGAAGACACGACGATGAAGACCCTTATCGCGCTGGCAGCCGCCGGCATTTCGACCGCGTCCTTCGCGGCACCGCTGACGGTCTATTCGAACGACTTCGACGGCAACGTGACCACCGCGTCGGGCGTTACTTCGATCACGACGCTGGGCAGCGGCGTTGCATTGGAAAGCGCCCAGTCGCTG
This sequence comes from uncultured Sphingomonadaceae bacterium, assembly GCA_964244885.1. Lineage (GTDB taxonomy): Bacteria > Pseudomonadota > Alphaproteobacteria > Sphingomonadales > Sphingomonadaceae > CAXTKD01. The sequence continues at coordinate 414,796 of CAXTKD010000001.1, read as the reverse complement.
CCGTCGATGTCCGGCAACATCGTTCGCGGTCAGGGCGCCGCCGGCACCGCCTATGAGCTGCAGCTCAACAACCTTACGGCGCACGACAGCATCGACGTCAACTTCCTGATGGCGTTCATCGATTCGTGGGACAGCACCAACGGTTCGCCTGCGCCCGACTATTTTTACGTCGTCGTCGATGGCGTCGAGCTCGGCATGTACACGTCGAACAACGCAAGCGGCTCGATTGTGGACGGCCCGGGCACCTTCGTCAGCTTCGGCAGCTATGGTTTCGGCGGTTACGGCGACAGCGTCTGGGACGCATCGACCGCCAGCGAGCTGAGCTTCGCGCACACCGCGTCCAGCCTGCTCTTTCAGGTCTATGCGGGCGGCGCCGGCTGGCAGGGCGGTAGCGACGAATCCTGGGGCATCGACAATCTGAGCATCGTCGCCAACACCACCGAAACCGACGTGCCGGAGCCCGCGACGATCGGCCTTCTCGGCCTCGGCATCGCCGGGCTGGCGGCGGCGCGGCGCCGGCGCTAGCGCCGCATCGTCTCGTCGAAGCGCAGCGGCTTGCCGCTCGCGTCGGCGGCGAGTTCCGCCTCCCACATCACGCGGCGGCCCCTGATGATCGTACCGACCGGCTTGCCGGTCAACTGCATGCCCTCGAACGGCGACCAGCCGCAGCGGCTTGCCAGCCACTCGCCGGTGATCGTCCACTTGGCGTTGAGGTCGACGATCGAGAAATCGGCATCATAGCCGGCGGCGATGCGGCCCTTGGCGGTAAGGCCGAACAGCCGTTGCGCGCCCGCCGAGGTCAGGTCGACGAGGCGCTGCAGCGTCAGCCGCCCGGCGTTCATGTGATCGAGCAGCAGCGGCAGCAGGGTCTGCACGCCGGGCATTCCCGAGGGCGATGCAGGATAGACCTGCGCCTTCTCCTCAAGCGTGTGCGGCGCATGATCCGAGCCGATGACGTCGGGCACCCCCTGATTGAGCCAGTGCCATATCCCCTCGCGGTGCGCGCCCGAGCGGATCGGCGGGTTCATCTGCGCGAAGGTGCCGAGGCTCGGATAGGCCTCCTCCCCTGCCAGCGTCAGATGCTGCGGCGTCACCTCGACCGAGGCGATCGCCTTGCGGCCGGCGAGATATTCGAGCTCCGCCGGCGTCGTGACGTGAAGGACGTGGATACGGCGCTTCGCCGCCTGCGCCAGCGCCACGATCCGCCGGGTCGCGAGCATCGCCGATTCGTCGTCGCGCCACACGGGGTGGCTCGACGGGTCGCCGGTGACACGCAGGTGGGCGCGCGCCTGCATCCGCGGCTCATCCTCGGCATGGATCGCGACCCGCCGGCGGCCCGAGGCGAGCACGCGGGCAAGCGTCGCGTCGTCGGAAACCAGCAAATCGCCGGTCGAAGCACCCATGAACACCTTGACCCCCGAGCAGCCGGGCAGGCGCTCCAGCTCGGCCAGATGATCGGCATTGGCGTTGGTCGCGCCGATGTAGAAGGCGTGGTCGCACCACATGCGGTTCGCCGCCCGCGCCAGCTTGTCGGCGAGCGCCTCGGCCGAATCGGTGTTGGGCTTGGTGTTCGGCATCTCGAACACCGCCGTCACCCCGCCGAGCACCGCGGCGCGGCTGCCGCTCTCAAGGTCTTCCTTGTGGTCGAGGCCGGGCTCGCGGAAGTGGACCTGGGTGTCGATAACGCCGGGGAGGATGGTCAGCCCGGCGCAGTCGATCACCTCGCCCGCGTCGCTGAAACGCCCGATCGCCGCGATCTTGCCGCCGGCGATGCCGATATCGGCCTCGACGAGGCCGCCGGGGGTGTAAACGCTTCCGTTACGCAGGATCATGTCGAACGTCTGTGTCATTGCCCTACCCTACCCCTCCCGTCATCCTGGTGTAAATTCAGGTAACAGCGCCTAGCTTGTTCCCATGACCAAAATCGCCCACCTCTCCGACCGCATGATTCTCCGCGTCGCCGGGCCGGAGGCGCGCGACTTCCTTCAGGGGCTGCTGACCAACGACGTGTTGGGCGACCTGCCGGTCTGGGCGGGGCTGCTCAGCGCCCAAGGCAAATACCTCTTCGACATGATCGTCCATGACGGCGGCGGGGCGCTGCTGCTCGACGTCGCGGCGGAGCGGACGACCGACCTCCTCAAGCGGCTGACGATGTACAAGCTGCGCCGCGCGGTGACCGTCGAGCCGACGACGCTCAAGGTCTTCGCGGCTTGGGAGGGCCCGAGCGAGAGGCCGTGGGATCCCCGGCTGCCGGGCCTCGGCCGGCGCTGGGTCGCGGAAGACGAGGCCGAGGCGGGCGCGACGCTCAGCGAATATGACGCGCACCGCCTCGCGCTCGGCGTGCCCGGCAGTGCGGATTTCGAGGTCGAGAAGACGATGTGGCTCGAGACCAACGCGGTCGAGCTGGCAGGCGTGTCGTTCACCAAGGGCTGCTACGTCGGGCAGGAGAACACCGCCCGCATGCACCACCGCGACAAGCTCAGGAAGCGCCTGCTCCCCGTGCTGTTCCCGGGCAAGCCGGGCGATGGTGTGATCCGTGCCGGCGAGCGCGAAGCGGGAACGCTTCGCACCCACCGCGACGGCCGCGGCATCGCCCTCCTCCGTGTCGAATATGTTGAGCGCGGCGACGCGCTGACCCTGGGCGGCGCGCCGGTGACGGCGGAATGGCCGAGCTGGATTCCCTCAGCCCTCGACTAGAGCGCGATAGGACACGACATCGTCGCTGGTCTGCAAGAACAGCCCGTCCCTGACCTCGTCCGGCTGTTCCGCGGCAAGCGCAAGCGCCTCCGCCAGCGTGCCATAAAGCAGCGTCACCGCCGACCCGCCGTCCTCGTCAAGATGGTAGAGCCTCACCGCGACGGTTTCGGAGATCGTTCGCATCTGCCGAACCTATAGGGAGGCATGGGAGCAATTGGGAGTTTGCGGCGAACCCGTCTCACTGGAAGCTCCCACGCCATAGCAGGGAATTTCACACTTTTCCGTCGCACCTGCAAGGCAGTACGGCGCCCGCCTAGAACCACTCTTTCCAGAGGGTTAGGGGTCTCGCCGTACGGCAAAACAGGCAAGTTCCTGATTGCCGAACAGGGAATTCGGCACCCGTTAACAGGGAATGCGACGTCGCCGAACAGGACAGTTCCTGAACATCCGACACGTTCCTCGTTAGCCAGATAGCTGCTGCGTGGCACCTTCGGGACTTTGGCGGGATTCGTTCATCGCCTGCCGGGATTCCCTGCTCATGGCATGGGACAGAGCGGCGATCTGCGCGGGATGCCATCGGCTTTCGCGGGACATCTGATCGACTTTCCGGCGCTCAAGCTGTCGCGCTCGGGATTTGTGCGCCGCAAGTCGGGACAGGTCGCATCGTCCCTGGGATGGGGCGAACCCGAGAGTCACCAAATCTTCGTTAGAGTTCTGACAAATCAGATGAGGCAACTGCCACCAAAGGAACACTGCTCGAACATCCCCTACGCATAAGCCGGCTTCCAATCCCACTACGGGGATTAGGTGGTGTTTAACTCTGTGCGTATTGGGATTTGTCCACAGCCTGTCCACAGCTGGAGCCCCTGAATTGTTTTTGTCGGCTCTTGATTGACGATCCGCCGAGGAAGACAGTAATGCTGCGGGCACTTGGGCTCGCGCCGTGGTGAGAGCTATGTCAAAGCAACATTCGAGTACGGATAGGCTCCGTACAGGACGAAACGGGGCGGGGGTGGATCGCCCCAAGGAATAGCCGAGCAGCTAATCGGGCTGTCGTACGGAATGGTAATCTGTGCCCCGTTGAATACCGCGTTAGAGATCGTGGCAAACCAAGGGTAGCAGATCTGAGAGGAACGCCTTTCTAGGTCGCAGTTAGGCTGCACACGGGAAGAAAATTGCTCAAGTCGCTCATATAAACTTCGACCATGCCAGACTCCGGTCTCGCCAAGGGCCATTTGACATAGCTCTTGCAATAAATGGTCGCTTCGGCCGCCCCGCCAAATTCATCGCGACAAGAAATAAACCTATGGCTACCCTGCCCTGTTTTTGAAGTTCATTTCCTTAGTCCTCAGGATTATAGCTCGATCATGCTCCCCGCTGGTCCTCTGGCCAATACGGCCCGGGAAGATTTTCCAAGATCGAATCTTAAATTGCGGTTCGGCCCCAGCTGACAATTTGCACACGACACTCAGGGCCGGTAGTCGTGTCCACCCAGAGGGCGACCTGTGATCCCGTTGCTTTGGCGGTAAGCAGAGTTGCGTACATCCGAGTGTACAAATCGCTTGTGACGTTCTGCTGTCCCACGAGCACACTGAACCGTCCCCAGCATGCCGTTGCTCCATCAGTTTGCGAACCGCCTCCCCATTGCGTGTTGGTAAGAGTGATCAGAAGGCCCTGCGAGCTGAAGGCCGAGTAGTCTTCGACGGTATCAACACCTGACCCACTGGTTGGCATCGGCTGGCGAAACAATGGCGACTAAGACTGCAGCGGGCAGCAATGCGAGCTTCATGTGGTCGTCCTCGACGAGAGCGCAGACGCTGGCATTTTGTAAAGTGCAGGGCGATCTCGCAAGCCGCGATTTGATCCATTTTGATCCAGCAGGGTGAAAGAATTATCCTAGGGCCAAGCCTGGTTTAGTCACGGCTTGGAATTCCCAATTCCGCTATCATAAGGAGTATGTTGCTCAGCGGAGTCGTCCGGCTTGAAACTATGTCCAGTCTTCACTGTGGGCGCTGCGAACTATGAGCTTGGGAGAGCTAATCGTCGGCTTGTTGCACTTGCGCTGACAATCGCCTTTCATGCCGTCTGGCTACTGGCGCTCCTCGATCGCGCCGCCGACCCGCGGCATCCTCTCAACGAAAGTCATTCCGAAGTCACAATCACGCTCCTTCCGATCGATCGTAGTGAGGTCGATAAAAGCTCCAGTGATGACCCTGCGCCGCGTCCAAACTCGGCTACCCAAGCCGCTTCTCAGGATGCAAATCCCAGCCCAGTCGAACTTGCTACTACAGCCGCGGAGACTCCGGCCGAGCCTGTTGATATGCCCGCTACGACAACGACCGCCACACCTCAGCCAGAGCAAGTCGCCACGGCTGGCGAAGTCTATGATCCCTACGCCGGCACCGCTCCCATGCGTCGATCTGATCCGGTAGCACCACTATTAGCGATACGCGCTACTTCGACGGCACAGCAGTTGCCGCCCCCTTCGGCGGCCTCCCGGCTTTTCGAACTCGATGCCGGCGCGTTCGAAGCTTTTAAGCGCAGGATCAAGGAAGATTTAGGCGCCACGAAGGGAACGGTCGACCTCCGAGTCCGGGTCTCACGCAGCGGCACTGTCGTCGGCGCAGCGCTCCTCTCCAGCGACCTTCCGACAGTGGACGCTCAGAAGGCAGTCACGATGGTGACAGGGCAGGCATTGTTCATCGTGCTTGATCCCGGCGCGACCGAAGCGACCGTCGATTTGCCATCGATCAAGTTGCGTCGAGGCTGGCATCTTTTTGAATAAGGTTAGATCATCGAATGCTTGCGCATTTTGAGACGCTCGTGAGCCGTGTGCTTTTCCACCTCCAGCATCGTCCAAGCTTTTAACACGATGCAGGCGCGTTCGATGCTGAAGCGCAACATTGAGGGGCCGTTACGCTGATCGGTTCAGAGCGGATCAATTAACCGATTGAGTGTGCCGGCGGCCTTCCAGCCGAATGCGCCACAAGCACCAGTGGATGGCTGCTCATACCGACCGCGAACAGCGCCATGATCGCGGAATTTATGTCACGCAGCGCCAGAACCAGCCGGTACTACTCGTGACAGACAATAGCCGAAATGAAGCCGGCTATTGCTACATCATCTGGATCTACGAAAAATACCATAGCCCGATTGACCGATTTGGATTGAGACAAAAAATGGGAGCGGCATGGTTTCTGTCGGCGATGATCCGGCCAGCTTAAATGACAGAAAGGCGTATACGTCGCCAATCATAGGGATGGGCGAGGTCCGTCTGAAGGTCATTGTTCACGTCTCGTGTAGCCGGCGGCCAACGTGCAAAGAATTTGGAATTTTTTCAACGTGCGCTTCTAATTTAAGGAACAGTGCTATAGCCAAAGCCGAGAACCTGAACCGCGCAATAAGGATCGGCGGTGTCGACGTAAACAACGATCGGTTGACCCAAGGCCTTCTGCGTAAGCAAGGCTGACCAGTACCGCGCCTTGGCCTCTTCAGTTATTCCTTGAACGCCGACGACCACCTTGAACGCAACGCAGGCAGCCGGACCGTTGGAAGTGGTGCCGCTGCCCCATGTGATATTGGCCAGGTCGAAGATGATCTCGTAATTAATACTGTAGCCGGAATTGTCCGACACAGCTTTGACATTTCCAAGAACCCATTGGTTGGCGAGCGCAGGGCCAGACACGGTCAGTAATGCCAAAGCGATCAACGATTTCCTTGCCATCAGCTTCCGTTCAAGTGCACGTCTGGGAAATCCAACCGGAGAGCTCTCGCCATACAGTCGGCTAGTATCCGGCTTAGGTGGTCTTCAACTCTGCGATGATCCAACGCGGATTTGAGTTTGCGATATGACGCCAACGTCTGAACATTTTTTGTGGGCCACGAGCGTACCTCGCAAGCACCATTTGATCCGTTCTTGATCTATAAGCCCAAAGAGAATTGGCGGGTACGACATCGCTTCCTCTACCCAGCACTTACCGGTCGCCTCGCGCAAACTTATGGAGGTGGATACTCTTGCCTGAAGTGTCGATCGGCTCGAAATAATGCTCGTATAAATAGTAAGGGATACGAATTCAAACGCTGACAGACCGACATCGACTTATGCACTGGCCCTGACGATCGCTTTTCCATTCCATGCCATCTTGATCCTGGCGTCGTTCGCGCGAAGACACGCGGCGGCGTCCGCTGGACGGCGGCGCTGCGGGGTCGGCGATCACGTGGTCACATCGATCGCGTCTGCACCAGGGTGGGTTCTAGCGAGCAACCGGTGCCACCACCCACGCCGGTTGCCGATCCAGCCCCGAGACTGGGTCACCAAGCGAGAAACGAAGCGAGAAGACGTCCACGCCACTTCCGGCTTGGTCTGTCGGCCGCCGACACCTGCCGCTGACACAGCTATGGTTGACCTTCCTTCGACCCCCTTCGGCCCGGATGGCACTTTTTGAGACGGAGACGACGTCGCGATAATCTGGCTAGTTGGCTAGGCTCATGAACGAGGGATAGGGGTTGGGCGTAGTCCAGGAGAAGTTGGGGATGGCGTTGCAGGCCGGCGCAGCGCCTGGAAAGCTGAACAATAGCGTGATGCTCTGGCCGGTCGATTTTGCCGTAAGCAGCGTACCCAGCCAGGCCTTGCAGACTTCGAGGTTGATCGTGCCGATATTTGGATCGCCGGTCGCGTAATTGTAGTTGACGTTGCACAGCACCGGATGCCCCATTCCGATGAACTCCACATAGAGCCCGCCCCACGGGTGCACGGTCACCGAGCCGACTTTCGCGACACAGGTCAGGTTGGCCGATTGCGCCGGAAGCGCTATAGCTGCCACTGTAAGGGCCAAGGCCTTTGCGGCCCCTCTTGAGAGTATTCGCGTGAGCATCAATGTCCGCCTTTTTGGCTGTAGGTTGCTGCAAGCTGCGCTGGCGTGGGCATGTGGGCCTTTGGATCGCCCTGTACGAATTGTTTGGTTGCCGCGTCAGGGCGAAGATGTTTTGGAAGGACGTAGGTGCCGAGCGCGCCGCCTTCGGTGCGACCGCTCCTATCCTTAAACAGCAATGAGAGCGGTGGCGGCTCGATCGGATGAGGTATGTCGCTCACAACCTCCTTACGACCACTGTTTAACCGGTGACTTTCAGGGATAGGCGGATCAGTTCGTTCGACTTGCCCTACCAGTTTCGGTGGACGCTCAGCGCCAGGCGCTAGTCGTTCGGGGGTGACGGTCGTGGGAATCTCGCGAGGCTGAGAATTTGAAGCGTCCGGGCCTTGCGCGTTCAAAGACGTTGGCAGGACAACGCCAACGATACCAAAAACAACAAGCATGTGCGCAAGTTGACCCAACGCGCGCGTCGAGCGCTTTTGCATAACAGTCCCTCTCATCGCCCACGATAGCACGCGTTTATTCCCATGCAACCGGTACGGATTCGTGTTTAAAATCGTCCAGTAATAGTAAATAATGCTAATCGAACCATGGACATAGCAAGAGCCAGCAGCACGATGGCGACGCGCTCACCAGATCGCTTCCAAGGGCACTTGGTAGCTAAAGGAACTGAAAGACGCTCGCCCGCGCGTAGCCGCTGGCGTGGCAGTACACGGTATAGATCGTGATTTGACGGCCCGTCGCTTTAGCGGTCACGATCTGCGCGTAAATGTGATCGAAGTACGGGTCGGTCGAGACCATCAGAAATCCGTTATAACTGCAGCCGGTCGAGAATGAGGTGCCGACGTAAACCCCGTTGTTGGAGCCGTCGTTCACGATCTTGATGTCGGTGATCGTTCCGGTAAGCCAGCCCGCACTCGCGGGTGCTGCCATTGCTGCGAATAGTAGACATGCAATAGTACGTGTGAACGTCGTGAACATGCTCCGGCATCCAATTGATGTCTGCTCTGCGCGGACGCGGGTTTGGGCGGGCGCCACCCTTCGCCGCTCCCTCACGGGAGGATTGTTCCGAACGACACAATCTGGACCGGGCAGAATAGCGTGGTGGTGGAAGCATCGACATAAAGAGCCACTCGGCGCCCAGCCGCGGCGGCTGTTAGGAGCGCCGACCACATGCGGTTCTTCGTCTCCTCGTTAACGCCTTGCTCTCCGAGCCTGATACTGAACCTCTTGTCCGTGCAGCCTATGCTCGAATACGGCCAGGCCTGATTTGTGAGGACGATCACGACGCCGCCGATACCGTGGCCGGTGTAATCCGCCACCGTGGCAACCTCGCCGGTTACCCAGTCGTTGGCTTTGGTAGGAGCATCCCAGCCAAACAGCGCGAAAAGCACGATCGCCTCTAGAGCGAATCGTCGAGACAAGCGGCTTGCGCCGGGCGCTGTCGCTCTCAACCGAAACATAATAGAGGCCGCACTACGAAGCGCGTTGAGACCCAATCGCCAACCTGAAACTCCATTGGTCATTTTGGGCGCCCTCAAAGATGAGACCGCCGACATCGGCTGACCTCTACCGGCGCGATGATGGCGCTGAACCTGCTCGCCAGCAATCGGCCAAATGGTCCGATTTGATAGCATCATCGCGTGCGTCGCTACTGCGAACGACCTCTCGGTTGTCTCGCTCCGCGGGCCGTCGTGGCCACACGCGTAGGCGGCGGTCGCGCAGCTGTTGTCGGTGATGCTCACCGCGCGCCCGAGCGCGTCGAACGTCGTCGCGAGCCCAAGCCCGCTTGCCGTGAACGTCACGCTCTGCGGCAGGCCGCGGTTGTCGTAAGACGTGGCGACGTCGGCGGCGGTTCCCGGCGCATCCTTCAGCACCGGACGGTCGAGCGCGTCGTAGCTCCAGAAGATGGTCTGGTTGTCGCGTTTCCTCAAGGACGTGCGGTTGCCGTTGTTGTCGTAGGCATAGGCCTCGTAGTCGCTCGCATCGACCTGCCCGACATTGGTCTTCGACGGGAACGTCCAGCGCGACTGGCGGTCGAGGCCGTCGTAGCCGAGCTCGGCGCGGTTGCCGTTGGCGTCGGTCACCGAGGCCTGCCGGCCGCTCGCGCTGTAGGTGTAGGTCACAGTGGCCTGCTCGAGCGCCGTCCCCACCGCGCGCCGCACCTGCAGAAGCTGCCCCGCCAGGTCGTAGACGTTGCGCTCGATGCGGTCCGGGCCTTGGGCGCCTTCGGTGCCGAGCGTGCAGGCCGAGGACGGCAGCGCCCCCCAGGCCGCGGGGTTCATGCGAACCGCGGTGCACGACACCCGGCCGTAGAGGTCGTAGCTGGTCTGGGTCACGCCGGTGATCGTGGTCACCCCGCTTACGGTGGCGCTGCGGGTCTCGACCAGCACCCGGTCCAGGATGTCGCGGGTGTAGGCGACGCGGTCGCGAACCGCGAACACACTCCACGCCGGGTCCGACGCATCCGCGACGTTGCCGCTGTCGACATGGTCCAGACGCCCGGCGAGGTCGTAGACGTTGCGCGTCGCAAGCGGGGGTCAGAGGGCCAGCGCCGTCAGGGTCGGGACCGACCACGCCGATCACGCGCCGCTGCGCGTCATAGCGCCAAAAGGTGGTGTCGGCGGCGCCCGGCGCCGGGCCGTCCTCACTCAGCTTGTTGCCGGTCGCGTCATAGGTCCAGCTGGTGACCGCCGACAGGCTGCCGTCCCCCGCCGCCACGGTCTTCGACGACGGCAGGAGATCGGCGCCATAGGCGAAGCCGGTCACCACCTCGTCGGTGCTGCCGACCGCGCAGCTCGACAGCGTTCGGCACTCGCGGATTGTGTCGAGCAGCCACACGGCCCCGTGCTGGCTGTAGAAGTAACGCTTCTGCGGGCGGACGCCGTTGGGTTTGGCCGGGAAGGTCTCGGTCAGCACCCCGCCGTGGGTCGAGTCGTAGGTGTACTCGGTGACGTTGCCCTTGGGATCGGTCACGGTCAGCGGCTTCGCGCACGACGGACCGATGTCGCAGGTCGCGTAGGTCATCGACGTGGTGAGGTTGGGGGGCGACGCCCTGGCTGGACGGCGGAACGGCTCCGAACGGCGCCTTCGCCAAGGCGCCGGGCCGAACCCACGACACCTCATTGGGCTGGCAGCGCCCTCGGAGGGTGAGCGCAAAAATAGTTGCCGGCTTCGCTGTGCCGATTGTCGCGTTGGGTCTAAAGGAGCCAACTTACACAACAGCGGAGCCAATCCTATCTTGCCTTTAACTTAACCAAGTCCGGAATTTATTAGCTTTGCTGACGTTAAGCAGCGCATCTTCGAAAACGAACTATTACCATATACTCCGCATCGCTAGGATTTTTATTTCAATAGTATATGTCTTTAATGGGATTATTATTGGCACCTATATACTTGACGTAACAAACACTGACCTTAAATTAGGCTCTAGTCAATACGGGAGCCTGAATGTTCGATCTTACCCATCCGATCTACACCGACGCCGCCAAGGCGCGCGAGTATCTGGAGAGCCTGCACTGGCCTGATGGGGCCGTGTGCCCGCGCTGCGGCTCGCTAGACGGCATCAAGAAGCTGGAGGGTAAGTCGACGCGGCCGGGGGTCTATATGTGCAACCCGTGCCGCAAGCCGTTCACGGTGACGGTCGGGACTGTGTTCGAGGACTCGAAGATCCCGCTCAACAAGTGGCTGCTCGGCTTCCGCCTGATGGCGTCGAGCAAGAAGGGCATCTCGGCGCACCAGCTGCACCGCTCTCTCGGCATCACATACAAGTCCGCATGGTTCCTGGCCCATCGCATCCGCGAAGCAATGGACATCGACAACGGCCCGCTCGGCGGTCCAGACATGGTGGTCGAGGCCGACGAGACCTACGTCGGCGGCAAGGAGAAGAACAAGCACGCTTCCAAGCGCCGTCATGCCGGCCGCGGCGCGGTCGGCAAGATGCCCGTCCTCGCCCTGGTCGAGCGAGAGGGCCGCGTCGCCAGCCGCCATGTAGCGAACGTGGGTGCGAAGGAACTGCGTCCGTTCGTCATCACCAAGATCGACCGCGCCAGCTATCTGATGACCGATGAGTCCACCGTCTATACCCGCATGGCCGAGGAGTTCGCCGGGCATGGCCGCGTCAACCACTCGATCGGCGAGTATGTGAAGACCGGCGGCTTCCACCACACCAACACGGTCGAGAACTTCTTCTCGATCTTCAAGCGCGGGGTGATCGGCACCTATCACCACATGAGCGAGGCGCATCTGTCCCGCTACTGCGCCGAGTTCGATTTCCGCTACAACACGCGCAAGATCACCGATGGCGAGCGCACCGAGGCCGCCATGATCGGCGCACGCGGCAAGCGCCTTACCTATCGGAGGCCTAGTCTCGCAGCGTAACGCGCCCGAGGCCCATTACATCCTCACGCGAAATTGGCGCTGGCGCCGATTTCTGTAGCCGCATAGTCTGCGGGCATCGCTCGGGTCTGAACAGCCTTAGCGGTGCACTTCGCGTGCTGAACACGGGACCGCTCGGTCGGGCGGCCCGCGAAATAGAACACCCCTCACGGGGAAATACGTGGGGCGTGCTGCACCCGTGTTCGCACGTGTTCAACCACCCGGCTCTGGCCGGGGGAACGCGGGGGACTATCCATGAAGACGAATCTCGCACCCCTTCTGGGGTTGGTGCTGGCTGGTTGCGGCAGGCCCGAGGTCGCGGCCTGTGAGGATTTCATAAAGGACGGTCTGAAATCGCCGTCCACCTATCAGCGGGCGAGCGTCGAGACCAACGACGAGCCGATTACGTTAGATGGATTCCGCGAGGCATCTGGACGGCCGATGACCGGCAGCATCTACGAAGGCTACTACAGGCACCATAAGGTGGCGCTGCGAAACGTCGTCATCAAATACGACGCGCAGAACGCCTACGGGACTCCCGTGCGAGAAGTCGGGATATGTGCTTTCGAGCTAACCGATGGCGAGCTTAGGAAGACGAAGGCCGACCTACACGCTGCGGTGCTAAGTGCGATCGCGGGACGTAGCTTCCGAGATATGGCTAATCGCGGCGCGTTCGACGGGATTGAGGCTGGTTCTCTTGAGGGACCGAAGTATTCCTGCTGCCTTTGACATCATCTGGCGATCGAGCGGGCGTTGTTAGCGCCCGCTTGAGGCCGAAGCTCATCCGTGCTTCGATCTCGGCACGGGGGAGTTCCTGAATGTCCGACGAAGCCACTAAGTCCTCCCGTTTCGATGAGCATTGCCGCGCCTTGGGCCGTCTCTGCATAGCATGGGCGGTGCTGGACCGGAAACTGACAGACTTCGCTTCCGTGTTGGTGAGAGGCGGGCCGGAAGTAGCAGCTTGTATCTGGAGCGGGGCCGAGAACATGAAGCCCCGCGCCGAGGCGATCAAAAAGCTGCTGTTCGTGGTGAAGCCGCCGATCGACCCCGAGTGGATCGACCAGGCGCTAAAGCTGGTTCACCATGCTACCGTCGAGCTAGGCCAACAGCGCAATCGCTACGTCCACGACGAATGGTTCGTGAACGAGGACGAGATTAAGCGCATCCAGTGGGGCGGGCGCTTGGAGAAGCCTCAATCGCGAAAGCGCCAAGAGTTTCGCTATGCTAAATGGCACATCGGCTCGACGGCCGACGTAGACGATCTAACGGATAAGGTCGAAGCAGCGGCTCACACGCTAACCCTCGTAGCCATAACTGTTACGGATGGGCTGCTTCTCGGGCGACCTCCAGAACCTTTCTGGCAATAGCCTTCATGCCCAGCGCGTCTTCGCAATCCTGCTCGTAATAGTTGGCGAGATAGTCCGAGACGGCATCCGCCATTTCGTCGGTGATCTCGAATACTGCGGCGGGCTCGTAAGCCGCGCTCTTCATTGAGTTTTTCATAACCGTCCCTTGGGTTCGTGTTTCGAACCAAGGGGGCAACCACGGCACCTGTTACGTCAGGTATACAAATGCCTTATTATTCTCCCTTATAGACTGTCCATCCTTTTCCATCCGCATGACGATCGGCTACGTCCCCCACTCTTACAGTGGGAAGAGAAAAAAGATATGTATACTGTGTAATCACATCTTCGAGATCGACAAGATGCCAGTCCTCCTCGCGATGGTCCTCTCGACCACAAGAGAATTGAAGGTCGCTATCTGCATCGTGCGAAAACGCCATAATGTCATTGCCATCAATTATATGCTGACAGATTAAGCAAGTTTTGTTGTTTGCAAAATCGTATCCAGCTAATGGAATCATTATCTGTCTTCTATCTTTTAAATTATATCGTGAACACCTTTTCCATTATCGATAACTACCGAGAATCTTTCACTTTGCGTAAGGCGATGCCGATCCACTGTAAAGCAACAACAGTCACAGCCAGTATCACAAAGATAATCAAAATCGACCAACCAGTGCGTATAGGCATCCAAGGAATACCGTAAATTAGGTTTCTAACAATATTTATGAATGCACCTAGAGTAGTTATAACTATCATTTTCACGCCGGATAAATAAAAATTATATTTAAATAGAGGATTCATTAATCACCTACACTGTTGCTGATTTGCGCAAGCGGCTCTTTGGGCGGCAGCGTCTACAACACTAGGAGCACCGCCTCCAGCATTGCCAGCCACAGCTGACGCAGCCCTAATCGCGGGCGAGGAGGTCGGGGTAGCCACCTGTCCATTTCGCGTTACTATATTCATACCCGTTTTCTCAGCGAGAACACGAGTACTACCTTTGACCGCGTCGGCCGCTGCAGAACCAGCGCTAGCACCGGCAGCTCCGAGTGCCGCCCCTTTTACAAGATCCCCAGCTGTTGCAGTCTTTCCATCAACCGCAGCATTTGCCGCCGTCTGCCCAACTCCTATCGCGCGCCAGCAGCGCCATTGGCAGCAGCGCGAACGGCAATGCTGGCGCTCAGCTTGGCAATCCCACTACCAATTCCTGCACCGCTAGCACCAGCGACTCCAGCTATCGTCAGTTTAGCGACACCGGCTGCACTCACATCGACGTTGCCTGTCGATATATATTGAGCCAGCGCTTCGACACCGACGCCGACTGCGAAACCAACAATGAGATTCGCGAATTTGCCCTCTGGATCGTTCCGATTAACCGGATCATTCCCCACGTATGCGTAGAGGTTGATCTGATCCTTGTACCCGATCGGATCGACCTGCAGGAACCGGCCCATCGTCGGCGAGTAGAACCTTGCCTTGTAGTGGTAGAGCCCGAGCTCCGGGATCCACGCTTGGCCGGTGTACTGGAACCGGCCGAGGTTCTGCGCGCTCGGGATGCCGAACGGGTCGTAGGTGTCGATCGCGAGCGGGGCGCCGTTGGCGTCGGCGACCGCGGTGATGCTGCCCTGGTGGTCGGTCGCGAGATAGCGGCGGGTCGAGGCTGTGACCGCGCTGCCCTCGTACCACGCCAGAGGGTCGTCGGCCTGCGCGCCGTGGACGTAGCGGCGCAGCAGCGCGCCCGATGCGTCGTACTCGGCGATAAGCTCGTCGCCGTCGTAGAGGAACCGCGTGGTGCCGGCCGGGCTGGTGACGCTCGCCAGGCGCCCAAGCGGGTCCCAGGTGAGCGTCGCGGTCCTGGCGCCGCTCGCGCTGATCAGCCGGTTCTCGGCGTCATAGGCGTAGGTCACCCCGCCGTCCGAGGTCAGGTTGCCGTTCGGGTCATAGGTGAACGTCGCCGGGCCGGCGGTGGTGTACTGGTTGAGCCCGTTCACCGTGTAGGGGCGGTTGACGTTGTAGTTGGCGAGGAACGTGTAGGCGTCGTTCGAGCGGCTGCGCGTCACCAGCTGCGACGCCGGGTTGTAGTCGAACGCCGAGGCGTTGTCCGCGGCGGCGCCGGCAAGGTCGTCGGTCAGCGTGCCGAGCCGCCCGGCGGGGTCGTAGGCGTAGGTGGTGCTGGCCACCCCGCCGCCCCGGTTCAGCGTCTTGCGCCGGCCCTCCTGGTCGTAGGCGTAGCTCGCCAGCACCGCCCCGCCCGCCTCGCTCACCGCAAGCGGCCGGTCGAGCGCGTCGTAGCTCGTGGCGAACCACTGCCCATCGGGGTGGGTGACCTTTGTCCGGTTGCCGTTGGCGTCGTAGAGATAAGCGAGCTGGCGGCTCGCCCCGTCCATCAGCTGCGCCGAGCTCGCCACACGGCCGAGCGCGTCGTAGGCGTAGGTGACGCCGTCGTTGCCCGCCGCCGCACCGTCGAACCGCGCGTAGAGCTGGCGGCCGAGGAGATCGTAGCTGTAATAGACGTCGCGGCTCGCCAGCGCCGGCGTGCCGCTCCGCTCGGGCACCACCTTCACCGTCAGCCGGTCGAGCGCGTCATGGCTGTAGGCGAGGGTCGCGCCGTCGCGCTTCCTCAACGCGGTGCGGTTGCCGTTCGCGTCATAGGCGTAGGCCTCGTAGTCGCCAGCGTTCGCCGGCACCGCCATCCCGAGCGCCGCATCCGGCGCCGCCGCCGTGTAGCTCGCGCGCTGGCTGTCGCTCAGCGCCGCCCCACTCGGGAACGTCCACCGGTCCTGCCGGTCGAACCCGTCGTAATGCAGCTCCGCACGGTTGCCGTTCGCGTCCGCCACGACATCGCGCTTGCCGTCCGGCGTGTAGTGATAGGTCGCATAGGCCTGCTCGAGCGCGGTGCCGACCGCGCGGCGCTCCTGGAGCAGCTGGCCCGCCAGATCGTAGACGTTGCGCTCGATGCGGTCCGGGCCGTGGAGCCCCGGCGCGCCGGGCGCGCAGGCGCTGCCCGGAAGCGAGCCGAACACCGACGGGTTCATCCGAACCGCCGTGCAGTCCGGGCGCCCGTAACCGTCGTAGCTGGTCTGGGTGACCGTATAAGGCGTGCCCCCCGACGAAACGGTCTCCCGAACCTTCCGGCTTAGCGCGTCATAGGCCGTGTCCACCTGGCGGAAGACCGTGAACCCCGTCCAGCTTGCCGGCGCCACCGCCTCCGACTGCCAGGCGGCAAGCTCCCCGAACTCGACCTTCACAAGACGACCGGCGCCGTCGTAGCTGTTGCGCACCGCGCCGTAGCGCAGCGGCCCCGCATCGTCCGGATCGGGCGCGATCGTGCCGGTGACGTTGCCCGCCGCGTCATAGCGGGTCGGCGGGAGGCCGGCCTTTATCTTGCATTCGGCATGACCTACATATTCCTGACCAACGTCGATCATTGCAGCTTGCCAGGTTTTCACGTTAGCCAGACGGGAGGAGTAGACTCCTCACTCCAACCCCAGTCCCGCAACATATCAATGGCATCAAGCCTGGAGTATGAGTCATCAGCTGTAAAGGTAGAGAACCCATAGCCTTTAGCCGATGCTTCATTCGCGAACGGCTCGATCTGATCGTAGTTAATCACGATTATCATGCCGCTTCGACCACCAAACCCCTTCAGTAAGACTGGGACTTTACCCATGCTCTCAAGGCCCGGCACTAGAACATTGGTCTGAACCTCAACATTCAAGTCTTGAGATAACTTGTCCCAGAAGGACATGGGATTCGGGAGCGACATACAAGCCCTATCTTACCGACAGATTCTAGTACCAGTACATACCGGTGGGTCTGGCTTGTTTATCGGGATGTGATCCACCGGCCCCACATGGCCGTGTGGGTCCCTGCTCGATTGGGCTCCCGTCGGATGCTGTTCTGGGCCCCTGACCTTGTTCGCAGGGAACGGGTCCTTAAGCCCCTTGTTAAGTTCTTGGTACGCCTTCATGTCTGATTTGCTTATCCCCCGGGCTTTATCGGCTTTTGCCATCGCCACCAACGCAGCCTTCTCTGAACTAAAGATCTTGGCTGCCTTCGCGACACCCGCAGCATCAGGCAACACGCCGACCACTGCAACGGCTATATTCAGCTTGGTGGGAGACGAAATCGCATCTCCAATCGCTTGGATCGAGCCGATTACAGGCAGGAATCCCGCGATCGTTGAAAGCGCCTCTCTTGAGCCCTGCCAGTTATTTTCTTCGGCCGCTTCGGTCAGGCTGACGGCGCTGTTGTAACCGACCGATCCCGACTCATTCCCGCTCGGATCGGTCTTATTGACCGGATCGTTCCCGACATAGGCGTAGAGGTTGACCTGGTCCTTATACCCGACCGGGTCGACCTGCAGGAACCGGTTCATGGTCGGCGAGTAGAACCTCGCCTTGTAGTGGTAGAGCCCGAGCTCCGGGATCCACGCTTGCCCCGTGTACTGGAACCGGCCGATGTTCTGCGCGGACGGGATGCCGAACGGGTCGTAGGTGTCGATCGCGAGCGAGGTGCCGGTGCCGTCGGCAATGGCGGTGACGCTGCCCTGGTGGTCGGTGAACAGCGTGCGGCGGGTGGTGGCGTTCACCGCGCTGCCCTCGTACCACGCCAGAGGGTCGTCGGCCTGCGCGCCGTGGACGTAGCGGCGCAGCAGCGCGCCCGATGCGTCGTACTCGGCGATAAGCTCGTCGCCGTCGTAGAGGAACCGCGTGGTGCCGGCCGGGCTGGTGACGCTCGCCAGGCGCCCAAGCGGGTCCCAGGTGAGCGTCGCGGTCCTGGCGCCGCTCGCGCTGATCAGCCGGTTCTCGGCGTCATAGGCGTAGGTCACCCCGCCGTCCGAGGTCAGGTTGCCGTTCGGGTCATAGGTGAACGTCGCCGGGCCGGCGGTGGTGTACTGGTTGAGCCCGTTCACCGTGTAGGGGCGGTTGACGTTGTAGTTGGCGAGGAACGTGTAGGCGTCGTTCGAGCGGCTGCGCGTCACCAGCTGCGACGCCGGGTTGTAGTCGAACGCCGAGGCGTTGTCCGCGGCGGCGCCGGCAAGGTCGTCGGTCAGCGTGCCGAGCCGCCCGGCGGGGTCGTAGGCGTAGGTGGTGCTGGCCACCCCGCCGCCCCGGTTCAGCGTCTTGCGCCGGCCCTCCTGGTCGTAGGCGTAGCTCGCCAGCACCGCCCCGCCCGCCTCGCTCACCGCAAGCGGCCGGTCGAGCGCGTCGTAGCTCGTGGCGAACCACTGCCCATCGGGGTGGGTGACCTTTGTCCGGTTGCCGTTGGCGTCGTAGAGATAAGCGAGCTGGCGGCTCGCCCCGTCCATCAGCTGCGCCGAGCTCGCCACACGGCCGAGCGCGTCGTAGGCGTAGGTGACGCCGTCGTTGCCCGCCGCCGCACCGTCGAACCGCGCGTAGAGCTGGCGGCCGAGGAGATCGTAGCTGTAATAGACGTCGCGGCTCGCCAGCGCCGGCGTGCCGCTCCGCTCGGGCACCACCTTCACCGTCAGCCGGTCGAGCGCGTCATGGCTGTAGGCGAGGGTCGCGCCGTCGCGCTTCCTCAACGCGGTGCGGTTGCCGTTCGCGTCATAGGCGTAGGCCTCGTAGTCGCCAGCGTTCGCCGGCACCGCCATCCCGAGCGCCGCATCCGGCGCCGCCGCCGTGTAGCTCGCGCGCTGGCTGTCGCTCAGCGCCGCCCCACTCGGGAACGTCCACCGGTCCTGCCGGTCGAACCCGTCGTAATGCAGCTCCGCACGGTTGCCGTTCGCGTCCGCCACGACATCGCGCTTGCCGTCCGGCGTGTAGTGATAGGTCGCATAGGCCTGCTCGAGCGCGGTGCCGACCGCGCGGCGCTCCTGGAGCAGCTGGCCCGCCAGATCGTAGACGTTGCGCTCGATGCGGTCCGGGCCGTGGAGCCCCGGCGCGCCGGGCGCGCAGGCGCTGCCCGGAAGCGAGCCGAACACCGACGGGTTCATCCGAACCGCCGTGCAGTCCGGGCGCCCGTAACCGTCGTAGCTGGTCTGGGTGACCGTATAAGGCGTGCCCCCCGACGAAACGGTCTCCCGAACCTTCCGGCTTAGCGCGTCATAGGCCGTGTCCACCTGGCGGAAGACCGTGAACCCCGTCCAGCTTGCCGGCGCCACCGCCTCCGACTGCCAGGCGGCAAGCTCCCCGAACTCGACCTTCACAAGACGACCGGCGCCGTCGTAGCTGTTGCGCACCGCGCCGTAGCGCAGCGGCCCCGCATCGTCCGGATCGGGCGCGATCGTGCCGGTGACGTTGCCCGCCGCGTCATAGCGGGTCGCCGAGGTGAACGGCGAGGGTAACGCCTGGCCCAGGAGCGGCGAGCTCATCATGAGCATCCCGAGCGCAAGCGCCAGGCGAAAGGGGATCGTGGTCACGGGCAGCTCGTCAGGCCCGCGCGCGGCGCGGTCTCGCTGATCTTCCGGCCAAGCCCGTTATAGCCGTAGCAGGTGCGCAGCGAGAGTCCGCCCGCATCCACCACGGTTCCCCGCAGCAGCAAGGTGTTCGGACCGCTGTCGGGCCCGTAGTCGTAGGTCGTGACCACCTCGTCGCCGGGTATGACGCAGCCGACGCCCGAAGGCGCCGCGGCGCCCGTCTTGCAGAGGCTCTCCTGCGCCAACATCCACATCGGACTCGACCCATGGACGTAGCCGCCGCCCGAGGCGGCGATCCAGGCATAGCGCTGCGCGTAGATATATCTGGTCTGCGGCCTCACGCCGCCGACCGCCGGGGAGGTCTTGCTCAGAATCTGGCCGTGGGTCGATGAATAGGCGTAATCGGTCTGGTTGCCGTTGGCGTCGGTGGTCGCGGTGGGCTTGCTGCAGAAGGTCAGCGTCGAGCAGTCATAGGTCGCGCCGACGACAATCGGCGACAGGCCCGAGCCGGTGCTCGGCGTGGTCGAGACCTGGGTGATGTTGCGGTAGGCGTCATAGGTGTAGGTCGCCGTCATCCCGAGCGGCAGAGTCTTCGACTTCAGCAGATGCTGAGAGCATGTCGACAAGCAGTAATCGAAGGTCGTCGTGCGGTTCAGCGCGTCTGTGACCGTCTGAGGCCCCGGCGTGATCTTCGGCGGCACGAACTGGCTCGATCGGTAGACGCCGTAATTGACATAGGTGACCGGGCCGCCGTTTTCCTCGTAATATATCGGCACCAGCGCATAGATATTGCCAAAGGCGTCGGAGGATATGATTCCCCAGCCATAGCTATAGGTGTGGCCGTCGGCGAAAGTTTGCTCCTCCACCGCGTACTGCTGGTTCCCCTCATAGGCGTAGTTCACCGTGAGGTATGGCGCGGAAGCCCCGGGCAGGTAGTAAGTTTCCTGAAAATCGTTTGGCGGGCCGGTGTAGGTGCTGCCGAAATTCCAGACTTCACCCTTGGCGTCGGTTTCCGACGACAGGTTCTGGCCTGAATAGCTGTAGCTGACGCTGCTCGCGCCCGAGGGGCAGACGTTGCCCGACGGCAGCGTCGTCTGCGACAGGTTGAGGACACAAGCCCTGGCGACGAAGGAGTTCGAACCGAAGTTCAGATATTCCATGACGAGCGCGTAGCCCGCGCTACTCACGACATTGCGCAGGCGCGGCGCGCCGGATGGGCCAGAAGAGTCGTAGGACAAAGTGAAGCTGATCCCGTTCGCCCTGACGACGCTTGCGGCGAGGGCAAGCCCATTCGCGGCCATGAGATTTGACGTCACCACGGTGCCGTCTGACGTAGCCAAAGTGTAGTAGTAGTCGCTCCCGACGGTTGTTCGCGTCAAGGTGGCATATCCGGCCTCCGATTCGAGCACAGAGGTGGTGCCGCCCGTATCGAAGAAGTTGTAAGAGAGCTCATCGCTGGTAACGCTGACATCGGAACCCGCCCCTTGGGCGCGGGGTCGAATTTGAAATCGTATGTCCCAATTATGGTTGAACTGTCCCATCTTTCCCAACGGCGCGCCGACGCCATACGTTCGGGTCATCCGTTTGAATTCGATGCCGCCGGTCTGGGACTGACCGACACTCAAGAGGACCTTGCTCACCTTGTATGTCGCCGAGCGGAGATCGACCCCACCGGGGCTCAGGATCATCGTTTCGGGCGGGAGTGGAGAAGGATCGACCGCGTGAGCCGGGCTCCCGCCCAGGATGCCGCAGCACAGCAAGAGGATGACAAGGGCCCGTTTCACAATGTTTAGTGTCCACGGCATCACGGATATTGAGGCGGCATCTTAAAGGACGATATGTCGTCATTTTGAAATTGGACATCGGTCGTGGACAAGTTGTCCCCCATTTGGCGCATTGAAAATGGCGGAGGAGCATCGGGCGACAGACCGACTATCCCCTCACCCGCTCTCCCTTCCTCACGGGGCACTGCGATGCTCGCCACCACTACAAGCAGACCGGCAAGTCGTCGCCCCGTTCGCATCCTCGTCTCCGAAAGCATAAGACTGGAGATCAAGTCGCCAGCGCCCGTCATCGAGGCCAACCCCTCTGCGCTGCCCAGTCGTACAAGGCTGGCGGACCTTACCCTCAACGCGGAATGGCCAAAATCGTGAACCCATTCAGCGGCAGCACGATCACCGTCACGTTCGGTGGCGCGCCGGTGACCGTGTGATTGGTGCGGTTGCCCGCCGGATCGAACGCCGTCGCCTGGTCCATCCCGGCCGCCGGCCCGGTCGTCGTCTGCGTCCGCACCAGCCTCCCAAGCGCGTCGTAGGTGAAAGTCACGGATTCGGACGCCGCAGCCGACGATGCCGCTGAAACGCCCAGCGCCGCGACGCCTAGAAGCGCCAGGGTATGGCGCGCTGCGAGAAACGGATAAGCCGGCTTCATCATCCCCCCAGAGTACAGAGCCAATGACTGACGCTCCGTCATGGCATCATAGTGCAAAGCCGAAGCGCTCCTCGCAACCAGCTAATTGGTCCATTTTGATCGTCGCGGCTAAAAGAGCGGGAACGATCGGCAGGGCGAAGCGCACAGGAGCGGGGCTCGCTTCATTCACGGCATTGGAGCGGGTGAAGGGAATCGAACCCTCGTCACTTGCTTGGGAAGCAAAAGCTCTACCATTGAGCTACACCCGCGTCGCTTCGGCAAATGCCATGAGGCCCCGCGCCGTTCAAGTGTGGAGCGCCACCGCCAGCGCGCCAAGCGGCCCGGCGCGGTCGCCGAGCAGCGGCGGCACGATATAACTGTCGATGCCCTCGTTGACCTCCGCCGCGCCGACGAAGCCACCGAGGCTGGCGCGCAGCCGCTTGCGGATCATCGGGAACAGGTGCGGCTGGCCGTTCATCACGCCGCCGCCCATCAGGATGCGGCGCGGCGAGGCGGTGAGCACAAGGCCGTGCAGCATCTGCGCCAGCGCGTCCGCGACGAACGGCCAGACGCGGCTCGTCGGCGCGATCTGCTCGGCCGGTACGCCGGCGCGGCCGAGGATCGCCGGGCCGGACGCCAGCCCCTCGGCGCAATCGCCGTGGAACGGGCACACCCCCGGCCAGTCGTCGCCGCGCAGTCGGCCGACGCGCACATGCCCGATCTCGGCATGGCTGAAGCCCAGGACCGGCCTGCCCCCGGTGATCAGGCCGACCCCGATCCCCGTTCCCACCGTGACATAGGCGAAGTCGTCCAGTCCCTGCGCCCCGCCCCACCGCCCCTCGGCGAGCGCCGCGCCGACGACATCGGTGTCGAACCCCGCCTGTAGGCCGTAGCGCCGCCCGAGACGCCCCGCGATGTCGACATCGTTCCAGCCGGGCTTGGCGGTCTTGCTGAGAAACCCCCAATTGCCCGCGCTGCGGTCGAGGTGCAGCGGCCCAAAGCTCGCGATGCCGAGCTTGCCGAAGCCAAGCTCGGCCTTCCACCCGTCGAGCGCCGCCTCGACAGCGGTCAGCGCAGCCTCCGGATCGTCACCGGTCGGCACCCGCGCCTCGGCGACGATCTCGCCGGACGCCGTGCCGAGCACGCAGACGCACTTCGTGCCGCCGAGCTCGACGCCGGCGATGAGATCGGTGGTCATGCCTGCTGAATAGGGAAGCGGTGGCTCAACCGCCAGAGGCCGGTTGAGCACATGGCGACCCTATCCGCCGCCGCCGGCGCGCGCTAGCCTGCCGCGATGACCCGCCTCCTCGCTCTCCTCGCCGCCCCGCTCCTGGTCGCCGCCGCGCCGTCGCCCTACGACACCGTCGACCCCTTCATCGGCACCGGCGGCGAGGGCCATACCTTCCCCGGCGCGGTGGCGCCGTTCGGCATGGTTCAGCTGAGCCCCGATACCAACACGGCGTGCGAGATCCGAAATTGCTACAAATGGGCCGCCGGCTACCGCCACGGCGACCCGGCGATCGAGGGCTTCTCGCACACCCATTTCTCGGGCGCCGGCCATTCGGACCTCGGTGACTTTCTCGTCATGCCGGTCTCGGGCGACGCGGTGAACCTCGACGCCTACAAGTCGCCCTACACCGCCGAGGCGGCGAAGCCTGGCTATTACGCCGTCACGCTGACCGGCCCGAACGTCCGCGCCGAGCTTACCGCCGGCACGCGCATAGGCGTCCACCGCTACGCCTTCCCGAAGGCCAAGGCCGCGCACCTCGTGCTCGACCTGCGCACCTCGCTCTACAACTACCCGGGCAAGATTCTGTGGTCGTCGATCCGCCTGCGCCCCGACGGCACGGTCAGCGGCGCGCGCAGCACGCGCGGCTGGGCGCCCGACCGCAAGCTGTTCTTCGCGATGCGCTTCTCCGCGCCGCTTACCGGCCATGCCTTCGAGAACCGCGAGGGCAAGATCCCCTACGGCGGCTTCCAGGGACCGGGGCGAGGCACCGACGTTTTGCCGGAGCGGCAGGGCAAGGCGCTTGTCGCCCGGCTCGACTTCGGCGCGCTGGACAAGCCGCTTGAGGTCCGCGTCGCGCTCTCCAGCGTCGACGAGGCCGGCGCCATCGCCAACCTCGACTCCGAGCCGGGCAATTTCGACGCGATCCGCGCCAGGACTCGCGCTGCATGGGAGCAATCGCTCGCGGCCGTCGACATCGCCGCGCCCGCGCCGATGCGCACCAGCCTCTACACCGCGCTCTATCACGCGCTGCTCGCGCCGAGCGTCGCGGGCGATGCCGACGGACGCTATCGCGGCACCGACAACGCGGTTCACAAGGCGGAGGGCTTCACCTTCCGCTCGACCTTCTCGTTGTGGGACACCTTCCGCGCCGAGCATCCGCTGCTGACGCTCGTGGCACCGCCCACCGCCAACAGCGATTTCATCCGCTCGCTTCTCGCCAGCCAGCAGGACAGCCCGTTCGGCATCCTCCCCGTCTGGCAGTTCCAGGGCCGCGAGACCTGGACGATGATCGGCTATCACGCCGTCCCCGTCATCGCCGACGCCTGGATGAAAGGCATTCGCGGCTTCGACGGAAACGCCGCGCTCGACGCGATGGTGGCGAGCGCCGACTACGGCCCCTACGGCGGGCTGGAATTCTACAAGGCGCTCGGCTTCGACCCCATCGACAAGGACCCAGAGGCCGCGTCGAAGACCGTCGAATATGCCTATGACGACTGGACGATCGCCCGCATGGCGCGCTCGCTCGGCCGCACCGAGATCGCCGAACGGTTCGAGAAGCGCGCGCAGAACTGGCGCAACACCTTCGACACCAAGACCCGCTTCGTCCGCGCCCGCAAGGCCGACGGCAGCTTCCGCGAGCCCTTCGATCCCACCGCGATCAACTACGGCTCCGACTATACCGAGGGCAACGCCTGGCAATATTCGTGGTTCGCGCCTCAGGACCAGGGCGGCCTCGTCCGGCTGCTCGGCGGCGACGCGGCGACCGTCGCCAGGCTCGACGCGATGTTTGACTTCGACAATTCGAAGCTCGACTACAGCCATGCCGAGGACATCGCCGGCCTGATCGGCCAGTACATCCACGGCAATGAGCCAAGCCACCACGTCGCCTATCTCTACGACTACGCCGGCGCCCCCTGGCGCACCCAGGCGCGGCTCACGCAGATCGTCGGCAGCCAGTACAAGCCGACCCCCGACGGCCTGTCGGGCAACGACGACTTGGGGCAGATGTCGGCCTGGCTGGTCTTCACCGGCCTCGGCTTCTACCCCGTCGCGCCGGGCTCGAACGAATATGTCATCGGGCGGCCATTCACCGAGAGCGCGGTGCTGAACCTTGCCAACGGCAAGCATTTCGCCATCGTCACCGCCGGCCTCTCGCGCAGCCACCCCTATATCGCCACCGTCACCCTCAACGGCCGCCCGCTCGATCGCGCCTTCATCAGGCACGACGAGATCATGGCCGGGGGCGTCCTTCAGTTCGTCATGCAGGCGCAGCCCAACAAGGCGTGGGCGACCGCCGCCGCTGCGCGGCCCTATTCGATGACGCCCTATTAGCAACGGCGATCTTGCCGGGACGATCCGGTCATTTTGGATCAAATAGATCGCGCGGCGCCGTTCCAAACCCCGGGCTGTCGCGCTAGGTTCACCGCCTGCGTGCATCGAGT
Organism: uncultured Sphingomonadaceae bacterium; assembly: GCA_964244885.1. Classification (GTDB taxonomy): domain Bacteria; phylum Pseudomonadota; class Alphaproteobacteria; order Sphingomonadales; family Sphingomonadaceae; genus CAXTKD01. Next base: position 389,042 of record CAXTKD010000001.1, on the reverse strand, counting down.
TCGGCTGGGTTTCATCGGCGGGGGACGGCGATGACGGAGACGGCGGAGACGTGGCAAGCCATTCGGGACCGCAGGGCGGCGGCGCGCGACCGATGGATCGCCGGCCCCGTCCAGCCCGCCGCGCCGGGTGAGCCCGGCCTCGTCGGCCTGGCTCTGTCCGGGGGCGGCATCCGCAGCGCTACCTTCTCCCTCGGCCTGATCCAGGCGATCGCCAAACAGAAGCAGCTCGCCAGCATCGATTTTCTTTCGACCGTCTCGGGCGGCGGCTATATCGGCTGCTTCCTCCGCAGCCTGTTCGTCCCGCCCGCGCTGCGCGGCATCAGCCCACAAAACGACTTGTCGGGCGCCCCACGCGCCGCGGTGCCTGAGCAGCCGCCAGCGCTCACCCCGGCCGAGCTCGAGACGCAGATCGGCGAGCAATATCGATTTGCGACGAGCGCGCTGGAGGCCGAGCCGGGCCTCCGGACCCTCGATCGGCCCGGGAAGCCCAGCGTCCGCAGCCCGATCTGGTGGCTGCGCGAGCACAGCCGCTATCTGTCGCCGAACGGGCCGAGCGATTTCCGCTACGCCGCAGCCTATATCGCCCGCAACTGGCTGGCGATGATCTACGTCTTCTGCCTCGCGGTGGGCGCCATGCTGGCGGTCCTGAACGGCATCGCCGGCCTGTTCGCCAAGGTCCCGGGCCTGTTCGGATGGACCTATTTCGCGCTCGCCCCGGCCAAGGCGCCGCCCTGCTGCCTGGGCCCGATGCCGGACGGGGCGCAGGCGGTCCTGCTGGTCAGCCCGCTGTTCGCGCTGGCGCCGGCCTTCCTGACGTTTTCCATCGCCTGGGGAATCGCCTATTGGATGACCGAGGGGATGTCGGCGAACGAGCCCGACGCCAAACGTCAGAACAAAAGCTTCCGGAAGGCGGTGATTCCGGCGGGGGTCGGTTGGGTTCTGGTGCTCGCCCTCGTCGCTTTCGTCGCCGAACCGCCATTGCGGGCGCTTGGCGAGCGGACCCGGCACATCGAGCCGATTGCGACCGCGATGCTCGCCGTCGGCCTCGCCGTCTCGGCAATCGGCATCGCCATCGCGGTCCTTGTCTTTCTACGGGCTTGCAAGACCTCGACCTTGCGAACCGCGGAGCTTCGCCGGACGCTGACCGACCAGCTCGGCTATATCAACCTGTGCACCCTCGGAAGCCCGGCGATCGGCTTGATCGACAGTCTCGGCGCGGCGCTCCGGCAATGGGGGTGGACGATCGGCCACGGCGCGTCGCTCGGCGGGCTGACCGCCATCGGCCTGCCCGCCCTTGCCTTCCTGATCAAGAAGTTGCCCGACTGGTTCGGCGGCGGCGGCGGGCGGCTGATGGCCGGCCTCATGCGCTTCCTTCCCGCCCTCTCGCTCGCGGCGGGCTGCATGCTGTTCGGCACGCTGGCGGTGATCGTCGATGCCGCCATCCATGCGGCGCTGTGGACCGGCGCGAGCTGGACCAGCGAGCCCGACTGGACGACCTTCCTGCTGTTCGCCGGCCTCCTCGCGCTGCTGTCCTGGCTGGTCGGCCGGGCCAGCGGCTTCATCAACCTGTCGTCGCTCCACAGCTTCTATACCGCGCGGCTGACGCGAGCCTATCTCGGCGCCTCGAATCTCGAACGGCTGGAAAGCGTCGAGGACGAGAGTGAGCCGGACATCCGAATCACCGAAAACAGCGAGCAGGATTATGTCCAGCCGACCAACTACGCACGGGCACCCATCCCCGCGCCCAACCACATCATAAACATCACGCTCAATCAGACGATCGACAAGTCCTCGCAACTGGTGTCGCGCGACCGAAAGGGCGTGCCGGTGTCGGTCGAGCCCGGCGGCATCCGGATCGACAGAGAGCCCGCGGCCTGGGAGCGGCTGGGGGGCGGCGAGGCCGAGGGGCTCAGCCTCGGCCAATGGTGCGCGATCTCGGGCGCCGCGGCGTCGAGCGGCATGGGGCGGCTGACCAGCCTGGGCTATGCGCTGATCCTGACCTTCGCCAACGTCCGCCTCGGCTATTGGTGGTGGGCTCCGGGCCTGCGTCCCGAAGACGGCAACGGCGACGGCGACGACGACGCGTCCAAAATCAAAGCAAAGGACGTCAAAAAGGCGACGTTGGGGGGACTGCTCGCCGGGTTTTTCCAGGCGAAATTCTCCACCTTCATCTATTTGTGGAACGAGATGACCGCGCGTTACAGCCGGTCCTACGAGCGCCAGTATCTTTCGGACGGCGGCCATTTCGAGAACACCGGCGCCTACCCGCTGCTCCGCCAGCGCGTCCCCCATATCGTCGTCAGCGACAACGGCGCGGATCCCGGCTGCGGCTTTGCGGACCTCGAAAACCTCGTTCGCAAGGTCCGGCTCGATCTCGGCGGCGAGCTCAGCCTGCTCGGCGGCCACGACCTGAAGCGGGCGCTCAGCCGGCTCGGCTGCCGCATCGGCAAGCGCGGCCTCTTCGTCGATCCCGCCGCCGACCCGACCTGGAAGACCACGATGAACGCCAACCAGGGCGAGGCGTTCGCGCTGGTGCTGGAGGCACGCTTCGACGACGTGCGCTGCCGTGTCATATGGATCAAGCCACGCCCGCTTGCGCACCTGCCGCAGGACGTCGCGGTCTACGCCGCCGAAAATCCCGACTTCCCGCAGCAGACCACCGGCGACCAGTTCTTCGACGAGGCGCAGTGGGAGAGCTACCGCAAGCTCGGCGAGGTGACGATGACCCGCCTGCTCGACGCCTGCCCGAAATTGCTAGCGCCCGCCTGACGGCCGGAGGCGCCTACGGTTCTGGACCCATAGGGGATGTCACCCGTGATGGCAGCGAGAAACCGACTGGCGAGGAGATGGCGAGCAGGCGGGCCTGTCGGCCCCCGGCAAGCGGCGTCAACGCGGCAAGTCGGCTTCTCGCATGGTGCCGCGCCGCGTAGTTCGGCATCCATGTGGATTTGTCATATGTGAACTCCCCCAAGCTCGTTTACCTTATGTTCCACAGCCACGAAAAGTCAAGAGGAATTTTGCCGATCTGGTTCTTTTGGGAGGACCATTGACTCAGGATTCTCAGGAACGCTCAAACCTGGCGCGCGCCTCATCGGACAGGCGGACGCTGAGCCAGGTCGCGCCCTCGGCGTTGCGGCGGTCGAGGACTTCGCCGTGCTCGTGGAGCCAGGCGATGCGGGCGCCGTCGGCGGGGCCGAGCTTGTAGGTGTGGACGCGGGCGGCAGCGCCAAGCGTGGCGGCGATGAGCTTTTGCAGGCGATCGACGCCGGCGCCGGTGATGGCGGAGATCGCCACCTGGTCGTCGGAGGGATGGAGCGCGGCCTGGCTGTCCGCGTCGAGCAGGTCGATCTTGTTGAGCGCGACGACGATCGGCGTGGCGCCCTCGCCTTCCGCTAACCCCAGATCGCGCAGCACCTTGTGGACGTCGGCGTCCTGCGCGTCGCTGTCGGGATGCGCGACGTCGCGGACGTGGACGATGATGTCGGCCTCCAGCACTTCCTCCAGCGTCGCGCGGAAGGCGGCGACGAGCTGGGTCGGGAGCGCCGAGACGAAGCCGACGGTGTCCGACAGGATGACCTTGTCGAAGCCCGGCAGGCTTATCGCGCGCATGGTGGGGTCGAGGGTGGCGAACAGCAGGTTCTCGGCCATCACCTCGGCGCCGGTCAGGCGGTTGAAGAGGGTGGACTTGCCGGCGTTGGTGTAGCCGACGAGCGCCACGACCGGGTACGGTGCCTTCTGCCGGCGCTTGCGGTGGAGGCCGCGGGTGCGCTTGACCTGCTCGAGCTCCTTCCGGAGATGCGCCATGCGGTCGCGGATCAGGCGGCGGTCGGCCTCGATCTGCGTTTCGCCGGGGCCGCCGAGGAAGCCGAAGCCGCCGCGCTGGCGCTCGAGGTGGGTCCAGGAGCGGACGAGGCGGCTGGCCTGGTAGTCGAGGTGCGCGAGCTCGACCTGGAGGGTGCCTTCGCTGGTCGCGGCGCGCTCCCCGAAGATCTCAAGGATGACGCCGGTGCGGTCGATGACCTTGGCCTTCAACGCCTTTTCCAGGTTGCGCTGCTGGATCGGCGACACCGCGCCGTCGATGACGACGACTTCGGCATCGTGCGCCGCGACGGCCGCCGCGAGGCGCTCGATCTGGCCGGCGCCGAGCAGCGTCGCCACCTTGGGCGCGCGAACGCGGACGAGCTCGCGGTGCGCGACGTCGAGCCGGACGGCGCGGGCTAGGCCGACCGCCTCGTCGAGGCGCGCCTCGGCGTCGCGGCCCTCGTCGGGGTCGCGGCCGACTTGCGGCAGGACGACGATCGCGCGCTGGCCGGTACGCAGGCCGGTCGCGGCGTCGAAGGCGCCGGTGATGGTTTCAGTCATGCGACAAGCCCAACCTCTCCGTTCGTCCTGAGCCTGTCGAAGGACGGTCGTTCAGCCTGCGCTCGCCATGTGGTTCGACAGGCTCACCACGAACGGACGTGGAAGCGATCCGTTGCGGAGGCGCTACGCCTCCTCCGCGTCCGGCTCGGCCTCGAAGAGCTGGATCGGGTTGGCCGGCATAACGGTCGAGATCGCGTGCTTGTAGACAAGCTGCGAATGGCCGTCGCGGCGCAGCAGCACCGAGAAATTGTCGAACCATGTGATGACGCCCTGAAGCTTGACGCCGTTCACAAGGAACATCGTCACGGGCGTCTTGGTCTTGCGGACGGTGTTGAGGAAAACGTCCTGAAGGTTGTTTGATTTTTCAGCCATCTTGGGGGCCTTTTCGTGTTGGCGGGCTTCGAATGGCCCGCAACCCGCACCGTTGCCCGGTGTCGGCGTCGACCGGAAACCCGGCCGACTTGATCGATGTAAGCAACACATGTGGCCGCCGCAACCGCCCATTCAGGCGGTCGCGCGGCAGCCCCGGGCACGCTGGAGGCCGCGAAGGAAGCCGCGGCGCGCATAGCCCGCGTCGATCGCGGCGGAGAGACGGCGCTGCGCGGGCGCGGCGCCGGTGATCTCGCGCACCAGCCCGCGGAACGGGATGATCGAGTTGACGATCGTCTTGCCGCCCGCCTCGGCGAGCTTGCCCGCCTTGTTCTCCCTGATCTCGTTGCCGCTGCCGAAATCGGGGCCGAGCGCCGAGGTCAGCTCGGCGACCTGCGCGGCGATCGCCTTGCAGCTTTTGGCGCCGGCGGTGCTGTAGGGGTTCTTCACCGCCTGGACGAGCGGCGGCGGCACCTTGATGCGGCGGGCGTCGACGTCCTTGATCGGCTGGGTGGCGATCTCCGCCGCGCGGTTGGGCTTGGCCGGCCCGGTCGTGCTGGTGGTGGTGACCGTGGATGGTTCCTGCGCCTGTACGGATGCGGCGAGCAGGGTGGTGAGGATGAACGGGATGGTTCGCATCAGCTCGCGGGTGCCTCCTCTTCGTCGCGGGCGTCGGTCAGCCCCAATGCCTTCAGCTTGCGGTGAAGCGCCGAGCGTTCCATGCCGATGAAGGCGGCGGTGCGCGAGATGTTGCCCGAGAAGCGGCGAATCTGGACTCGCAGATACTCGCGCTCGAAGGCTTCACGCGCTTCGCGGAGCGGCGTGCCCATGATCGACTTCCCCGCCTTGTTGGGGACGAGGTTAGCCTGATCGGTGGTGAGCTCCGCGGGCAGCATGTCGCTGTCGATCCGGCCGAGGCGGTCGGCGGGGGCGAGGATCAGCGTGCGCTCCATGACGTTCCTGAGCTGGCGAACGTTGCCGGGCCATTCATAGGCCTGGAGGGCGGCGAACGTGTCCTCGTTGACCGTCGGAGTCGGCAGCCGGCGCTCGGCCGACAGGCGGGCGAGGAAGTGGTTGACGAGGTCGACGATGTCCTCCCGCCGGTCGCGGAGCGCGGGGAGCTTCACCGGCACGACGTTGAGGCGGTAGTAGAGGTCCTCGCGGAAGCGGCCTTCGGTGATTTCGTGCGCCAAGTCGCGCGCGGTGGCGCTGACGACCCGGACGTCGACCCGTACGTTGCGGCTGCCGCCGATGCGCTGGAACACCTGCTCGGTCAGCACGCGCAGGATCTTCGCTTGCGTGGTGATCGGCATGTCGGCAACTTCGTCCAGAAAGAGCGTGCCGCCGTGCGCCTGTTCGAACAGGCCGGTGCGGGTGACGTGGCCCGCCTCCTCGCGCCCGAACAGCTCCTCCTCGACGCTCTCCGGGTTCATCCTTGCAGCCGACACGACGATGAACGGCGCGCCGGAGCGGGTGGACCATTGGTGGAGAAGGCGCGCCGCGACCTCCTTGCCCGCTCCCGCCGGGCCGGTGATGAGGACGCGGCTGCCGGTGATCGCGACGCGCTTGATCGTCGCGCGGACGTTGTTGATCGCGGTGGACGAGCCGGTGAGCTCGTCGTCGCGGCCGGCGAAGTTTCGCAACTCCTCGTTCTCGCGCTTCAGCCGGTCGGTCTCGGTCGCGCGCTGGATGGCGAGGATGAGCTGGTCGGCCTGAAAGGGCTTCTCGATGAAGTCGTAGGCGCCGCGCTTGATCGCCGCTACCGCGGTCTCGATGTTACCGTGGCCCGAGATGACGACGACGGGGAGCGACGGATTGACGTTCTTGACCTGCTCCAGAAGCTCCAGCCCGTCGAGCCGCGAGCCCTGGAGCCAGATGTCGAGGACGAGAAGCGAGGGGCGCCGCTCGGCGATCGCGGCGAGCGCGCCATCGCTGTCGGCGGCGCTGCGCGTCGTATAGCCCTCGTCCTCAAGGACGCCGGAGATCAGCTGGCGGATGTCCGCCTCGTCGTCGACCACGAGAATGTCGAGCGCCATCAGTTCTGCCCCATTGCTTGCCGCGCGGGCGGCGTTTCGTCTTCGGCGAGGTCCGCGGCTTCGGCGAGCGCGCCGAGGGCGGCGAGATCGAAGCAGACGCGCGCCACCGCGCCGCCGCCGGCCGCGTCCGAGATGTCGAGCGTGCCGGCGTGGTCCTCGACGATCTTCTTGACGATCGCGAGGCCGAGGCCGGTGCCCTTGGCGCGGGTGGTGACGTAGGGCTCGGTGATGCGGTCGCGGAGCTCCGACGGCAGGCCGAGGCCGTTGTCGGCGACCGCGATGGTCAGGCGCCCGGGCTCGACCGTCACGGCGATGCCGATGGCGCCGCCGTCGGTGCCGTCGCGCGCCTGGCGGGCGGCGACCGATTCGGCGGCGTTCTTCAGGAGGTTGGTCATCGCCTGCGCGAGCTGGCGGCGATCGCAGACGAGCGGCGGGATGTCCTCCGGCGCATCGAGCGTGAAGTCGATCGCCGGGTAGGTGACCTCCTGCAGCAGCATCGCCTGACGGACGATGTCGAGCACGGGCTCTGCCTTGAACAGCGGCTTGGGCATACGCGCGAAAGACGAGAACTCGTCGACCATGCGGCGAAGGTCGCCGACCTGGCGGACGATCGTGCTGGTGAGGCTGGCAAAGGTTTCCGGATCGCTGGTGATCTGCGAGCCGTATTTGCGCTGCAGCCGCTCGGCGGAGAGCTGGATCGGGGTCAGCGGGTTCTTGATCTCGTGCGCGATTCGGCGGGCGACATCGGCCCAGGCGGCGCGGCGCTGATCGGCGAGCTGGCGCGAGATGTCGTCGAAGGTGACGACATAGCCGTCGGCCTCGGCCACCGCGCGGACGGCGAGCGTCTGGGTCTCGGCGCCGCGCGCGATCTCGACCTGGCCGCTGGAATGGCCGGCGGCGCGGGCCTGGTCGAGCAGGTCGGCGAGCTCGGGCACGGCATCGGTGAGCTTGCCGCCGCTGCCGCTCAGACGGCCTTCGAGAAGCTCGCCCGCCGAACGGTTGGCGAGGCGGATGGCGTGGTCGCGGTCGACCGAGACGACGCCCGCCGAGACGCCCGCCAGCACGGCTTCCGTGAACTGGCGGCGGCTGTCGAGCTGGGCGTTGGCGGTGACGAGGGCGTTCCGCTGCCCCTCGATCTGCTGCGTCATGCGGTTGAAGGCGCGGGCCAGGGTGCCGAGCTCGTCGGGACTGTCGCGGACCGAGACGCGGGCGCTCATGTCGCCCTGGCCGACGCGCTCGGCGGCGCGCGCCAGCCGGCCGATGGGTGCGACGAGCCGGTTCGCGAGCCACAGCGCCAGCCAGATCGCGGCGGCGAGGATGAACAGCGAGACGATCACCAGCATCGCGAAGAAGCGCCACTGGAGCGCGCGCGAGCGCTGGATGAGCTGCTTGTAGTCGGAGAGCGCCGACTGGGTGCGCGCGGCGTTGGCGAGGACCTGCGGGTCGAGCTTGCGGCTGACGTAGATGTAGCGGTCGAAGATCGGATCGAGCCGGGTGATCGCCTCGACGCGGTCGGGCGCCGAGGCGATGACGACGGTCTCGCCGTGGCGGGCGCGGTCGAGGTCGAAGCTCAGGACGCGCTGCTTCAGCGGCCGGCCGGTCATGCCGACGTTGACGAAGGTGAGATAATCCCCCTCGTGCGGGGTGAAGACGCTAGCCTCGGTCAGGCCGCGGACGAGCACCTGGTTCTCGACGCCCTCCCGGAAGGCCGGGCTCAAGAGGCCGACGGCGCGCGCGTAGGTCGAGATGTCGCCCGCCATCGGGCCGATGTCGCCGACGATGCGCTGCTTGTTCTCCTCGAGATAGGCCTGCGAGACTCGGTCGGCGTTCTCCAGCACGCCGCGCGCGCTGTCGGAGAACCAGAACTGCACCCCGAACTGGAAGAGGAGCATGGCGAAGACGACGACTAGCAGGGTCGGCACGGCGGCGATCGTCGAGAACAGGCCGACGAGGCGGATGTGCATGCGAGCGCCCGCCCTGCCCTCGCGTCGGTTGGTCAGCAGGATGGCGAGGCGGCGGGCGATGAGGACGACCAGCGCCATCAACGGCACGAGGTTGGCGACGAGCAGGCCGGTCACCAGCGAGGGGGAAACGCCCTCGCTCGGCATATGCTGGCCCTGGAGCAGCCAGTAGCTGGCGATGCCGAGGACGAGCGCCAGCAGCGCGAAGCCGATCTCCAGCCGCGGATAGAAATCGACGCGCCAGCCCCAGCGCTGCAGCCGCCGGCGCCACGGCGAGCGGCGCTCCGGCTTCTCCAACGCTGGCGATGAGCTCATGCGGCGGAGTTTATGGAAATTGAGGCGCGAGGGAAACACATTGTTGCCCCTGTGCGACATGGAGGCTGACGCGGGGATGAATGGGGTCGTGTCAACGCCCCTCTCCTTCAGGGGAGGGGTTGGGGGTGGGGTACGGCGCGGATGGCAGTCACGGTGCCGGTCGCCCAGCTCGGTCCCCACCCCTACCCCTCCCCTGAAGGAGAGGGGCAAGAACGGCTATGTCCTGCGCCTTAACTCCGACGCCTCGATGCCGCGCTCGCCGAGCTTCTTGCGGAGGGTGTTCCGGTTGATGCCGAGGAGGCGGGCGGCGCGGATCTGGTTGCCGCCGGTGGCGGCGAGGGTGGCCAGCAGCAGGGGGCGCTCGATTTCGGCGAGGATGCGGTCGTAGAGGCCGTCGGGGGGCAGGTCGTCGCCGAAGGTCGCGAAATAGCGGGCGAGGTGGGCTTCGGCGGCGCTGCCGAGCGTCTCGCCCGAGGGGCGGGCCGAGCGCGGGTCGAGCGAGGGGAGGCCCTCGCGCAGGCCCTCCTCAACGGCGGCGGCGTTGATAGTGTCGTCGCGGGCGAGCGCGGCCAAGCGGCGCATCAGGTTCTCAAGTTCGCGGACGTTGCCCGGCCAGCTGTAGCCGCGCATCCACTCGATCGCGTCGGGCGCGAGGATCTTGCGGGGCAAGCCTTCCTTGGCGGCGCGGTCGATGAAGTGGCGGGCGAGCTCGGCCAAGTCGTCGATGCGGGCGCGGAGCGGCGGCAGGCGGACGGGGACGACGTTGAGGCGATAGAACAGGTCTTCGCGGAACGAGCCGGCGTCGATCAGGCGGCGGAGATCCTTGTTGGTCGCGGCGACGATGCGGACGTCGGCCTTCATCGTGCGGGTGCCGCCGACGGTGGAATATTCGCCCGACTGGAGGACGCGGAGCAGGCGGGTCTGCGCGTCCATCGGCATGTCGCCGATCTCGTCCAGGAACAGCGTTCCGCCCTGCGCCTGCTCGAAGCGGCCCGAGCTTCGCGCCTGAGCGCCGGTGAAGGCGCCGCGCTCGTGGCCGAACAGCTCGGCCTCGATCAGCTCGCGCGGGATCGCGGCCATGTTGATCGCGACGAACGGGCCGGAGCGGCGGGGGCCGAGGTCGTGGAGCGCGCGGGCGACCAGCTCCTTGCCGGTGCCGGATTCGCCCAGCACCATCACCGTGAGGTCGGTCGGCACGACGCGGGCGATGGTGCGGTAGACCTCCTGCATCGGCGCCGAGCGGCCGATGAGCGGCAGCTCGTCGGCGGCGGCCTCGGGCCGCTCCGGGCGGCGGGCGGCGCGCGACTGCTCAAGCGCCGCCGCAACGGTGCGGGTAAGCTCGTTGATGTCGAAGGGCTTGGGCAGATATTCGTAGGCGCCCTGCTCGGTCGCGCGGACGGCGGTGGCGAGCGTGTTCTGCGCGCTCATGACGATCACCGGCAGCCCGGGCCGCCTGGCGAGGATTCGCGGGATGACGTCCAATCCGTTGGCGTCGGGCAGGATGACGTCGGTGACGACGACGTCGCCGTGGCCCTCCTCGACCAGCTTCCACAGGCCGGCGATGCTGTCGACCGTGCGCACGTCGTGCCCGGCGCGCATCAGCGCCTGACGGACGACGGTGCGGATCGCGGCGTCGTCGTCGGCGACGAGAACGGTGCTGGTCATCTATTTTCCCTCGTGCACCGGCAGCAGCACGCGGAAGATCGTGCGCATTGGGGCGGCGCTGTGGTCGTACTCGATCAGCCCGCCATGCTCGCCGACGATCTTGGCGACAAGCGCCAGGCCGAGGCCGCCGCCGGAGCGTTTCGAGGTGACGAAGGGGTCGAACAAATGGTCGGCGACATCGAGCGGGACGCCGGGGCCGTTGTCGATGACGCAGACTTCGAGCGGCACCGAGACGCGGCGGGTCGAGCCGGGGACGGCGACTCGCAGGCCGTGGCGGAAGGCGGTGGTCAGCGTGATCTCGCCGCCATGCTCGCCGAGCGCCTCGGCGGCGTTCTTGATGAGGTTGAGGAAGACCTGGACGAGCGCGTCGCGATTGCCCGAGATGGGGGGGAGCGAGGGATCGTAGCGCTCGGTGAACTTCAGGCCGCGCGCGAAGCCCTGTTCGGCGACCCGGCGGACGTGGCTCAGGATGGCGTGGATGTTCTGCGCGCTGCGGTCGAGCGGCCTTGTGTCGGTGAAGCTCTCCATCCGGTCGACGAGCTTGGCGATGCGGTCGACCTCCTCGCAGATCAGGGTGGTGAGCTCGCCGGTGTCCGCGTTGGCGAGGAGCTGCGCCGCGCCGCGGATGCCGGAGAGCGGGTTCTTGATCTCGTGCGCGAGGAGCGCGGCGACACCGACCGCCGAGCGCGCGGCACCCTGATGGACCATCTGGCGATCGACCATCGAGGCGACCGAGCGGAGCTGGAAGCTCAGGGTCAGCCAGCCCGCGCCGTCGCCGATCGGCGCGATGAGGACATCGGCGCGGTGGCGGGCGCCGGTGATGAAGGCGATCTCGAGGTCGTAGGCGGCATAGGCGCCGCCCATCGCCCGCGCCTCCCCGACGATCGAGGTGATCGGGCTGTCGGACGGCAGCAGCGCGGTCCAGTCCTTGCCGGCGAGCGCGGTCTGCGAGCCGTTGAGGAACGTCTCGGCCGCGAGGTTGATCGCCCTGATTCGGTCGTCGGGGTCGAGCACGACGACCGGCGTCGGCAGCGAGGCGAACATCTCCAGCGGGCCGGGCGCGTTGTCGGCGGGCGGCGCCGGCGCCACGGCGCGGCTCATGCCGCGGCGCGGTCCAGCACGGGGGCGTAGAAGTCCGACAGCATGGCGAGGACGACGCGGGGGTCTTCCTGCCGGTTCACCTCGTTGCGGAACTCGGCCGAATTGGGCAGGCCCTTGGTGTACCAGCCCAAATGCTTGCGCATCAGGTTGACGCCGTTCAGCGTGCCGTAGTGCGACAGCATCGAGTGGTAATGCTCGACGATGAGGGCGTGCTGGGTCGCGAGGCTGGGGTCGGGGCGGCGCTCTCCGGTCTCCAGCCAATGCGTGACCTGGCCCAAGAGCCACGGCTTGCCGTAGGCGCCGCGGCCGATCATCACCGCGTCGGCGCCCGATTGCGCGAGGGCGCTGTCGGCGTCCTCCAGCGAGCAGATGTCGCCGTTGACGACGACCGGCAGGCGGGTCGCCGCCTTGACCTTGGCGACGAACGCCCAGTCGGCGGTGCCCTTGTAGAGCTGGCAGCGGGTGCGGCCGTGGACGGTGATCAGCTTGATGCCGAGATCCTCGGCGATGCGCGCGAGCTCGGGCGCGTTCAGGCTGTCGTGGTCCCAGCCCATGCGCATCTTGAGCGTCACCGGCAGGTCGACCGCCTCGACCGTCGCCTCGATCAGCGCGGCGGCGAGCGGCAGGTCGCGCATCAGCGAGGAGCCGGCGTGGCCGTTGACCACCTTCTTGACCGGGCAGCCCATGTTGATGTCGATGATCGCGGCGCCGCGATCGGCGTTGAGCTTGGCGGCTTCGGCCATCACGCCGGGCTCGCAGCCGGCGAGTTGCATCGACACCGGGTCCTCGACCGGGTCCCACGCCGCCTTCTGGATCGACTGGCGGGTCTCGCGGATCATCGCCTGGCTGGCGATCATCTCGGTCACCGTCAGCCCGCAGCCATAGCGCTTCACCAGTCGCCGGAACGGCAGGTCGGTAACGCCCGTCATGGGGGCGAGGATGACCGGCTGGTCGATGACGACCGGGCCGATGGCGATGGGTGACAGCTTGGGCACGGTTGCGGATTTGCCTAAAAAACAGGCGGCGCAGATAGCGATGTTTGAGGGTATCGACAAGCTCCGCGCTCGCAAAATGAACGGCCCGTCGCGCGGAATGGTTCGGCCCGTCTCTTGCTAGGGCACCGAAAGCATCCGCCCGCGGTTGCCTTACGGGAAGAGGAGAAACACATGTCCAAATTCTTTATTCGCGCCGCGCTGATCGGCGCCGCTCTCACCGCCGCGCCCGCCTTCGCGCAGACCGCAGATGCTCCGGCCGCGGCGACCGCCGACACTCCCGCGGCAGTGAAGGCGGGCGACACGATCTACGACCCTGCCGGCCAGCCGGTTGGTACGATCGAAGCGGTCAACGGTGCCACCGCGAATCTTGCCACCGGCACGGTGACGGTCGGCATCCCGACAAACGCGATCGTGACGCGCGACAAGGGGCCGACGATCGCGCTGACCAAGGCGGAGGTCGAGGCGCAGGCGAAAGCGGCGGCTCCGCCGCAGGGCTAAATCTCGCCAAACGGCCGGGCAAGAGGCGTGCCTTCTGGCGCGCCTCTTTGCGTTTGGGGTGTGTTTGAGGCGGCGGGTTGCTAAGACCGCGCGGTGAAGACAATTGCGCTCATCGTCGCCGCAGGTAGCGGCACTCGACTGGGCGGGACGCCGAAGCAGTTCCGCGCGCTCGGCGGCGTACCGGTCCTAGCGCGAGCGGTGGACCAGTTGCTCGCCTGCGACGACATCGACGATGTCCGGATCGTCGCGGAGGACAGCGAGGATTATCGCGGGGCGATGGGCGGTTTCGACCTGCCCTCCCCCATTCCCGGCGGCGCGACGCGGCAGGAGTCGGTGCGGAACGGGCTGGAGGCGATCGCCGCTGAGGGCGGCTGCGGCCGGGTGCTGATCCATGATGCGGCGCGGCCCTTCGTTTCGGCGCTGGTGATCGACCGGGTGCTGGCGGCGCTCGATGCCGATGACGGAGTGGTGCCGGCGCTCGCGGTGGTCGACAGCTTGCGGCGGGGCGCTACGCACGTCGAGGGCGATGTCGAGCGCGAGGGGCTTTGGCGGGTGCAGACGCCGCAGGGGTTCCGCTTCGAGGCGATCCTCGCGGCACACCGCGCGGCGGCGCCGGGGGCGACCGACGATGCGGCCGTGCTAAGGGCGGCGGGCGGGCGCGTCGCGCTGGTCGCGGGCGACGAGGGGAATTTCAAGATTACGACGGCGGCGGATTTCGAGCGGGCGGAACGGCAACTGGCGGGCGCGCTGGTGTCGCGGACGGCGACGGGGTTCGACGTCCACCGCTTCGGGCCGGGCGACCACGTCTGGCTGTGCGGGGTGAAGGTGCCGCACGATCACGGCCTGATCGGCCATTCGGATGCCGATGCCGGGCTGCACGCGCTGACCGACGCGCTGCTCGGCTGCATCGGCGCGGGCGATATCGGCGACCATTTCCCGCCGAGCGACCCGAAATGGAAGGGCGCGTCGTCGGACAGGTTCCTGGCCCATGCGCGCGACCTGATCGAAGCGAAGGGCGGGCGGATCGACCATGTCGACCTGACGTTGATATGCGAGCGGCCCAAGATCGGGCCGCATCGCGAGGCGATGCGCGCCAGGATCGCGGCGTTGCTGGGCCTTGTGCCGGGCGCGGTCAGCGTTAAGGCGACGACGACCGAAGGGCTTGGCTTCACCGGGCGCGGCGAGGGACTCGCGGCGCAGGCGGTGGCCACGATCAGGATTCCAGGATGATGTTCGACGATGAGGTGATGGCGCTGGCCGGGCGCGTCGTCGACGGCAACCGCGCTGCCGGGCGAGTGATCGCGCTCGCCGAAAGCTGCACCGGCGGGCTGGTGGCGGCGGCGATCACCGCGGTCGCGGGTTCGTCGGACGTGTTCGACCGCGGCTTCGTGACCTATTCCTACGAGGCAAAGAGCGAGCTTCTGGGCGTCAACGCCGAGATGATCGAGACCTTCGGCGCGGTGTCGCCCGCCATCGCCTGGGCGATGGCGCAGGGCGCGCTCGCGAAGAGCAACGCCGACGTCGCGGTGGCGATCACCGGCATCGCCGGACCGGGCGGCGGCACGGAGATGAAGCCCGTCGGCACCGTCGTCTTCGCGCGCGCTCTGCGCGGCGCCGACCCGTATGAGATGCTGGTCGACACCGAGCGGTTCGGCGACCTGGGGCGTGACGGGGTGCGGCGGGCGGCGATGCTGCATGCGCTGGGGCTGCTGCTGCCGGGGTGAACTCTCCTCCCTCCGGCAAAGGGGGAACGCATCGTCGCGCCTTCTGTTATCCCCACCGTCAAACTCAGGGAGCCGACATCATGCTGAAATGGGCGCTTATCTTCGCCGTCGTCGCCATCGTCGCCGGGCTGTGCGGCTTTACCGGGCTCGCCGGCGCGGCGGCCGGGATCGCCAAGATCCTGTTCTTCATCGCGGTCGCGATCTTCGTGGTGTTCCTGCTGCTCGGCATCTTCGCGGTGAAGAAGATAACTGATTAGCCTTCGATGCGGGCATGGGCGCGAACCGGGAAGGTGCCCATGCCCTTTATCTTCGGCGGCACCGCGGTGAAGCGGAACGGGCCTGCGGGGAGCGGCGACAGGCCCGTCATGTGCTCGACGATCGGGATGCCGGCGGCGAGCAGCGTCGAATGGACGGGGCGGGTGTTCCCGCTCGTGTCGTCGATATTGTGCGAGTCGATGCCGACGACGAGCGCGCCGCGATCCCGCAGGTGGACGGCGGCCGCCTCGGTCAGGAACGGATGCCCTTCGAAATAGGCGTGGGTGCGCCAATGGCGGTCCCAGCCCGTGTGGACGAGGACGGCGTGATGCTCGACCGCGACACCGGCGAAGACGTCGGGGCCGATGGCCGTGACGGCCCCTGCCCTCACCACGACACCCGGCACGTCGGAGATGCGATCGAGGTCGAGGCCGGTCAGGTCGTAGCCGTCGGCGTAGCGGTGGAACGGCGTGTCCATATAGGTGCCGGTGTTCGCCACCATGTCGATGCGGCCGATCTGGAACTCGGTGCCGGGCGCATAGACGCCGCGCGACGCCGCTCGCGACAGGTGATCGCAGATGAGCGGCGCCGGCAGGCCCTTGTAGGTGACCATGCCGTGCTCGACGACATGGCTCAGGTCGACGAAACGGCTCACTTGCCGACGAGGTCAGGGTGCGCCGCCTTCCACAGCATGGCGCGGTGGACCCGGCGCTGGACGCTCGGGTGGTCGTAGAAGATCGTCTCCTCGATGACCGATGGCGACGAGGCGCGGTAGGCGATCGTCTTCACCAGCGCCTTCGACAGGCCGTCGGGCTCGTGCGCGTGCCGCAGCGAGAAGGCGTCGGCGTCGGACTCGGTGACGCGCGTCAGGCTGTTGGTGATCGGCGTCGCCAGCAGGCCGAGTGTCGATACGACGACGACCAGCACCGGAAAGGTGGCGGGATCGCCGATGCCGCCGAGCCCGTCTGCGCCCATCCAGCGCCGGGCGAGCGGGAACAGCCGGTCGGTGAGCCAGAACGTCAGGATCGCGAGCAGGCTGAGCGCCGCCGCGGTCCACAGGATGTGGTGGCGGACGTAGTGGCCCATCTCGTGCCCGACGACGCCGCGCACCTCGGCGAGGTCGGCGCCCTGCTTGAACATCGTGTCGCTCATCGCGACTCGCGCCGTGCCGAACAGGCCCGAGACGTTGGCGGTGTAGCGCTCCGACTGCTTCGAGCCGTTGTAGACGTAGATCTTGTCCGACGGGACGCCCGCCTCCTTCGCCATCGCGACGACCTGGTCGCGGACCTCGCCCGGAGGCGCCGGCGTGTATTTGTTGAACAGCGGCTCGATGAAGATCGGCGCGAGCACGACCAGGACGATGATGCCGATAACCGAGACCCCGCCCGACCAGATCCACCAGGTGCGCGGCGCGCGGCGGATGAGCGCGTAGATCGCGACGAAGAACAGCCCGGTGATGACCACGCCGATCGCGATATTGATCAGGGCCTCGCCGAACCAGCCAGCGAAGGCCTGCGTCGTCAGGCCGTAGCTCCGCTCGCGCCACCAGCGGGCGTAGACCGCCCACGGCAGCTCGATCAGCCAGTCGACGAGAACGAAGGCGGCGACGCAGGCGAAGGCGACGCTATTGGGGTGCGGCTTCGCGGCCGAGAGCTTGCTGCGGATGCGCGGCAGGATGCCCCAGCGAATGATGATGAAGGCGGCGAGGACCCCGATCAGCCAGCCCCAGAGCAGCAGCCAGTGACCGCCCTGCGTGTAGGCGGTCGCCTTGGCGTGCGCCTCCGGCGACAGAGTCGCCATGTAGGCGGCAGTTGCGGCTTCCGGATCGAAAGTGGCCATGAAATCCCCCAAGGTACGTTGGGTGGATAAGAGGGCGGATCGGTTCGTGACGCAACCGGAATCCCCCGATGCCCGGCGGTGTCACCCCCACCTAACCTCCCCCATTGAAGGGGGAGGGACTCGTCTGTGCGTTGGCGTTACGCGGAGGCCGCAGCTCCGGCACCGTAGAGCTTCGCCGCTCTTGTCTCGAACGCCCCCACCATCTTCCGCACAGCCTCTCCGAAGATCGTGCCGGCGATGGCTTCGAAGAGGCGCGAGCGGAATTCGAATTCGACGAGGAAGTCGACGAGGGTGCCGCCCTGCCCGTCGGGGCGGAAGGTCCAGTCGTTGCGGAGGAATTTCAAGGGGCCTTCGAGATAGTCGACATGGATGTGCGCCGGGCGCTCCATGGTGACCCGCGAGCTGAAGGTTTCGCGCAGGCCCCGGAAGCCGACGATCAGGTCGGCGATGATCGCGCTTTCGTCGCGCGAGCGTACGCGGGTGCCGATGACCCAGGGCAGGAATTCCTTGTAGCGCTCGACATCGGCGACGAGCGCGAACATCTGTTCCGGGCTGTAGGGCAGATGCCGGGTTTCGGCGTGGCGGGGCAATTCAGACGGCCTGCGCCAGCCGCGCCGCCTGCATCTTCGCGAAGTCGGCGCCGGCGTGATAGCTCGACCGGGTGAGCGGGCTGGCGGCGACCAGCAGGAAGCCCTTGGCGCGGCCCATCGAGGCGTAGGCCTTGAAGGCGTCGGGCGTGACGAACTCCTCCACCTTGGCATGGCGCGGAGTCGGCTGGAGGTACTGGCCCATCGTCAGGAAATCGACGTCGGCGGAGCGCATGTCGTCCATCACCTGATGGATCTCCAGCCGCTGCTCGCCGAGGCCGAGCATAACGCCGGACTTGGTGAAGATCCTGGGGTCGTGGCGCTTGACGCTCTCGAGGAGGCGGAGCGAGGCGTAGTAGCGCGCGCCGGGGCGGATCGTCGGGTAGAGGCGCGGCACGGTCTCGAGGTTGTGGTTGTAGACGTCGGGGCCCGCCTCGACGATCGCCTCGACCGCGGCCTGCGCCTTGTTGCGGAAGTCGGGCGTCAGGATTTCGATCGTGGTCTTCGGCGCGCGGGCGCGAAGCTCGCGAATGACCTCGACGAACTGCGAGGCGCCGCCGTCGGCGAGATCGTCGCGGTCGACCGAGGTGATGACGATATGCTCGAGGCCGAGCTCGGCGGCGGCTTCGGCGACGTGCGCCGGCTCGTTCCGGTCGACGGCCTTCGGCATGCCGGTCTTGACGTTGCAGAAGGCGCAGGCGCGGGTGCAGGTGTCGCCGAGGATCATCACCGTCGCGTGCTTCTGGGTCCAGCACTCGCCGATGTTCGGGCAGGCGGCTTCCTCGCACACGGTGTTGAGGTTGAGGCGGCGCATCAGCTTGCGGGTCTCGGCGAAACCCGGGCTGGTCGGCGCTCGGACGCGCAGCCAGTCGGGCTTGCGGACTCGGATCGTGCTGGGATCGGCTTCGGCCATGCGCGCTAGATAGCGACGCGGGGCCGTGCTGCCAACTTGGCAAGCGGCATGGCAGCCGCTACCGGCAGCGCATGGCCGATTTCACCGAACTCCTCGACGGCTACCGCCGTTTCCGCGCCGGCGACTACCAGGCGCAGCGCGCGCGCTACGACGAGCTGGCGCAGGGGCAAAGCCCCAAGGTGATGGTGATCGCCTGCTCCGACAGCCGGGTCGACCCGACGATCATCTTCGACGCCGCGCCCGGGCAGATGTTCGTGGTCAGGAACGTCGCCAACCTTGTCCCCCCCTACGAAACCGGCGGCGGTCGGCACGGCGTGTCGGCGGCGCTGGAGTTCGCGGTGACTCAGCTTGAGGTCGGCGAGATCGTGGTGATGGGCCACGGCGGGTGCGGCGGCGTCGCCGCCTCGTTGTCGCGGCGGTTCGAGGGCGCGGCGGTCGGCGACGGCTATTTCATCGCGCACTGGATCGACCTGCTCGACGAAGAGCGCGACAAGGTCGAGGCGGCCCGCGCCGCCGACCCGGCGATCGACGCGCACCGCGCGCTGGAGCATGCGGCGGTTCGAGTCGGCCTCGCCAACCTGCGCACCTTTCCCTGCGTGGCCGAGCGCGAACGGCGCGGCCGGCTGACGCTGCGCGGCGCCTATTTCGCGATCGCCGACGGCGTGCTGCACGTGATGGACGCGGAGACGGGACGGTTCGAGCCGGTCGGGACCGAATGAGCATCCTCGTCACCGGGTCGACGCGCGGCATCGGCGCTGCGGCGCTCGTGGCGCTGCGCGAGGCGGGTGCGACGGTGGTCGGGCACGGCAGCAGGGACGGCGACGGAATCATCGGCGCGGATTTGAGCGATCCGCTGGCAGCCGACCGGCTGTGGGATGCGGCGCTGGAGCGGCTCGGCGGGCGGATCGACGGGCTGGTCAACAACGCCGGGGTGTTCGAGGGCGTGAGCATCGACGCACCGCTCCACGAGTGGCACGCGAGCTGGGCGCGGACGATGCAGATCGATTTGCAAGCGGCGGCGGACCTTTGCCGCCGCGCGGTGCTTCATTTTCGCGAAATCGGCGGCGGGCGCATCGTCAACGTCGCCAGCCGCGCCGCCTATCGCGGCGATTCGCCCGCGCACTGGCATTACGCCGCTGCCAAGGCCGGGATAGTCGGCATGACCAAGTCGATCGCGCGCGGCTATGCGGCCGAGGGGATATTGGCGTTCGCGGTGACGCCGGGGTTCGTGATGACCGGCATGGCCGAGGATTATGTCGCCAGCCGGGGTGGCGATAAACTCCTCGCCGACATCCCGCTCGGCCGGGTGGCGCAGCCGGAGGAGGTCGCGTCGGCGATCCGCTACCTCGCGCTGGAGGCACCGCCGTCGATGACCGGGGCGGTGATCGACATCAATGGGGCGAGTTTCGTTCGGTAAACTCCAACACAAAAATCCCCTCCCCTCAGGGGAGGGGTAGGGGTGGGGTCCGCCGAAGGCCACTAAGCACTGAGCAGGTGGAGAGGCTCTCCCCACCCCTACCCCTCCCCGCTGGGGAGGGGATTTTCTTTAATGAGGGTTAGCGCAGCGCCGCCTTCACCGCCGGCAGTATCCCCCCAACCACCACATCCACACCCTTCGCATTCGGGTGCATCCCGTCCCCCAGCAGCAGCCCGCGCTTCCCCGTCACGCCCGTCAGGAAGAACGGGTACAGCGGCGCCCGATATTTCTTCGCCAGCGCCGGGTAGAGGCCGTTGAACGGCCCCGCGTACCCCTGCCCCATGTTCGGCGAGGCGAGCATGCCGGCGATCAGCACCTTGACCTTCCGCCGCTGCAGCTCCGCCATCATCGCGTCGAGGTTGGCGCGCGTCTCTTCGGGCTTCAGCCCCCGCAGCATGTCGTTGGCGCCCAGTTCCAGGATCACCAGGTCGGGCTTGGCCTTCAGCGCATTGAGCACCCAGGCGAGACGCGCGCGCCCCGCGGCGCTGGTGTCGCCCGAGACTCCGGCGTTGTGGACCTTCGCCGGGACGCCCGAGGCACGAAGCGCGCGCTCCAGCCGGTCGGGGAAGCCCTCGCCGGGCTTCAGGCCGTAACCGGCGCTCAAACTGTCGCCGAACGCCACCACCAGCTTGTCGGCGGCGCGCGACGGCGCGGCGATAACCAGCGCCAGCACGCCCACGAGGTGGACAATGCCGAAGCGCACGCCATATCGGCCAAACTTATTCCGCATCGGAAACTTCTCTCCACATGACCACCGACCATATCGTCATCGACGCGCGCGCTGTCACCCTTACCTTGGGCGCGACGAATATCCTTCGCGGCATCGACCTGCAGGTGAAGGCGGGCGAGAGCCTGGCGCTGCTCGGCGCGTCGGGGTCGGGCAAGTCGTCGCTGATGGCGATCCTCTCCGGGCTTGAGCGTGCCACCGGCGGCTCGATCAATGTCGCAGGCGCGGATTTCGGCAAGCTGGATGAGGACGGGCTGGCACTCGCCCGGCGCGGGCGGATCGGGATCGTTCTCCAGGCCTTCCACCTGCTGCCGACGATGACGGCGCTGGAGAATGTCGCGGTGCCGCTGGAGCTGGCGGGCATCGCCGACGCCTTCGGCCGCGCCCGCGCCGAGCTTACCGCGGTCGGCCTCGGCGACCGCACGCACCATTATCCGGCGCAGCTTTCGGGCGGCGAGCAGCAGCGCGTCGCCATCGCCCGCGCCACCGCCCCTGCCCCGGCGATCCTGTTCGCCGACGAGCCGACCGGCAACCTCGACGCGACGACGGGCGAGGCGATCATGGACCTGCTGTTCGAGCGGCGGCGCGAAACCGGCGCGACGCTCGTCGTCATCACCCACGACCAGGCGCTGGCGGCGCGGTGCGAGCGCGTCGTGACGATGCGCGACGGGCTGATCGCGGCATGAGCCTTGTCTGGCGGCTGGCGTGGCGCGACCTGCGCGGCGGCATCGCCGGGCTGCGGCTGCTGGCGATCTGCCTGTTCCTCGGCGTCGCGTCGCTCGCCGCGGTCGGCAGCCTGTCGGCGGCGATCGTTACCGAGCTCGCGGCGCGCGGCCAGTCGATCCTCGGCGGCGACCTCGAGCTGCGAGTCTCGCAGCGCACCGCCTTTCCCGGCGAGGCGGAGGCGATGCGCGCGATGGGCGCGGTTTCCGAGACGATCCGCATGCGCGCGATGGCGGCGCGGCTCGACGGGCGGGACAGTGTGCTCGCCGAGCTGAAGGGAGTCGATGCGGCCTATCCGCTCTACGGCGACCTGCGCCTTGCGCCGGGGGCGCTGGCGGCCCGTCCGCACGGCCGCGAGGTCGCGATCGCGCCGGCGTTCGCCGAGCGGCTCAATCTCAAGGTCGGCGACAGCGTGCGCTTCGGCGACGCCAGCCTCCGGATCGTCGGCCTGATCGCCGAGGAGCCCGATCGGGTCGGCGAGGGATTCACGCTCGGCCCGGTGGCGCTGGTCGATAGCGAGGGTCTCGCGGCGACCGGGCTTGTCCAGCCTGGCAGCCTCTATTCGGCGCGCTACCGCATCCGCATGGCGGGCGACCCGGCGAAGGCGGGCGACGCCTTCGCCGCGCGCTTCCGCGACGGCGGCTGGGACGTCCGCGACCGCAGCAACGCGGCGCGCGGCACCCGGCGCTTCATCGAGCAGCTCGGCGAGTTCCTGTCGCTGGTCGGCCTTACCGCGCTGATGGTCTCGGGCATCGGCGTCGGCAACGGCGTCGCCTCCTATCTCGACACCAAGCGCGGCGGCATCGCGACCTTGAAGGCGCTCGGCGCGGGATCGGGGCTGATCGCGCGGCTGTACCTGCTGGAGGTGATGCTGGTCGCGGTGGCGGGCATCCTCGCCGGGCTGGTCGCCGGCGCGCTGGCGCCTGCCGCGATCGTCGCGCTGGCTGGGAGCGCGCTGCCCGTCGCGCCGAAGCTTGCGCTCTATCCGCTGCCGCTGGCGGTGAGCGCCGCTTTCGGCCTGCTGGTGGCCTTCGGCTTCGCACTCATTCCGCTCGCCCGCGCCCGCTCGGTCGCGGCGGCGAGCCTGTTTCGCGGCGGGGTGGAGGCAGCAAAGCGGCCGTCGTTCCGCGTCATCCTCGCGGTGCTTGCCGTCGTCGCGCTGCTGGCGGCGCTGGCGATCGGCACGGCGCGCGATCCGCTGTTCGCCGCGAGCTTCCTTGGCGTCGCGGTGGCGCTGCTCCTCTTCCTGGCGCTCATCGGCTGGGGCGTTCGGGCGCTCGCCGCGCGGCTGCCGCGCCCGCGCCGGCCGCTCCTCCGGCTGGCGCTCACCAACCTTCACCGCCCCGGCGCGCAGACCGACCGGCTCGTGGTGGCTCTCGGACTCGGCCTGACCTTGTTCGCCAGCATGGCGGTGATCGAGACCAACCTTTCCGGCCAGATCGCCAGCACGATCCCAAAGAAGGCGCCGACCTTCTTCGCGCTCGACGTGCCGGTGACCGACATCGCGCGCTTCCGCGACATCGTCGCGAAGGATGCGCCCGGCGCCAATCTCGTCACCGTGCCGTCGCTGCGCGGCCCGGTGGTGGCGATCAACGGCAAGCGGGTCGCCGACATGAAGGACATTCCGCCCGGCGCCTGGGTGCTGCGCGGCGACCGCGGGCTGACCTACGCCAAGGTGCTTCCCGCCGGCAGCGCGGTGGTCGCGGGCAAATGGTGGCCGGCGGACTACGCCGGGCCGCCGCTCGTCTCGCTCGATGTCGATGCGGCGACCGCGCTTGGCCTCAAGATCGGCGACACCCTCACCGTCTCGGTGCTCGGCGTCGATATCGACGCCAGGCTCGCCTCGTTCCGCAAGATCGACTGGCAGTCGATGGGCTTCAACTTCGCGATAATCTTCTCGCCCGGCGTGCTGGAGGGCGCGCCGCACAGCTATATGGCGACCATCTCTGTGCCGCCGGGGCGCGAGGCGTCGCTGCAGCGGGCGGTGACGCAGGGCTTCCCCTCGGTCTCGATGATCCGGGTCAAGGACGTCATCACCCAGGTTTCGACCTTGCTGGAGCAGCTTGCGGCGGCAGTGCGCGCGGCGGCGACGGTGGCGCTCGCGGCAGGAGTCGCGGTGCTGACCGGCGCGATCGCCGCGTCGCGCCGGAAGCGGATCTACGACGCGGTGGTCCTGAAGCTGCTTGGCGCGACGCGGGCGCAGATCCTCGGCGCGCAGGCGATCGAATATGCGGGGCTAGCGGCGCTGCTCAGCGTCCTCGCGCTGGCGCTCGGCGGCGCCGGCGGCTGGTACGTGGTGACCCGCATCTTCAAGCTCGCCTGGGCGCCCGACTGGCCGACGGTGATCGGCACGGTGGTCGCCGGCGCGCTGGTGGTGCTCGTCCTCGGCCTGCTCGGCTCGCTCCCCGCACTGGCGGCGCGTCCGGCGCAGACGCTGCGCACGCTTTAGGGTCATACCCCTGCCGTCATCCGGCGAAGGCCGGACCCATGAACACCGCCGGGTGGCGTAGAGCCAACGCGGTCGTCGACGCGGCCTGAACCGTGTTCATGGGTCCCGGCCTTCGCCGGGATGACGGCGGGTACTGATCTGCTCTCCCGACGAGGGACTGACGCCTCGCCCAACGTAGCGTGTAGCTCGAAGGGGAATGCGATGCGGATCATGGTTGCGGCGGCGTTGCTGGCGATGGCGGGGTGCGCCTCGCATCCGCAAGAGCGGCGCTTCGGGCCGCCGGGCGAGCCGGGGATGCGGCCGCCGATGATGCGCAGCGGCGGGCTGTTCATCAGCCCGATGGGCGAGCCGTTCCGCGGGGAGGACGGGCGAGAGGCGTCGATCGCGCGCTGGTTCGACGGAGTCGACGCCAACCACGACGGCCGGCTGACGCTCGCCGAATTCAAGTTGGACGCGCAGCGCTTCTTCCGGCTACTCGACACCGACGGCGATGGCGAGATCGCGCCCGCCGAGCTGGAGCATTACGAGAGCGAGATCGTCCCCGAGACCCGGATGGGCGAGGGCTTTGGCGGCGGCGGCGCGGGCCGTCGTCGCGGCGGCGGTGGGGGCCGGGGACGCGGCGGCGGCGGTGGAATGGGCGGTCCGAGCGGCGGGGGCATGGGCGGCCCGGGCGGCGGAATGGGCGGCGGACATCACCCTCGTGACGGCGGCTTCGGCGGCGGAGCGGCCCCCGGCGGCGGCATGGGCGCGCGCGGCGCGGCGCGCTTCAGCCTCCTCGACTTGCCCGAGCCGGTCGCGTCGGCCGACGCCGACCTCAACCGTGGCGTCACCGTCGCCGAGTTCGCCGCGGCGGCGGCCAAGCGCTTCATGCTGCTCGATGCCGATCACGACGGCGCGATCAGGCTCGAGGAGCTGCCGAAGCGGGGCGACGGACCGTTGCGGTAGGGGACTCTTGGCCCGGCGGTGTCACCCCCACCTAACCTCCCCCATCGAAGGGGGAGGGATTAAGCTGAGCAATCGGCAAGGGCGTCCCTCTCCCTTTGATGGGGAGGGACAGGGTGGGGTGACCCAGCCGGGCGCGAACGCGATGCGGCGCCACTTTTGCTGCATCGCAATATCCGCCCGATGTGCTAGGGGCCGCGCATGCTCGGAATCAGCGGTATCAGCGTGCGCCTTGGCGGTCGCGTCATCCTCGACAGCGCCACGGCGGCGCTGCCCCCCAAGTCGCGCGTCGGCCTGATCGGCCGCAACGGCGCCGGCAAGTCGACCCTGATGAAAATCATCGCCGGCCTCGGCGAGCCCGACAGCGGCTCGATCGAGATGCCGAAGGGCAGCCGCATCGGCTATATCGCGCAGGAAGCGCCGGCGGGAAAGCAGACCCCCGCCGAGGCGGTTCTCGCCGCCGACGTCGAGCGGGCGAGCCTGCTCGACGAGGCCGAGCATAGCCACGATCCCGATCGCCTCGGCGAGATCCACGAGCGGCTGAATGCCATCGACGCGCATGCGGCGCCGGCGCGGGCGGCGCGCATCCTCGTCGGCCTCGGCTTCGACGAGCATATGCAGAACCAGCCGCTCGACAGCTTCTCGGGCGGGTGGAAGATGCGCGTCGCGCTCGCGGCGCTCTTGTTCTCGGAGCCCGACCTGCTGCTGCTCGACGAGCCGTCGAACCACCTCGATCTCGAAGCGACGATGTGGCTGGAGAGCTTCCTGCGCTCCTACCGCGCGACGATGGTGGTGGTGAGCCACGAGCGCGACCTGCTCAACAACGTCGTCGATCACATCCTTCACCTGGAGGGCGGCAAGACGACGCTCTACGTCGGCGGCTACGACGCCTTCGAGCGCCAGCGCGCCGAGCGGCTGGCTCAGCTCGAATCGGCGCGCGTCGCGCAGGCCAACCAGCGCGAGAAGCTGCTCGACTATATCGCGCGGAATTCCGCCCGCGCCTCGACCGCCAAGCAGGCGCAGTCGCGCCAGAAGGCGCTCGCCCGCATGCAGCCGATCGCCGAGGCGGCGAACGACCCGACATTGAGCTTCGCTTTCCCCAATCCGGCCGAGCTGAAGCCGCCGCTGATCACGCTCGACATGGCGTCGGTCGGCTATGAATCAGGAAAGCCGATCCTGCAGAAGCTCGACCTGCGCCTCGATCCCGACGAGCGGATGGCGCTGCTCGGGCGGAACGGCAATGGCAAGACGACGCTCGCCCGCCTGCTCGCGGCGCAGCTGAAGCCGATGGACGGCGACATGAACGCCGCGGGCAAGCTGAAGGTCGGCTATTTCACCCAGTACCAGGTCGAGGAGCTCGACACCGGCGACACTCCGCTGGAGCATATGTCGCGGCTGATGCGCGGCGCCACTCCGTCGGCGGTGCGGGCGCAGCTCGGGCGCTTCGGCTTCTCGGGCGACAAGGCGACGACCAAGGTCGGCAAGCTGTCGGGCGGCGAGAGGGCGCGGCTCGCGCTGGCGCTGATCACCCGCGACGCGCCGCACATGCTGATCCTCGACGAGCCGACGAACCATCTGGACGTCGACGCGCGCGAGGCGCTGGTGCAGGCGCTGAACGAATATACCGGCGCGGTGGTGATGGTGAGCCACGACCGCCACATGCTGGAGCTGACCGCCGACCGGCTGGTGCTGGTCGATGGCGGCACCGCGACCGAGTTCGCCGGCACGCTCGACGACTACACCGCCTTCATCCTGTCGGGCGGCGCCGCGAACGACAAGGCCCCCGCCGGCCCACGCCTGTCGAAGACCGAGAAGCGCAAGGCCGCCGCCGAAGCGCGCGAGAAGAGCCAGGTGCTGCGGAAGGAAGCAAAGGCGGCGGAGGACGAGCTGGCGGCGCTTGGGCAAACCCAGTCGGCGATCGAGCGCGCGATGTTCGACCCCGCGACCGCCAGCGCGCCGCTCGCCGGCCTGACGATGACCGAGCTGATGAAGCGCCGCTCAGAGGTCGCGGCGGGCATCGAGGCGGCGGAGGCGCGGTGGATGGTAGCGAACGAGGCGCTGGAGGGCTATCTGGCGGCGGCGGAGTAACGTCCCGCCAACCGAACCCTCTCTTCGTTCGTCCTGAGCTTGTCGAAGGACGCGGTCGCTCGGACGGCGGAGCATGCCACGTGGTTCGACAGGCTCACCACGAACGGGCTTTGCGAGCGTGGTGGTCCGCTGGGGCTTCGACGCCTAAATCGCCGCCAGTCTCTCGCCCATCTTCCGGTGGAGCAGGTTGATCGCCTTCAGCGGGCGGACCATGACCTTGAAATGCGTGATCAGGCCGGCGTCGTCGAAGGTGATCATGTCGACTCCGTTCATCGCGATGCCGTCGACCTCGCACTTGAACTCCAGCACGATCGAATGGTCGCCCGACCACTCGCCGACATATTCGAAGCTCGAACCGGCGAAGGTCGCCGCGGCGCCCGCGAGATATTTGGCGGTGACCGCCTTGCCGCGCTGCGGCGTGTGCACGACGGGCGATTCGAACACCGCGTCGTCGTGCAGCATGGCGTCGCGGGCGGCGCGGTCGCCGGCCAGCGCGACGCGGTGCCAGGCGTCGATGACGCGGCGGTTGAGCGGAGTCATCAGGCGATCTCCCGAGTGCGAACCTTGGGCTTCGAGAATTGCATTGTGCCGTCGTCGACCCTGCCGAACTTCAGCGTGACGAGGTCGAGCGCGTAATTCTGGTAGAGCTTCCATGGCTTCGTCGCGCCCTGCTTCGGCAGCACCGCCGCAGCGCGCTGGATGTAGCCGGAGCTGAAGGCGAGCCACGGCTCCTCCTCGATCCCCTCGCCGCGCACGGCCAAGCACTCGCTATAGCCGTGCCGTTTCATGTGTTTGAGCAGCCGGCAGACATATTCGGAGGTGAGGTCGGCCTTCAGCGTCCACGACGCATTGGTATAGCCAAAGCACGATGCGAAATTGGGCACCCCGCTGAACATCATCCCTTTGTAGTTAAGCGCCTTGGCGAGATCGACGTCCGCACCGTCGACCACGATCTGCATGCCGCCGACGACCTGGATGCGCAGGCCGGTGGCGGTGACCACGACATCGGCGTCGAGCGTCTTGCCCGAGGTGAGCTTCAGCCCTGTCTCGGTGAAGCGCTCGATATGATCGGTGACGACCGAGGCGCTTCCCGCCTTGATCGCCTCGAACAGGTCGGCGTCGGGAACCAGGCAGAGCCGCTGGTCCCACGGATTGTAGCGCGGCGTAAAGTGCGTCGCGACATCGTAGTCCGGTCCCAGATGGTCGCGCACCATGCCAATGATGCGCTCCTTCACCCGCTCCGGGCGGCGGCGCGTCAGATTGTAGAAGAACATGCCAAACAGCACGTTCTTCCAGCGCACCAGCGCGTAGGCGAGCTTCGCCGGCAGCCGGTCGCGCAGCCAATCCGCGATGCCATCCGCAGCCGGGCGCGACACCACATAGGTCGGCGAGCGCTGGAGCATGGTGACGTGCGCGGCTTGCTTCGCCATTTCCGGCACCAGGGTCACCGCGGTGGCGCCGCTGCCGATGACGACGACCATCTTGCCCGCATAATCAAGGTCGGCCGGCCAGTCCTGCGGGTGGACGATGCGGCCCTTGAAGTCCGCGACACCCTCGAACTCCGGCGTGTAGCCGGCGTCGTAGGCGTAATAGCCCGCGCACATGTAGAGGAAGCCGCAGGTCAGCGTGACGGTTTCCCCCTCATGCTCCGCCTCGACGGTCCAGGTCGAGGTGTCGGACGACCAGGACGCGCGCCTGACCTGGTGGCCGAAGCGGATGTGCAGGTCGACGCCGTTGTCGGCGGCGGTCTCGCGGACGTAGTTCAGGATCGACGAGCCGTCGGCGATCGCCTTGGCCTCGCGCCACGGCTTGAACGAATAGCCGAGCGTGTACATGTCCGAATCGGAGCGGATGCCGGGGTAACGGAAGAGGTCCCAGGTGCCGCCGATCGCCTGCCGCCCTTCAAGGATCGCGTAAGTGCGATCCGGGCTGTTCCGCTGCAGGTGATAGCCCGCGCCGATGCCCGACAGGCCGGCGCCGACGACGATCACATCAAAATGCTCCATGGGCGGGACTATACGCCGCTGGGCCGGGTGCGCGACCTGTCGCTTTTCACTGCCATGGCTGGACGTGGAACCTGGGCCCGCGAAGCGCTAGCATGGCGGCGTCGAAGGAGAATCGCGATGCCCCTGCCCCGGAGTCTGGCGGCCGCGCTGGCGGCGGGGGCGGCGCTGCTGTCGACCGGCGCGACGGCGACGATGACATGGGAGGATCTGCTCGCTCGCGCCGTCCCCAAGGCCGATGCGCGCATCGCCTATGGCGCCGACCCGCTGCAGTTCGCCGACCTCTGGCTGCCGAGGGGCAAGGCGCCGCATCCGGTGGTGCTGATGGTCCACGGCGGCTGCTGGCAGACGAGCGTCGCCGAGGCGCATCTGATGAACTACATCGCCGAGGACCTGCGCGCCAACGGCATCGCGGTATGGAACATCGAATATCGCGGGGTGGACCGCGCCGGCGGCGGCTATCCGGGGACGTTCCAGGATGTCGCTGCGGCGGCGGACGCGTTGCGAGCCAATGGGCCGCGCTACGGACTGAAGCTCGACCGCGTCGTGGCGTTCGGCCATTCGGCGGGCGGGCACCTGGCGCTGTGGCTGGCGGCGCGGGGCCGTATTCCGGCGGACAGCCCGCTGCACAGCGCCAACCCGATCGCGATCTCGACCGCGATCAGCATCGGCGGCCTGCCCGACCTTGAGGCGGCGCAACGCTCGCCGGGCGACACCTGCGAGGTCGATCCGGTCCGCAAGCTGACTGGCACCGCGACACCCGAACGCCCCGACGTCTACCGCGACACCTCGCCCGCCGCGATGATGCCGTTCGAGACGCC
This sequence comes from uncultured Sphingomonadaceae bacterium, assembly GCA_964244885.1. Taxonomy (GTDB): domain Bacteria; phylum Pseudomonadota; class Alphaproteobacteria; order Sphingomonadales; family Sphingomonadaceae; genus CAXTKD01. The sequence goes on along the minus strand of CAXTKD010000001.1, from coordinate 359,192 downwards.
GCAGGTGCTGATCAACTCAAGCCGCGACCGCATTGCGCCGCCAAGCTTTGCCGATGCGTATGAAGCGCGCGCCAAGGCGGCGGGCGTGACGGTGAAGCGCGTTGTTGTGGCCGACGAAGGCCACGTCGAGCTGATCGCGCCGGGCACCGCGTCCTGGGCGGCTGAGCTGGCCGAGATCAGACTGGCGCTGGGCCTCAAATAAAAGAAGCAAAATCCCCTCCCCTCAGGGGAGGGGTAGGGGTGGGGTCCGGCCGCAGGCCACGGACACCGAGCGGGTGGAGAGGCTCTCCCCACCCCTACCCCTCCCCGCTGGGGAGGGGATTTGATTTTTGATTAGGCGGTGCGCCGAACCGCCTTGTTGAGCAAAAACGCGACGATGCTCGCCACCGTCACGCCCACCAGCCCCAAGATCTCCGCCGGCTCGGCGAGCAGGACGAGCGCCACCATGCTTCCCATGCCGAGCAGCGCCGCGACCGGCAGCGCCTTGAACCCCAGCGGCGTTCCGAACACCGCAACGCCGCTCCGCGCGAGCTGCCAAGCCGCGCCGCACGCCAGGAAATACAGCCCCGCCGTCGCCAGCGTCGAGAGCACGACGAGCGATTCGAAGGTGCCGGTGATCGCCAGCGCCGCCGCCAGCCCGGAGTGGACGACGATCGCCACATAGGGCGTCTTGGTCCGCTCGTGCAGCGCCGCGAGGCCGCGCGGCAGCAGCCGGTCGCGCGCGAAGGCGAACAGGACGCGCGGCGCGCCGAACACGTCGCTGGCGATCCAGCCGAAGCGCGACAACGCCGCGCCGACGACCAGCACGATTCCGAGCGCCGGGCTGACGATCGCGATGCCGTCGGCGAGCGGCGTCGCCGACCCGCCGAGCTTCGCGCCCAGCAGCCCCTCGGCCACGAGCTGGATCGCGATGTACAGTACCGCGACGAACGCCATTGATATGAACAGCGCGCGCGGGATCGTCCGCTGCGGATCCTTGACCTCGCCGCTCGCGCCCAGCGGCGTCTCCATCCCGCAAAAAGCGAACAGCGCGAGGATGACGGCGCGGCCGAAGCCGTCGTGGTCGGGTAGCATTCCCGCCGCAATCGGCTGGCTGGCGAGCGCGATGGCGCCGACGACGACGAAGATCACCAGCGGTACGAGCTTGACGAGCGTTGCCAGCGTGATGAATCGCGCCGCGCCCGCAACGCCCCTGATGTTGACCCACGACAGCCCGCCCATCACCGCCAGGATGAGCAGCACCCGACCGATCGGATCCTTGATCGCCGGCACGAACGCGCCGATGCCATCGGCCAGCGCCGCCGCGATGCCGCCGCACGCCAGCACGCTCGCCAGCCACAGCAGGATGCCGCAGACGAATCCCCAGAGCGGGCCGAAGGCGGCCTCGACATAGCCGTAAGGCCCGCCGCTCGTCGGCACCCGGCTTGCGGCCTCGGCGAAGCACAGCACCACCGCCGCCATCGCTACCGCGCAGGCGACATAGGCGAGCGCCGCGCGGTCGCCCGCCGCGGCGGCCATCGCCGCAGGAAGCGAGAAGATGCCCGCGCCGACGACGCCGTTGATGATGCTCGCGGTCAGCCCCCAGGTGCCAACGGCGCGGATCAGGCCGCGGTCGCGGGCGACCTCGTGAATGGCGGCGGCGGTCGATGAAACGGCGTCGGTCAGGGCAGCCTCCACGGAATTTCACAAGGCTTGCCACGCGAGGGGCGACGCCGCAACAACGTGGGATGGCGATCCTGACCCTCGACGAGGCCCGCGCGCGCGACGCCGCCGACCCCTTGCGCCCCTTCCGCACCCGCTTCCGCCTGCCCGAAGGCGTGATCTACCTCGACGGCAATTCGCTCGGCGCGCTGCCGGAAGCGGCGGCGGCGCGGGTTGCGGCGGTCGTCGCGGACGAATGGGGCCATTCGCTCATCCGAAGCTGGAACGACCACGACTGGATCGGCGCGCCGCAGCGCATCGGCGGCAAGATCGCCAGGATCGTCGGCGCGCGCGAGAACGAGGTCGTTGTCGCGGACTCGACCTCGGTCAACCTGTTCAAGCTCATCGTCGCCGCCGCCGAGCTGTCGCCAGACAGGCCCGAAATCCTGACCGAACTCGGCAATTTCCCGACCGACCTTCACGTCGCCCGCCGCGCGGCCGAGCTGGTCGGCGGCCGCCTGCGCGCGGTCGAGACGGCCGCGCTCATCGATGCGATCGTCCCCGAGACCGGCGTCATCGTACTCACCCACGTCCACTACCGCACCGGCTACCGCCACGACATGCCAGCGGTGACCGCGCTCGCCGCGGCGCGTGGCGCCCGGGTGATCTGGGACTTGAGCCACAGCGTCGGCGCGGTGCCCCTCGACCTCGCGGGCACGGGCGCCGAACTGGCGATCGGCTGCGGGTACAAATATCTGAACGGTGGGCCGGGCGCGCCCGCCTTCCTCTACGTCGCCACAGCGTTGCAATCCGGGCTGGTGTCGCCGATCGCCGGCTGGATGGGCCACGCCACGCCGTTCGCGTTCGGTGACGACTACGCCCCCGCCCCGGGCGTCGACCGCTTCCTCGCCGGCACTCCGCCGCTGCTGAGCCTGCTGGCGCTGGAAGTCGGCGTCGACCTGATGCTGGAAGCCGACGCACAGGCGGTTTGGACGAAGTCCTGCGCGCTGTTCGACCTGTTCGCGGCGCTCATGGCGGAGCGCTGTCCGGACCTGACGCTGGTGTCGCCGACCGACAGCGCGAGACGCGGCAGCCACATCGCCTTCGCGCACCCGGAAGCCTGCGCCATCGTCCAGGCACTGATCGCTCGCGGCGTTATCGGCGACTTCCGAGCGCCGGATGTGGCCCGCTTCGGCCTGACGCCGCTCTATTTCGGCTTCGAGGACGTGTGGCGCGCGGTGGATATCCTGGCCGGCATCCTGGCGAGCGGCGAGTGGCGGGAACCGCAGTTTTCGCAACGGGGGCGTGTCACCTGACGCCCGGCGGCGTCACCCCCACCTGGCCTCCTCCATCGAAGGGGGAGGGATTGGGCCGAGCAAACGGCAAGACCATCCCCTCTCCTTCGATGGGGAGGGGTAGGGTGGGGTGACACCGCCGGGCGAAAGGCGACGCGGTGCCGCCCGGTTCAGTCGAACCTAGCCGAGCCGCGCCAGCGCCGCCCGCATGCGTTCCGCCTCCGACGTCCGCTCGGCGAGATCGGCTCGGGCCTTCTCGACCGCTTCGGGCTTGGCCTTCTCGACGAAGCCCGGGGACGACAGGCGGCCCGCGAGCGAGTCCCGCTCCTTCTCCGCCGCCGCCGCGCCCTTTTCGAGGCGGGCACGTTCGGCAGCAAGGTCGATGACGCCTTCCACCTCCATAAAGAAGGTGACTTCATCAACGACGACTTGGAGACCATTCTGGTTTGGGGCGGACACATTCGAGAGAGAGCCAAATCGCGCCAGCTTATTCAGCTCGTAGTGATAGGATCTTAGACGTTCGTGATAGATTTGATCCCCGCCGTACACCCAAGCATTCAGGCGAGCTGATGGCGGTATTCCGACCTCTGTACGGGCAGACCGGACCTCCGAGACAACCCTGATGAGCCAGTCAATCTCGTCAGCAGCGTCGGAACTGATGCTCTGAGCATCCACGTTCACCCATTTCGCCACGATCAAGTCGTAAGGACGCCTCCCCATCGCATGCCACAACTCCTCTGTAATGAAGGGCATAACTGGGTGAAGCATGACGAGAATTTGATCCAGCGCCCACCCCGCGACAGATTTAGTTTCATCGTCTGTGCTGCCTTTGATCAGCTCGACATACCAGTCGCAGAAGCGGCTCCAGACGAAGTGGTAGATCGTCTCGGCATAGGCGTCGAAGCGGAATTCGGCGATCGCGAGGTCGAGCGCCTGGGCGGTCTTGGCGACTTCGCCGATGATCCAGCGGTTGACCGGGAGCGCGGCCTCGGGCGGGCCGATGTGCTGCGACGCGCCGATGCCGTTCGCCTGGCAGAAGCGCGCGGCGTTCCACAGCTTGGTGCCGAAATTGCGATAGCCCTCGACGCGCTTCTCGTTCAACTTGATGTCGCGGCCCTGCGTCTCCATCGCCGTCATTGTGAAGCGCAGCGCATCGGCGCCGTACTGGTCGATCAGGACGAGCGGATCGACGGTGTTGCCCTTCGATTTGGACATCTTCTGCCCCTTCGAGTCGCGAACGAGGCCGTGGCAGTAGACGGTGTGGAACGGCACCTCCCCGGTCATGTGGATGCCCTGCATCATCATGCGGGCGACCCAGAAGAAGATGATGTCGAACCCGGTGACGAGAACGTCGGTCGGGTAGTGGCGCGCATAGTCGCTGCCATGCTCGCCCCTCCCCTTCAGGGGAGGGGTAGGGGTGGGGTGCAGCCCATCCGGCAGCGTGGACGCGGACGGAGAGTCACTCCCCACCCCTACCCCTCCCCTGAAGGGGAGGGGCGATTGGTCTTCGGGCCAGCCGAGCGTCGCGAAGGGCCAGAGGCCGGAGGAGAACCAGGTGTCGAGGACGTCGTCGTCGCGCGTCAGCTCGGCGCCGCCCGCCTTGGCGCGCGCGGCCTCCTCGGTCTCGGCGACATAGGCGTTGCCGGCGGCGTCGTACCACGCAGGAATCCGGTGGCCCCACCACAGTTGCCGCGAGACGCACCACGGCTGGATGTTTTCCATCCAGTTGAAATAGGTCTTGGCCCAGGTTTCGGGCACGAAGCGGGTCTTGCCCGAGCGCACCGCCTCGATCGCGGGCTTCGCGAGCGTCTCGGCGTCGACATACCATTGCTCCGTCAGCCACGGCTCGATGACGACGCCCGAGCGGTCGCCGAAGGGGACCATGTGAATGTGGTCCTCGACCTTGTCGAGCAGGCCGAGCGCATCGAAATCGGCGACGACCTTCTCGCGCGCCGCGTAGCGGTCCAGCCCGCGATACGCCGGCGGGCAATTGTCGTTCATCGTCGCGTCCGCGTTCATCAGGTTGATAAGCGGGATGTTGGCCTCGGGATGGCGCTTGTAGACGTCGTAGTCGTTCCAGTCGTGCGCGGCGGTGATCTTCACCGCGCCGGTGCCAAAATCGGGCTTCACATGCGGATCGGCGATGATCGGGATCAGGCGATCGACGATCGGCAGCAGGCAGCGCTTGCCGACGAGGTGGGCGTAGCGCTCGTCCTCCGGATTCACCGCGACCGCGCCGTCGCCGAGGATCGTCTCGGGGCGCGTGGTGGCGATGGGGATGAAGCCCGAGCCGTCCTCAAGCGGATAGCGGAAGTGCCAGAAATGGCCCTTCACCTCGCGCTGCTCGACCTCGAGGTCGGAGATCGCGGTCTTGAACTTCGGGTCCCAATTGACCAGCCGCTTGTCGCGATAGAGCAGCCCCTGCTCGTGGAGCGCGACGAACACCTTGGTCACCGCCGCGGACAGGCCGGGGTCCATCGTGAAGCGCTCGTTCGACCAGTCGCAGGAGGCGCCGAGGCGGCGGAGCTGCTGCGTGATCTGGCCGCCGGATTCGTGCTTCCAGTCCCACACCTTTGCCACGAAGGCGTCGCGGCCCATGTCGGCGCGCTTGATGCCTTCAGCGTCGAGCTGGCGCTCGACGACCATCTGCGTCGCGATGCCGGCGTGATCGGTGCCGACGACCCAGAGCGCGTCCTTCCCCTTCAGCCGGTGGTAGCGGATGAGGACGTCCTGCAGCGTGTTGTCGAGCGCGTGGCCGATGTGCAGCGAGCCGGTGACGTTCGGCGGCGGGATGACGATCGTGAACGGCTCGGCATCGGGGCGCGACGGGCGGAACAGCCCCTCGCGCTCCCAATGGGCGTACCAGCGGGCCTCGATCTCGGCGGGCGAATAGCGGTTTTCCAGGGTCATAAGCGGCCCGTCATAACGGCGAGAGGCGCATAGGCAAGGCGTTGGGGCCGCCCTATATCCTCCTCATGGCCCCTGCCCCCTTCGATATTCCCGCCGCGCTCAAGCGGTTGGCGGCGATCTACTGGACTCAGTTCGCGGCGATCGTGCTGCTCGGCCTCGGCTTTATGACGGTGCCGTCGGTGATCGTGCGCGGCGCCTTCGGATCGGTGCCCGAAGGTGAGGCGGGGACGCTGGTGCAAACGCTGCTGGCGCTGCTGGCGATGGTGTTCGTCGCGGCGGTCAACGCCGGCGTGCTGGTCACCGGCGGCGCGGGGCAGCACCCGCGCGCTTTCATCCGCGGCGGGCTGGCGGCGGCGCGGCCCGGCGTCGTGGTGGCGCTGCTGCTCGGCGCGGTGATCATGCTGGTGGTGATCCTGCGGCTGACGCTGAAGCTGACGGTCGGCGAACCGGGCCTGCCGGGGTTCATGCTGTTCGCCGCGCTCTGCTGGTTCCTGGTGGCGGCGTTCGTCGCCATTCCGGCGGCGATCGTCGAGCGGCGGCTGCCGGTGGACGCGATCAAGCGGAGCTGGGCGTTGACGGCGGGCAACCGCTGGCGGATCGCGGGCTTCGTCGGCGTGCTGGCGATCGGCTTGCTGCCCGCGGTGATGCTCGCCAACCTCGTGGTGTTCGGCGGCGGCGCGACGCCCGAAAGCGCCGAGGCGGTGACCAAGGCGATGACCCTCGCCAGCCCCGGCCTGTGGATCGGCGAACTGTTCGACCTGCTGGTGTTTGGCCTGTTGGCGCCGGCGCCGGCGGTGGCCTATCTGCAGCTTGCAGGGCGGCGCTAGACCTTACCCGCTTCCGTTCGTGGTGAGCTTGTCGAACCACCTGGCGCGCACAGACTCGGAGCGACTACGTCCTTCGACAGGCTCAGGACGAACGGAAATTCATTTGGACGCCGCCGCCTCCAGCAGCGCCTCCGCCAGCGCGGGCTGGGCTGCGAAGGCGCGGGACTGCCAGTCGGGGAGCAGGCGGTCGATCGTCAGGAACAGCGCCAGACCCTCGTCCTGAGTCCAGTATTTGCCGCCGCGGCGCGTGGCGGCGAGCGCCTCGGCCGGGGCGACGCCAGAGCGCAGCGCCCAGCGGTAGAATACCCACTGGCCAAGGCCCTCCATGTCGAGGAACAGGTCGTCGAGCGGCGCCCATTGCGCGGCGGGGCCGGTGAACCATCTGGCGTGGCGGGCGCGGTAGAGGGTCAGCGCCCTGGCGGCAAGCTGGCGCGCCTCCGCGTCGGTCGGAGCGGCGGCGGCGGCGAACAGTGCGTCGCGCTCTACGGTATAGGCTGCGACGTACGCCGGGTTTTTCTCGAACGCCGCCTGCAGCGAATCATCGCTCAGGTCGGCGGGCAGGCGATATTGCGCCGTCAGCGCGACGAGGCGCGGATTGACGAAATAGAACTGCCGCGTGTGCATCAGCTCGTGGAGCATGACGCCGTCCATCATCCGCTCGAGGCCGAGGTCGCTCTTCACCCCGGCGGCGCGCCACACCGAAGGCAGCGCCATCGCGAAATAACCGCCGCGCGGGTCGCCCTCCACCGGCGAGGCGAAGGAGAGCGGGCCGACGGCCTGCGTCTTGCCATCCGGGAAGCGGATCGTGCCGCCGTGGGGCAGGCCCTTCCACTTCATCTTTTCAGTGCCTTTCGCCTTGCCCGAATAGGCGCAGAGGGCGTCGACCGCGACGATCTCCGGCAGCGGCGCTGGCGCCAGCATCAGCACCTCGCGCTCGGCGACGCGCCACTTCCTGAGCGCCTGCGCCATCCAGGCGGCATCGCCCTTCGCCATCTTGCAGGCGGCGCTCGCCGGAACGGCTACGGCCAGGACGACAACGGCCGCGACAACCCGAAGGATGCCGCGGCCGTCGATGGTCACGCCGAGTGCTCGCTTAGCGCGAATAGAACTCGACGACGAGGTTCGGCTCCATGCGGACCGGGTAAGGCACTTCATCGAGCGTCGGGACGCGGACGTAGGTCGCCTTGAAGCCCTCGGCGGTCAGGTACTGCGGGATCTCGCGCTCGGCGAGGCCCTGCGCCTCGAGGACGAGGGCCATTTCCTTGGCCTTCTCGCGCAGCTCGACGACGTCGCCCGGCTTGATGCGGGCCGAGGCGATGTTGAGCTTCTTGCCGTTGACCGCGATATGACCGTGGTTGACGATCTGGCGCGCCGCGAAGATCGTCGGCGCGAACTTGGCGCGATAGACGACCATGTCGAGCCGCTGCTCCAGCAGGCCGATGAGGTTCTGCGAGGTGTCGCCCTTCATCGCGGCGGCTTCCTGATAGGTGCGGCGGAAGGTCTTCTCGGTGACCTCGCCATAATAGCCCTTGAGCTTCTGCTTGGCGCGCAGCTGGATGCCGTAGTCGCTGACCTTGCCCTTGCGGCGCTGGCCGTGCTGGCCGGGACCGTATTCGCGCTTGTTGACCGGGCTTTTCGGCCGGCCCCAGATGTTCTCGCCAAGGCGGCGGTCGATCTTGTATTTCGCGTTGTTACGCTTCGACATGAATGTCTCCAAATTCGCTGTTTTCGTAGACCCGGACTCGCGCCGCCTGACCAGCCTGCCAGACGCGACCGCCGCTTCACCGGGTGTGCGGGGTCAATTGCGAAGGCGCGCGTCTATAGCCGAATCGGATTGCGGTCAACTTCGCGCGCGGATTGCCATGCGGAACGCTTGAGCTAACATCCGCCCCGGCAAAGGAAAGATTCGATGCATCGCCGCCACGCCGTTGCGACCTTGGTGCTCATGTGCACGACCGGCTTGGCGGCCGCTGCTACGCCCGCCGACCTTTCGCCACTGTTCGGAGCACGCGAGGCGGTTCGTGGCATGCAGCTTTCGCCGGACGGCAGCCACCTGTCCTATCTTGCGCCGCTGGCGAGCGGCGGCAACGCCGTAGTGGTGATCGACGCCGCGACCGGAAAACTCACGCCGGTGACACGCGACAGCAACGCCAACGCGCATCTCGAATGGTGCCGCTGGAAAAGCGACAAGCGCTTGATATGCGAGCTCTCCGGAATAACCGACGTCGGCGACAGGCTGCTGTGGTTCACGCGGCTGATCGCCATTGATCCCGATGGCACCAACCCGAAGGTGCTGGGTCAACGCTCGACGCTGAGCACGCTCGGTTACAACCAGTCCAGCGGCACGATCATCGATTGGCTGCCCGACGATCCCGACCATGTGATGATGGCGATCGACATCACGCCGGAGCGTTCGACCGGCACGCGACTCGCCCGGACGGGGCGGGGACTGTCGGCGCAGATCGTCGACGTTCGCAACGCGCGCTCCATGATCGTCGAAAACGGCAAAGTCGAAGCGGCCATGCTGATGACCGATGGCCGAGGCCACGTCCGGATCATGGGTTCGGTCGATGCGACGCCCGACGGCTACGCAGGCAATATCATCCGCTATTCCTATCGAAAAAAGGGCGCGAGCGAATGGCAGCCGCTGCTAGTGAGCGACATGCGGTCGAACGCCGGCACCGATCTGCTGACGATCGACGAAAGTGGCGACTGGCTCTATATCCTCGCGCCGCATGACGGGCGCCAAGCGCTGTTCCGGCTCGCGCTGAACGGATCGGGCGACCGCCAACTCGTCTTCGCGCATCCGCTCGTCGACGTGACCGGCATCAAACAGATCGGCAAATATAGGCGGCCGGTGGCGGCTGAATATTCGGTGGAAAGTGGCGAGCTGGAATATTTCGACCCCAAGCTGAAGGCGTTCAATGCCGCGCTGTCGAAGACACTGCCCCGACAGCCGATCGTCTCGGTGCTTGACGAGAGCTGGAACGGCGACAAGCGGCTGATCTTCGCGGGAAGCGACGTCGATCCCGGCCGCTACTACCTTTACGGGAGCGCGAGCCACGAGCTGAACGAACTGCTGCCTGTGCGGGCAGGCCTCGACAAGCTGAGGCTCGCCCCCGTCAAACCTGTCTCCTACCTGGCGCACGACGGAACGCGGATCCCGGCCTATCTGACCTTGCCGGCCGGAGGCGCAAACAAGAATCTGCCCGCGATCATCATGCCCCACGGCGGTCCCTCGGCGCGCGACGAATGGGGATTCGATTGGCTTCCGCAGTATTTCGCGCAACTCGGATATGCCGTGCTGCAGCCCAATTTCCGTGGCTCGGCGGGCTACGGCGAAGCTTGGTATCAGCGCAATGGCTTCCGGTCCTGGCAAGCTGCGATCGGCGACATCAACGACGGTGCACGGTGGCTCATCGCGCAAGGCGTCGCCAACCCCAAGAGCCTGGCAATCTTTGGCTGGAGCTATGGCGGTTATGCCGCGCTACAGGCCAACGTCCTCGACCCCGACCTCTACAAGGCCGCGATCGCCGTCGCGCCCGTGACCAGCCTCGCCGCGCTGAAAAGCGAATCCTATCGCCTGACCAACTATCATCTAGTCACCGACTTCATTGGCAGCGGGCCGCACATCCTTGCGGGGTCTCCGGCCAGCAACGCCGCGGCGATCAAGGCGCCCGTGCTGATGTTTCATGGCGATCGTGACTTGAACGTGTCCGTTCATCAGTCCCAGCTCATGGACGATGCACTGAGGCAAGCTGGAAAACGTCACGAGCTCGTCATCTACAAGGGCCTGGACCACCAACTGGATGACGGGGTAGCGCGTTCGGACATGCTGAGGCGTTCCGGGGAATTTCTCTATGCCAACTTTGGTCACTGACGGCCGGGCGACAAGCTTTCGCGAGGATTCGACATCAAGATCGCTACATTCAACGTCAACGGCATCAACGGGCGGTTGACCAATCTGCTCGAATGGCTGGCCGAGGCCGAACCCGATGTCGTCTGCCTGCAGGAATTGAAAGCGCCCGACGAGCGCTTTCCGGTACAGGCGATCGAGAAGGCCGGTTACGGGGCGATCTGGCACGGCCAGAAGAGCTGGAACGGCGTCGCCATCCTGGCGCGCGGGACCGAGCCAGTCGAGACGCGCCGGGGACTTCCAGGCGATCCAGACGCCGCGCAAAGCCGCTATATCGAAGCAGCGGTCGGCGGCATCATTGTCGGCGGTCTCTACCTGCCCAACGGCAACCCGGCGCCGGGGCCGAAATTCGACTACAAGCTCAAGTGGATGGCGAGGCTGGCGGGGCGCGCCGCCGAGCTGCTGACGAGCGGGCATCCCGTAGTGCTGGCGGGCGACTATAACGTGATGCCGACCGACAAGGACGTGTACAAGCCCGAGCGCTGGCTGGACGACGCGCTGTTCCGGCCCGAGGTGCGCGAGGCCTTCCGCTCGCTGGTCGCGCAGGGTTGGACCGACGCGATCCGCGCGATCCATCCCGACGAGACGATCTACACCTTCTGGGATTACTGGCGGAACGCCTATGGGCGAAACGCCGGGCTGCGGATCGATCACCTGTTGCTCAGCCCGGCAGCGGCGAAGCGGCTGAAGGACGCGGGCGTCGACCGCGAGGCGCGCGGGCGGGAGAAAGCCAGCGATCACGCCCCGACCTGGGTGGTGTTGAAGCCGGCTGCGGGTCAATCACCCCTTGGGTAGCGAGGACCCGTTCTGGAGGCGCTCCAAAAAGCGCCTTGAGTTGGTCCTGCCCTGTTTCCAATCGCCGAGAGGCGCGCAGACCTTTTCCGACCTAAGCCGCGAGCCGCTGTCCCGCATGACCTTGCAAACCATCTTCATGCCGCCAGGGTCCGCTGCGGCGGGCGCTGCGGCGGGTGCCATCGCCGGCGGCGCATCGACCACGGGCTCGGAAAGAGCGGCTGCGGGGAATGACGCAAGAACGGCAAAAGCCAGATGATGAGCGGCAGTCATGAACCCATCCTTCCCACTATCCGCCAACGCGTCGAGAGCGGCGGTCGAAGCGCTTGCAGTCAGAGATCAGTGGCTCGCTGCTTGACCGCGGTTTTGCATACGCGAAAAATCGCGACGCGTTGCATCGCGGGTCATCGCCCATGACGCAGCGGTGCCGCAGATTCGCACACTCTTCGTACGCGAACCTGTCGATGGCTCGCTCTTGCAAATAATGCGTTCGCCTGGTGGCGGTGCGGTGGCGGCCAGCGCAGAAGGCGTCGCTATATCCACCGGCCGAGCGCCTTCGGGAGGGGCCTCCGAAGCGAAAACAGGGGTCGATATGAGCAGAACGCTCGTCAGCATCAATTTGTGAGAGAATGACATTCAGCACTCCGAGTAATTTCACTTCTGATATTTAGCCAAATCCCCCTGGGGAGCAACCGCAGCGTCGTGCGGCAGCCGCGGGTTGACCAGCGCACCGACGATGCCGCGGAGGGTGCGCACCTCCTCCTCGCTCCAGCCGGGGCGGGTGAGGAGGTTACGGAGGTTGCGCTTGGCGGTGCGGATGCGGCTCGGGACGCGGTAGTAGCCGGCGGCGTCGAGCGCGGTGTCGGTCTGGACGATCAGGCCTTCGAGCGCCTCGTGCGGCGCGGGCGGGTCGTAGTTGATCGCAACGGCAGGCGTGGCGTCGGCGGCCTTGAACCATTCGTAGGCGACGAGGATCACCGCCTGCGCGAGGTTCAGGGACTTGAAGTCCGGGTTGACCGGCACGGTCAGGATCGCCTGCGCGATCGCGACCTCGTCGGTCTCCAGTCCGGAGCGTTCCGCTCCGAACAGGATGGCTTGCTGGATGTCGCGGCCGCGGATTTCGGCGGCGGCCTGCTCCGGGGTGACGACAGGCTTCCACAGCTCGCGCTTGCGGACGGTTGTGGCGTAGACGTGCCGACAATCGGCGACCGCCTCCTGCACCGTCGCGTAGACCCGGGCGTTTGCGAGCACCTCGTCGGCGCCAGAGGCGGAGGGGCCGGCGTCGGGATTGGGCCAGCCGTCGCGCGGGGCGACGAGGCGAAGGTCGATGAGGCCGAAGTTGAGCATCGCGCGGGCGACGCTGCCGATATTCTCCCCGAGTTGCGGGCGGACGAGGACGATGGCGGGGGCTGTCATGCGCTAGAACCAAGACCTGTCATCCCCGCGAAAGCGGGGACCCAGCGGGTGGAGGATAAAGCGCGAGAGTCGACCAGGACTGGGTTCCCGCTTTCGCGGGAATGACAAATTTCTTGATGCATGGTTGAGGAATCACTCCCCGAACAAGGTCGGGAGTTGCGAAACCGCCGCAGGCCGCTCGTCGACCTTTCCGACGATCTCGCCGAAGTCGGCGGCGTCGCGGAAGTTCTTGTAGACGCTGGCGAAGCGGATGTAGGCGACGTCGTCGAGGGCGCGCAGGCCGTCCATCACCAGCTGGCCGATGCGCTCCGCCTTCACATCGCCGTCGCTCGTGGACTCGAGACGGCGGACGATGCCCGAGACGAGGCGCTCGATGCGCTCGGGCTCGATCGGGCGCTTGCGGCAGGCGAGCGCGATCGAGCGGACGAGCTTCTCTCGGTCGAAGGCGGCGCGCTTGCCCGATTTCTTGACGACGATCAGCTCGCGGAGCTGCACGCGCTCGAACGTTGTGAAGCGCGCGCCGCATTCGGGGCACTGGCGGCGACGGCGGATCGCGCCGCCGTCTTCGGTCGGACGGCTGTCCTTAACCTGGCTGTCGTCGTGCGCGCAGAACGGGCAGCGCATCCGCGTTTATTTCCGGAGCTTCCGGTATGCGCCGTAGCCACCACCCACGATCGCGCCGAGGCCCCAGCCGACGAACGGCAGGACGGCGGCGGCGACGGCGCCGATCGCGGCGCCCTTTATCATCGATTTGCCGAGGTCGCTCGAGGCGAAGTTCTTCGCTTCGCCGAAAGTGTCGCGGTCGTAACGCCCACGGTCGTCCATCATCGCTCTCCTACAGCTCGGGGTAGATGGGGAAGCGCTTGCAGAGCGTCAGGACGCGCTGCTTGACCGCGCGCTCGACCTCGCCATTGCCCTCCGCGCCATTGGCGGCGAGGCCGTCCAGCACGTCGGCGATCATGTCGCCGATCGCCGCGAACTCGGCCTGGCCGAAGCCGCGAGTCGTGCCGGCGGGGGAACCGACGCGGATGCCGCTGGTCTTGACCGGCGGCAGCGGATCGAACGGGATGCCGTTCTTGTTGCAGGTGATCGACGCGCGCTCCAGCGCCTCGTCGGCGTCGCGGCCGGTGATGCCCTTGGGACTCAGGTCGATCAGCGCCAGGTGCGTGTCCGTGCCGCCGGCGACCACCTCGCAGCCGCGCTCCTTGAGCTTCGCGGCGAGCGTCTTGGCGTTGGCGATCACCGCCCGGGCATAGTCCTTGAACTCGGGGCGCAGCGCCTCGCCGAACGCCACCGCCTTGGCGGCGATGACATGGACGAGCGGACCGCCCTGCAGGCCGGGGAACACCGCCGAATTGATCTTTTTGGCGAGCGCCTCGTCGTTGGTGAGGATGAGGCCGCCGCGTGGGCCGCGGAGCGTCTTGTGGGTCGTCGTGGTGACGACATGCGCGTGCTCAAGCGGATTGGGGTGGAGGCCGGCGGCGACGAGGCCGGCGAAGTGCGCCATGTCGACGAACAGAAAGGCCCCGACCTCGTCCGCGATGGCGCGGAAGCGGGCGAAGTCGATGACGCGCGGATAGGCCGAGCCGCCGGCGATGATCAATTTCGGCTGATGCTCACGGGCGAGCGCCTCGACCTGGTCGAAGTCGATGAGGTGATCGTCGCGGCGGACACCGTACTGGATGGCGTTGAACCACTTGCCCGACTGCGCGGCCTTCGCGCCGTGCGTCAGGTGGCCGCCGGCGTCGAGGCTCATGCCGAGGATGGTGTCGCCGGGCGTCAGCAATGCCATCATCACGGCACCGTTGGCCTGCGCGCCGGAGTGCGGCTGGACGTTGGCGAAGCCCGCACCGAACAGCTGCTTGGCGCGCTCGATGGCGAGCGTCTCGACCGCGTCCGACGGCGCGCAGCCCTGATAGTAACGCTTGCCCGGGTAGCCCTCGGCGTATTTGTTGGTGAACACCGAGCCCTGCGCCTCTAGCACCGCCTTGGAGACGATGTTCTCCGACGCGATCAGCTCGATCTGCTCCTGCTGGCGGCGGAGCTCCGAGCGGACGGCCTGGAACACCGCGACGTCGGCCTGGCCGAGGCTTTCGGTGAAAAAGCCGCTGTCGTCTTCGCGGGCGGGACGCGTGCTCATGCGTCGATCTCCTCGAAATGGGGCTCGGACAATTTGTGAACGCGTTGCTCGTGGCGGCCGCCGGCGTAGGGGACCGAGAGGAACTGGCGCAGGCACTCCTTGGCGACCTCCGTGCCGATCACTCGCGCTCCGAGGACCAGCACATTGGCATTGTTATGCTCGCGGGCGAGCCGAGCCATGACGCCGTGGGTGCAAAGCGCGGCGCGAATGCCGAGGTGGCGGTTGGCGGCGATCGACATGCCGATGCCGGTGCCGCAGATCAGGATGCCGCTCGCGACGCGCTCGTCGACCACCGCCTGCGAAACCGCATAGCCGAAATCGGGATAGTCGACCGACACCTCGCTGTTGGTGCCCATGTCGAGCACATCGTAGCCCATCGCCTTCAGATCCTCGACGAGGCTGACTTTCAGCGGGTAGCCGGCATGGTCGGCTCCAATGGCGATCGTCTGACGGGCCACCCGTTCGGTCTCCTTGGCGTGATGCGAGATTGATCCACATCTAGTGGAGCGGT
This sequence comes from uncultured Sphingomonadaceae bacterium, assembly GCA_964244885.1. Classification (GTDB taxonomy): domain Bacteria; phylum Pseudomonadota; class Alphaproteobacteria; order Sphingomonadales; family Sphingomonadaceae; genus CAXTKD01. The sequence goes on along the minus strand of CAXTKD010000001.1, from coordinate 343,744 downwards.
CGCCAAGGCGCCACCGCCAATCGTGTCGTGCGAGAGACTTTTCGGGGGGAGCTTAACGGCGCGAGGGCTCGATCGCCTCAAGCTGCGCGAGGAGCCGCGCCATCGCATCGTCGCCCCGGACGATGGGGTCGAACGAGCCGCACAACATGGCGCGGACGGCGCAGATCTGATCTCGACGCTTGTCGTTGGCACGGGCTGCGTCGACCGATGGGAATTGAGACATTCCAAAACGCAACGCCGCCTCGTTCGGAATGGTTCCCCTGATCCAAATTAGTTTTCACGAGGGCGGCGGCAAGGCACACTCTGACGCGAAGAATCAGGCCGCCTTCCGCAATTCCAGCCTGCTCCAGATCTCGACCAGCGCGTCCCGGAGCGCGACGAGCATCGCTTCGTCGTGCGCCGGGCCGGGGGTGAAGCGCAGCCGCTCGGTGCCGCGCGGCACGGTCGGGTAGTTGATCGGCTGGACGTAGATTCCATATTCCAGCAGCAGGATGTCGCTAATCTTCTTGGCGCGCACCGGATCGCCGACGAGCAGCGGCACGATATGCGTGGTCGACGGCATCACCGGCAGGCCCGCATCGGCGAGCAGCGTCTTGAGGCTGGCGGCGCGAACCTGCTGCGCCTGGCGCTCGATGCTTGAGGCCTTGAGGTGGCGGACGCTCGCCAGCACGCCGGCGACGAGCACCGGCGACAGCGAGGTCGTGAAGATGAAGCCCGGCGCGTAGCTGCGGACGACATCGATGATCGTCTTCGACGCCGCGATATAGCCGCCCATCACGCCGAACGCCTTGCCGAGCGTGCCTTCGATGATCGTGATGCGATGCGCGACCCCGTCGCGCTCCGAGATGCCGCCGCCGCGCGCGCCGTACATGCCGACCGCGTGGACCTCGTCGCAATAGGTCAGCGCATTGTATTTCTCAGCGAGGTCGCAGATCGCGGCGATGGGAGCGACATCGCCGTCCATCGAATAGACGCTCTCGAACGCGATGACCTTGGGCGCATCGGGATCGGCGGTGGCGAGCAGCTCTTCGAGATGCGCGAGGTCGTTGTGCCGGAACACCTGCTTCTCGGCGCCCGAGTTGCGGATGCCGGCGATCATCGAGGCGTGATTGAGCTCGTCCGAGAACATCACGCAGCCGGGAAGCAGCTTGGCGAGCGTCGACAGCGTCGCCTCGTTCGACACATAGCCGCTGGTGAACAGCAGCGCGCCCTCCTTGCCGTGGAGGTCGGCGAGCTCGCTCTCAAGGTCGATGTGGTAATGCGTGTTGCCGCCGATGTTGCGGGTGCCGCCGGAGCCCGCGCCGACATCATGCAGCGCTTCCTCCATCGCGGCGATCACCGCCGGGTGCTGGCCCATCGCGAGATAGTCGTTCGAGCACCAGACGGTAATCGGCCGCGAGCCGTTGTGACCAGCGAAACAGCGCGCGTTCGGGTACATTCCCTTGTTGCGGAGAATGTCGATGAACACGCGATACCGCCCCTCCGCGTGGAGGCGCTCGATCGCGTCTTCGAAAACCCTGGCGTAATCCATGAAAGCGGGCCCCACCCCGAACTCGATTGCGCGATTTAACCGCGAAAGGCGGCGAACGCCAGCATCATAAGGTCGCGGGCGGCTGCATCGCCTGCATCATCGCCATCGCGACTTCGGCCCGCAGCGGAAACAAGATGTCGCCTCCTGCCGGCTCCTGGAAATAGATGTCGAGCGCCGCGTCATCGACTTCGGCGAGGCTCGCGGGCTGCCACCTGGGGCTGCGGTCCTTGTCGATCAGCTGGGCGCGTATGCCCTCGTAGAAATCGTGGCCCGCCTTGGTAGCGCAGACGATCCGATATTCCTGGCGCAGCGCATCGGCGATATCGAGGTGCGCGCCGGCTCGGAGAGCGCGCAGCGTCAGCTTGAGAGCGGTCGGCGACATCCTGAGAACCGTATCGGCCTGGGCCTTCGCCCAGTCGTCTCCGCCGGCAAGCGAGGCGAGGATCGCCTCGACGTGATCGTGGGCGAAGTGGAAGTCGACACCGTCACGCAACTGCTCCAGCGGCGCGTCGCCGGGATGGCTGTCAAAGCCGGCGAGCGTCTCGTCGACCAGCGCGCCGTCGGCCAGCCGATCAAGCAGCACCGGCATGCGCTCGCTGCGGCAATGGTGCGTGGCGATCCCGGCGTAGCGGCAGTCGCCCGCGCCGAGCCGCGCGCCGGTGAGCCCCAGCCAGGTGCCGATCTGTCCCGGCAGGCGCGGCAGCGCATAAGTGCCGCCGACATCAGGGATGAGGCCGATGCCGGTCTCGGGCATCGCGAACATCACTTTCTCGCTGACCACCCGGTACGGCGCGTGGATCGACACGCCGACGCCGCCGCCCATGACGATGCCGTCGATCAGAGCGACATAGGGCTTCGGGTAGGTCGCGATCGCATGGTTCATGCGATATTCGTCGTGGAAGAACCCTTCCCACTCGTCCGAGCCTGTGCGGCCGGCGTTGTAAGCGCCGACGACGTCGCCGCCGGCGCAGAAGGCGCGGTCGCCGGCCCCGGCGATCGCGACGACGCCGACGCCCTCGTCGTCCGCCCAGCGTTCGAGCTGGGCGCGGATGGCGTTGCACATCGCCCGCGTCAGCGCATTAAGCGCCTTGGGCCTGTTGAGCGTGATCAGGCCGAGACGGCCGCGATGCTCGAACAGGACATCGTCGGTCGGGGCTTCGTCGGTCATGCGCGCTCCACTCTCGTTGCGGTCTCGGCCATCGGAACGGGCATGGCAGTGGCGCTCATCCGCGCCAGCAGCTTGCCGTCGGGGTCGAACAGCTCGCCTTCGAGGAAAGCGACACGGCTGCCGAGCTTCAGGCAGCGCCCCTCGGCGAACAGCGCGCCGACCTTGGCGGGCGCGAGGAAGGTGACCTTGAACTCGAGCGTCGGCACGATGATCCGGCGGCCCGACTTGACCACCGCCGCCACCGCCGCCGCGTCGTCGAGCATCGCCGCGACGAAGCCGCCCTGCACATTTCCCATTGGATTGCAGAACTCCGGCTTCGCCTCATAGGCGACGCGGATCCGGCCGGCAGCGCTGTCGCACTCGACCATTCGAAAGCCGAGCAGCACGCCGGTCGGCGAGGTGTGGCGATTGAATCGCTCGATCAGTTCGGCGTCGGTCAGGGGCAAAAGGGCCTCACAGATAGTCGAGCTCGGTCAGGCCATAGTCGTGAAGCGCCGGGCGCAGCGCGTCAACGTCCGCATGACGCGCGGTGAAGACGGCGCGCGACGGCGGCGGAGCGTCGGGCCAGGTTTCGCCGGCGAGCAGGTGCGCGATGCGGCGGGCGATGCCCTGTCCGCTGTCAATCAGCGCCAGCGGGTGGGGCGACGCGGCGGCAAGCTCGGCGCGGAGCAGCGGGAAGTGCGTGCAGGCCAGCACCACCGCGTCGAGGCGGTCGCCGCCCGGCTGGCCGAGCAGCGCCGCCATCTCGGTCGCGCAGAGCGCCGGATCGACGGGCCGGCCGCGCAACTTCGCCTCGGCCGCCTCGACCAGCGGGGCCGAGCCGTGGCGAAGCACGGTCATCGCGGGCGCGAACTCGGCGATCAGGCGGTCGACATAGGGCTGGCGGACCGTCGCCGTCGTGCCGAGGATGCCGATGACGCCGCTTCGCGTCGCGAGCGCGGCGGGCTTCACCGCCGGCACGGTGCCGACGACCGGCACCTCGAGCACCGCGCGGACATGCGCCAGCGCGATCGTGCTGGCGGTGTTGCAGGCGATCACCGCCAGCCGCGGCTGGCAGCGCTCGGTGAGGCGTCCGAGGACGGCGCACACCCGCGTCGCCACCTCCAACTCGGTTTTCGTGCCGTATGGAAAGCCGCCGTTGTCCGCGACATAGACCACGGGCGCATGGGGCAAGAGCTTCCGCGTCTCGGCGAGGACGGACAGCCCGCCGACGCCGGAGTCGAACATCAGGATGGGACGGATGCTCATTACGCCCCGTCATCCCGGCGAAAGCCGGGACCCAGACGATCCTCCCGCTGGGTCCCGGCTTTCACCGGGATGACGGGATTTATGGAGCGCATTCCGCCTACAGCGTCCGCTCGACCATCATCTTCTTGACCTCGGCGATCGCCTTGGCAGGGTTCAGGCCCTTGGGGCAGACGTTGGCGCAGTTCATGATCGTGTGACAGCGGTAGAGGCGGAACGGGTCCTCCAGCGCGTCGAGGCGCTCGCCGGTCATCTCGTCGCGGCTGTCGGCGAGCCAGCGGTAGGCCTGGAGCAGGATCGCGGGGCCCAGGAACTTGTCAGAGTTCCACCAGTAGCTCGGGCAGGCAGTCGAGCAGCAGGCGCAGAGGATGCATTCGTAAAGGCCATCAAGCTTCGAGCGGTCCTCCGGGCTCTGCAGGCGCTCGGCCATCGCGGGCTCGGGCGTCACGGTCTGCAGCCACGGCTTGATCGAGGCATATTGCGCATAGAAGTTGGTGAAGTCGGGGACGAGGTCCTTGATGACCTCCATATGCGGCAGCGGGGTGATCTTCACCTCGCCCTTCACGTCCTCGATCGCCTGAGTGCAGGCGAGCGTGTTGGTGCCGTCGATGTTCATCGAGCACGAGCCGCAGATGCCCTCGCGGCAGGAGCGGCGGAAGGTCAGCGTCGAATCCTGCTCCGACTTGATCTTGATCAGCGCGTCGAGGACCATCGGGCCGCAGCTGTCGAGGTCGAGCTCATAGGTGTCGTAGCGCGGATTCTCGCCGTCGTCGGGATTCCAGCGATAGACCTTGAACGCCCTAACGTTCTTGGCGCCGGCGGGCGCTGCATAGCGCTTTCCCTTGCCGCTGATCTTGCTGTTCTTGGGGAGCGCGAACTCGGCCATCTTTGCCCTTCGAATGTGCAACCGCTTCGGTATGAGCGGCTAGGCGTTCGCCCTTGCGCGCGCAACCCCAAACCGCGCTAGAGTGCGTGCATGAAACTCAGCGACTGCCACAACGTCGAGGACTTCCGGACGCTGGCGAAGCGCCGGCTGCCGGGCCCGATCTTCCACTATATCGACGGCGGCGCCGACGACGAGATCACCAGGGACCGCAACACCGCCGCCTTCGACGACTGCGACCTGGTGCCCAACGTGCTCGCCGGCGTCGAGACGATCGACATGCGCACGACGGTGATGGGTCGCGAGATCGCGATGCCGCTGATGCTGTCGCCGACCGCGCTGCAGCGGTTGTTCCACTGGCAGGGCGAGCGCGCGGTGGGGCGGGTGGCGGAAAAGTTCGGGACGTTCTTCGGCATCTCCTCGCTCGCCACGGTCAGCATCGAGGAGATCGGGCGGACGATCGCCAGCCCCAAGCTGTTCCAGCTTTACGTCCACAAGGACGACGGCCTGAACCGCGCGATGATCGACGCCGCCAAGGCCGCGAAGTTCGATGCGATCGCGCTCACCGTCGACACCATCGTCGGCGGCAATCGCGAGCGCTGCCTGCGCACCGGCTTCACCTCGCCGCCACGGCTGACGCTGAAGTCGATGGCGAGCTTCGCCGCGCACCCGGCGTGGGCGCTCAACTATTTCGCGCGCGAGAAATTCGCGCTGCCCAACCTCAGCGATCATATCGCCGCCGGATGGGACATCCCAACGTCGGTCGCTGGCTATTTCACCTCGCTGCTGGACCAGTCGCTTGACTGGAAGCGCGCCGAGGCGATCCGCAACGACTGGGGCGGCGAGTTCTGCCTGAAGGGCATCATGTCGGTCGGCGACGCGCGCCGCGCGGTGGATATCGGCGCGACCGCGATCATGGTCTCCAACCACGGCGGCCGGCAACTCGACGGCAGCCGCGCGCCCTTCGACCAGCTCGCAGAGATCGTCGATGCGGTCGGCGACAAGCTCGACGTCATCTGCGACGGCGGTGTGCGGCGCGGCACGCACGTGCTGAAGGCGCTGAGCGTCGGCGCCAAGGCGGTGTCGGGTGGGCGGCTGTACCTCTACGCGCTGGCGGCGGCCGGGCAGCCGGGCGTCGAGCGGGCCATCGGCGGCCTCCGCGCGGAGATCGAGCGCGGGATGAAGCTGATGGGCGGGAAGTCGATCAGCGACTTGACCCGCGAGAATTTGCGCTGGCGCTAAGCGGTGCTAGAATTGCTCGATGACGTCTAGCAGTCTCCCTTCCGAAAGGGTCGCCGTCGATGAGGCGGCTGCAGACCAGGGCTATGCACTTTGGAAGCGCTCAAAGATTGAGCGCGCCAAGGCGCAGGCGCTCGATCGGGATGCTATGATCCCCGCTGAAAAAGTCTGGCGCGAAGTCGGCCTTGAAGACTAGGTTCACTCCGCAAGCGCGGGATGATCTTCTGTCGATACGAAGCTGGATCGCGGAGCACGACGAGCGCGCCGCAGATCGTGTGCTTTCGCGCATTCGCCAAACCGCAATGGTGCTCGGTCAGTTTCCGATGCTTGGACGCGACGGTCAGGTGGCGGACACACGCGAGTTCTCTGTGACCGGCCTACCCTATTTAATCGTCTAACAAATCGCTTCGGCAGAAGAGCTCGATATTCTAACCGTGCTCCATACGCGGCGAAAATATCCGTGAGCAACGAGGCTCAATAAACCCGCGCCTTCGGCTTGATGTACTCGATCTCGTCGGTGAGCGTGTACTCGTGGACGGGGCGGTAATCGATGCTGACCTTGCCTTCGTCGAACCAGGCGATGGTGTGCTTCATCCACTCGTCGTCGTGACGGTCGGGGAAGTCCTCGTGCATATGGGCGCCGCGGCTTTCGTGGCGGTTCTCGGCGCAGTGCATGGTGACGACGGCCTGGCCGATCATGTTGTCGAGCTCCAGCGTCTCGATCAGGTCGGTGTTGAAGGCGAGGCTGCGGTCGCTGATCGCGATGTCGGACATCTGGGCGTAGACCGCGTCGATCTTGTCCTTGCCCTCGGCGAGCGAGGCGCTTGAGCGGAAGACCGCGCAGTCGGCCTGCATCGTGCGCTGCATCTCGAGCCGGATCTGGGCAGTCGTGCGGCTGCCCGAGGCGTTGCGGAAGCGGTCGAAGCGCGTCAGCGCGGCGTCGTCGTTGGGCTTGGAGATGTCGGCGTGCTTCTCGCCCGGCTTCAGGATGTCGCTGATGCGGTGGCCGGTGGCGCGGCCGAAGACGACGAGGTCGATCAGGCTGTTGGAGCCCAGGCGGTTGGCGCCGTGGACCGAGACGCAGGCCGCTTCACCGATCGCGAACAGGCCGGGGACGACGGTGTCGGGCTCGCCATTCTTCAGGGTGACGACCTCGCCGTGATAGTTCGTCGGGATGCCGCCCATGTTGTAGTGGACAGTCGGCGCGGTCGGGATCGGCTCGCGCGTGACATCGACGCCGGCGAAGATCTTGGCGGTCTCCGAGATGCCGGGCAGGCGCTCGTGCAGCACCTTGGGGTCGATGTGGTTGAGGTTGAGGTAGATGTGGTCCTTGTTCGGGCCGACGCCCCGCCCCTCGCGGATTTCCATCGCCATCGAGCGGCTGACGACGTCGCGCGACGCGAGATCCTTCGCCGAGGGGGCATAGCGCTCCATGAAGCGCTCGCCTTCGGAGTTGGTGAGGTAGCCGCCCTCGCCGCGCGCGCCCTCGGTGATCAGCACGCCCGCGCCGTAGATGCCGGTCGGGTGGAACTGAACGAACTCCATGTCCTGAAGCGGCAAGCCGGCGCGCAGCGCCATGCCGCCGCCGTCGCCGGTGCAGGTGTGCGCCGAGGTCGCGGAGAAATAGCAGCGGCCGTAGCCGCCGGTCGCCAGCACCGTCGCCTTGGAGCGGAAGCGGTGGATGCTGCCGTCCTCCATGCACATGGCGATCACGCCGCGGCACTCGCCGTCGACCATGATGAGGTCGAGCGCGAAATATTCGATGAAGAAGTCGGACGAGTATTTGAGGCTCTGCTGGTAGAGCGCGTGGAGCATCGCGTGGCCGGTGCGGTCGGCGGCGGCGCAGGTGCGCTGCGCGGGCGGGCCGTTGCCCATGTTCTGGGTCATGCCGCCGAAGGCGCGCTGGTAGATCTTGCCCTCCTCGGTGCGCGAGAACGGAACGCCGGCATGCTCCAGCTCGTAGACCGCGGCGGGCGCCTCGCGGACGAGATACTCGATCGCGTCCTGGTCGCCGAGCCAGTCGGAACCCTTGACGGTGTCGTACATGTGCCAGGTCCAGTGATCCGGGCCCATGTTGCCGAGGCTGGCGGCAATGCCGCCCTGCGCGGCGACGGTGTGGCTGCGCGTCGGGAAGACCTTGGTGATGCAGGCGGTCTTCAGGCCGCTCTCGGCGATGCCCATTGTGGCGCGAAGGCCCGCGCCGCCCGCTCCGACGACGACAGCATCGTAGACATGGTCGATAATCTTGTAGGCGTCTGCCACGCTCTAGGCTCCGAATGCGATCTTGAGGACGCAGAACACGGCGGTGACCGCGCCGGCGACGGTGTAGAGGTTGAGCGCGAGGACACTCAGCACCTTGGTGCCTTCGTTATGGGTATAGTCCTCGATCCACACCTGAACGCCCATGCGGAAATGAAAGAACACGCTGGCGATCAGCAGAAGCATCGGGATCGCGACCAGCGGCTGCTTCAGCCACAGATGCACGGTCTCGTAATCGAGAACCGGCAGGCGGAGCAGCGAGACGACGAACCACACCATCAGCAGGATGTTGGCGACCGCGGTGACGCGCTGCTTCCAGAAATGATCGGTGCCGGTGCCCGAGGCGCCGAGGCCGCGGACTCGGCCAAGCTGCGTGCCGGTGCCCATCAGATAATTCCCTTGAGCGACAGGATGTAGGCCCAGGTGGCGAGGGTCAGCAGGATGGAGACGACGAAGGTGCCGAACGCAAGGTTGCGGCTGAGACCGGGCTCCATCGCGGCGCCGGTGTCCATCAGGAGGTGGCGGAGGCCCGAGCACAGGTGCTGGAAAAAGGTCCAGGTGAAGCCGACGCCGACCAGCAGGCCGAACCAGCCGGTCGCGACCTTGTAGAACGTCGCATAGGCTTCGGGACCGCTTGCCGAGGCGACCAGCCACCACAGGAAGATCATCACACCGCCGAACGCCATCGCGTTGCCGGTGACCCGGTGCAGGATCGAAGCGGCCATGTTGGCGCGCCAGCGAAAGATCGACAGGTGCGGAGAGAGCGGGCGCGGACGCGCGACTGCCATTGGCGTGAACCCCTTAGGCCGGCGGACGTGCCGCTTTTAGAAGCTAATCCGCGCCGCGCAACCGCCGATGGGATTTAGAGCGCATTAACCATCTTCGCCTAAGTCTCGCTCATCATGGAAAGAGCCTGGGAAATGCCGATGACGCCGCCGCGCACCGACCGTAGCGACCCCAGCCGCATGGCCAGCGGGCTGGACCTCGACGAGCGCCGCATCGCGTTCCGCGCCGACGCGATGTTTTCCGCGGCGCTCGCCGAGGTGTGGTCGATCGTCTCGCCGAAGACGGATTGGATCGTCGAAGGCTTCTGGGAGCGCTTCATGAGCCTGCGCGAGACCGCGGCGACCGTCGATGCGAGCCTGTTGCCGCAGATCATCGCCAAGCAGCGGCTCTATCAGGAGCACAAATACACCCGTCCCGTGGACCAGGAGTGGATCGACCGCGCGGCGTGGCACGGCAGCGAGATGGCGCGCACCGGAGTTCCGGTCGCGATGGTCATCGGCTGCTTCGCCACCGCGCATTCGCGGCTTCTTCAGGCGCTGTGCGAGGGCGTCGGCGATCCCGCCCGCCTGCCGCGCCTGCTGGACGCGGCCGTGCGGGTGGCGGCGCTGGAAAGCGAGGTCGTGCTGTCGCGCACCTACCTGCTGCGCCGCGAGGCCGCCGTGGAGGCTTCGCGCGCGCAGGGCGAGAGCCTGAGCCGCCAGATCGCGGTCGCGGTCGAGGCGGCCACGGCGCGCAGCCGGGGCGTCCGCGCCCAGACCGGCGCCGCCGCCTCCCACACCCGCGCGATGCTCGGCAAGGCCGCCGAAGTCGCCGCCGCCGCCGACCAGTCGGCGAGTGCGATGCGCGACGCCGCGCAGACCGCCGCCGGCCTCATCCGGGCCATCGAGGAAGCGCGCCGCGAGGTGGAGAGCGCCACCGTGGTCGCGACCCGCGCCAGCACCCAGGCCGGCGAAGCCATGGACAACGCCGTCGTGCTTTCCGACCACGCGCAGGCGATCGAATCAATCGTCAGCCTGATCCGCGACATCGCGGGACAGACCAACCTCCTGGCGCTCAACGCCACGATCGAGGCGGCGCGCGCCGGGGATGCCGGGCGGGGCTTCGCGGTCGTCGCGCAGGAAGTGAAGAGCCTCGCCGCGCAGACCGCGCGCGCCACCGACGACATCGCGCAGCAGATTTCGGCCATCCAGGCGGCGACCCGCCGCTCGGTCGCCGCCAACGGCTCGATCCGCGATACGGTGGTCGAGGTCCACGGCTCGGCGGAGCGAATCCGCGACGCGATCGACGTGCAGGCCGAGACCGTCACCGCGATCACCGGCTCGGTCGACGAGACCGCGCTCAGCGCCAATTCGATGACCGAGATCATCGCCGGAATCCGCGCCGCGACCGAGCAGGTCGCCGACGAGATCGATGCCGTCGACACGGGCTTCGCGGGAGTCGACGATCAGCTCGTCGCGCTGCAGGGCTCGGTCACCAGCTTCGTCGAGACGATCGCCGCCTAGAGCCCATCAAGCGCCAGCAGCGCGTAGGTCGCAAGCCAGTGCTCGCCCATGTAATCGCCGACAAGGTGCGGCATGCTCGCCGCGATGTGGCGTTCGGCAGCGCCGGGGGCGATCCGCGGCAGCACCGATGAGAGACCCGCCCAACACCAGGCGCGGCTGAGGTTGAGGCCGTCGAGATGCGCGATCTTGCCGTCGCTGCGGTCGCTGACGAAGGCGGGCGTCAGCAACGTCTCGGGGACGGTGGGCAGGAAGCGCGCGAACCAGCCGGCGAAGTCGGAGCCGAGGACTCGGCGCATCAGCTCGGCCTCCATCAGCGCCGGCGAGAGAAACTCGTCGCCGCCCGGCTCCCACGCCTGGCAGCCCGCATCGGCGAGAAAATAGTCGCAGGCGCGGGCGTCGCAGAGATCGGCCAAGCCGGGGTAATCGCGCGCCAGGGTCAGCGCGAAGGCGGTGTTGAAGTGGGTGCCGACGCGAATCGGATAGGTCTGGCGCGGCAGGAAGCTGGCGAAGCGCGCGGCGAAGGCTTCGCCGAGCGGCTTGAGCGCCCCGCCCCAAGGCGCGTCGTGGCGGTCGAGCTCCAGCGACAATTGCAGCAGCCACACCCAGCCGTAAGGGCGCGAGAAGCCGGCGCTGGAGGGTTTGGCGGCATAGGCGGCTTCGGCCGCCACCTTCTCCCGGGTGACCGCCTGATCGAGATGCGCCCGGATCGCGGCGGCGGGCTCAAGGTCGGGAAACAGCCGCAGCAGCCGCGCCAGCAGCCAGTGGCTGTGGACGCTGCTGTGCCAGTCGAAGCTGCCGTGGAAGATCGGGTGGAGCGCCTTCGGCCCCTGCACGTCGCCGGCGTCATCCATGACGTGATCGAGCTTGTGCGGAAACTCGCGCGCGATGTGGCTGAGCGCGATGCCCGCGAGTTTCGCGGCGAAATCCTCGGTCAGTAGACCAGCCATGCCATCAATCCCGTGTTTACGGCCAACATGATGAGCGCGGTCGGCGCTTGTGCCTTGATGACCGCGTTGCGATCCTTGAGCTCGAGCAGCGCCGCCGGCACGATGTTGAAGTTCGCCGCCATCGGCGTGAGCAGCGTGCCGCAGAAGCCCGACAGCATGCCGATCGCGCAGGCGACCGCCGGATCGCCGCCGAACTTGTGGACGACGAGCGGCAGGCCGACCGCCGCGGTCATCACCGGGAAGGCGGCGAAGGCATTGCCCATGATCGCCGTGAAGGCGGCCATGCCTAGGCAGTAGGCGGCGACCGCGGCGTAGCGGCCGTCGATCGGCAGGTAGGTGCCGAAAATCTGCCCGACGGCGTCGCCCACCCCGGCGAGCGCGAACACCGCGCCGAGCGAGGCGAGCATCTGCGGCAGGATCACCGCCCAGCCAACCGAATCGAGCAGGCGGCGCGCCTCCTGGAGCGGCGCGGCGACCGGGGGGCGCAACCACGCCATCGACACCACCAGTGCAATCAGCACGCCGCAGCCGAGCGAGATCAAAGTTACCTGCTTGGGGTCGACCCAGCCGCTGTCCTTGAGAAGCAGCGTGCCGAGGAGCGCGCAAGTAGGGATGATAAGCGCGGGAAGAAACAGCCTGTTGCCGAGCCTCTCCGCCGAGGCGAGACGCGCGTCGGCGGAGACGAGCGGCGGCTGAGCCTTCCGGAGGGCGCGGCCCGTCGCGAGCGCGACGAGAGTCATCGCAAGCATGCCATTGCCAAGGTCGCCGATGCGGTCGCCGAGCAGGAAGCTTACCGCAAGCAGCGCCCAGAAGCCTGCGTTGCCGAAGCGCCGGTCACGCGCGCTGAGGATCGACGCGCCGACGAACATTGCTCCCATCAATGCATAGACGGCGGCAAGGGTGATCATCGCCGCGTCCAGTTCGTGCGATCGAGCCGCATCAGCCGCGCGCCGTGGACGAGGAGCGCGGCGATCGCGCTCGGGATCGCCCATTTCGACAGGTGGAAGGGGCTTATGTCGATGCCGTTCTGGCCGAGGAAACCCTTGATCAGCAGGACCGACGCCACCGCGAGGAAGATGTCCTCTCCGAAGAACACCGCCACATTGTCGGTCGCGGCGGCGTGCGCGCGGACGTGCTGGCGCTGGTCTTCGCCAAGCTCGCCGAGCCGTGCCTCGGCAGCGCCCTCGGCCATCGGCGCGACGAGCGGACGGACCATCTGGGCATGGCCGGCGATCGACATGAGGCCAAGCGCTGCCGTTGTCTGCCGGAACAGGAAATAGCCGAGCAGCAGGCGGCCTGTCGTTGCGCCGCGCAGCCGTGCGATGGCGGTTCGCGCCCGGTCCTGAAGGCCATGGCGCTCGAGCAGGCCGATAACCGGCAGCACGACGAAGATCACGCTCACGTAGCGGCTGTCGTTGAACGCCTTGCCGAAGGCGGCGAGCACCGCGAGCAGGTTGATCCCCGCCGCGAGGCCCGTCGCGAGAGCCGCGGCGGCGACGACGAGCAGCGGGTTCAGGCGCGCCACGAAACCGATGACCACGACGGCGATGCCGATCAGGGGCCACATCAGCAATTGGCTCCCGAAAAATCAAGGAGCCGCTCATCCCGAGCGAAGTCGAGGGACGCACGGAGAGGCCATGCGTCCCTCGACTTCGCTCGGGATGAGCGGGGTTTGGGGAGTAACAAGCTAAATCGCGCCATAGCCCCCACCCCCCGGCGTCTCGATCACGACCGCGTCCCCCGCCGCCACCGGCGCGGATTCGGTTGGGCCCAGCACCTGTACACTCCCGTCGGCCCGTTCGATCCGTGTCACGCCCAGCGCCCCTTCGCCGCCGCCGGCGAGCCCGAACGGCGGCACGCGGCGACGGTTGGCGAGGATGCCGCAGGTCATCGCTTCGCGAAACCGTAGCCGGCGGAAGGCGCCGTCGCCGCCACGCCACGCGCCCGCCCCGCCCGAGCCGCGGCGGATGCCGAAGTCTTCGACCACCACCGGGAAGCGCGTTTCCAGCACCTCCGGATCGGTCAGGCGCGAGTTGGTCATGTGGGTGTGGACGGCGCTCGCCCCGGCGAAGCCTGGCCCGGCCCCCGCCCCGCCGCAGATCGTCTCGTAATATTGGTAAGCCTCGTTGCCGAAGGTCAGGTTGTTCATCGTTCCTTGGCTGCCCGCCATCACGCCCAGCGCGCCGTAGAGCGCATCGGTGACGACCTGGCTCGTCTCGACGTTGCCGGCGACGACCGCGGCGGTCCGCGATGGGCGGAGCATCGAACCTTCGGGCACGAGGAGCTCGATCGGGCGGAAGCAGCCGTCGTTCATCGGGATGTCGTCGTCGACCAGAGTGCGGAAGACGTAGAGCACGGCCGCGCGGCAGACCGAGAAGGGCGCGTTGAAGTTCGACGGAAGCTCAGCGCTGGTGCCGGTGAAATCGACCTTGCAGGTGCGGGCGACCCGGTCGACCGAGACGGTCACCGCGATGCTCGCGCCATTGTCGAGCTCGTAGCGGAAATGGCCATCGGACAGCCGCTCGATGGCGCGGCGCACCGATTCCTCGGCATTGTCCTGGACGTGGGCCATGTAGGCGTCGACGACATCGCGGCCGAACTCGGCGGCCATTTCGGCGAGCCCCTCGCCGCCGCGAACGCAGGCGGCGACCTGCGCCTTCAGGTCGGCGATGTTCTGCGCCGGGTTGCGGGCGGGCCAGCGGCCGGCGGAGAGCAGGGCGACGCTCTCCGCCTCCAGGAAGCGGCCTTCGTCGACCAGCAGGACGTTGTCGAGCAGCACGCCTTCCTCGGCGAGGGTGCGGCTGTCGGGCGGCATCGAGCCGGGGGTGATGCCGCCGATATCGGCCTGATGGCCGCGCGCCGCGACGAACCAGGCGGGGGCGGTCTCCTCGCCCGCGAACACCGGCATGATGACGGTGACGTCGGGCAGGTGCGTGCCGCCGTTGTAAGGCGCGTTCAGCATATAGGCGTCGCCGCGCCGGAAGCCCCGCCCGTCGCGATTGTCGCCCCGTGCCGCTATCACCGCGCGGATGCTGTCGCCCATGCTGCCGAGGTGGACGGGCATGTGCGGGGCGTTGGCGATCAGCGCGCCCGAGCGGTCGAAGATCGCGCAGGAGAAATCCAGCCGCTCCTTGATGTTGACCGAGAAGGCGGTGTTCTGGAGCGCCGCGCCCATCTGCTCGGCGGTTGCCATGAACAGGTTGTTGAACAGCTCGAGCGTGACGGGATCGACCGCGGTATCCGCCTGGCGCTGGGCGCGCGCGGCGACGCGCTCGAGGATGAGGTTGGCCTGCGCGTCGACGGTTGCTCGCCAGCCGGGCTCGACGACGGTCGTGGCGCTGGGATCGATGATGATCGCGGGGCCATCGAGCAAGGTCCCGGCGCTGAGGGTGGGGCGGTCGAACACCGGCGTGTCGTGGACTTCGCCGGCCATGCGGACGGTAGCGACTTCGAGCGGCGTAGCCGGGCCAGTCGCGATTGGCGCAACATTTTCGACCGGCGAGCCGCCGCCCGTGGCTTCGGCGCTAAGCGTTTCGACAACCAGCCCGCCGCCTTCGTCGGCAAAGCCGAAGCGGCGGCGGTGGAGGGCATGGAAGGCGGCGCTCATGGCGTCGGGCGTGCCGAACGGCACCTCGATGGTGCTGTCGGTCCCGGCATATTTGATGTGCGCGACGCGGCGAACCTTGGCGTCGGGAACACCCTGTCCCGCGAGGATGGATTTTGCCTCTTCCGCAAGCGCCTCAATCCGCTCCGCGATCTGCGGCGCATCAGGCGGCAAGCCGACCGTCGCCTCGCGGATGCTACCGAGGTCGGCGAGGCCCATTCCGTAGGCGGAGAGGACGCCGGCGAGCGGGTGGATCATCACCCGGCCGATGCGGAGCGCGTCGGCGACCAGGCAGGCGTGCTGGCCCCCGGCCCCGCCGAAGCAGACGAGCGCGCAGTCGCGGACATCGTGGCCGCGCGACACGCTGACCTGCTTGATCGCGTTCGCCATGTTATCGACCGCGATGGTCAGGAAGCCTTCGGCGACTTCGGCGGGCGACTTGCCGGAGCGCGCGGCAACTTCGGCAAGTTCGGCTTCGGCGGCGGCGACGTCGAGCGGTTCGTCGCCGTTCGGGCCGAACACCTTGGGAAAGTGCGCCGGCCGGATCTTGCCGAGCGCGACGTTGCAGTCGGTGACGGTCAGCGGCCCGCCGCGCCGGTAGCTCGCCGGGCCGGGATTGGCCCCCGCCGATTCCGGGCCGACGCGAAAGCGCGCGCCGTCGTAGGTGCAGAGCGAGCCGCCGCCCGCCGCGACGGTGTGGATGCGCATCATCGGCGCGCGGATGCGGACGCCCGCGACCTCGCTCTCGTGCGTGCGCTCGTATTCGCCGGCGTAGTGCGAGACGTCGGTCGAGGTGCCGCCCATGTCGAAGCCGACGATGCGGTCGAACCCCGCAGCCTCCGCCGTCCGCGCCATGCCGACGATGCCGCCCGCCGGGCCGGACAGAACCGCGTCCTTGCCGCGAAACGCCGACGCGGCGGTGAGGCCGCCGTTCGACTGCATGAATAGCAGCCGCGTCTCGGCGGCGGGGCCGGCGGAGACGCGGTCGACGTAGCGGCGGAGCACCGGCGACAGATAGGCATCGGCCACGGTCGTGTCGCCGCGCCCGACCAGCTTGATCAGCGCCGCGACCTCATGGCTGACCGACACCTGGGTGAAGCCGATCTCGCGCGCAATTTCGGCGACGCGGGTCTCGTGCGCCGGATGCGCGAAGCCATGGACGAGGACGATGGCTATCGCGCGGATGCCGCCGTCGAACGCCTGTTGAAGATTGGCGCGGGTCGATGCTTCATCGAGCGGACGGAGGATCGTGCCTTCCGCCGCCACCCGTTCGTCGATCTCGACGACGCTGGAATAGAGCGGGGCGGGCAACAGGATGGCGCGGTCGAACAGCCGAGGCCGCGCCTGCGTGCCGATACGGAGCGCGTCCGCCAGCCCCTTGGTGATCGCCAGAACGACCGCCTCGCCCTTGCGCTCAAGCAGCGCGTTGGTGGCGACCGTCGTTCCCATCTTCACCGTCGCGACGGGCGCGCCGTCACCGCCGCGCAGCATGGCGATCCCGGCCAGCGCCGCGTCGGAATAGCGTTCGGGGTTCTCGGAGAGCAGCTTCACGGTTTCGATACCGCCGTCGGGCCGGCGCGCCACGACATCGGTGAAGGTGCCGCCGCGATCGATCCAGAAATGCCAGCCAGCCGCCATCCTCCCCGCGTATACGAGGAGTCGGAAAACTTTACAGCAGCTTGCGGCGCCTTGCGACTATGCCCTTATAATCGCTGCATTCCGCCTTTTGGCGCAGCTCTTGCTTCCTCGAGCCCAATTCGCTGGGAGCATTCCAATGAGCCGTATCCTTTTCGCCGCCGCAGCCAGCCTCGCCTTCGCGAGCGCCGCCCAGGCGGGCACGCAGACGATTTCGCTGTACGAGAACGGCGCGCTGCCGGCGACCGTAACCACCAGCGGCACCGTTTTCGTCGACGGTACACAGGGCTATGCCGGCGTCACCGGCGCGACCAACGGCAAAGCGTTCGGCGCGGACTTCATCCGCATGGGCGACGGCACCGCGAGCACGACCTTCGCGCTGAGCGGCCTTGCCGGCCACACCAGCCTCAGCCTCGACTTCCTGCTCGCCGCGATCGACTCCCTGGACGGCACCGCCAACGACGGCGTCGGGCCCGATTTCTTCTCGGTGGCGATCGACCTCGACGGTGACGGCACGACCGAGACGACGCTGTGGAACTACAACTATCTCAACTGCGATCGCGTCAACGGCATCCAGAATGCGCCCGCCGGCGGCACGCTCGCCTACCGCCAGGATCTCTTCGCTTCGGGCGGCGATACCTGCTTCTTCGACAGCGCCTACGACATGGGCGTGCAGTCGGCATTCCAGAACATCGCGCACACGCTAAGCACCCTGACGCTGACCTTCGGCGTCTCCAACCTTCAGAACGTCGGCGACGAGAGCTACGGCATCGACGCTTTGTCGGCGACGCTCAACGGCACCTCGGACGAGGTTCCCGAGCCCGCGATGCTCGGCCTGTTCGGCCTTGGCGCGCTCGGCCTCGGGCTTTCGCGGCGCCGTCGCGCCTGATCTACCGGTCGTCACGCGAGGGCCGGGGCGGCGACGCCCCGGCCCTTTGCATTTGGAGCGGGGGAATGATCTCGCGCGTTGCGTAACCTCGTGTCGGACGGCTAGGGCCGTGTCCGCGAACGAGGGAGCGTGAATTGTCCAAGAACCGCTGGCTGCTGATCGTCGGCGCCGTCCTCCTCGTGGCGCTGGCCGGCTGGTTCGTGACTCATCGCGACAAGGCGGTCGAATACAACACCGCCACGATCGAGCGCGGCGACATCACGACCTCGATCTCGGCCTCGGGCAAGATCCAGGCGGTCAACACGGTCGAGGTCGGCAGCCAGGTCTCGGGTCAGCTCGTCGCGCTCTATGCCGACTACAACACGCCGGTGAAGAAGGGCCAGATCCTCGCCCGCATCGACCCCGGCACCTTCCAGGCGAGGGTCGAGCAGTCGTCCGCGCAGGCGGTTCAGGCGCAGGCGCAGATCCGATCGGCGAGCGCCGCGCTGACCGAGGCGCAGCGCGACTACGACACCAAGAAGCGGCTGCTTCCCAACGGCTTCATCACCAAGCGCACCGTGCAGACCGCCGAAGCGGCGCTGGCGGCTGCGCGCTCCAACCTCGCGTCGGCGCGCGGCCAGCTGACGGTCGCGCAGAGCCAGGTCGCGCAGAACGGCCTCGACGTGTCGCGCAGCATCATCCGGGCGCCGGTCAACGGCACGGTCATCGACCGCGCGGTCAACCTCGGCCAGACCGTCGCGGCGTCGCTCCAGGCGCCCAAGCTGTTCGTCATCGCCGAGGATCTGTCGCGCATGCAGGTCGAGGCGGCGGTCGACGAGGCCGACATCGGCCGTGTCGAGAAGGGCCAGCGCGTCGAGTTCACGGTCGACGCCTATCCCGACCGCAACTTCCAGGGCACCGTTACCGAGATCCGGCTGAACGGCGTCGAGACCTCTAACGTCGTCACCTACACCGTGGTGATCGAGGCGCCGAACCCCGACGGCAAGCTGCTGCCGGGCATGACGGCCAACGCCAACATCATCCTCGGCGAAGTCAAGAATGTACTCAAGGTGCCAGTCGCGGCGACGCGCTTCCGTCCCGCGTCGGCGAAGAAGGCCGACACATCGGCGGATGCGCAGGGCGGCAGCCCGCTCGCCGGCGCCTCCGGCCCGCCGCGCGGCTTCGGCCCGGGCGGCGGACGGCCCGACCCAAGCGCGATGGTCGACCGGCTCGACGGCGAGCTCGACCTGAGTGCCGACCAGAAGAAGGCGATCACCACGATCATGCAGCAGTCGTTCGCCCAGATGGGCGGCGGCGGCGGTGGGGGCGGCGGCGACCGCAATGCGCGCCGCGCGGCGCGCGAGGCGATGCGCACCAAGATCGCGGCGCTCCTGACACCCGAGCAGCGCGCCAAATACGAGGCGATGCAGCCCGCCGGCGGCGGCGGGCGCGGCGGCGGCGGTGCGAACCGCGCGGCGGCGGCGACGGTCTACGTCCTCGTCGACGGCAATGCGGAGGAGCGGCAGATTCGCGTCCGCAAGGGCGACGACGACTATTCGGCGGCGGTGTCGGGCCTGAAGAAAGGCGACAAGGTGATCACCGGCGAGATCATTCCCGACGAGGACGCCAAATGATCATCGCCGCGCGCGATGTCCGCAAGGTCTACCGGATGGGCGGCGAGGAGGTCGCGGCGCTGGACGGCGTGTCGCTCACCATCGATCACGGCGAGTTCGTCGCGATCATGGGGCCTTCGGGCTCCGGCAAGTCGACCTTCATGAACCTGATCGGCGCGCTCGACGTGCCGACCGAGGGCAGCCTGACGGTCGACGGCACCGAGCTTGCCGACGCTTCCCCCGCCGACCTCGCGGTGCTGCGCGGCAAATCGCTGGGCTTCGTCTTCCAGCAGTTCCAGCTGCTGGCGCGGATGAGCGCGGTCGACAATGTCGCGATGCCGATGCTTTACCGCCACGACGCGCCCGCCGACACCGCGGCGGTGGCGCGCGACCGGCTGGCGCGAGTCGGCCTCGCCAATCGCGGCAACCATCTGCCGACCGAGATGTCGGGCGGCCAGCAGCAGCGCGTCGCCATCGCCCGCGCGCTGGTCAACGAGCCCGCCATCCTGCTCGCCGACGAGCCGACCGGGGCGCTCGACAGCAAGACCGGCGCCTCGATCATCGCGCTGTTCCAGCAATTGAACCGCGACGGCCAGACCATCGTCCTCGTCACCCACGACGACCAAGTGGCGCACGCCGCATCGCGCATCGTGCGGTTTCGCGACGGCAAGCTCGTCGAGGATTTCGCCAACGCCGAGCGCTGGGTGCCGGTCCTGGAGGACGCGGCGTGACGGTGTGTTTCGCCCGGCGGTGTCACCCCCACCTAACCTCCCCCATCGAAGGGGGAGGGACTAGGCTGAGCCTTGCAAGAGGGGCGTCCCCTCCCCTTCGATGGGGAGGGACAGGGTGGGGTGACACCGCCCGGCGAAAGGTACCGCGCCGATGAAAACCACCGCCGCCCTTCAGCTCGCGCTGTCCTCGCTCCGCGCGCACAAGCTGCGCTCGGTGCTCACCATGCTGGGTGTCATCATCGGCGTGCTGTCGGTGATCACCATGGTGTCGATCGGCGCGGGCGCGCGGCAGGAGATCGACGCGCAGGTGCGCTCGCTCGGCACCAACGTGCTGATCCTGTCGACCGGCTTCGGCCGCAGCGGCGGCGCGCGCACCGCGGGCGGCGGTACGCCGCTCACCGACCGCGACGCGCTCGCCATCGCCAAGGTCAACGGCGTGGTCGTCGCGGCGCCGATCCGCCAGGGCAACGCCCAGCTGATCGCCGGCGGCGTCAACTGGTCGACCCAGGTTCAAGGCTCGACCAGCGCGATCCTCGTCGCGCGCGACTGGAAGATCGCGGACGGCCGGGGCTTCAACCCGAGCGAAGAGAGCGGCGCCGGAAAGGTCGCGCTGATCGGCGACACGGTGGCGAAGCAGCTGTTCCCCGGCCAGTCGGCGATCGGCCAGACCGTCCGCGCCAACCGCGTGCCGGTGAAGGTCGTCGGCCTCCTCGCCGCCAAGGGCCAGAGCGCGGGCGGGCAGGACCAGGACGACGTGATGATCGTGCCCTTGAAGACCGCGCAGTCGCGGCTGCTCGGCGGTGGCACCCGCGCACCGGGCGAGGTCAACCAGATCGTCATCAAGGCCGCGTCCTCGGGCGCGCTGCCGCAGGTCCAGTCCGACGTCGACGCGCTGATGCACGAGCGCCAGCGGCTCGGGCCGGACGAGCCCGCGACCTACAACCTCAGGAACCTCTCCGAGCTGATGGCGGTGCGGACGCAGACCACCAACGTGATGACGATGCTCCTGTCGGCGATCGCCAGCGTCGCGCTGGTCGTCGGCGGCATCGGCATCATGAACATCATGCTCGTGTCGGTCACCGAGCGGACGCGCGAGATCGGGCTGCGGATGGCGGTCGGCGCGCGGCCGCAGGACATCATGATGCAGTTCCTCACCGAGGCGTCGATGCTCTCGGTGCTCGGCGGGCTGATCGGGGTCGCGGTGGCGCTGCCGCTCTGCCTCGCCATCGCGAAGTTCGCCGGCTGGACGGTGCTGCTCCAGCCGCACGTCATCCTCGGCAGCCTGTTCTTCGCGGCGCTCGTCGGCCTCGTGTTCGGCTACTACCCCGCCCGCCGGGCCTCCGCGCTCAATCCGATCGAGGCGCTGAGGTACGACTGAGCAAGGCGGTGAGCGCGCCGCCGTCGAACTGCACCTCGGGGCCGATCTTGAAGGTGCCGTTGGCGCGGATGCAGATCTCGCCATCGGCGGTCGCGGTCATCTGCGCGAACACCAGCCGCTGGGTGCGCTTCAGCACCTCGGTCCGCCCCTCCACCCAGGCGCCGAGCTTCGCCGGCGCGAGATAGTCGATCGACAGGCTGATCGTCGGCAGGAAGCGCATCACGAGGCCCGCCTGGGCGCGCGCCCCGAACGGCAGCTGCATGTCGGCGAAGCTCGCCAGCCAGCCGCCGTGGCACATGCCCATCGGGTTGCAATGCCGCTCCTCGACATGGAAGCCGAGGCGGAGCGTCTCGCCGTCATGGCGCACGAACAGCGGGCCGTTGACCCCGATGAAGCCGGTGTCGAAGGGCAGCTTGCCCCAGCCTTCGGGAATGTCGTCGCCTGCCAAACTCAGCCTCCGTTCGTCCTGAGCCTGTCGAAGGACGATGCTGCACCGCCGTGGGTGCTACGCGGTTCGACAGGCTCACCGCGAACGGACGTGGGAGGAAAGACGAGGGACTTCTAGCTGCCAATAACGTGGGTCGCTATGCGGAGCATATGACCCTCGCTCACCGCCTGTGGAACGCGCCCTACGTGCTGCTGACCGCCACGGCGCTC
Organism: uncultured Sphingomonadaceae bacterium; assembly: GCA_964244885.1. Taxonomy (GTDB): domain Bacteria; phylum Pseudomonadota; class Alphaproteobacteria; order Sphingomonadales; family Sphingomonadaceae; genus CAXTKD01. The sequence goes on along the minus strand of CAXTKD010000001.1, from coordinate 321,698 downwards.
GCTTGGGCGGGCAATTCGGTGGTCGGCCGCGCGGCGGGCGGCACGGTGCCGCCGGTGGCGCTCGCCTTCTGGCGCTGGTGCATCGCGGCGGCGCTCGCCGTCGCGCTGGCGCCGACGCTGCGCGAGGACATGGCGGCGATCCGCGCCAACCTCCGGCCGCTCGCCCGCCTGGCGCTGATCGGCATCGCGGCGTTCGTCGTGCTGCTCTACATCGGCCTGACCTACACCACCGCGATCAACAGTCTGCTGATGCAATCGGCGCAGCCCGCGCTGGTGCTGCTCGCCGCCTTCCTGATGTTCGGCGAGCGCGCCGGGGCGCTCCGCATCTTCGGCATCGTCCTTTCGGTGATCGGCATCCTGGCCATCGTCGCGCGGGGGGACTGGAGTGTGCTGATGGCGCTCGCCCTCAACCCCGGCGACGCGCTGATCCTCCTCGCGACATTGCTTTACGCGATCTACTCGGTGCTCCTCCCCGGAGCGCCGAAGATCCACCCGCTGAGCTTCGCCGCCGCGACCTTCACGCTCGGCACGCTGTTTATCCTGCCCGCTTACGCGGTCGAGCTGTGGACCGGCGCGCGGATCGCGCCGGGCATCCCTTCCGCCCTCGCCATCGCCTATGTCGCGCTGATCCCGTCCTTCCTTGGCTACATCTTCTACAATCGCGGCGTCGAGCTGATCGGCGCGGCGCGGGCGGGCGCCTACATGAACGTCATGCCGGCGTTCGGCGCGGCGATGTCGATGGTGTTCCTCGGCGAGCGGCTCCACGGCTTCCACCTCGCCGGCGTGGCGCTGATCGCCGCCGGAATCCTGCTGTCGAGCCGGCCGTGATCGACTCCCCTTGCAACAAGGTCTGCGCGATCGACGCGCGCGGCGTCTGCCTCGGCTGCCACCGCACGCTGGGCGAGATCGCCGCATGGCCGGACGCGAGCGATGCGGAGAAGGCGGCGATCCTCCAATCCATCCAAAATCGTCATTCCCGCGAAGGCGGGAACCCACCCAGTCAAGAGCGCCAGCGGTAGCTGGCATGTATTTTTACGGGTGGATCCCCGCCTCCGCGGGGATGACGATCGAGGGGGGAGGCACCATTTAGCCCCAATGACACCCCTCAAGATCTCCGTCCTCGACCAGTCGCCCATTCCCGCCGGAAGCCCCGGCGCGGTCGCGCTGCGCAACTCGATCGACCTCGCGAAGCTCTGCGACGATCTCGGCTACCACCGCTACTGGCTCGCCGAGCATCACGCCGCGCGCTCGCTGGCGGGCGCGGCGCCCGAGCTGCTGATCGCGCTGATCGCCGAGGCGACGGCGCGCATCCGCGTCGGCAGCGGCGGCATCATGCTGCCGCACTACAGCCCGCTGAAGGTCGCCGAGCTGTTCTCGATGCTCGCCGGGCTGTTCCCCGACCGCATCGACCTGGGCCTCGGCCGCGCCCCAGGCAGCGACCAGCGCACCGCCTATGCGCTGCAACGCGACCGCCGCCAGCAATCGCCCAACGACTTCCCGCAGGCGCTCGCCGAACTCGCCGCCTATCTCGACGATGAGATGCCCGTCGACCACCCGTTCGCAGCACTCGGCAAGACCCTGCCCGGCATCCCCGAGAAGCCCGACCTCTGGATGCTCGGCTCCTCGCCCGACAGCGCGGCCTGGGCGGCCGAGGCGGGCCTGCCCTACTGTTTCGCCGATTTCATCAACGCCAACGGCGCCGGCATCGCTCGTCGCTATCAGGATGCGTTCCAGCCGTCCGGCAAGCGCGCCCGCCCTGAGACTGCCGTCGCGGTCTGGACGATCGTCGCCGACACCATAGAGGAGGCCGAGCGCCTGTCGGCGAGCAGCCGCATGATGATGGTGCACCTGCTGCGCGGCGAGTCGATCGCAGTGCCGACGCCCGGGGACGCGCTGGCCTGGCTCGCGGCGAACCCCGAGGTGCCGCAGCGCGCCCGCCGCCTCGTCCTCGCGACGCCCGCCACGGTGCGCGGCGAGATCGAGGCGGTCGCCGAAAGCTACGGCGCGGGCGAGGTGCTGCTGGTCAACATCCTGCACGACCACCAGGCGCGGCGGCGCAGCTACGAGCTGGCGGCGGGGGCGTTCGGGCTGAACTAGGGTCTGACCCTAACCCTTCTTCCGCCGCGTCTCCCAGCCCTTCTTGGCCGAGGCCGACCGTTCGGCGGAGGTCCGCGCCTTACTCTGGCCGCGGCCCGAGGCCGACGCCTTGCCGCCGCCATCCTGCTTGTTGACCGTCGCCCAGGCGCGGCTCTCGGCTTCCTTCTTGGAAACGCCGCGCTTCTCGTAGCCTTGCTCGATGTGCCGCGCCTCGCGCTTCTGCTTGGCGGTGTAGCTGGACTTGTCGCCTTGGGGCATTGCCTCCTCCTCGATTGAAGATGCGACGAAAATCGACAGAGCGGCGGCGCGGTTCCCGAAGTTGATCTCGATTAGTCATCTCCCTTTTCCGTCATCGGCGTTGGAGGATGGCTACGCCGCGACCAGCTGCTCCGCCCGCGCCAAGTCGACCGAAACGAGCTGGCTCACGCCCCGCTCGGCCATCGTCACCCCGAACAGCCGGTGCATCCGGCTCATCGTCACCGCGTTGTGGGTGACGATCAGGAACCGCGTCGAGGTCATGCCGACCATGCGGTCGAGGAGGTCGCAGAAGCGCTCGACGTTGGCGTCGTCGAGCGGCGCGTCGACCTCGTCGAGAACGCAGATCGGCGCGGGGTTGGTGAGGAAGACCGCGAAGATCAGCGCGATCGCGGTCAGCGCCTGCTCGCCGCCCGACAGCAGCGTCAGGCTGCCGAGCTTCTTGCCCGGCGGCTGCGCCATGATCTCGAGGCCCGCCTCGAGCGGGTCGTCCGATTCGATCAGCGCGAGGTGCGCCGCGCCGCCGCCGAACAGCGTCTCGAACAGGTCCTTGAAGTGCGCGTTGACCGCCTCGAACGCCGCGAGCAGCCGCACCCTCCCCTCGCGGTTGAGCGCGCCGATGCTGCCGCGCAGGCGGGCGATCGCGGTGGTCAGTTCCTCGCGCTCGGCAGCCGACGTGCCGCGAGTCTCCTCGATCTCGGCGAGCTCGGTTTCGGCGCGCAGGTTGACCGGACCGATGCGCTCGCGTTCCAAGGTCAGCCGTTCGAAGTCCTGTGCGAGGGAGGCTTCGTCGCCGAGCCGTGCCTCGTCGAAGCCCAGTCGCTCCGGCAGCAGCGGCGGCGGCGTCTGGAAGCGCTCGCCGGCCTGCCGGCCGATCTCGGCGCGGCGTTCGCTGTGGTGCTCGGCGTTGGCGGAGGCGCGGGCGCGGGCCTCCCGCGCCTCGGACAGCGCCTCGTTGGCCTGCCGCAGCCCGGCGTCGATCTCGCGCAGCTCGCCCTCGGCCTTGGCAAGGGCGTCGGCCGCCGTGCGGCGCGCGCTTTCGGCTTCGTGCAGGTCGGCGGCGATCTTCGCCTCGCGCGCCGCCAGCGCCGCCGGCCGCTCGGCGAGCAGCGCCAGCTCCTCCGTGATCGCGCGCGCGCGCGTTTCCAGCTCCTCCGCCTGCGCCGCCGATCCGGCGAGGCGGCGATCCCAGCCCGCGCGCTCGGCGGCGATGGCGGTAAGGCGCGCGGTGTCGGCCTCGATCGCACGAGTCAGCCCGGCCTGGTCGGCGCGGGCGGCGGCCAGCGCGTGGCGGCTGGTCTCGACGACGCGGCGCGCTTCGGCCGTTTCGGCGCGGAGCGCATCGACATCGGGAAGCGACGCCATCGCGGCCCGCGCGGCTTCCAATTCCTGTTCGGCGGCAGCGCCATCGGCGGCCGCGCGGGCAAGCGCGGCGTCGAGCGCCTCGACCCGGCCGGCGCGGCGCTCGGCTTCCGCCTCGGCGGCGGCGAGCGCCTGCCGGGCTGCCTCCCGAGCGCGCTCGGCAGCGGCGCGGGCGGCTCGCGCGTCGCGATCGTCGCTCGCCGCGCGATCGAGGGCCGCGCGAGCCTCGACGACCGAGGCGTCGGCCTGCGCCAGCGCGGCCTCGGCGGCGGGCAGCAGCCTGGCGATCTCGGCCAATCGATTGCGCTGCACCAGCCGCTCGGCGGCGGCCATCGATTGGCCGCCGTGCGCCTCGAAGCCATCCCAGCGCCACAGCCGCCCGTCGCGGCTGACAAGACGCTGGCCGGGCACAAGCGAGGCGGACAGGCGGGACGCCGAATCGGTGTCGACGACGCCGACCTGCGCGAGCCGGCGCGCCAGCTCGGGCGGCGCTTCGACATGCCGCGCCAGAGGCTCAACGCCCTCGGGAAGCGCGGGATCGCTGTCGCGGCGATTCGAGCCGGCCCAGCTCCGCCCCGTATCGCTCTTGCCGACGTTGGCCGACAGGTCGTCGCCAAGCGCCGCCGCGAGCGCGCCTTCATAGCCGGACGCGACTCGGATCGAGTCGAGCACCGCCGCGCCGCCACTCCGCGCGGGGGCCGTGACCAGCCGGGCGAGCGCATCGCGCTCGGTCGTCAGCGCACCGAGCGCGCCCCGAGCTTCCAGCGCCGAGCGGCCAGCCGCATCACGCATGGTTTCGGCGGACGCGCGGGCCGCCTCCGCCGCCTCGATCCGCGCCGTCGCCGCTATCAACTCGGCGTCGGCAGTCGCCAGATCTTTCGCGGCCGCCTCGCGCGGCGCCGCGCTGTCGTCGCCGGTGTCGAGCGCCGCGCGCTCCCGCGCCAGCCGGCCCTGCTCGTCGCGCGTGCGACGGGCGCGGGCGTCGGCTGCGGCGAGCGCGATGTCGCCCGCCCTGCGCGCCGCCTGTGCCTCGGCCTGCCGCTCGATGCGCTCGCTCAGAGTCCGCTCGTCGGTGGTCGCGGTGCGCTCGGCTTCTGTAACTCGTGCCGAGATGCCGGCGGCCAGCGCCTTGGCCTCGGCGGTGCGCGCCTCCAGCGCCTCGCGCTCGCTCGCCAGCCGGGCGGTCGCCGCGGCGGCGTCCTCGCCCAGCGAGCGTTCGCGGTCGAGATCGCGCTTCGCGGTTTCGCGCGATGCCGAGAGTTCTCGGGCCCGGCGCTCGACGCTCTCAGCCTCGCTCTTCAGGGCCTGGCGCGCCTGGCCTAGCGCCTGCAGCTTGGCCGCCGCCTCCGCCTCGGCCTGGCGAAGCTCGGGCAGCCGCGACGCCTTGTCAGCCTGTAGCGCGCTCGCCGCCGCGACCAGCCGGACCGTCTCGGTCGTCCGGCTTTCCGCTTCGGCCGCCGCCCTGATCGCCGCGTCCGCCGCAGCCGCCGCGTCGCGCCAGCGCGCGAACAGCAGCGCGCCCTCGGCCGAGCGGATGCGATCGGACAGCGAGCGGTAGCGTTCGGCCTGCCGCGCCTGCCGCCTCAGCGCGTTGGCCTGCGCCTCCATATTGTTGAGCACGTCGTCGAGGCGAAGCAGGTTGGCCTCGGCTGCGCGCAGACGCTGCTCGGCATCCTTGCGGCGGACGTGGAGGCCGGAGATGCCCGCCGCCTCCTCCAGCATGGCGCGGCGCTCGGCGGGCTTGGCCGCGATGATCGCGCCGATGCGGCCCTGGCTGACGAGCGCCGGCGAGTGCGCGCCGGTCGCGGCGTCGGCGAACAGCAGTTGCACATCGCGCTGGCGGACATCCTTGCCGTTGATCCGGTAGGCGGAGCCGAGTCCGCGCTCGATCCGACGGACGACCTCGATCTGCTCGTCGTCGTTGAACTGAGCCGGGGCGGTTCGCGCGCTGTTGTCGAGCATCAGCGTCACGTCAGCGAAGTTGCGGCCCGGCCGATCCGACGTGCCGGAGAAGATGACGTCCTCCATACCGCCGCCGCGCATCGACTTGGGGCTGGATTCGCCCATCAGCCAGCGCAGCGCCTCCAGCAGGTTGGACTTGCCGCAGCCGTTGGGGCCGACGACGCCGGTCAGCCCGTCCTCGATACGAAGCTCGGTCGCGTCGACGAAGGACTTGAAGCCGGCGAGCCTTAGCCTCTCGAACTTCATCGGCGCGCTACAGCGCCGCCTTCAGCTTGGGCTCGAGCAGCTCCCAGGTCGCGACATTGTCGATCGTCACACTGTTGATGAGGAAGGTCGGCGTGCCCGTGAGGTTGAAGTCCTTGGTGGCGCGGTTGTTGCTCGCGGTCAGCTTGTCGATCGCCGCCTTGTCGGTCAGGCACTGGTTGAACTTGGCTGCGGTGATTCCCTGCGGCCGGACGAAGTCGTCGAGCTCGGCGGCCTTGGCGTAGGCCATCATCTGGTCGGCCTGCGGCAGCGCCTGGATCGGCTTCAGCTGCGCCTCGGTCAGGTTGATGAACTTCATCTCCCAATCCTGCTGGCGCTTGTAGAAGGTCTCCAGCGTCCGCCAGTAGGTCGGCAGGCCGCCGCACTGGACGAGCAAAGTCGCCGCGAGATCGGGGCCGTTAAGGACGAAGTCGCGCCGCTCGTAGCTGACCTTGCCGCTGGCGATATAGTCGGACTTCAATTTGTCCATCGCCTTCTCGTGGAACTCCTTGCAATGCGGGCACCAGACCGAGCCATATTCGACAAGCTTCACGTCGGCATCGGGATTGCCGATGCGGAAGCCGCCGTCGGCTGTGGCGACGAGAACCTTGGTCCAGTCCTTTGCCGGATCGGCGGGGCCGGCCGGCGCCGTGGCGGTGGCATTCTCGGTCGCGGGCTTGCTGTCACAGGCGGCGACGGCAGTGAGCAGGGCGGCGGCGGCCAGGCGGCCGAACGAAACGGTCATGAAAATCTTCCGGCTGTTATGCGCGCCGACTATGCCGCGCGGGTCTTGCGACGTCAAAGCGGCGGCAGCTTGGGCGCCAGCTTCGCCCAATCGAAGACATCTTCCACGGTCTTGCCGTTCAGCACGAAGGTCGGCGTGCCGGTCAGTCCATAGACGTCGACCGCCCGCCGGTTGCTAACGGTGACCGCGTCGATCGCCGCGGCGTCGGACAGGCATTTCGCCGCCTTGGCGCCGCCGACGCCAAGCGGCTTGAGGAAAGCTTCAAGCTTGCCGAGCCGGGCGAGCGGCAATACCTGCTGCTCGGGCTCCAGCCCCTGCAGCGGCTTCATCTGCTCCTCGGTCAGGCTGATGAACGGTGCGGTCCACTTGTCCTGCAGCGCGTAGAAGCGGTCGACGGCGCGATAATAGACGGGCAGCCCGCCGCACCGCGCCAGCAGCGTCGCGGCGAGATCGGGGCCGTTCCTCACGAAGCTTCGGAACTCGAAGCGCATCTTGCCGGGCGCGATATATTTAGCCTTCAGCGCCGGCATGCCCTCGTCGTGGAAGACCTTGCAATGCGGGCAGGTGAACGAGCCATATTCGATCAGGCTGATCGCCGCCTTGGGATTGCCGATGACGTAGCCGCCATCGGCGGTGGCGGTGACCACCTTGCTCCAGTCCTTTGGCGCGGCGGCGAGGCTGCCTGCCGTCAGCAGGCAGAAGGCGGTCAGGAGCGCTTTGATCATGCCCCGTTTCTAACCGCTGCCCGGCACCAAGGTCTAGTCGATCCGGGGCGGCCCCGTCGTCGCACCAACCTGCCGCGCCAGCGATTCGAGCGTCGCGCGCAGGCCCGGGTCGGCAACGGCGCGGAGCGTCGAGGTGACATCCGCGGCGAGCGGCGTGGTGTCTTCGACGATTGCCACCGCCTTCCGCCGCCTTGGCACCTCGCCGTGGCGAAGCGCGACCCTGGCGATCGCGGCGTAGCCGAAGAAGCGGTTCACCCGCTCGATCAGCTGCGGCTCGACGTGCATCATCGTCGGCGCGAAGGCGCCCTCGCAGACGACGGTCAGCGTACCCCCGGTGCGCTTGCCCATCGGGAAGCGGATCGAATCGGGCGCGGAGTGCAGCGCATAGGTGTCGCCAACGATCTCATGCCAGCGCTGGACGACCGCGCTCTCGACGAAGCCGAAGCGGCGGAACGCCGCGCGGCCGATGCCGGGCACGATGTCCGAGACCTGGCGCGCACGACGAGTCCGCCCGTCGCCGTCGCCCGGTTTTCGTCCACCACGTTCCGCCATGCGCCGATCCATGCCACAGGAGCGCGATGCCCGTCGATGAGGATGCGGCGGGCCGCCTGCTCGCCTGGTACGACCGCCACGCCCGCGCCCTGCCGTGGCGCGCGCCGCCGGGCGCGCCGCCGGCCGAGGCGTATCGCGTCTGGCTGTCAGAGGTCATGCTCCAACAGACGACGGTCGCGGCGGTGATTCCCTATTTCGAGCGGTTCACCGCCCGCTGGCCGACGGTCCGGGCGCTAGCCGCGGCCGAGGACAGCGAGGTGATGACCGCCTGGGCGGGCCTCGGCTACTACGCCCGCGCGCGCAACCTCCTCGCCTGCGCGCGAGCGGTCACGGCGCTCGGCGGCTTTCCCGGCACCGAGGACGGCCTGCGCGCGTTGCCCGGCATCGGGGCCTACACCGCCGCCGCCATCGCGGCGATCGCCTTCGACCGCCCGGCTGTGGTAGTCGACGGTAATATCGAGCGGGTGATGACCCGCATGTTCGCGATCGGAACGCCGATGCCGCAGGCCCGGCCCGAGATACGCGCGCGCGCGGCGGCGCTGACGCCGGGCCACCGCCCCGGTGACTACGCGCAGGCGGCGATGGACCTGGGCGCGACGATCTGCACGCCACGCAGCCCGGCCTGCGGGCGCTGCCCATGGAACGACCGCTGCGCCGCCTTCGCGGAGGGGCAGCCCGAGCGCTATCCGGTGAAGGCGCCCAAGGCGGCGCGGCCGACGCGGCATGGGGTGGCCTACTGGCTCGAGGTCGAAGGCCACGTTCTGCTCACCCGCCGCCCGCCGAAGGGCCTGCTCGGCGGCATGCGGGCGTTTCCGACAAGTACCTGGCATGCGGCGAGCGTCGCACCCGGGACCGAAGCGCCGCTAGTTACGGACTGGGTAGCCCTTCCCTCGCCGGTCACCCACGGCTTCACGCATTTCGAGCTGGTGCTGACTGTCGCCAAGGCCGTCCTGCCGGTGCGACCTGCCATCGAAGGCGAGTGGATCACGCTGGCGGAGATCGAAGCGGCTGGCCTGCCGACGCTGTTCCGCAAGGTCGCGGAGGCGGCGAGGAGGCCGTCGCTTCTCTAACGCCCCTGCATGTTCGCATGCCCGCTCGGCATCCGCACCTCGATGTGGCCGAGCTCCTCGGTCAGCCAGATCTGGCACGCGAGGCGAGACGTCCGGGACACCCCGACCGCGAAGTCGAGCATGTCCTCCTCATGTTCGGACGCCTCGGGAAGCCGCGCGAAATCCGCCGCCGCGATCAGCACATGGCAGGTCGAGCAGGCCATCGCGCCCTCGCACGCACCCTCAAGCGGCTGGCCGTTAGCCTGAGCCACCTCAAGCAGCCGCGTGCCGGGGGCCACCTCGACATCGGTGACCTTGGCGCCATCGGCGGAGACGAAGCGGACCTCGATCACGCCGCCTTCGCGCCCGCGGCGCGGGCGGCGGCGTTGATGGCCTCCGCCGCGCGGTCGATTTCGTCGGCGGTCGTCATCATTCCCCACCCGATACGCAAGGTTGCCCGCGCGAGCGAGTCCGGCACGCCGAGGGCCGCGAGCACATGGCTCGGCCGCCCGGTCGCCGAAGCGCAGGCCGAGCCCGCCGAGAGCGCGACCTCGCGCAGCACGGCGCTCATCAGCCGGTCGCCGGTGACGCCCGGGAAGCTGACGTTGAGGTTGCCGCGCCAGCGGTGCTCGGTCGAGCCATTGACGACGTGCGGTACGTCCAGGGCCGCGAGCATGCGGGTCCACATGGACTCGACGTGCGCGGCGTGGGCGTCGATCTCGCCTGCGGCCAGCCTCGCCGCCTCGCCGAACCCGGCGCAGAGCGCGGGCGATAGCGTGCCGGAGCGCAGGCCGTCGCCTTCCTGCCCACCGCCGTGGAGGATCGGCGAAAGCCCGGTCCCCGGCCGGACGTAGAGCGCGCCGATCCCCTTGGGGCCGTAGAGCTTGTGCGCCGACAGGCTGAGGAGGTCGACATCCAGCGCGTTGACGTCGACCGCGATCTTGCCCGCCGCCTGAGCCGCGTCGCAGTGCATTACCGCGCCCGCGGCCCGTGCCAGCTTCGCGATCTCGGCGACCGGCTGGATGACTCCGATCTCGTTGTTGACGAGCATCACGCTGACGATCGCGACATCGTCGCCGATCGCGGCGCGCGCTTCGTCGAGGTCGATCAGTCCGTCGCAGCCGACGCCGAGCACCGTCAGCGTTGCGCCGAGCCGTTCGAGGTGCTGCGCGGTGTCGAGCACGCAGGCATGCTCGGTGGCGACGGTGACGATGCGGCGGCGGGTCTGGCCGGGGGCGGTCAGCGTGCCCGTTAGCGCGAGGTTCGACGCCTCGGTCGCACCGCTCGTGAAGATCACTGTTTCGGGCGCGGCGCCGATCAGCGCGGCTACATGGGCGCGCGCCGCCTCCACCGCCGCATCCGCCTCGAAGCCGTAACGGTGTGGCGAGTGCGGGTTGCCGAAACGCTCGGCGAAATAGGGAAGCATCGCGTCGCGCGCCTCGGGGCGGAGCAGCGTCGTCGCCTGATAGTCGAGGTAGATCGGCCGCTTCATGCGGCGGCCCGCCGCGCCGCCAGCGCTTGCCAGGCAGCGGTGAAGGCGTCGACCTCGGCCTCCGTGGTATTCCAGCCGAGGCTGACGCGCACCGCCTCGCCTGGCCCCTCGACGCCCATCGCGGCGAGGACGTGGCTGGTCGCGACCTTGCCCGAGGAGCAGGCCGCGCCGGCGCTGACTCGGAAGCCCGCGAGATCGAAGGCGATGACTTGTGTCTCGGCGGGGATGCCGGGCATTCGGATCGAGCTGGTTGTCGGCAGCCGCTCGGCGCCTGCGCCGTTGATCGTGGCTCCGGCCGCGATCAGCCTCGCCTCGAGGCTGTCGCGAAGGATTGCTACACGGTCGAGCCAAGTGCGGTCGGCGCGGGCTTCGATAGCGGCGGCGAAGCCCATGATCGCGGGGATGTTTTCGGTTCCGGCGCGGTAGCCGCGCTCCTGCCCGCCTGCGGCGTCCAGCGCATCGAAATCGCGGACGATGAGCGCCCCGACGCCGGGCGGCCCACCGAGCTTGTGCGCCGATACTGCGATCAGGTCGCCATCGGGCAGGGGCAGCTTGCCAGCGGTTTGCACGGCATCGACCAGCGTTCGTGCGCCATGTTTGCGGGCGAGCGCGACCACCTCGGCGACCGGCTGGATGACGCCGGTCTCGTTGTTGGCGTGCATGACAGCGACCAGGGTGTGGGGCTGGAGAAGGGTTTCCAGTGCGTCGAGGTCGACGAGGCCCGCGCTGTCAACGGGAGCGATCCGCCCCTCCCCTTCAGGGGAGGGGTTGGGGTGGGGCCCATCCGGCTGCTCGGCGTGGTTGGATAGGCCCCACCCCCATCCCCTCCCCTGAAAGGGAGGGGCGGACATCCACCGCCGCACCGCGTCGTGCTCGACCGCCGATGCGACTACCCTGCCCGCGCTGCGCAGCGCCAGCCCGATCGCCTCGGTCCCGCCGCTCGTGAACACCAGCTCACTCGCCCGGCAGCCCAGGCCCGCCGCGATGCGCTCGCGCGCGTCCTCCAGCATCGCCTTCGCCCGCCGCCCCTCGGCATGCACGGAGGACGGGTTTCCCCACATCTCCGCCGCGCGCGTCATCGCCTCGATCGCGGCGGGCTCGATCGGCGCGGTGGCGTTGTAGTCGAGGTAGGCGGTCGTCCGGCTCAAGGCTTTTGCGGTTCCGATTGCAAAAAACGGGTCTTCGCCTCTATAGACGCGCCCTTGCCCGCGCGCACCCTTCGCCGTCGCGGGCCCCTGGAGCGCCAATGCCCGAAGTGATTTTCGCCGGCCCCGACGGCCGCCTCGAAGGCCGTTACCAGCCGCCGCCGCGCAACCGCGCGCCCGTCGCGCTCATCCTGCCGCCGCATCCGGGCACGATGAACCACCCGATCGCGCATGCGCTGTTCAAGACCTTCGTGCGCCGCGGCTTCGCGACGATGCGGTTCAACTATCGCGGCATCGGCAAGAGCCAGGGCGAGTTCGACAACGGCATCGGCGAGCTGTCCGACGCCACCGCGGCGCTCGACTGGATGCAGCAGTTCAACCACGAGGCGCCGATCACCTGGGTCGCGGGCTTCGGCTTCGGCGCCCTCATCGGCATGCAGCTCCTGATGCGCCGCCCCGAGATCAAGGGCTTCATCTCGATCGCGCCGCCGGCCAACCTCTACGATTTCGGCTTCCTCGCGCCCTGCCCCTCGTCGGGCCTGATCGTCCAAGGCTCGGCCGACGAGGTGGTGACCGCGCCGGCGGTCCAGAAGCTCGTCGACAAGCTCAAGACGCAGCGCCACATCGTCATCGACTATGACGTGATCGACGGCGCCAACCACTTCTTCGAGCATGAGATGGACCAGCTGATGGGCTCGGTCGACCGCTACCTCGACCACCGCCAGGCGCTGGGGAAGTAGCCGGTCAGCGCGCCGGCTTTTCCTGGATCTCGACGCGAACCGTCTTGCGCTGGACGAGGCACAGCATTCGCGCCTTGGCGCCGAGCATGTGCTTCGGCCGGTAGATGCCGGATACCTCGCGGACATCGACGCCGAACGAATCGCTGAACCTAACTGGCGGCCCGACCATGGGATCGACGAGGTTGCTCGCCTTGGCGCAGGCGGCGGCACTGGTCTTGTCGAGCGTGTTCCACGCCGCGGGGGTGGAAGCCGCGGCCGGAATTGCGAGCAGCGCGGCGATCAGGATGGATTTGTTCATGGACGGTGAACGCGCCCTCCCGGCATCGGTTGCGGGACGCCGGTGGTGCCGGGCCAGCTGAGCGGCTTGCCGTCGAGCGAGCGCACCGCGAGATAGGCGAACCCCTCCGCCTCCATCGCGTCGCCGTCCCAGCCCTCGGCGTCAACCGAGACAACCGAGACGCCCGCGCGCCGTTCTATCATCCGCATCAGCGTCGGGTTGCGGCGGCCGCCGCCGGTGACCAGCAGCCGGGTCGGCTTCGCCGGGACGTGGGCGAGGCCGGCGCGGACGGTCTCGGCGGTGAATGCGGTGAGCGTCGCGGCGCCGTCGTCGGGCGACAGGCCGCGCGCCACGTGAATTGAAAAGTCGCTTCTATCCAATGACTTGGGTGGTTTTTCTGAGAACCACTCGTTGCTCATCAGCGAGGCCAGGACCGCCTCGTCCACCTTGCCTCGCGCTGCGGCGGCGCCGTCCACGTCCCAGCTGGCGCCGACGCTCTCGCGCATCCAGTCGTCGATGAGCGCGTTACCCGGACCGGTGTCGAAGGCGAGGATGTCGTCGCCCTCGCCGATCCAGGTCAAATTGCCGACCCCGCCAAGGTTGAGCACAGCGACGGGGCGCTCCAGCCCGCCCGCCAGCGCGCGGTGATAGGCGGGCAGGAACGGCGCGCCGTGGCCGCCCGCCGCCACGTCGGCCGAGCGGAAGTCGTCGACCACCGTCGCGCCGACCTCGCGCGCCAGCAAGCCGCCGTCGCCGATCTGCCAGGTCCAGCCACGATCGGGGCGGTGCGCGATCGTCTGGCCGTGGAAGCCGACGACATCGACCTGCCGCCCGCCGAGCAGCCGCCTGACGATACCCGCGTGCTTCAGCGTCTGCTCGCGCGCCAGGTCATCGATCAGCGCGTGCGGCGCGGGGCGATCGAAATCGAGCGCGATGCTCATCGCCTGGCGGAGGCGCGCGCGGAACGCCTCGTCATAATCCTCGCTGACGAAGGCGAGCGGGCGCGACACTTGCTCGCCGTCGGTTTCGATCAAGGCGGCGTCGATGCCGTCCATCGACGTGCCCGACATCAGGCCGACCGCCAGCCGCAACCCGTTTGCCATCTCCGTCTCCCCTGCTAGACCCGCCGCGTCATGACCGAGCCCAAATCCGATCTCCTCCGCACCCTAACCGAGCGCGGCTATATCCACCAAGTGACCGACCTGGCGGCGCTGGATGCGCTGGCCTGCAAGCAGGTCGTGCCGGGCTATATCGGCTTCGACGCCACAGCGCCGTCGCTCCACGTCGGCAACCTCGTGTCGATCATGCTGCTGCGCCGCCTCCAGCAGGCGGGGCACAAGCCGATCGTCGTCATGGGCGGCGGCACGACCAAGGTCGGCGACCCGAGCGGCAAGGACGAGGTGCGGAAGCTCCTCGACGACGACGGCATCGCGGGCAACATCGCCTCGATCCGCCGCATCTTCGAGCGGTTCCTGACCTTCGGGGACGGCCCGACCGACGCGATCATGGTCAACAACGCCGACTGGCTGGATAAGCTCGAATATATCCCGTTCCTGCGCGACGTCGGCCGGCACTTCACGATCAACCGCATGCTGACCTTCGACAGCGTCCGCCTGCGGCTCGACCGCGAGCAGCCGCTGACCTTCCTCGAATTCAACTACATGATCCTGCAGGCCTACGACTTTCTGGAGCTGTCGCGCCGCGTCGGCTGCCGGCTCCAACTCGGCGGATCGGACCAGTGGGGAAATATCGTCAACGGCATCGAGCTCGCGCGGCGAATCGACGGCACCGAGGTCTACGGGGTCACCACGCCGCTGATCACCAAGTCCGACGGCAGCAAGATGGGCAAGTCGGTCAACGGCGCGATCTGGCTCCACGAGGACTCGCTGAGCGCCTACGATTACTGGCAGTTCTGGCGTAACACCGATGACAAGGATGTCGGCAAGTTCCTGCGCCTGTTCACCGACCTGCCGCTGGACGAGATCGCCCGCCTCGAAGCCGCCGAAGGCTCGGGCATCAACGACGCGAAGCGCATCCTCGCCAACGAAGCCACCGCCCTCTGCCGGGGCCGCGACGCGGCGGAGGCGGCCGAGGCGACCGCCCGCGCCACCTTCGAGCAGGGTGCCGCCGGGGACGACCTGCCGACGCATGCCGTCAGCGGTAGCATCTCCTTGATCGACGCCCTCGTCGCCCTCGGCCATGCGGCGTCGAAGGGCGAGGCGCGCCGCCTGATCCAAGGCGGCGGCGCGCGGGTCGATGGAGTCGCGGTGCTGGACGAAGCGCACATCGTGACAGTCGCACAGCCGGTAAAGCTGTCGGCCGGTAAGAAGCGGCACGGAGTGCTGGTACCAGCGTAGTCACTAGGCTGCTGTGTCCGCTAGTGGTGGGAAGGAGGCCCTCGCTGAAGCTAAGATCGGCGTATGCCTGGAATGCCAGAGTCATATAAGGTCCGCTATGGTCCCTCAATCACACAAGGAAGGGCCGGCGCATGATCACCGTTTGGGGCGGACAGACCTCGCGATCGATCCGGGTCGCCTGGGTGCTGGAGGAGATGGGCCTTCCCTACCGTATGCGGCAGGTGGACATGCTGGCCGCCGAGCAGAACCCCGAGTTCCTGGCGGTCAACCCCGCCGACTACATCCCGGCGATCCAGGACGGCAACGTCGTCATGGTCGAGTCGATCGCGATCATGGAGTACCTGATGGCCCGATACGGGCCGACGCCGCTGGCGCCCGCGCCGCACGATCCGAACTTTGCCGCCTACCAGCAATTTCTGCACTTGGGCGAAGCCGGCCTCGCGACCCTGATGATGCCCGTCGTTGTCAGCCGCTTTATCGCCCCCGAGGCCGAGCGGGAGAACTGGGGCGCGACCTGGTGTCTGCAGTCGTTCCATAAACGGCTGAAGCTGGTCAGCCAACGGCTTGCCAGCTCGCCTTACCTCGCGGGCGAGGCTTTCACTGCCGCCGACATCTCGGTGACCTACGCGCTGAATCTGGGCCAACGGAACTGCGGCATCACCCTCGGCGACGCCGAACAAACCTACCTCGCCCGCACCACGGGCCGCGATGCTTACAAGCGCGCCATGGAAAGTTCGCACGAAGGGGTGAACACCTAAACCCTCGTCCACTCCGCGAATCGAGGCGCGAGATGGCGGCACTTGACGTCCATTGGGTCGAATGCAGTCATTCTCGCACCACTGCCTAGCCCGCTTTCAACAGCCCCACCGCCGCATCCCGCTCCATCAAATACAGCAAAGTCCGCGCCGCCTCGCCCCGCGCGCTGTCCAGACCGCCGTCGCGGTCGACCAGCAATCGGGCGTCGTCGCGCGCCACCGGGAGCAGCGTCGCCATCTGGAGGGGGTCGGCGAGGCGGAAGGTGGCTTCGCCCGACTGGCGGGTGCCGAGGATTTCGCCGGCGCCGCGCAGCTCCAGGTCCTTCTCGGCGATGAGGAAGCCGTCGCTGGTCTCGCGCATCAGCGCGAGGCGCTCCCGCGCGGTTTCGGTGATGTCGGGGGCGCGCAGGAGGATACAGGTCGACTGGCCGGCGCCGCGCCCGACGCGGCCGCGCAGCTGGTGGAGCTGGGCGAGGCCGAAGCGCTCGGCGTGCTCGACGACCATCAGCGTCGCGTTCGGCACGTCGACTCCGACCTCGATCACCGTCGTCGCCACCAACACGCCGGTTCGGCCTTCGGCGAAGGCGGCCATCGCGGCGTCCTTCTCGGGCGCCTTCATGCGGCCGTGGACGATGCCGACGCGGTCGCCGAAGCGCCCGCGCAGCAGCTCGGCGCGGGCCTCGGCCGAGGCGAGGTCGACGGTCTCGCTCTCCTCGACCAGCGGGCAGACCCAATAGGCCTGTCCGCCCGCCTCCATCTGGCGTTCGAGCAGGTCCTCGACCGCCTCGGCGCGCGCCTGCGAGATCACCCGCGTGTCGACCGGGGCCCGCCCCGGCGGCAGCTCGTCGAGGCGCGAGACGTCCATCTCGCCATAAGCGGTGAGCGTCAGCGTGCGCGGGATGGGGGTCGCGGTCATCACCAGCACATGCGCGGGGCGATCGGCCTTGGCGCCGAGCATGAGGCGCTGGTGGACTCCGAAGCGGTGCTGCTCGTCGATGACGACGAGACCGAGGTCGCGGTACTTCACCGCCTCCTGAAAGATCGCGTGGGTGCCGATCAGGATGTCGATGGCGCCGTTCGCGAGGCTGTCGAGGAGATCGACGCGAATGCGGCCCTTGTCGCGTCCGGTGAGGATCGCGATCCTCACCGGAAGGTCGCCGAGCAGGTTGGTGAGCGTCGCAGCGTGCTGGCGCGCCAGCAACTCTGTCGGCGCGAGGAATGCCGCCTGCGCGCCGCTCTCGACGCAGGCGAGCATCGAGAGGGCGGCCACCAGCGTCTTGCCGGAACCGACATCGCCCTGGAGGAGCCTGAGCATCGGAGTCGCCTGCGCCATGTCCCCCGCGATCTCGGCCGCCGCGCGGGTCTGCGCCCCGGTCGGCGCGAACGGCAGCCGCTGGATCAGGCCCTTGGTCAGTACGCCCGTCCCCGGCAGTGCCCTGCCCTTCCGCTTCCGCGTGTCCGCGCGGATCAGCATCAGCGCGAGCTGATTGGCGAGCAGCTCGTCATAGGCAAGGCGGTCGCGCGCCGGCCCCTCCCCGTCCAGCGCATGCGCCTTGGTCAGCGCCTCCCGCCACGCCGGCCAGCCGCGCGTCGACAGCACGCTCGGCTCGATCCACTCGGGCAATTCGGGGGTGCGCTCGAGCGCCTGCGCCGCGAGCTGCCCCATCCGCTTGTTGGCGATGCCCTCGGTCAGCGCATAGACCGGCTCGCGCTCGGGAATCGCACTCGTATCCTCGACGACATGGTCGGGATGCACGATCTGCAGCGCCTGCCCGTAGCGCTCCAGTTTCCCCGAGACGATCCGCGTCTCGCCAATCGGCAGCAGCCGCCGCGCATAATGCCCGCCGTCGCCGAAGTAGACGAGGCTGAGCAGATTGCCCGCCCCGTCCACCGCCCGCACCCGGAACGGCGATCGCGGCCCGCCGCTGTCGTGCCCCGAAACCGTCACCGTCACGGTCACCACCCGCCCCTCCTGCCACGGCTCGACAGCATCCACCGCCAGCCGCTCGATCGCCATCACCGGCAGGTGGAAGGCGAGATCGGCGACGCGGTCGAGCCCCAGCCGCTTCAGCCCGCGCGCCACGGCGGGGCCGACGCCCTTCAGCGCGCTGGTTTCAGCGAACAGGGGGTTGAGGATGCTGGGGCGCATGGGCTAGTTCGGCGCCACCCTAATCCACAGCGCGGCTCCGTTCCACCGGCGTCGCGCCTTTGCCATTTGAGCCATCCCCTGACCGACACCCTCGCCCATCGCAAGCGCCGCATCGCCTACCGCGCCTGGCATCGCGGCACCAAGGAGGCCGACCTGCTGATCGGCGGTTTTTCGGATCGCTACCTCGCCGGCTGGAACGAAGACGATGTGGCGTGGTTCGAGGCTCTCATCGAGGAGCAGGACGTCGACATCATGGCCTGGGCGATCGGCAGCCAGCCTTCGCCCGCCCGCTACGAAGGACCGTGGATGACCGCGATGGGGCGGCTCGACTATATCGGCGTGGCGCGGTGATCGACTTCAAGTCGCTGATTGCCGCACGTGAGCAACTGACGCTCGGCGGCGCGCCAGGCGGCTTCCTGCCGTCGCTGATGGCCGACCTGGCGCGCGCCGCGAAAGGCCGCGCGGTATTCATCGCGCCCGACGAGAGCGCGGCGCGGGGACTGGTCGACGCCGCCGCTTACTTCGCGCCGGAGTTGGAGACGATCTTCTTCCCCGCGTGGGACTGCCTGCCCTACGACCGCGCCTCCCCATCGCTCCGAGTCAGCGCCGACCGCATCGCCGCGCTGGCGGCGCTCGCCGCGCCGGCCAAGGGCGCCCAGCTCGTCGTCACCACGGTCAACGCCGCGACCCAGCGGACCTTGCCCAAGGCCCGCATCACCGGCCTCACGGCGCGCATCGCGCCGGGGGAGCGAATCGACCGCGACGCGCTCGCCGCCATCCTCCACGCCAACGGCTATGTCCGCACCGACACCGTTGCCGACGCCGGCGAATATGCCGTGCGCGGCGGCCTGCTCGATCTCTTCCCCTCGGGCGGCACGCTGGCGCTCCGCCTCGATTTCTTCGGCGACGAGATCGAGAGCGTCCGCCGCTTCGATCCCGGCAGCCAGCGCACCGTGGACAAGAGCGACGGCTTCACCCTGCTTCCGGTCTCCGAGCTGCTCCTCACCGACGACAGCATCCGCGCCTTCCGCCAGGGCTATCTCGAGGCGTTCGGCGCCAACGCCACCGGCGACGCGCTCTACCAGGCGATCAGCGACGGCCGCCGCCTCGCCGGCATGGAGCATTGGCTCCCGCTGTTCGAGCCGAAACTCGAAACCTTCTTCGACTATCTGAACCCGGACGACCTCGTCGTCCGCGACGACAGCGGCAGCAAGGCCGCCGAGCAGCGGTTCGAGGCGATCGCCGACTATTACGACAACCGCAAGGCGGCGCTCGCCACCGCCAAGGGCAGCTACCGCCCGCTGCCGCCCGAGCGGCTGTATCTCGACGAAGCAGACTGGCGCGGCAGGCTGAAGGCGGCGCACGCCCACACCGCCTCCCCCTTCCACGTTCCGGAGGACAGCGCCCGCTCGATCGAGCTCGGCGCCGAGCCGGCGCGCGACTTCGCGCCCGAGCGGACGGCCAACGAGAACGTCTACGAGGCGGTTCGCGACCATGTCGATGCGCTGCGCAAGGCCAAGGGCCGCGTCGTCATCGCGAGTTACACCGAGGGCGCGCGCGAGCGGCTGAAGGGTCTGCTCGGCGAGCACGGCGTCAAGAAGATCGCCGGCGCGGACAACTGGCAGGACGCTCTCGGCACCGCCGCCGACGGCACGCTGGCGCTCGCCGTCCTGCCGCTGGAGCACGGCTTCTCCGCCGACAACATCCACGTCCTGACCGAGCAGGACATGCTCGGCGACCGCCTTGTCCGCCGCAAGCGCGCGCGCAAGGCCGACGCCTTCCTCGCCGAGCTGGCGATGCTCACCCCTGGCGACCTCGTCGTCCACGCCGATCACGGCATCGGCCGCTACGAGGGGCTGGTCACGCTCACCATCGGCCACTCCCCTCACGACTGCGTCTGGCTGACCTACGACGGCGGCGACAAGCTCTACGTGCCGGTCGAGAATATCGACGTTCTCTCGCGCTACGGCTCGGAGAGTGAAGGCGTCGGGCTCGACAAGCTCGGCGGGGCGGCGTGGCAGAACCGCAAGGCGCGGATGAAGGACCGCATCCGCGAGATCGCGGGCGAGCTCCTGAAGACCGCCGCCGCGCGCCTTACGAAGGAAGCCACCCCCGCGGTGCCCGAGACAGGCCCGTTCGACGAGTTCATCAACCGCTTCCCCTATTCGGAGACCGAGGACCAGCAGCGCACGATCGACGATGTGCTGGAGGATCTGGCATCAGGCCGCCCGATGGACCGGCTCGTTTGCGGCGACGTCGGCTTCGGCAAGACCGAGGTTGCGCTCCGCGCCGCCTTCGTCGCGGCCATGAGCGGCATGCAGGTCGCGGTGATCTGCCCGACGACGCTTCTTGCCCGCCAGCATTACGCCAATTTCCGCGAGCGTTTCCGCGGTTTCCCGATCGAGGTGCGCCAGCTTTCCCGCCTCGTCCCCGCCGCCGAGGCCAAGGCGACGCGCGAAGGCGTGAAGGATGGCACGGTCGATATCGTGATCGGCACCCATGCCGTGCTTGCCAAGTCGATGGAGTTCGCGCGTCTTGGCCTCGCCGTGGTCGACGAGGAGCAGCGGTTCGGCGTGACGCACAAGGAGCGGCTGAAGGCGCTGAAGAGCGATGTCCACGTGCTGACCCTGACCGCGACGCCCATTCCTCGCACGCTCCAGATGGCACTGACGGGCCTTCGCGAACTGTCCGTCATCACCACCCCGCCGGTCGACCGCCTCGCGGTCCGCACCTACGTCATGCCGTGGGACGAGGTGGTGATGCGCGAGGCGCTGCTGCGCGAGCATTATCGCGGCGGCCAGAGCTTCTTCGTCGCGCCGCGCGTCGCCGACCTTCCCGACATCGAGAAATTCCTGCGGGCGAGCGTTCCCGAAGTGACCTTCATCACCGCGCACGGCCAGATGAGCCCGACCGAGGTCGAGGAGCGCATGAGCGCCTTTTACGACCGTAAGTACGACGTGCTGCTGTCGACGACGATCGTCGAGAGCGGCCTCGACATACCGAGCGCCAACACCCTGATCGCCTATCGCGCCGACATGTTCGGGCTGGCGCAGCTCTATCAGCTTCGCGGCCGCGTCGGCCGCGCCAAGATCCGCGCCTACGCCTATATGACGACGCCCGCCGACATCAGCATCACGGAAACCGCGCAGAAGCGCCTCCAGGTGCTGTCGTCGCTCGACAGCCTCGGCGCCGGCTTCCAGCTCGCCAGCCACGACCTCGACATTCGCGGCGCCGGCAACCTGCTCGGCGACGAGCAGTCGGGCCATATCCGCGAGATCGGGTTCGAGCTCTACCAGCAGATGCTGGAGGACGCGATCGTCAACGCCCGCGCCGAGGCGGCGGGGCTGAAGCCGCCCGAGGACGCCTTCTCGCCGCAGATCAACGTCGACGCGGCGGTGCTCATCCCGGAGGACTACGTCCCCGACCTGAACCTCCGCATGGCGCTCTACCGCCGGATCAACGAGCTGGAGGACAAGGCGGCGGTCGAGGGCTTCGCCGCCGAGCTGATCGACCGCTTCGGCCCGCTCCCCGCCGAGGTGAAGCACCTCGTCTCGGTCATCGAGACCAAGCTCAACTGCAAGATCGCCTGCATCGCCAAGCTCGACGCCGGCCCCAAGGGCGCGGTCGTCACCTTCCAGGGCGACCAGTTCCCCAATCCGGGCGGCCTCGTCGACTACATCCATCGCCTGAAGGGCACCGCGAAGCTTCGCCCCGACCAGAAGCTCGTCGTCCAGCGCGACTGGGGCGGCCCGGAAGCGCGGCTGCACGGCGCGTTGCAGCTGTCGAAGGGACTCGCCAAGGTCGCTCGCATGGGCGCGCCAGCGAAGGTCTAAGCCGCCGCGGCGCGGGCCTGCCAGTCGGGGATGAACTGCACCAGCGCCTCCGCGCTCAAGGGCCGCGAGCAGAGGTAGCCCTGGAACCAGTTGCAGCCTTCGCGCACCACCAGCTCCAGCTGCTCGTGCGTCTCGACGCCTTCGGCGACCACCCCGATGCCGAGCGAGCGCGCCATGTCGACGACGCCGCGCACGATCACCCGGTCGCGCGCGGTGCCCGACAGGTCGGTGATCAGCGCCTTGTCGACCTTCAGCG
This sequence comes from uncultured Sphingomonadaceae bacterium, assembly GCA_964244885.1. Lineage (GTDB taxonomy): Bacteria > Pseudomonadota > Alphaproteobacteria > Sphingomonadales > Sphingomonadaceae > CAXTKD01. The sequence continues at coordinate 299,704 of CAXTKD010000001.1, read as the reverse complement.
TGTCGACCGGCAGTGATTTCAGATAGGCGAGCGACGAATAGCCCGTGCCGAAATCGTCGATCGCGATCTTGATGCCACGCTCGCGCAGACGCGAGAGCAAAACCGCGGCGCGCTCGATATCCTCCATCAGCCCGCTCTCGACGATCTCCAGGGTGAGACGCTTCGCGGGAAAGCCTGTCTCCGCCAGCGTCGCGATCACCGCTTCCTCGAAGTCGGGAACCCGCAGATCATGAGCAGTGACGTTGATCGACATTCTGAGGTCGGCGAGCGCACCCCCCCACCTTACCGCCTCGGTCAGGGCGCGGCGCATGACATGGCGGCCGAGGCGCGGCATCAGTTCGGCCGCCTCGGCGGTTTCGAGTACGGTTTCGGCTGACAAATAGCCGAGCGTCGGGTGCCGCCAGCGCACCAGCGCCTCGACCCCGATGATCCGGCTGGTGGCGATCTCGACCTGGGGCTGGAACAGCGCCTCGACCTCGTCGCTGACGTTGCCGAGGGCACGGCGGAGGTCGGTCTGGAGGCCCGCGGCGCGCGTCGGATCCTCGTTCGAATCGCCTTCGCGGACGATCTGCCAGGTATTGGGCTCGCCGCGCTTGGCGAGCGTCAGCGCGGCGGTCGCCCGGCGGAAAAGCGCGTCGGCGCTGCCGAGCGAGGCTTCGCCCAGCGCGACTCCCATCCGGCATGACAGGTGAAGGACGCGGGCGCCGACGATGAAAGGCCGCTCGACCAGCTGGGCGACCGCCCGGCAGAAGGCCTCCATCGCATCCGTGTCGACCGGCGCCGCGAAGGCGACCGCGAACTCGGCGCCGCTGAAGCGCGCTGTGAGCGAGCGGTCGGCGGACGCCGCTTGCTCGGCGAGGCGGCGCAGGCTGCGGCCGATCGCCTGAATCGCGGCATCGCCGATCGCGCGGCCATAGCCGGCGTTGATCGCCTCGAATCTGCTGATGGCGATCAGCACGACCGCGCAGGCCGGGTCCAGCGTGCTGCGGCCGCCGAGCAGCTGGTCGACCCAGGCCTGGGCGTAGCGCTGGTTGGCCAGGCCGCTGACCGGGTCGAAATGCGCCGAGAGGCGGCGGTCGAGCGCCATCGCATCGGCATCCTCCACCGTCGCGGTGATGCCCGCGATATTGCCTTGGGCATCGTAGCGCGGGCGGATGTGGTGGATAACGTTCCGTGTGCGGCCATCGACGTTCATCGCATGCTCGACGTCACCCGAGACGTTCGACATCATCAGCCGCCGCACCGCGTTCATCGTCTTCTCGCGATCCGCCGTCGGCACGCGGCGCATGACCTGCTCCACGGGCACCAGACCCGATTTCTGCCCGACCATCGCGGCGAGCGCCGGGGAAAGCGTCACGCCCGCCGTCCCGACGGTCCATTCCCAGCGCGCGCTGCCAACAAGCGCCGCCTGCGCGCTGACCAGCGCGGCGTTGACCCCGCCCATGCGAAGGCGGCGGACGTAGCGGTCGGCGTAATAAAGCGCCTGTTCCAGAGTCGCGTCGTCGATCGGGCCGGGCAGGAAGTGCGTCGCGCCGTTCTGATAGGCGGCGGACGCCGAAGCGGCGTCGGCGACGAGCACGAGCATCGCGGCCCCCCGCTCCTCGACATCCCCGGCGAGCAGGCGGGCCATCGTCAGGGCGCGCGCCATCTGCTCGCGGGCATCGACGACAACGATCACGGCGGGCGAAGCGGCGAAAAGCGCCGGAAGGTCACGAAGCGCGCCGGCGCGATCAACGGCCCGGCCGTCGGCCTCCATCGCGGCCGCCAGAACCTCGCCGTCGCCGGGCGAGACGAGCAGCACAGGCGCTTGTCGATCTTCGCTCGCCATTGACAGTCCTCGCTATCACCATGCGCGGTCGCCGGCCATCCGTCCATCGGCCAGATGGACGGTCGTCTGGACAGGGTGGCGGGCGCACCGCATATGTCCACCATGGGCGCCGTGCCGTTAAACGAAGCTGAAAGCCGCCTGACCGATCCGTTCGGCCGGCGCATCAGCTACCTGCGAGTCTCGGTCACCGACCGCTGCGACTTCCGCTGCACCTATTGCATGGCGGAGGACATGACCTTCCTGCCGAAAGCCGAGGTGCTGAGCCTCGAGGAGATCGACCGCCTCGCGTCGGCATTTGTTCGCCGCGGCGTCCGCAAGCTCCGCCTGACCGGCGGCGAGCCGCTGGTCCGGCGCGGCATCATGACGCTGGTGCGGTCGCTCGCCCGCCACCTCGGGCAGGGCCTCGACGAGCTGACGCTGACGACCAACGGCAGCCAGCTGACACGCTTCGCCGGCGAGCTGGCGGATGCGGGCGTGGAGCGCCTCAACGTCAGTCTCGACACGCTCGACCCCGATCGCTTCCGCGCGATCACCCGGCGTGGCGAGATCGCACCGGTGCTGGCGGGAATCGCCGCGGCGAAGGCCGCGGGCCTGCGCGTCAAGATCAACATGGTGGCGATGGCCGGCGTCAACGACGACGAGTTCGCGGCGATGGTCGACTGGTGCGGCGCGGAGGGGCACGACCTGACCTTCATCGAGACGATGCCGATGGGCGCGGTCGCCGAGGACCGCGCCGACCGCTTCCTGTCGCTCGCCAGGGTCCGCGCCGAGCTGGCGGAGCGCTACACGCTGGCGCCGATCGCCGAACGCACCGGCGGGCCGGCGCGGTACATGCGCGTCGCCGAGACGGATGGCCGGATCGGCTTCATCACCCCGCTCAGCCACAATTTCTGCGACGACTGCAACCGCGTCCGGCTGACCGTAACGGGCAAGCTCTACATGTGCCTGGGGCAGGACGATGCCGCCGACCTGCGCGAGGCGCTGCGCGGTTCGCCCGACGACGGGGCGCTCGACGCGGCGATCGGCCATGCGATCGCGCGCAAGCCCAAGGGGCACGACTTCCGCATCGTTCGGAACGCCGCGCCGGCCGTGGCGCGGCACATGAGCGTTACCGGCGGATGACGCCGAGCCGGCGGATGGCGCTGGTCGCCTCGCCGACCGAGGCGGCCGAGGGCGCCGCCGAGGAGCTGCGGGCGCTCTATGACTGGGCGCCGATCGAGGAGTCGGATCTTATCGTGGCGCTTGGCGGCGACGGCTTCATGCTGCAGACGCTGCACACCATGCTCGGCGAGAAGCGGCCGTGCCCGGTCTATGGAATGAACCTTGGCACCGTGGGCTTCCTGATGAACGGCTGGGAGCCGACCGGCCTCATTGAGCGCATCGCCAAGGCGCGGCCGTTCGTGCTGCACCCGCTGGCGATGGAAGCGGTGACGATCGGGGGAGAGCGGATCAGCAGCCCGGCGATCAACGAGGTCTCGCTGCTCCGCGAGACGCGGCAGGCGGCCAAGATCGAGATCGCGATCGACGGGCGGGTGCGGATGTCCGAGCTCGCCTGCGACGGCGTGCTGGTCGCGACGCCGGCCGGCTCGACCGCCTACAACCTCTCGGCCCAGGGCCCGATCCTGCCGCTGTCGAGCGACCTGCTCGCCCTGACCCCGATCTCGCCGTTCCGCCCACGGCGCTGGCGCGGCGCGCTGATCCCGGCGAATTCGGTCGTCGAGTTTCGCGTGCTCGAAGCTGCCAAGCGGCCGGTCAGCGCGGTTGCCGACCAGGTCGAGGTTCGCGAGGTGTCGACCGTCCGCGTCTCGACCGACCGCTCGATCTCGCTGGAGCTGCTGTTCGACCCGGAATATGCGCTCGACGACCGGATCGTGATGGAGCAGTTCCTGACCTGACCGCCCGCGCCCTTTTCGGTTGGCAGCCGGACAGCCGCTTGTTATAGCGCCCGCCGCGCATTCCTCGGTAGCTCAGCGGTAGAGCATCCGACTGTTAATCGGATGGTCGTAGGTTCGAATCCTACCCGGGGAGCCATTTTCCGCTCGCAAAGTGCCTATGGCGCGCTCGTCGCCAGTTGCAGCGTGATGACGATGAACTCCGCCGGCTTTAGCGGGGCAAAACCAACCACTAAGTTCGCGAAGCCTGCGCCGATATCGGCGGCCGTAGTCGTCGTAGCATCGCATTTGATGAAATAAGCCTCGCGCGGCGATGCGCCCTGAAATGCGCCCTGGCGGAAAAGCGCGTTCATGAAGGTGCCGGCGGAAAGACGGATTTGCGACCACAGGCGCTCGTCGTTCGGCTCGAACAGCGTCCACTTCAGGCTGGCTTCAAGGCTCGCCTCGATGAACAGCGCGGTTCGCCGCACCGGCACATATTTCCATTCGGACGCCATACCGTCCGCCCCGCGCAGGGTCCGCGCGCCCCAGACGAGCGTGCCTCGCGCCGGAAAGGCGCGGATGCAGTTGACGCCCTGCGAGTTGAGCGCGCCGTTCTCGGCGTCGGTGATCGTCAGGATCGGCGCCGAATTTCCGTCCAGCCGGGCATCCGTCCCGGTCGGGGCTTTCCACACGCCGTGGCTCGCGTCCGTCCGGGCATAAATGCCGGCAACCGCGCCGCACGGCGGGCGAACGCCTGCCGTCCCGACGATCCAAGGGAAATAATAGGCCGCGTTGACGGCGTCCGGCCCGGTCAGCGCGACCGGTGGAGCGGCGGTCATCCTGGCCCCGGCGGATGTTTGACCGTCGACGGAATCGACCAGCAGGAAGGCGAGCCTCGCGCGGCAGAACGCCTGCAGGGCCGCGAGCGGCGCCGGATCGGCGCAACCAGGGACATTGAGCAGGTTGAATGGCTCGGCCCGGTCGAGCGCATAGACGCCGGTGCCGATGCCATCGCCCGCCAGCGCCGCCGCGAAGCCGGGATCGCCGGGCACGGCGGCAAGCCGCACCACGCGGCACTCCGCTCCGCCATTGGCGAAGAAGTCGCGGACGGCGTCAGCCAGGAAGCTGGCCGGGATCGGCGTCCCGAATTGCCGCTCGAACTCGGCGGCGCTCCGGCAGGTGACGGCCTCGTCCATCGGGCCGGCGGCGGCGGCGCCAACGAACGCTGCGATCGATGTCGGAACGCCGACGATCGATCGCTCCTCGATAAAGACACCCGGATAGGACGTTGGAACTAGCATCGGTCCGTTCGCTTTCGTCGGTTAGCGCGCCTTCGCCTCCCGCCGGAAACGGTGAAGGAGAGGCTCGGTGTAGCCGTTGGGCTGCGCCACACCCTCGAACACCAGCGCGCGCGCCGCCCGGAAGGCGAGGCTCGTCGCCTCGTTGCCCGCCATCGGCCGGTAGAGCGGATCGCCCGCGTTCTGCGCGTCGACCTTCGCGGCCATGCGCGCGAGGGCGGCGTCGACCTCCGCCGCCGAGGCGACGCCGTGGAGCAGCCAGTTCGCCATGTGCTGCGAGGAGATGCGGAGCGTCGCGCGGTCCTCCATCAGGCCGATGTCGTGGATGTCGGGCACCTTCGAGCAGCCGATGCCCTGGTCGATCCAGCGGACGACATAACCGAGAATCCCCTGCGCATTGTTGTCGAGCTCGTCGCGAACCTCCTGCTCGGACCAGTTCCGGCCGGCGGCGAGCGGGATGGTCAGCAGATCGTCGAGGCCGGGCGTCGGCTGGTCCGCCAGCTCGCGCTGGCGCGCGAAGACGTCGACCTGGTGGTAGTGCATGGCGTGGAGCGTCGCGGCGGTCGGCGACGGCACCCAGGCGGTGTTGGCGCCCGACCTCGGGTGGCCGATCTTCTGCTCCAGCATGTCGGCCATGCGATCGGGCGCAGCCCACATGCCCTTGCCGATCTGCGCCTTGCCGGAGAGGCCGCAGGCGAGGCCGATCAGGACGTTCCTGTCCTCATAGGCCTTGATCCAGGCGCTCGCCTTCATCTGCGCCTTGGGCACCATCGGGCCGGCGCGCATCGAGGTGTGCATCTCGTCGCCGGTGCGGTCGAGGAAGCCGGTGTTGATGAACACGATGCGGCCCTTCACCGCTTCGATGCAGCCGGCGAGGTTGGCCGAGGTGCGGCGCTCCTCGTCCATCACGCCGACCTTGATGGTGTGGCGCGCGAGGCCGAGCAGGTCCTCGATCGCGTCGAACAGCCGGTTGGTGAAGGCGGCCTCCGCCGGCCCGTGCATCTTGGGCTTGACGATGTAGATCGAGCCGGCGCGGCTGTTGCGGAAGCGCCCCTGCCCACTCAGGTCGTGCATCGCGATCAGGCTGGTGACGATGCCGTCGAGAATGCCCTCGGGCGCCTCCGACCCGTCGGCGAGCAAGACCGCCGGCGTCGTCATCAGGTGGCCGACGTTGCGGACGAACAGCAGGCTGCGGCCGGGGAGCGTCAGCGCCGAGCCGTCGGGGGCGGTGTAATCGCGATCGGCGTTCAGCCGGCGGGTCATCGACCTGCCGCCCTTGTCGAAGGTCTCCTCCAGATCGCCCTTCATCAGGCCGAGCCAGTTCGAATAGGCCGCCACCTTGTCCTCCGCGTCGACCGCGGCGACCGAATCCTCGAGGTCGACGATGGTCGTCAGCGCCGATTCGAGGATGACGTCCGAGATTCCCGCCGGATCGTCGCGACCGATCGGGTGGGCGCGGTCGACGACGACTTCGACATGCAGGCCGTTGTGGCGGAACAGCCAATTGTCGCCGCCGTGGCCGACGAGCTGCGAAGGGTCGGACAGCGCGGGCTCGCCGCCGGCGAAGCTGGCCCACGAACCCGACGCGAGCGGTACGGCGGAGTCGAGGAACGCTTTCGCGCGCGCGATGACTTGGGCGCCGCGCTCCGCGTCATAGCCGCCGGCCTTCGCCGCGCCGGGAAGCGCGTCGGTGCCGTAGAGGGCATCGTAGAGGCTGCCCCACCGGGCGTTGGCGGCGTTGAGCAGGAAGCGGGCGTTGAGCGACGGCACCACCAGCTGCGGGCCGGCGAGGCGGGCGACCTCGTCGTCGACATTCCCGGACGTGATCGCGAATGGCGCCGGCTCCGGGACGATATAGCCGATGTCGCGGAGGAAGGCCTGATACTCCGCCTGGTCGATCGGCACACCCCCGCGCGCCTCGTGCCAGGCGTCGATCCGGGCCTGAAGATCGTCCCGAACGGCGAGGAGGGCGCTATTCTCGGGAGCGAAGCGGCCGTAGATGTCGGAGACGCCGGCCCAGAAGCGTTGCGGCTCGATTCCGGTGCCGGGAAGCGCCCGTTCCTCGATGAAGCGAACCAGGCGCTCCGCCACCCGCAAGCCCGCCCTGTCGATCATCGCGCTCATGGAAATCCCCACCAGTACCAATTGAGTCTCGCCTCCTAAGCGAATGCGGAGGCTCTTCATACCGGGCGCGACTGATAGATGACGTCAAACGCGCTCGCGCGATCGGGGAGAGAAGAATGTCGCTGTTCGACCTGACCGGCAAGGTCGCGATCATCACCGGCTCCTCGAAGGGCATCGGCCGGGCGATCGCGGAGGAATATGCGGCGCATGGCGCCCGGGTGGTGATCTCCAGCCGCAAGGAGGACGCCTGCCGGGCGGTGGCGGAGGAGATCAACGCCCGGCATGGCGCGGGCGCCGCCATCGCGATCGCCGCCAACATCTCGTCGAAGGATAACCTCCAGGCGCTGGTCGACGGCACGCGAGAGGCGTTCGGCCGGATCGACATCCTCGTCTGCAACGCCGCGTCGAACCCCTATTACGGGCCGCTGGCGGGCATCGCGGACGAGCAGTTCCGCAAGATTCTCGACAACAACATCGTCTCCAACCACTGGCTGATCCAGATAGTGGCGCCCGGGATGATCGAGCGGAAGCAGGGCGCGATCGTCATCGTCTCGTCGATCGGCGGCTTGCGCGGATCGGAAACGATCGGCGCGTACAACGTCTCGAAGGCGGCGGACTTCCAGCTCGCGCGCAACTACGCGGTCGAATACGGCCGGCACAATGTCCGGGTGAACTGCATCGCGCCGGGGCTGATCCGGACCGATTTCGCCCGCGCGCTGTGGGAGGACCCCAAGGCGGCGGCGCTGGTCAACGGCACCAACCCGATGCGCCGCATCGGCGAGCCGCGCGAGATCGCCGGAGCGGCGGTGTTCCTTGCCTCGGACGCCGGCAGCTATGTCAACGGCCAGGCGATCGTCGTCGACGGCGGCGCGACGATCTAGCCGGCGCTTCGGCCGGCATGGTCGAGGTGGAGGTAGCCCGGATCGAAGTCGGCGGCCGAGACCAGCGCGTTCCAGTCGTGGATCTGGACGATGCGGTTCGCGATCTCGACGATATGGGCGCGCTTGAGCTGGCCGAGCATGCGGTTGACGTGGACCGGCGTCAGGCCAAGCGCGTCGCCGAGATGGCTTTGAGTCAAGGGAAACGGGAAGCTCAGGCCCGTGAACCGGCCGATCTGCTCGTTACGCGCCGCCATCTCGCACAGCAGATGCGCGATTCGCGACAGCGCGGTGCGGCGGCCGATGTTGAGGATCCATTCGGTCGTGCTCGACGCGTCCAGCGCGCAGTGGCGCCAGAAGGCGGAGGCGATGTTGGGAAAGCGCTCCGTCACGCTCCGGATCGCGCCGTGCGGAACGCGCAGCACCGTGCTCCGCGTCAGCCCGGTGAGCGCCCAGCTGGCGCGCGGAATGACGAAGGAGTGGAGGTCGGGCATGTCACCGGGGATGTAGAGCGCCGAAATCTGACGCTGGCCGTCGCGGGTCTGGCCGAAGCGCGCCATCATGCCGTCGACGACGAGGCAGGTGCGGTTGACCACCTCGCCGAGCCGGACGAGATCGTGATTGCCGCGGACATGGGCAACTTCGCCCGGCAGGTCGAGGATCGCCTCGCGCTCCTCGTCCGACAGGCGCGAGCGCGCGACGATGCCGTTGAGGAACAGGCCGAGCGCGTCTCGCCGGAGGTCGCTCATCGGGCTTTCAGATGTTCGTCGAGCCAGCCGAACACCTCCTGGTGCCACTGCAGGCTGTTGGCGGGCTTCAGCACCCAGTGATTTTCGTCGGGGTAGGTCAGGTAGCGGCTCTCGACGCCGCGCCGCTGGAGCGCGGTGAAGGTCATGATGCCCTGGATGTCGGGGACGCGATAATCCTTCTCGCTGTGGATGACGAGCATCGGGTCTTTCCACTTCTCGACCGAATTGGCGGGGTTCCAGCGCTCGTACGTCTGCTCGGCCTGGTAATAAGGCCCGCCCATCTCCCATTCGGGAAACCACAGCTCCTCGGTGCCATAGTACATCGACCGCTGGTCGAAGATGCCGTCGTGGTTGACGAGGCATTTGAAGCGGTCGGTCCAGTGGCCGGCGATCCAGTTGATCATGAAGCCGCCGTAGCTGCCGCCCGCCGCGCAGGCGTTGTCGCCGTCGGCCCACGGATAGCGCTTGAGCGCGGCGGCGAGGCCGAGCTTCAGATCCTCAAGCGGCTTGCCGCCCCAATCCTTGTTGATCGCGTCGGTGAAGGCTTGGCCGTAGCCGGTCGAGCCGTGGAAATCGACGGTGACGACGGCGTAGCCGTGGCCCGCCCAGGCCAAGGGATTCCAGCGATAGGACCAGCTGTTTCCGAACGAGCCCTGCGGTCCGCCATGGATCAGGAAGGCGACGGGCGCCTTCGCTCCCTCAGCCAGGCCGGCGGGCCTGACGACCCAGCCGTAGACGGTGTCGCCGCCGGCGCCCTTGAAGCTGAACTGCTCGGGCGTTCCCATGTCGATGCCGGTCAGCGCGGCGCCCGCCACATCGGTGACGCGGACGGGGCTCGGCGCGAGGCGGTAGAGCTCCGACGGACGCGTCAGGCTGTCCATCGCGAGATAGACGCCCTTCGCGGTCGGCAGCACAGCCGAGACGTGGCCGGCGCCAGTGAGGCGAGTCACCTTCGCGGTGGCGACGTCGATGCGGAACAGCGGCACCTGGCCGATGTCGCCGGCGGTGACGAGCAGCGAGCGGCTGTCGGGCGACCAGGCCAGCGTATCGACCGAGCGGTCCCATTTGTCGGTCAGCGCGCGGGTCGTGCCGGTAACGAGGTCGCGCAGCCATACCGTCAGCTTATCCGCCTCGTAGCCCGGCCGCGCCATCGACGCCCAGGCGAGCGTCCGGCCGTCGGGCGAGACGGCGGGGAAATTGTCGACGCCGCGCTTGTCGGCCGTGAGGTTGACCGGCTTCGACGAGCCGTCCGCCGCCACGGCGAAGATGTCGAGGTTGGTCGACCACGGCTCGGTGCGGCCGGCCTCGCGGAGCGCGAAGTAGAGCGTCCGGCCGTCGGGCGCCCAGCCAAGCTCCTCGCCGCCGCCCGAGGGCTTCGACGGCACGTCGCCGATCAGGCCGGCGGAAACGAGCGTCGCGTTTCCCGCAGCGACGCCGCCGTTCAGCGGGACGGTGTAGAGGCGCGAGCGCGCCGCGCCGTAATAGGCGTCCCAGTGGCGGACGAAGAGCTGGTCGAAGCGGCGCCCGGTGCCGTTCGGCGTCGCGCGCGCCTTCGCGGCGGCGCAGTCGAGGTCGTCGCAGTTGACGTCGGCCTCCGCCCAGACCGCGACGCGGTCGCCGCGCGGGCTGAGCGCGAAGCCGCCGACATCGACCGGAAGCTTGGTCACCTGCCGCGCCGAACCGCCGGCGAGCGGCGCCGACCAGATCTGCGAGCCGCCCGAGCGAGTCGACAGGAAGAACAGCGTGCGGCCGTCAGCCGAGAAGGCGGGCGAGGATTCGTTGGTGCTCGCCGACGCCTGGAAGCGCTGCGGCCGCGCGTTCTTCGCGGTCAGGTCGAGGACGAACAGGTCGGTGCGGCCCTTGTTGGCCTTCAAGTCGGTCTCGCGCAGCGCCCACGCCGCCCAATGGCCGTCGGCGGACACGGCCGGCTCGGTCAGCCGGTCGAGGCCGACGAGATCCTCGGGCGTGAACGGGCGGGCGGAAAGGGCGGTGGCGGAGAGCGCCAGCGCGGCGAGGGCGAACGAGAGGATCTTGCGCATGAACGACGTTGTAGGAGCGAACCGGGTGCGGAGCCAAGAGGTTGCCGCGATTCGCCCCGCTCCGGCCGCGTGAAAGCGCTGGAAGTTGTCAAACTTCACGCGACATCCCCATCGTGTCGCCCTCCCCGGCACCGGCTGCATGCTACTTCGATCCGTCCAGACAGGCGTCCAGCAACGTGAGGACGGCCTGCTTCTGGCTTTCGGTCGCGCCGTCCCCCAGGTCGTTATGCTTCACCGGCGCCGGGGCGATCATCATGCGCAGCGACGCGGCTTCGGCGTCGCCGGGCAGCACGCCGGGGTCGGCGAGCTGATCGCTGGAGCGGATCGAACAGATGTGCGGACGCCGGACGCGCGGCAGCGGCATGCGGCGATTGTCGAGCGAGAGCGCGATGGAGACCAGCCCGGGATGCTCGGCGGCGAACAGCATCGTCATGTCGCCGCCGTTCGAATGGCCGAGTAGCAGCACCCTGGACCGCCGCGACGCGACGCCCTGCTCGCGGAGCTGGCCGATGACGAACAGGATGGTGTCGGCGCCGATCTGCCAGACCGGGCGGCGGCGTTCGGCGAGGTCCGGGCCGGCGCTGGCCATCGGCGGGTCGCCGGGCCGCTCGACGTGCTGGATCGAGGCGACGACATAGCCGCGGCGGACCAGGGCCTCGGCGATGAAGCCGTAGGCGGTATTGGCGCCGCCGTAGCCGTGCGACAGAACGGCGAGCGGCCGGGGGGCGCGGTCGCGCGCCGAGCGGTATAGCGCGACCGGAACGACGCGATGCCGCGCGCCGTCCCGCAGGTAGAGCGACGAGCGCACGACGGGAATCGGGGCGACGGCCGGAGGGCGCGCCGCAGCGCAGGCGCTCAGGGCGGCGAAGGCCGCTAGAACCGCAAGTCGACTTGCCTGCTTATTCACGTCCAGAAGGCTTTCGAAGCGATTTAACCCACGCCGCTGACTCAATTGAACAGTGCTTCAGCCGGTGCGGCGCGACAACGCGTCGGCGGGGAGGCCCAAGCGTTCGCTCCAGCGGATTCGGCGCAATTGCACCACCGAGATGGCGTAGGCGAGCGCGACGCCGGCGGCCACGGCGCCCATCCGGTTGCCGGGCCAGAGGTGCCAGGCGGCGAGCACGAAGACGACTCGCATCGCGAGGTGGACGAGACCGGCCGGATGGCCGATCGTCCAGGAGAAGACCACCCAGTGCAGCGCGAAGCCGATACCGACGGTGAGCGGAAACAGCGACGGCGCGTAGATCCACACCGGGATGTGGATCGCCCAGGTCGCAAGCGCCATGACCCGCGCCATGGCGGACAGGCGGAAGAGCGGGTTGCCGGGCGGTGAGGCCATCTCCTCCCCCCTCAGCCGCGAGATCAGCGCGCCCACCGGCATGATCGCCCAGAAGCAGATCGTCAGGACGAGATTGTGATAGCGCGGCTCCACCCACAGGCTGAGGAGTACCGCCGCGCCGTAGTTGATCGCGCCGGTCATCGGCAGCGACACCGATCCGCGCCGGCGAACGATGAAATCCGCCCTCATCTCCTCGAACGTCATGGCCGCTCCCTCCCGCATTCGGCCGTTGATACGGCGCGCCGAGGCGCTAGGCTTGGAAAAATCGGAAAAATGAGGGAGGGACGGTTGCGGGCGATGACATTGCGATGGCGCGCCGCCGACGACGACTTGGCGCCCTTCATCCGGGGCTTCGCGGAGCGGCGGGACGAGACGCCGGTCGGGATGTCGCTGGAACTGCCGCTGGCGACCCCCCTCCTTCACCTGACGCTCGGCGCCGATTACGGCGTACAGGGTCCGGACGGGCTCGAGCCGATGCCGCGCGTCTCGCTATGGGGCGCGTCCGGCGAGGCGCGCCTGACGCGCCCCGCCGGACGCCTCCACGCCTTCGTCGCGGTGCTGACCTTCCGGGGCGCGGCGGCGCTGGCGCCGGACTTGGCGCCGGCCGCCGCCGGCCGCTGCCTCGATCTCGCCCCGGCGCTGGGCGGGGACGATCGGCAGGCGTTCGCGCAGGCGCGGCGGCTGGCGAGCTTCGACGATCGAGTCGGGCTGGTCCAAGCGGCGTTCCGCCGCTTGCCGCGCCGCGACGGGCGACGGCCGGACGGAGCGGCGGGCATCGCCGACGCGATCGCCTCGAACCGGCTGGCGGGGCGGGTAGCCGACGTGGCGGGGCGCTACGGCCTGAGCGAGCGTACGCTTCGGAACCGCTTCCGGGCCGACATCGGCTGCTCGCCCAAGCAGCTGCTGCGTGTCGCGCGCTTCAACCGGCTGGTGCGGGCGATCCACCCCCAGCCGTGGGGCCGGCGCTATCCCGGCGACATCCGCCTGGAATATTTCGACGACGCCCACCTGCACAACGATTTCAAGGCGCTGGCCGGCCTTTCGCCGCGAGGCTTCGTCGCGGCGAAACGGGCCAGCGGCGACAGCCTCGTCCATAGCCATGTGCTCGGCGACGGCGGGAAAGCCGGGATGGCCTTCACCTAATTCACCCGGCTGCGTCCCTGCGGGCTGTCGAGCGAAAACGCCGGGATCGCGATCTCGAACGGGCGGCCGTTCGAGTCGACCATCTGGTAGGTGCCGCGCATCGTGCCGGAGGGGGTCGGGAGCGGGCAGCCGGAGACGTAGTCGAAGGAGCGGCCGGGCTCGATGATCGGCTGCTCGCCGACGACGCCGGGGCCCTCGATCTCCTCGGTGCGGCCGCGGCCGTCGGTGATGATCCAGTGGCGGGAGATGAGCTGCACCGCCTCGTCGCCGCCGTTCTCCAGCCGGATGTGGTAGGACCAGACCCATCGCCCGCCGCCCGATTGGTCGGCGAGGAAGGAGGGCGAGACGCGGACGGTGACATCGCGCGTCGTCTCGGCATAAGCGAACAGGATGTTCACAGGCCGGCCGCCGTAAGCGCCTGGCCGAGGTCGTCGATGACGTCCTGCGGGTCTTCGAGGCCCACTGAAAGCCGGAGCATGCCCTCGCCGATGCCCATCGCGGCGCGGGTATCGGCCGACACGCTGTAGTGCGTTGTGGTGGCCGGATGGGTCATCAGCGAGCGCGAGTCGCCGACATTGTTGGAGATGTCGATGAGCGCCAGCGCGTCGAGCAGCGCATGGGCGCGGTCCCGTCCGCCGGCGAGGTCGAGCGCCATGATCGTGCCGCCGGCCGCCATCTGCGCCATCGCGAGATTGTGCTGCGGGTGGCTCGGAAGCCCGGGATAGCGCACGCCGATGCCGCGCCCGTCGAGGAAGCGCGCGACGGCGAGCGCATTGTCGCAGGCGCGCCGGACACGCAGGTCGAGCGTCTCGAGGCTCTTCAGGATGACCCAGGCGTTGAATGGCGACAGGTTCGGCCCGGTGTGCCGGGTGAAGGCGAGCAGCGTCTTCTCCATCCACTCGGCCGGCCCGAGCACGGCCCCGCCGAGCACCCGGCCCTGGCCGTCCATCAGCTTGGTCGCGGAGTAAGCGACGACGTCGGCCCCGAATTCGATCGGGCGCTGCAGGACCGGCGATGCGAAGGCGTTGTCGACGACGACGAGCGCGCCGGCGTCATGACCGATGTCGGAAATGGCGCGGATGTCGGCGATGTCGATCGTCGGGTTGGCGGGCGTCTCGAAGAAGAAGGCGCGGGTGTTCGGGCGGCGCGCCTTCGCCCAGGCATCGGTGTCGCGCGCATCGACGACCGTCGTCTCGACGCCGAAGCGCGGCAGGATGGTGTCGGTCAGCACGCGGCACGAGCCGAAGGCCGCGGCGCCCGCGACGAGATGGTCGCCCGCCGACAGATGGCTCATCAGCGCGGCGGTCATCGCCGCCATGCCGGTCGCCATCGTCCGGCAGGCCTCGGCGCCCTCCATCAGGCAGAGACGCTCTTCCAGCATCTGCACCGTCGGGTTCTGCAGGCGCGAATAGGTCATGCCCGGACGGTCGCCGCGGAAGCGCGCGGCGGCCTCCTCGGCGTCCTCGTAGGCGTAGCCCGAGGTCAGGAAAATGGCTTCGGAAGTCTCGCCGAACTCCGAGCGCGCGGTGCCGCCGCGCACCGCCTGCGTCGCGGGGCGCCAGCCCTTGGTGATCGTGCGGTCCTGGCCGGTCGTGCGCTTCATTCGCGCGGGTTCGCACGGGGTGTGGAGCGCGTCAACGCCGTGCGACGACCTTGCCGCGCCAGACGCGGGTGCGAAGCCACATGATGACTCCGGTGACGCCGAGGACGGCGGGCGCGATGCCGCCCAGGAAGACGACGATCTGCCAGACGACATTGTAGTCGTGGCCGTCGTGGAGTTCGCGCATCGTGCGGGCGAGGCCGCTGCGCTGCGGGCCATCGGCCGGCGCGGCGGCGCCGGTGGCGTCGTCGACCGAGACCGAGGCATCGTCCTTGCCCGCGATCGCCCAGGCCGCGTCGGCGGTGGTCGGGTAGCGGACGGAGACGACGCCCGGCAGCTTCGCGGCGGCGATGGCGGCGTCGATCGTCAGGTTGGTGTTCGCGAGCGGCCGGGCGCCGCGCCGCGCGCCGGGGCCGCCGCGCTGCTCTCCAGACTTCGCGCCGCCTTCAAGGCCGCGGAAGAAGTCGGGGAAGGAGATGTAGGCGCCGGTGAACGACAGGATGGCGAGCGGCACCGCGATCCAGAAACCGATCGTGTAGTGGAGGTTGGCGTTGGTCGTCGGCTGGCGCTTCCAGCGCAGGCCGCGCGCGACCTTGCCGATCGTCGGCCACCACAGCCAGATGCCGGTGAGCGACGAGACGAACATCGCCCAGCCGATCCAGCCTACGACCTTGCGGCCGATGCCGGGGATCAGCAGGCTGCCGTGGAGCTGGTGCATGAAGCGGGTGAAGCCCAGCGAGGCGCCGTCGTCCTTGTCCAGCACCCTGGCGGTCGCGGGATCGAGCCAGACCGAGATGCGGCGCGGCGGGCCGGCGCGGCGCGGCTCATCGCCGCCGCGCTTCTTCGCCGGGCTGGCGCTGACGATGACGGGGCCTTTTCCGTCCGGCAGGCGGATCGAGGCGATGGAGTCGCCGGGCGACAGCGCCGCCTTCGCCGCCTCGGCATAGGCCGAGACAGGCCTGGCGACGCCGCCGGAGACCGCATAGCGCTGAGGGTTGAACAGCGAGTCGGTGAAATCCGGCCACACCAGAAGCGCGCCGCTGAGGCTGAGCGGAATGATCAGGATGACCAGCGCGAGGCCGAGCCACTTGTGGACCTGAAACCACAGCGCCCGCGCGCCCTTGATGCTCGCCATGATGCCCCTGAATTCTAACCGAGCGCGAAGGTGACCGGCACCAGCACCCAGGCCGCGACGGGCTTGCCCGCCTGCTTCGCGGGCAGGAATTTCCAGCGCTTGACGGTGTCGAGCGCGGCGGCGTCGAGCCGGCTGAAGCCGCTGCTCGTCGCGACCGCCAACTGCTCGGCACGGCCGTCGGGCGAGACCAGCACCTTGAGCGTCGAGGTGCCCTGCTCGTGGTTGCGCCGCGACAGCGCCGGGTAGCGCGGCGCGGGATTGTCGAGCTGGTCGGCATCGAAATCGGGCGGCGTCACGGGGGCCGCGACGGGCGAGCCGTTCGAGGTCGCGACCGACGGCGGCGGCACGACCTTCGGCGGCGCGGGAAGGTTGGTGACGGCGATCGGCGTCGGCCGCGCGATCGGCGATTCGACGAGAACGTCAGGGATGAAGACTTCGACCGGAACCGGATCGAGCGGGATATCGACCTGTTGGGGCGGGCTTGGCGGCGCGAGGTCGGGGATCATGCTGACCATCACCGGCTTCTCGGGCGCCGGAAGGCGCACCGTGCCGGTCGCGAGGAGCAAGGCGCCGAGCGCGACATGCGCGGCGGCGACGACGCCGACGACTCGCCAGTTCGTCGACTTGCGGTCGGAGAAGCGCGCGCCGGGTTCGTAGGGCGCGGCTGGCACCAGGGTGAGCGCGGGCGACGGCTTCGAACGAAGCGGCGCGGACTGGAACTGGACGGCGAGCGTTGCCATGATCAGGGCTTAGCGCGAATGGTATTGCTAATCAATCGCATTTGCAGCGTTTGAGACATAGTCGACGGCGGCATCGCGAAGCGCCTCATGCGGTGAGGCGCTGAGCCATGCCGCGGCCTTGGCGAGGAACGCGGCGTGGGCGGTTTCCGGAACGCGGCGCAGCCAGCCGAGCGCCTCGTCGATCCGCCCTTCGTCGGCGAGCAGCCGGGCGAGGTTGAACTGGCCGCGGAAGTCGCCGCCGTCGGCCGCGCCCGCATACCAGAACTTCGCCGCCGCCAGGTCGCGCGCGACGACCCAGCCGTCCTCGTGGAAGCTGCCGATGTAGTTCATCGACTTGGCGTTGCCGAGCGCCGCCGCCTGGCGGAACAGGTCGAGCGCCGCCGGGCGGTCTTCGGGGACGCCGGCGCCGAGAGCGAGCGAGGTCGCGTAATTGTAGAGGCCCCATTCGAGCCCGCGCTCGGCGGCGGCCCGGAACCAGCGCGCCGAGGCCGCCTTGTCGACGGGCACGCCCCAGCCGAGGTCGTAGCAGCGCCCGACCATGTTGATCGCCATCGCATGGCCCGCGCCGGCGGCCTTCGAGAACCAGGCGAAGGCGGCCCGCGGGTCAGCCTCCACCCCCGCGCCGTCGAGCAGCATCTGGCCGTAGACCGCTTGCGCCTCCGCGATCCCCGCCTCGGCGGCGGCGCGGACGAAGGCGGCCCGTTCGGCGGGGGGCGCGGAAAGACGCGCGGCGAGCTCTTCGGCGGTGAGCGCGTCGAGGTCGATATCCAACGTCATCTACCTCCCACGCCGCTCATCCCGAGCGAAGTCGAGGGACGCACGGAGAGGCCATGCGTCCCTCGACTTCGCTCGGGATGAGCGGGTTTGGGTTATAGCAGCGGCTCAATATTTGAAGTTGAGCGTCACGAAGGCCGAGCGACCCGGGGCGATCGCGGCGTAGTGGTTCGAATAGGCCTGGCTGAAATAGTCCTTGTTCGTCAGGTTCTGGACGTTCACCCTGACGTCGAAGTGATCGTTGATCTCATACCCCGCGGTCGCGTCGAAGCGGACGTAGCCCGGGATGGTGCGGTAAAGCACCTTGGTCGCCGGGGTGGCGGTGATAACGCCGGCGGCGGTCTGCGTCGCGGCTCGATTGTCGGCGTAACCGCCGAACACCCGGCTCGTGTAGAAGGCGCCGCCGCCAAGGCTGAGCTTGGGGATCGGCTTCCACGTCGCGAACAGCGAGCCGCTGTGCTTGGCGGTCTGCGGGAAGCGCTTGCCGGTGTTGACCGAGACGACCTGAACGGTCGTCGCCGGCGCGGCGCCGTTCGCCGCGACCGCCAGTGCGGTGAACCCGCCGTCGGTGATCTTCGCGTCGAGGTAGGAGTAGCCGCCGAACACCGAGAGCGTCCTGGTGATGTTGCCGTTGATGCCGAACTCCGCGCCATTGATGCGGCGCTCGCCGATATACTGGACGGTGTTGTTGTCGCCGACGGCGCGAGCGTTCCGCGTCTCCGTGCGAAAGACCGCGAGGTTGAGCGAAAGCGCCTCGTTGAACAGATCGGCCTTGGCGCCGGCCTCGTAGGACCTGGTCTTCTCGACCTTGAGCGCGTCGCTCGCCGCGAGCTGCAGCGCGGCGAGTGCCGCGGCCTGCTGGGCCGGCGTCAGGCCTGCGGCGATCGTGCCGAGGCCGTTCGCCTCCTGACCTTCGCCGATCAGGCTGTTCGGCGGCGTCGCGGACGTTGCGTAGGAGGCATAGAGGCTGGTGTTGGCGGTCGGCTTGTAAACGAGGCCCGCCTGGTAGTTGAACAGCTTGTCGCGGCGGTTGATCTCCGGGCGGACTCCGTTGGTCACGGGCAGCCTCACGCTCGTGTCGAAATCGTCGTAGCGCGCACCGAGGTTTAGGATCAGCGCCGGGGTAAGGCTGATCGAGTCGAAGGCGTAGGCGGCCTTGGTCGTCGCGTCGTTGATCGTCCGCGTCGCCGGCGCGCCGCGCACGATCGGGGTCGGCACGTTCGAGGTGTCGCTGGCGTAGTTGACGAAGGGGTCGTTCGGGTTCGGGTTGAACAGGCTGGTGCAATAATAGCGCGCCACGGTCTGCGGGTTGCAGCGCGGGGTGATCGTCGAGCCGGTGGCGATGACCAGCGCGCCGCGCGACGCCTTCTCGAACGACAGCTCGACGCCGGCCGAGAAATTATGCTCGATGCCGCCTGTCTTGAAGGTGCCGTAGACATCGGCCTGATCGACGAGGCCGTCGGTGTAGCCATAGCGCGTGTTGGCGCGCCGCCAGACGTAGCCGCCGGTCTGGCCGAGGTTGGCCGCGCTCGGCGTCGCGCTGGTGCCGTAGACGTTGCCGGTGCTGTCGTCGGGCAGCAGGAAGCTGTACTCCTGCGTGGTGCGAGAGAAACGGGCGGTGTTGCGGAAGGTGACGCCGTTGCCGAAGTCGTGCTCGAAGCGGGCGGTCGCCTGGTCCTGCGCGCTGTCGCGGAAGTCGCGGTTCTTGAGGCCGTAGAAAGTGCTGCGCTTGACCGTGCCTGTAGTGCTGCCGATCGTCGTGAAGCTGCCGAGCACCGGCGCGCTGTAGATGTCGCCCGTCCCCGGCGCGTTGCCGATCGTGTAGGCATAGGGCAGGCCGCTGTCGGGCAGCTCGTCGGTGTCGAGGTGATAGTATTTCAGCGTCAGCCGCGTCGGCGTCCCGAGGCCGATGGTGATCGACGGCGAGACGCCCCAGCGCTTGGCGAAGATCGCGTCGCGGCCGGCGAAATCCTGATCGTGCCACATGGCGTCGATGCGGACCCCGATGGTGTCGGCGATCTTGGCGTTCACGTCGGCAGTGACGCGCTTGTAATTGTCGGTGCCGTAGCTGACCGAGCCTTCGGCGAAGTCGCGGTTGCGCGGCATCTTCGAGACGATGTTCAAGGTGCCGCCGGCGCTGCCGCGCCCGCCCAGGGTCGAGTCCGAACCGCGGACGACCTGGATCTGCTCGGTGTCGAAGACCTCGCGGGTCTGCGCGCCGATGTCGCGGACGCCGTCGAGGTAGGTCGAGCCCTGGCTGTCGAAGCCCCGGATGAACGGACGGTCCCCGATCGGGTTGCCGCCCTCGGCCGCGCCGAAGGTGATGCCGGGGACGGTGCGCAGCGCCTCGACCAGCGTCGCCGAGCCGGTGTCCTTGATCACCTGCTTCGGCACGACGACGACCGAGCGCGGCGTGTCGAGCAGCGCGCCGGTGAACTTCGGCGTGTCGTCGACGTCGGCCTTGTAGCTCTCGTCGATCGCGCTGTCGGTGACGGTGACGCCCTTGAGGCGGCGTGCCGTGGCGGGATCGGCCTTGTCGGCCTTCTCGGGGTCGGATGAGTCCTGCGCATGCGCGGGCGCCACGCCCATTGCCGACGATACGAACCCCACGCATGCCAGCGCCAGAAAACCCGTGCCGGAAGTCTTGGTGTCGCCCCGTTCGATCATTAGCCGTCCCCGATATTGCGAAGCATTCGCGTTGGAACAGCTAATGCGAGTCGTTCGCAGATTCGTCAAGCGTCATCGTTGGGGGAGCGTATGGGTCGTCTGCCTAGGCGTCAGCCCAGCGGCGAAGGAGGTTGTGGTAGATGCCGGTGAGCGCGATCACCGTCAGGTCGGCGTTGCCCTTGTCGGCGACCAGCGACTGGACCGCGTTGTCGAGCTGGAAGAGCAGCCGGCGCTCGCCGTCGTCGCGGACCATCGACTGCGCCCAGAAGAAGCAGGCGACGCGGCTGCCACGCGTGACCGGCGTGACGTGGTGGAGGCTCGATGCCGGATAGACGACGAGGTCGCCGGCGGCGCGCTTGACGCTGTGCGTGCCGTATTCGTCCTCGACGGTCAGCTCGCCGCCATCATAATCCCCCGGCTCGGACAGGAAGAGAGTCGCGGAGAGGTCGGCGCGGATGCGGAAGTCGCTGCCGCGCCGGATGCGGATGGCGTTGTCGACATGCGTTCCGAACGAATGGCCGCCGGAATAGCGGTTGAACAGCGGCGGGTAGACCTTCAAGGGCAACGCCCCGGCGAGGAACAGCGGCGAGCGCTCCAGCGCCGTCAGCACGAGGCCGCCCGCCTCGCGCGCCGCGGGCGAGCCCTCGGCGAGCTGCTCGTTGCGCTTGGCGAGCGCCGCCTGCGGGCCGGCGGTGGCGGCGCCGTCGATCCACTCGGCGGTATCGACGATGGCGCGGACCTTCGCCACCTCCTCGGCGGCCAGCACGGCGGGAATGGCGAGCATCATGCGCGAGCGGCCTGCGGTTGTTGCGAACGACTCTTGATTAGCAGCAAAGCGCCCGCTCGCAACCGGATCGACTTCCAGGTGTTCGATGCTTAGGGCTGAGACCGCCCCTGGAGTTCCCGCTTATGCGCGCCCTGTTCCTGCTGATCGCCCTCCCCCTCCTCGCCGCTGCGCCGGCGCTCGGCCAGTCGGCGGTCGACAACGCCAACAAGCGCATCCGCTCGGTGGTCGTCTATGGCGACGAGGTCTGCCCGGAATCGAAGGACCCGGACGAGATCGTGGTTTGCGCGCGCCGGCCCGAGGAGGAGCGCTACCGGCTAGCTCCGTCGCAGCGCGACGCCGCGACCAAGAACCGCAAGAACCGCGCCTGGGGCGCCCGCGCCGCCGAGCTCAACAATCTCGGCAAGACCGGCACCGGCACCTGCACGCCGGTCGGCCCCGGCGGCGACACCGGCTGCACCCTGCAGATGGTCAAGGACGCGGCAGAAGAACGAGCGGACGCCAAGGCCGAGGCGGCGGACGCGCCGAAGCGCTGACAGGGCACGCTCAGGGCTTGGGCTGCCACTCCGGCACGCCCGCACGCCACAGCACGAAGGCGGTGATATCCGCCTCCTCGGCGTCGCGCGTGCTCTTGCTCGTCCCCAGGCCGTGCCCGGCCTGCTCCTCCAGCCGGTAGAGCACCGGCGCGTGGCCCGGCAGCTCCTGCAGCCTTGCGGCGAGCTTCGCCCCCGTCCACGGCTCGACGCGCGGGTCGTTCAATCCGGCGGTGATCAGGAACGCCGGGTATTTCACGCCGTCCTTCACATGCTGGATGGTGTCCATCGCGTAGAGGTCCTTGAACCCCTGCTCCTTGGTGATCGTCCCGAACTCGGGGATGTTCGCAGGACCTCCGGGCATGAACTCGGCGCGGAGCGTGTTGACGTCGCCGACCCGGTCGACCGCGCCCGCGAACAGCTCGGGCCGCTCGGTCGCCGCGCGCCCGACGGTGATGCCGCCCGCCGAGGTGCCGGTGATCGAGAGCATCGCCGGCGTCGTATAGCCCTTGGCGATCAGCGTCTCTGCGCAGGCGATGAAGTCGCGCCAGGTGTTGCTCTTCGTCGGCCCCTTGCCCGCCAGCCGCCAAGCTTCGCCGAACTCGCCGCCGCCGCGCACCGCGCACTCGGCGCGGCTCATCCCGGCGTCGATCTGCGGCAGGAAGCGCGTCCCGAAATAGGGGAAGGACGAGATGCCATAGGCGCCATAGGCGTCGAGCAGAACCGGCCGGGGCTTGATCGGCCCCGACGGCCCGATGATCGTCAGCGGGACCATCGTCCCATCCTTGGCGCGCGCCATCAGCGAGGTCGCGGCATAGCGCGATGTCGCGATCTTCGGGTGCGTGTCGAGCCCGGTGTCGGCGAGCTTGCCGGTCGCCGGATCGTAGCGGAAGTGCGCCGGCGGCTGGGTCCAGCCGCTCATCCCGACCAGCACGCCCGGCTTGTCGACGTCGGCGCTCAAGTCGCCGATCGAGCCGTCGTAGGGCAGCGCGATCTCGCTGACCTTGCCGTCGTTGCCGACTCGCAGCAGCCGGCTGAACATGCCGCGCCGCGCCTGGACGTAGAGCCCGTCGGACGCCGCCGCGATGCCCTCGATCAGCTGGTCGTCGCGCGGCGCGATCACCGTTTTCGCGTCGCTCAGCTTGCCGCCGACCGGGACCGACAGCACCTTGAAGCGCGGCGCATTGTCGTGGCTCAGCAGGAACAGCGTTTTGCTGTTGGCGGCGAGCCGCGTGATGCCGTCCTTGTAGTCGAAGATCGGCGTCCACTTCGCCTTGCCGGCGCGCACGTCGCTGTCCTTGCCCCACCACGCCCGAGCCTCGTTGACGACGCCGGTGAAGCCGATCAGCACGACGTCGTCGCTGTGCGGAACATGCGCGATCTGCCCGCCCTCGTCGGTATCGGTGATCGGCCCGCCGGTGATCGCCGGCCCCAGCAGCGCCTTGGGCTCGCCGGTGAGGTTCCAGTATTCGGCGGTGAGGTTGCGGTATTTGTCGGTCGGCTTGGCGTCGGCCCCAAGCTTCTGCAGCCGCACGAGGTAGAGGCCGTCCCCCGCCTCGTTCCAGTCGACGCCCCCGAACTGCATGCGGTCGATCGGTCCGGCGATCGTCTTCCCCGTCGCGGTGTCGATCACCGTCATCCGCGAATCCTCGGAGCCGCCGGTCGAGATGCCGACCGCGATCTTCGACCCGTCGTGCGCCGGCTCGATCCAGTCGATCGCGTGCGGCACCCCGCCGCCCGCCTTGATCAGCGCCGCGGTGTCGATCAGCATCCGCTTCCTACCGTCCTCCAGCACGCCGAGGCTGAACACGTCCGCCCCCGGCGCGCGCTCGAGGTAGAACAATTTGTCGCCGGCGAGCTTGGTGACACTGACCAGGCCGAACTGACCGCCGAACGCCGAGATCTTCTGCTCCAGCGCCTTCTTCGGCCCGATGCTGTCCAGCACCCCGCGCGCCCAGCTCCCTTGCGCCTTCATCCAGGCGATCGTCTCGGGGTCGCGGCTCTCCATATAGCGGTAGCGGTCGGTGACCGTCGTCCCGAACAGGGTTTCGGTCACCGGCCGCGCCACCGCCTTGGGCGGCGCGCCCTTCGGCGCGACGGGAGTGACCGCGAGGGCGGGCGCGGCGGAGGCGAGGAGCAGGCCGATCGTCAGCAGGCGCATGGAAATCTCCGAACATGGATATGCCCGGATGCTAGCAATCGTTTCAGCTTCGGCAAGGGGCCTGGAGCGCTTCCCGCCCGGGGCGCCCCCTCCACGTCGATGGGGAAAGCCATGGTGAAGGAGCGCCGCCGGGCGTCGACGCGAAAGAGCCTAAAGTTCGCTCGCTGGCGGAGGCGCCGATGGCAGCCGAAGCTAATTTAGAGCCGACCGCCGCGAGCGAAGTCGAAGTACGGGCGGAGCCTTGCTATTTCATCAGCACCAGCTCTTCGGCCATCGTCGGGTGGATCGCGACGGTCGAATCGAGCTGCTGTTTGGTCAGGCCGCATTTCACCACCACCGCCATCGCCTGCATGATCTCGGCGGCGTCGGGCCCGATGATGTGGCAGCCGACGATGCGGTCGGTCGCGGCGTCGCAGATGACCTTATAGAGCGCGCGCTCGTTGCGGTTGGCGAGGACGTTCTTCATCGCGCGGAAGTCCGAGGTGAAGACCTTGATCGTGCCGAACTTGGTCCGCGCCTGGCTCTCGGTCAGGCCGACGCTGGCGATCGGCGGGTGGCTGAACACCGCGCTCGGGATGTTCTCGTAGTCGACGCGCCACGGCTTGCCGCCGAACACCGAGTCGGCGAAGGCGTGGCCCTCGCGGATCGCGACCGGCGTCAGCTGGACCCGGTTGGTGACGTCGCCGACCGCGTAGATGGTGTCGACGTTGGTGCGGCTGTCGTCGTCGACGATCACCGCGCCCGCCGCGTCGACCGCGACCCCCGCCTGTTCGAGCCCGAGGCCCTTCGAGTTGGGCGGGCGCCCGATCGCGTAGAGCAGCAGGTCGGCCTCCAGCGGCTCGCCGCCGCCGCCGACGTGGATCAGCAGGCTGCCGTCGGCCTGCTTTTCGATCCGCTCGAACGGCGAGTTGAAGCGGAAGTCGATGCCCTTCTGCGCGCTGATCAGGTGAAGACGCTCGCGTAAGGAGTGGTCGTAGCCGCGAAGCAGGGTGTCGCCGCGCAGCAGCACCGTCACGTGGCAGGCGAACTCGTGGAAGATGCCGGCGAACTCGTTGGCGATATAGCCGCCGCCCGCGATGACGACGCGCTTGGGCAGCGTCTCGAGGTGGAAGACCTCGTTCGAGGTGATGCCGTGCTCCTCGCCCGGGCAGCCCGGAAGCTGCGGGTGCGCGCCCGTCGCGATCAGGATCTTGTCGGCGGTGACTCGCTTGCCGCCGACGTCGATGGTGTGCGCGTCGAGCAGAACGGCGCGCGCGTCGTGGATCGTCACGCCGGCGCTGCCGAGGTTCTGGATGTAGATGCCATTGAGGCGGTCGACCTCGGCGAGCACGTTGTCGCGGAGCGTCGGCCAGTCGAAGGTGCAGTTGGGCACGTCCCAGCCGAAGCGGCGAGCGTCCTCCAGGTCTTCGGCGAAATGCGCGCCGTAGACGAGCAGCTTCTTGGGCACGCAGCCGCGAATGACGCAGGTGCCGCCGACCTTGTGCTTCTCGGCGATGCCGACGCGTGCGCCGTGGCCCGAAGCGATGCGCGCGGCGCGGACCCCGCCCGAGCCGGCGCCGATGACGAACAGATCGTAGTCGTAGGCGGGCATGGGAGGCTCCTGACGCGGCGGGTGCCGCTCTCTAGCGCCTGCCGAAGGGCCTAGTCGAGCGCCGCGCTCGCCGCTTCCCAGTTACGTCCATCGAACGGCTCGATCGTGACATCGAGGGCAGAGGCGTCGTCGAGCGCCCTGAAGCTGATGCTGTAACCATTGGGATGGGTGCGCGGCACATAGAAGCTCTTGATGCCGCAAGTCGTGCAGAACAGGTGGCGAGCCGTACCGCTATTGAAACGGTATTCCGTAAGCGCGCTTTCGGCGGTCAGGAGCGCGAAGTCCGCAGCCGCCACGATCAGGTGCAAGTAGCCGGTCTTGCCGCACATCGAGCAATTGCAGTCGAGCACCGTGACCGCCTTTGGCACCTCCGCCTCGAAGCGGACGGCGCCGCAGTGGCAGCCGCCCTCGACCTTCACTCGACGGTGACCGACTTGGCGAGGTTACGCGGCTGATCGACGTCATTCCCCTTGGCGACCGCCACATGATAGGCCAGCAGCTGCACCGGAATGGCGTAGACCAGCGGCGCGATCAGCGGGTGGACGCGCGGCATGGTGATCGTCGCAAGGCAGTTGTCGCCGGCCGCCGCGATGCCTTCGGCGTCCGAGATCAGGACGACCTTGCCGCCGCGCGCCTGGACCTCCTGCATGTTGGAGACGGTCTTTTCGAACAGCGGGCCGGACGGGGCGATGACGATCACGGGGACCGCCTCGTCGATCAGCGCGATCGGGCCGTGCTTCATCTCGCCGGCGGCGTAGCCCTCGGCATGGATGTAGCTGATCTCCTTGAGCTTCAAGGCTCCTTCCATCGCCAGCGGATAGTCGGTGCCGCGGCCGAGGTAGAGCACGTCGCGCGCCTCGGCGATCTTCCAGGCCATGGCGGCGATCGCCTCGTCATAGGCGAGCGCCTGGTTGAGCGACTCGGGCGCCTCCGAGAGGTGGCGGACGATCGCCTGCTCCTCGTCGCGGCTGAGGCGGCCCTTGGCGCGCGCCAGGTTGGCGGCGAGCGCGGCGAGCACCGCAAGCTGGCAGGTGAACGCCTTGGTCGAGGCGACTCCGATCTCCGGCCCCGCATGGGTCGGCAGCAGCAGGTCTGCCTCGCGCGCCATCGTGCTGGTCGGCACGTTGACGACGACGGCGATCTTCTGTCCCTCGGCGCGGGCGTGGCGGAGGGCGGCGAGCGTATCGGCGGTCTCCCCCGACTGGCTGATAAACAGGGCGAGGCCACCGGGCTCCATCACCGGCTCGCGGTAGCGGAACTCCGAGGCGACATCGATGTCGACGGGGACGCGCGCGAACTGCTCGAACCAATATTTGGCGACCATGCCGGCGTAGAAGCTGGTGCCGCAGGCGACGATGGTGACGCGCTTGACGGCGGCGAGGTCGAAATCCTCGGTCGGCAGCGAGACCTCACCCTCGAGCCGGCGGAGATAGGATTGCAGCGTTTGGGCGACGACGATCGGCTGCTCGTAGATTTCCTTGAGCATGAAGTGCGCGTGGTTGCCCTTGGAGATCGCCTCGGCGCTGGCGCCCGAGAGCGTGACCGGGCGCTCGACCGGCTGGTCGGCGACATCGAAAATCTCGGCGCCGTCGCGGGTAATGACGACCCAGTCGCCTTCTTCCAGATAGGCGATGCGCTGCGTGAGCGGGGCGAGCGCCAGCGCGTCCGAGCCGAGATAGGTCTCGCCGTCGCCGTATCCGACGACCAGCGGCGAGCCGAGGCGCGCGCCGATCAGAAGCTCCGGGTGCTGGCGGAAGACGATGGCGAGCGCGAAGGCGCCGTGCAGGCGCTTGAGGACGGTCGAAACCGCGGTCCTGGGATCGGCGCCCTGCTCGACCTGCTCCGAGATGAGATGCGCGACGACCTCGGTGTCGGTCTGCGAGGTGAAGACGCGGCCGCGTGCCTGAAGCTCCTCACGGAGCGGCTTGAAGTTCTCGATGATGCCGTTGTGGACGACCGCGACCTCCTGCGTCGCGTGCGGGTGCGCATTGTCCTCGGTCGGCGCGCCGTGCGTCGCCCAGCGGGTGTGGGCGATTCCGATGACGCCCGGCAGGGGCTTGTCGGCGAGGACGCGGGCGAGGTTGTCGAGCTTGCCGGGCGCTCTGCGGCGGTCGATCGCGCCGTCGTGGATCGTCGCGATCCCGGCCGAATCATAGCCGCGATATTCGAGGCGGCGGAGCCCGGCGAGCAGGCGCTCGGCGACGGGCTCGTGGCTCAGGATTCCGATGATACCGCACATGAGCTGGGGGCTTTCAGAGAGTGTAGGGGATACGAATGCCCGGCAATTCCGCCGGAAAGTCTTTGGTGTTCCGCGTCACGAGAATACGGCCGCGATGCTGGGCCGTCGCCAGAATGATGGCGTCCGGCGAACGCAGTCTAGGCCGCTCACGTCGCAGCGCCGCGGCGCGGAGCGCAACCTCGTTGTCGATTTCGTCCAGGCCGAAGCGCCCCAGGAACTGCAACGCTTCCCGAACGACCACGTCGCCGCCCTTGGAGAGCACCTCGATCCAGGCCATGCGGCTGATCCACATGCGTGCGCCGCTGCGCGCGATGCGAGAGAGTTCGTGATGCGCCGGCTGGTGGTCGAGCAGGGCGTCGATCAGGATGTTGGCGTCGAGACTATAGCCGCTCATGCCGAATTCTTGGCGCGCTTTTCCGCCGCCAGTCTCGTCAGAGCCAGATAGTGCGCGCGCTCCTTGTCATCGTCCTCCGTGAAGCACTCCGGAGACTCGGCGCGGACGTCCTCGTAGTCATCATCCCACGGGCGGGTCCATTCCGCCCGGCGCTGCCGGTCATAGGCTTCAGGATCGATCGAGATTCCGTGGCGCGCCCAGAGGCCGAACCCCGCTTCCAGCCCGCCTATGGGGGGCTCCGACCTGTAAGCCGCGACTGCCTCCCGAAGAACCGACGCCCGCGATTTGCCTTGCTCGGCAGCACGACTGTCCAGCCATCGAATATCTTCATCGGGCAGATCAGCGAGGATGCGAGCCATGATATACTGATATCATATCGCGATATCAGTTCAAGCCTTCTTGCGCGCTTTCATCGTCTCGCGGAAGCGCGCGGCCCAGCCCGGCTTCTCGGTCTGCTCGGGCCTGACGAGCGCGAGCGCGTCAGCAGCGACGTCCTTGGTGACGACCGATCCGGCGGCGACGATCGCGCCGGCGCCCACAGTAACGGGAGCTACAAGCGCCGAGTTTGAGCCGACGAAAGCGCCCTCTCCGATCACCGTCTTGTACTTGAAGAAGCCGTCGTAGTTGCAGGTGATCGTGCCGGCGCCGATGTTGGCCCCTGCCCCGATCTCGGCGTCGCCGATGTAGCTCAGGTGGTTGGCCTTGGCGCCCTTGCCGAACTTCGCGTTCTTGACCTCGACGAAATTGCCGACCTTTGCCTTCTCGCCGATGTCCGCGCCGGGGCGGAGGCGGGCGTAGGGACCGATCTGGGCGTTGGCCGCGACGGTCGCGCCTTCGAGGTGGCTGAAGGCGTGGATCGTCGTGCTGTCGCCGACGCTGACGCCGGGGCCGAAGAAGACGCTGGGCTCCACCACGACGTCGCGGCCGAGCTGGGTATCCCAGGCGAACCAGACCGTGGAAGGGTCGAGCAAGGTGACGCCCGCCGCCATCATCTCCTGGCGTTTGCCAGCCTGCCAGCGCGCTTCGACGGCGGCGAGCTCGGCGCGGGAGTTGATGCCGGCGACCTCGTCCGCGCTCGCCTCGACGACCACCGAGCGGCGGCCGTCGGCGTTGGCGATCATCACGATGTCGGGGAGGTAGTATTCCTCGGCGGCGTTGTCGTTGCCGACGCGGTCGAGGAGCGGCCAGAGGTCGGCGGAGCGAACCGCCATCAGGCCGGAATTGCACAGGGTGACCGAGCGCTCGATGGTGTCGGCGTCCTTGTACTCGACCATCTTCTCGATCGTCGCGTCGGGGGCGGCGACGATGCGGCCGTAGGCGGCGGGGTCGGCGGGGCGGAAGCCGAGGACCGCGCAGGCGACGTCGCCCGACAGCGCTGCGAGCATCGCGCGCATCGTCTCGCTGCGGACCAGCGGCACGTCCCCGAACATCACGAGGACATCGCCGTCGAAGCCCTTCAGGGCGTCGCGCGCCTGAAGCGCGGCGTGGGCGGTGCCGAGCTGCGGCTCCTGCGCGACGACCGTCGCGTCGCCGACGGCGGCCTCGATCTGCTCGCGCTTGTCGCCGACGACGACGACCTTCAAGGCGGGATCGAGCGCGTCGACGCTCGCCAGCAGGTGGTGGAGCATCGGCCGCCCCGCGATCGGGTGCAGGACCTTGTGCAGGTCCGACTTCATGCGGGTGCCTTTGCCGGCGGCGAGGATGATGGCGGCGACGGGACGGCTCATGGCGCGGGGCTATGGCATGGCCGACTTGCCATTTCCAGCGGGCCGGGCGATGCGCCGCAGCGATGGCAAACCTTCCCCGCACCGTCGTCTTCGACCTCGACGGCACGCTCGTCGATACCGGGCCGGACCTGACGGCGTCGCTCAACCACGCGCTCGGGCTGATGGGACGGGCGAGCGTCGATGAGGACAGCGTCAGGGAGATGGTGGGACTCGGCGCGGCGAAGCTGCTGGAGCGCGGTCTCGGGGCGACGGGCGAGGTCAGCGAGGCGCTGATCGCCCAAGGCCTGCGGCCGTTCCTCGATTACTACGCCGCGCACATCTGCGACCGCTCGCGGCCCTATGCCGGAGTTGAGGCGGCGATGGACGGGCTGGCAGCGGCGGGGGTGACGCTGGCCGTCTGCACCAACAAGCCGGCGGCGATGAGCGTGGCGCTGATCGAGGCGCTTGGGTGGAGCAGGCGGTTCGCGGCGAACCTTGGCGGGGACAGTCTCGCCGTCCGGAAGCCGCACCCGACGCATGTGCTGTCGACGATCGCGGCGGCCGGGGGCGACCCGCGCTCGGCGGCGTTCGTCGGGGATTCGATCGTCGACGTGACGGCGGCGAAAGCGGCCGGGGTGCCGGTGGTCGCAGTGAGCTTCGGCTTCGCCGACCGGCCCGCCGAGACGCTGGGCGCCGACGCGGTGATCGATGGCTATGCCGAGCTTATCCCCGCGCTCGAGCGTCTCGGCCTTTCCGCCACTTGGTGAACAGGTGGCGGGCGAGCAGGCCCGGCGGCATGCGGAGCAGGTGGCCGCGCAGGTAGAGCGCCTTGCCGGCGAGCGGCGCGGAGTCGCGGCCCCAGCGGTCGCGGCCGAGGAGGCGGGCGCGCATCAAGGGGGAAAGCCAGTCGACCGAGACGGTCCCCCCGGCAACGTCCGTGCCGAATATTTCGGATGCGAAACGACATGCGCGGGCGAGCGGCTTCTCCAGCTGGTGGTGGCGGGCGCGCTCGGCAAGGGCGGCGCGGAAAGCAGGCCCGTCGAAATGCTCCAGCAGGCGGTGGATGTCCCAGAGGTTGCGTAAGGCTCCCATGAACTCGCCGTCGGCGAACAAGTGGGCGGCGGAGTGGAGCACCATGTCGGGCGGCGACAGGACCGACAGGCCGTCGCCGAGCGGGACGGCCGAGGCGATCAGCGCGGCGGCGTCTGGCGTCGGGCGGGCGGTCAGCGGCAGGATCGTGTGGTGGACGTCGATCATCTCGCCCCGGTCGACGCTGACCAATGGCGGGAGCTCGTGCATCCAGGTGCGGTAATAATGGTCGTCGTAAGGGTCGGGCTTGAGCCAGGCCCAGCCGGCCCCCAGCAGCGCGGCCTCGACTTGCGGAAGCGCGTCGCGCGGCACGAGGATGTCGAGGTCGCCGATGCCGCGCCCGGCCGAGGGCGGCAGACCGGCGGCGAGATAGGCGGCGCCCTTCAGCAGGACGACGGGAATGCCGAGCGGCCGGAGCGCGCGGGCGGCAAGGTGCGCCTCCCAGCGCGAGGTGCGCTGGGCGGCGGCGGTGCCGATATCGGCGTCGTCGAGGATGGCGCGGACGCGCGGCGGCAGAGCGTCGCGGACGCCGGCGTCGCGGCTGCGCTCGCTCAGCTGGCCGATCAGCGATTCGGCGCGCGCCATGCGGATCAGAGCTTCCCAGGTCGGCGCGTCGGCGTGCGCCAGTCGGGCGGGATCGACCAGGTGCGTGACGAGGAGGCGGAGGTCAGCCATGCATCGACCACAAGGTGTCCAGGAGGCCGATGGCGTCCTCGGCGGAGGAATAGACGATCTCGTAACCCGGGATCGTCTCGGTCAGCGCCCAAGCGGCGTCGAAGCCGGCCTCGCCGAGCTTCCAGTAGTTGGTCGAGGATTGGGTGAGCTGGGCGAACACCTCCAGCCGGTCGAGCGGGCGGGCGCCGGCCTCGACCCCGAGGGTGAAATTGGGGACGATGAGCAGGCGCGGGGCGGCGGTCTCGCCCATTCGCGCGATCGCATCGGCGGGCGGGGCGAGGTGGCGGACCGTGCCCTTCAGCGTGCCCTCCATGCGCGGGCCGAAGCGGCCGGCGGGGGCGATCGCCTCGAGGAGCGGGATCGACTGGTTCTTGAGCGAGATCGGGCGCGGAAAGGGAATGAGGCGGCGGGTCGCGGGCTCGATCATCGCGAACTCGTCGCCGAGGAAGCGCCAGCCGCGATGGCCGAGGATCGCCGAAAGGGTGCTCTTGCCCGAACCCGAATCGCCGCTGAGAATGAGGCCCCCGCCATCTCGCTCTACCGCGCCGGCGTGGAGCAGCAGGTAGCGCTGCATGCCGGCGGCGATCTGCAGGTTCATTCCCATCTCGATCGCCAGCACCGCATGCTCCAGCGGCTGCGGCGCCATCATCGGCACCTCGACATCGCATTCGAGGATCATCTTGGGCCGGAAGACACGGCGCAGGAGCGAGGCCGGGCGGAGCGCCACCATGTAATCGACGACATCGTTGTCAGAGACGCGGGGATAGTCGGCGTAGAGGGTCCCGACCTGGTCGATCACCGATGGGAGCGGCGAGCGGACGTGAAAGCCGAAAGGGCCGACTCGCAGCCGCAGGCCGGGCCAGCGGTCGCCGCTCATCGAATGGGGTCGATGAGCGCGAGCCCGGCCAGCTCGGCGAGCCGAGCGCCGACCGCATCGATCACCTCTCCGGACTCGACCTCGGTCGCGTGGGTGCGTGACAGCGCGGCGAGCACGGCCGCGGCATCGCCGGGGGCGTCGCCCAGCGCATCGAGGACGGCGGCGAGATCAGGCGCGAGGAAATGAGTCTGGCCCGAGCGGCGGTCATAGAGAACGCGGACGCCATCAACCTCCCGCATCGAAAGATGGGCGCGGTCGACAGCGACGAAAGCCGTGGGTGCTAGTCCCAATTGTCCATGATCGAGGCGAAGCAGGTGTAACCCGCCTTGCCGATCGTCAGCTTCTGAATGTACTGCGCGTGGGCGCTGAATGCCGAGCTGGTGAGCGCGGTGCTGCCGCCGCCGGCGGTCATCATCGTCTTGCCCGACAGCGGCATGCTGCCGCCCTTGCCGTAGTTCTTCAGCTCCTCGCCATTGTAATAGCCGGTGGCGGTGGTCAGCGGGCCATAGGAGCCGGCGGTGCCGGCAGCGACGAGCGTGCCGTCCGACTTGATCCACTTGTTGCCGGTGCTGCTCATCGTCAGCGGCACCCGGCAGGTGAGGACCGAGCTGGTCGCGGCGGCCGGAGAGGCGCGCAGGGTCGCGAACGCCGGAATCGCGGCCGCGCCAAAGCGCAGCACCATGCGCCGGCTCGACGCGGTGTCTATTTTATCTACGCCGTCACTCATCGTCTCGCGTGCCCCCGGACAGATGCGCCGAAGCATAGCGCGGTTGCGCTGCGCTGCACAGCCGCTTTCTGTCGGCGGCGGATCGCGACCCGTGCGGCGCCCGAACGGGGGGCTATTCAACGGGACAGGCTTGGCCTCGGCCCGCGGCGCCGCTAGGTTCCGCCGCGATCAACGGGCGATGGGGACGGGCATGGCGCGGACGACGCTGCTTTCGGTCGAGGACTACCGGGGCAGAGTGGGCCAGGAGGTCGGGGTCTCGGCGTGGTTGGAGATCGGCCAGGATCGCATCGACGCCTTCGCCGAGGTCACCGAAGATCGCCAGTTCATCCATATCGATCCCGAGGCCGCTGCGAAGACGCCGTTCGGCGGGACGGTGGCGCACGGCTTCCTGACGCTCTCGATGATCCCCGCGTTGGCCGACACCGCGATGCCCGGGATCGTCGGCACCAGGATGGGCGTCAACTACGGCCTCAACAAGGTTCGCTTCATGACGCCGGTGCGCGCTGGCAAGCGCATTCGCGGGCGGTTCACGCTTCTGGACGTCACCGAGCGCTCGGCGGGCGTGCTGCAATCGACCGCATCGGTTTCGATCGAGATCGAGGGCGAGGAGCGGCCGGCGCTGGTCGCGGAGACGGTGTCGCTGGCCTATATTTAATCACACCGGCCCTCATTCCGGCGAAAGCCGGGATGACGTAAGGAAAAGAAGGAAGAAATCATGCGCGAAGCCGTCATCGTTTCCACCGCCCGCACGCCGATCGGCCGCGCCTATCGCGGCGCGTTCAACGCGACGCCGTCGCCGACGCTGGCGGGCCACGCGATCGCCCATGCGGTGCGGCGCGCCGGGATCGAAGGCGCCGAGGTCGACGACGTGGCGATCGGAGCGTCGATGCAGCAGGGCGTCCAGGCGCCAAACCTCGGCCGGCTGAGCTCGCTGCGCGCCGGGCTCGGCACCTCGGTCGCCGGGCAGACGGTGGACCGCCAGTGCGCGTCGGGCCTGATGGCGATCTCGATGGCGGCCAAGCAGATCATCGTCGACGGCATGCAGATAACGGTCGGCGGCGGCGTCGAATCAATCTCGATGGTGCTGACCGACAAGCAGCGCATCGAGCCCGACATGAGCCTGCTCGACATCAACAAGAACACCTACATGCCGATGATCGACACCGCCGAGGTGGTCGCCAAGCGCTATGGCATCAGCCGCGACGCGCAGGACGAATATTCGCTGCAGTCGCAGCAACGCACCGCGGCGGCGCAGCAGGCGGGCCGCTTCGCCGCCGAGATCGTGCCGCTGCCGTCCAGGATGGCGGCGGTCAACAAGGAGACCAAGGAGGTCACCTTCCACGAGGTCAATTTGACCAAGGACGAGGGCAACCGGCCGGAGACGACGCTCGAGGGCCTGAAGGGCCTGACGCCGGTGCGTGGCCCGGGCATGAACATCACCGCCGGAAACGCCAGCCAGCTGTCGGACGGCGCGTCGGCGAGCGTGCTGATGGAGGCGAAGGAAGCCGAGCGCCGGGGCCTCCAGCCGCTCGGCCGCTACGTCGGCATCGCGGTCGCGGGGCTCGACCCCGACGAGATGGGAATCGGGCCGATCTATGCGATTCCAAAGCTGCTGAAGGCCAACAACCTCAAGATCGACGACATCGGCATCTGGGAGCTGAACGAGGCGTTCGCGGTGCAGGTGATCTATTGCCGCGACAAGCTCGGCATTCCGAACGAGCTGCTGAACGTCGACGGCGGCGCGATCTCGATCGGCCACCCGTTCGGCATGTCCGGCGCGCGCCTGACGGGGCATGTCCTGATCGAGGGCAAGCGGCGCGGCGCCAAGTACGGCGTGGTGACGATGTGCGTCGGCGGCGGCCAGGGCGCGGCGGGTCTGTTCGAGATTTATTGAGCATGTTCATGACTTTAATCCCCTCCCCTTCAGGGGAGGGGTAGGGGTGGGGTGAAGCGCCGGGCATTCAGGCTCCGAGTTCTTGCCCCGCGTCTCTCCCCACCCCTACCCCTCCCCGCTGGGGAGGGGATTTTAGTTTTGGTATTTGGGTGGGTCAGCCCCACAACGCCCTCTCCGGCGGGTGCATCAGGCTGCCGTCGAAGCGGATCGAGTTCGCCCGATCCGCGCCGAGCAACAGGGGGCCGTCGAGGTCGGCGTAGCGGCTGGTCATCCCGGAGACGAAGGCCGGGGCGACGCCGAGGGAGGTCGAGAGCATGCAGCCGGTCATGATGTCGAGGCCGCGCGCGCGGGCCTCGGCGGCGAGGGCCAGGGCCTCGGTCAGGCCGCCGGTCTTGTCGAGCTTGATGTTGATGAGGGCGTAGCGGCCGGCGACCGCGTCCAAGGTCGCGCGGTCATGAACCGTCT
The DNA here is from genome assembly GCA_964244885.1 of uncultured Sphingomonadaceae bacterium. Lineage (GTDB taxonomy): Bacteria > Pseudomonadota > Alphaproteobacteria > Sphingomonadales > Sphingomonadaceae > CAXTKD01. Next base: position 264,381 of record CAXTKD010000001.1, on the reverse strand, counting down.
CGTCGGCGCACAGCGGAATCGGCGAGCGGACGCCGTCGAGGAGGGCGTCGCGGCCGGCGGGGACGGGCTGCTCGATGAGCTCGACGCCGAAGGCGACGAGCGTGGCGGCTTTCGCGGCGATGTCCTCGTGCCCCCAGGATTCATTGGCGTCGACGATCAGGCGGGCGGCGGGATGGCCGCGACGGACGGCGGCGATGCGGTCCTCGTCGCCTTCCCCGGCGAGCTTCAGCTTGAGGAGCGTGTAGCGCCGCGCGGAGCGGGCGGCGGCCTCCATGACGTCGGGAGTGCCGAGGCTGATGGTGTAGGCGGTGACGACCGGCCTGGGCTCGGGCAGGCCGAGGAGGTGCCAGACGCGCTTGCCGGCCTGCTTGGCCTCCAGATCCCAGAGCGCCGAGTCGATCGCGTTTCGGGCGCCGCCGGCGGGGAGCAGGCGGAGGAGATCGTCACGCGAGGCGCCGGCCTCGACCTCGGACGCGGCGCCGCGGACCTGATCGGCGAGGCCCTCGGCGGTCTCGCCGTGGTAGTAGATCGCGGTCGCTTCCCCCCTGCCCGTCGCGCCATCGGCGGCGATCCGGACGGTGATCACGTCGACATGGCTCTTCGAGCCGCGCGCGATGACAAACGCCTGCGCGGTGGGAAAACGCTCGACGGCGACGGAGACGGTTCTCTTGGGCATCACGGCCTCCTACATTGATCGGACACGCCGAGGGAGGGGCCGTCATGAGCGAAGAAGACAGCGACGAGCCCGAGATCCAGCTCGATCCCGTCATCACCGTGGCGCGGATCACCGCGCTGGAGATGCTGGCGCGGCAGCTGATGATCGTCCAGCTGCGCATCCTCGACCAGCTCGGCCACATCGACCTGACGCCGGATTATGTGAAGGAGCTGAGCACGACCTACACCGAGAAGGTCGACGAATCGAAGATCATCGATTCGGAATCGCCGGACGTGAACTACGAGTTCAAGGCGAACGTCATCCACAACCTCGAGCGCTTCTTCGACGAGATCGTCGACCACGTGAAGCGCGAGCCTTGATTGTCCGAAAACGGACGTGCTGCTGTCCGGTCGCGGACATTGTGCCTGCCACGTGGTTCGACAGGCTCACCACGAACGGAGGTGGTGCGCACGGGGAATGCTCATCGAAGGACATTGGCACGGCCCCTGCAAGGGAGGCGCCATGACACGACACTGGAGGCCCGACCGGGAATCGAACCCGGGTGCGAGGATTTGCAGTCCTCTACGTCACCACTCCGCCATCGGGCCCCGTGCAGTGGGCGGCCCCTCTAGCAAAGCGGCTTGGCGGGGGCAACTCGCGGCGGTAAAGCCGAACGCGGCGCGCCGCTCTTGCAGAGCAGGTGTGTTATCCGTATAAGTCACCCGGCAATGGACAGGATGCGCCCGTGAACAAGCCGAGCTTCGAGGCGATGCGTGCCGCGATGGTCGACAACCAGCTGCGGACGGTGGGGGTCACCGACCCGCGCATCGTCGGCGCGCTGTCGGCGGTGCCGCGCGAGCGTTTCGTGCCGGAAGCGCGGCGGGGCATCGCCTATGTCGACGACGCGATCGAAATCGCGCCGGGCCGCTTCCTGAACACGCCGATGGCGTTCGGGCGGCTGCTGGCGGCGGTAAGGATCGGCGCGAGGGAGCGCGTGCTGCTGATCGGCGGCGCGACCGGATACGGCGCGGCGGTGATCGCGCGGCTGGCGCGCGAGGTCGTCGCGGTCGAGCAGGACGAAGCTCTCGCCAACGACGCGCGGGGGATGCTGGCGTCCCAGGGCGTAAGCAACGTGAGCGTCGAATATGGCGCGCTGGAAAGCGGCTGGGCGGCGGGTGCGCCCTATGACGTGGTGTTCGTCGATGGCGCGATCGAGACGGTGCCGCAGGCGTTGCTCGACCAGCTGCGCGACGGCGGGCGGCTGGCTGCGGTGCTGATCGAGCGCGGCGTCGGCCGCATCGCGACCGGCGTCAAGGCCGGCGAGGGATTCGGGACGACGGCGCTCGCCGAGGTGGCGACGCCGAGACTGCCGGGCTTCGCCCCGGCGGCGGGCTTCAGGTTTTAATCGCGCCCACGGGCGACGGGAGACGATGATGAGATTCGACTGGCTTGGCCGGACCGCCGCCCTGGCGCTGATCGCAAGCGTGCCGGCGCGCGCCGAGACGCTGCAGGAGGCGCTCGCCGACGCCTATGCCAACAATCCCGACCTGACCTCGCAGCGCGCCGCGGTGCGGGCGCTTGACGAAGGCGTCGCGCTCGCCGCCTCGGCCGGGCGGCCCAACATCAGCGGCACGGTCGGCGTCAACCAGAGCTTCGACAGCATCGGCGGCTTCGACGACGATGGCCGCGCGCTGACCGCGAGCGCCAACCTCAACCTGCCCTTCTATTCGGGCGGCCGGGTCAAGAACGGCGTGCGCGCCGCCGACCGCCGGGTCGAGGCGGGCCGCCAGACGCTGCGCGCGGTCGAGAACACGATCCTGGTCGGCGCGGTCACCGCCTATCTCGACACCCAGCGCGACGCCGCGGTGGTCGACCTGAACCGCAACCAGGTCCGTGTGCTGCAGGAGCAGCTGCGCGCCAGCCGCGATCGCTTCGAGGTCGGCGACCTGACGCGCACCGACGTCGCTCAGTCCGAGGCCCGGCTGGCGACGGCGCAGTCGAACCTGACGCTCGCCGAGGCGCAGCTGATCGCAAGCCAGGAAAACTACCGCCGCGTCATTGGCCACCCGCCGGGCGTGCTGGCGCCGCCGCCGCCTTTGCCGCCGCTTCCTGGCACCGCCGAGCAGTCGGTCGACCAGGCGGTCGCCAACAACCCGTCGCTTCAGGCCGCGCGCCTCGCCGAGCGCGCCGCGGCCTATGACGTCAACGTCGCCGAGGCCGGGCGCCTGCCCACGATCACCGGCACGACGGGCGTGCGCTACGTCAACACGCTGGAAGGCAGCGGCGGCGGCACGACCGTCATTCCGGGCGCCGGGGGCGGCAGCACCATCGTCTCCAACCAGACGACCGACACCTCGCAGACCGTCGGCATCTCGGCGACCATTCCGTTCTTTCAGGGCGGCGCGGTCTCGGCCTCGATCCGGCAGGCGCAAGCGCGCCGCAGCCAGGCGCTGGAGCAGATCGCGGTCGCCGAGCGCAACGTCGTCGCCAGCGCGCGCAACGCCTATGAAGGCGTCGTGTCGTCGAACGCGGTGATCAAGTCGGCGAGCGTCGCGGTCAACGCCAACGCGCTGGCGCTGGAGGGTACGCGGCAGGAGAACATGGTCGGCTCGCGCACCATCCTCGACGTGCTCGACGCCGAGCAGGAGCTGCTCAACACCCGCGTGACGCTCGTCCGCGCCAAGCGCGACGCCTATGTCGCGGGCTACACCCTGCTCTCGACGATCGGCCGCGCCGACGCCGAGGATCTTGGCCTGCCGGTGACGCGCTACGACCCCAACGTCAATTACAAGCACTCGCGCGGGATCTGGTCGGACTGGAACGACGGCCCCGACCCCAAGCCGGTTGCGACCTCCACCGCCAAGCAGGGCGAGGCCGCGCAGCAGCCGACGACGGTCGAGACGACCACGACGGTGGTGACAACGACGAAGAAGTAGGCAAGGGTCGTCCGCATGGACAAGGACCCATCGATGGAGGATATCCTCGCCTCCATCCGCCGCATCATCAACGAAGACCCGCCCCGGCCCGAGGCGCCCGCCCCGGCCGCGACGGACGGCGACGAGGTGCTCGACCTCGTCGAGCCGATACAGGACATGCGGACGCGGATGGCCGAGCCGTCCGCCCCGCCGCAGCCGGCGCCCGGCGCGGTTGCGGCGAGCGGTACCGACATCACGCTGGAGGCACTCGTCCGCTCGATGCTGGCGCCGCTGCTGCGCCAGTGGCTCGACACCAACCTCCCTGGCATCGTCGAGCAGGCGGTGCGCAGCGAGGTGACGCGGATCACGCGGAGGGATTGAGCGTCCCCTCCATCTCCTCTGCGGAGGGGCGGATTTTCGTTCATTCACCCGCCATTCATTGCCGCGCCCGAATTGTGGCGGGACGGGGGCAATCGAAAGGGGTCGATTCGAGCTTGCCCGCGGTCTTAGGGTTGCGTGGGTAAGGGGTTAGACCAGATGAACAGCAAGATGCGGGCGGCGTGCGCCGTCACGATGATGGCGTGCGCCGGTGTGGCGAGCGCCAGCGAGGCGTGCTGGACGCCGAAGGAACTCGCCGCGGCGCGGGTTCGCGATCTCCAGACAATCATGATGGTGGGCGCGCTGCAATGCTCGGCGCAGGGCTACAACACGGCGTTCGGCTACGACCGCTTCGTCAACCGGCATCGCGCCGAGCTGGTCGACTCGAACGACACGCTCAAGCATCATTTCATGCGCCAAGCGGCCAGCTCGACCGGCGAGCGCGACTATGACGGCTTCGCGACCGCGATGGCCAACGCGCATTCGGCGCGCTCGAACGACATGCGGCACTTCTGCGAGCGCGTCGATTCGCTGGTCCGCACCGCGGTGTCGGTGCGCGGCGACGAGCTTTCGGAGTTCGCCGCCACGGTGTCCGAGCGCCCGCTCGGCGTCGGCGAGGATTGCGGCCGCGCGATGGTCGCCGAGGCCGACGCGCTGCCGCCGCCGCGCGACGAGGCGCGCGATTACGCCCGCGTCGAGGAGCGTGACTACACGCGCGACGATCAGCGCGGCGACGAGCCGCCCCGGCAGCAGGTCGCGGTCGCGGTGACCATCGCGCCGCCGCCCGCCGCGCGGGTTGCCGAGGCCGCCATCGAGCCAGCGGTCGTTCCCGCGCAGGCTTCAGTGGCCCAGCCGGTGGCGATCAAGGTCGCCGACGACAGCGCGGTTCGCCAGGCGACCGCCGCGCTCCAGCAGGCGACCGCGGCGCTTCAAGCGGCGATCGCGGCGCAGGCGGCAAGCCAGCAGCCGGCGGTGTCGCAGGTGTCGGTGACGACGACGTCCGACGCGCAAGGCCCCGACCGGGCCGGCCCGCGCCGCGCGACGGTGACGCCGCACGTACTGGCGCCGGAGCCGGTGGTGGCGCCCGAGGTGATGCAGTTCGTCGGCTAGGCTAGCCGAACCGCCCAACCTCCCCGTTCGTCCTGAGCTTGTCGAAGGGCGTGGTCGCTCCGACGTCGGCGCATGCCACGTGGTTCGACAGGCTCACCACGAACGGAGGTTGGGCGTACCGCTCACGCTATTTCACGCAGTCGCCGACGCGGTGGTAATCCACCGTCGTCTCGAACGGCTCGCGGTTCCTGAAGCCCTGCGCCTGGACGCGATAGTGGCCGTCGACCGCCTGCATCGTCGTGCGGCCGGCGCCTTCCGTCTTGCACGAATAGGTGACGGTCGCCGCCTTCTCGCTGTTGTCAACGACGGTGTAGCCGCAGCCGTCGGCCGGGCTTGCCCCGTCGCGGATCAGCGTGGCGGGGGTCGTGAGGCAGATCGGGCGGGCGGCGACATGCGTCCGCGAATCCTGGTCGCGCGGATCGACCTGATATTGGCCGGGCAAGAAGGTGCCGAACAGTTTGAGCGAAGGCGCGCCGGTCTGCGCCGCAGCGGCGGCGGCCAGCAACACCGTACCCAAAATCAAAACCGATGGACGCATAAATCACCCCTTTCGCGGGCAGATACGCGAGAGATGGGGACTCGGCTTCAAATGTCGAGTGGGTAGCTCTTGTTGCAGAACTCACAGTTGACGACGATCAGTCCTTCCTCGGTGCGCATTTCCGCCCGCTCATCCTCGGGGAAGCGCATGAGCACCGTGCGGAAGTGGTCGGCCGAGCAATGGCACTGGCGACGTAGCGCGACCGCCGGGATGACGCGGACCTCGTCTTCGTTGAGCAGCCGCCACAGCAAGGTGTCGAGCGGCAGGCTTTCGTCGGTCAGCTCGGCCTTGTCGATGCTGCCGGTGAGCGTCGCGACATGCTGCCAGTCCGGATGCACGTCGTGGGTGAACAGCCGCGCCTTGCCGATCTCGCCCTCGGGCAAATGCTGGACGAGCAGGCCGCCGGCGACCCAGCCGCCCTCGTGGAGGTCGACCGCGACGCGCAACAGGGTCGGCACCTGCTCCGAACTGCTGAAATAGCCCTCGACCGCGCGGCAGAGACTCTCGCCCTCCAGCGGGACGATGCCCTGATAGCGCTCCGACGCCCTCGTCTGCTCCAGCGTGATCGCAAGGTAGCCGGTGCCAAACATCTGGCTGAGCGTCGCGCCCTCGGCGACCTCGCCGTGACCTTCGCGGAGCTGGAGGTAGCCGCGGAGACTTCCGGCGCGCCAGTCGCAGACGAGGAGCTGGACGGGGCCGCCCTCGGCCTGCGCCTGGAGGGTCAGCTGCCCCTCTTCCTCGCGCATCGTCGCGCCGAGGAGGGCGGTCAGCATCAGCGCTTCGCCAAGCAGCTTGGCGAGCGGGGCGGGATAATCGTGCGCGGCCAGGACTTCGCGGACCGAGACGGTCATCCGCGCCAGCCGGCCGCGCGCGTGGCGGTGGGGGACCGTGAAGCCGAGGACGCTGTCGTTGCCGTTCACGCCACTGTCGTTGGCGGGCTCGTTCACAGCTTTTCGAGGCACCAGAGCAGAATCGCCTTCTGCGCGTGCAGGCGGTTCTCGGCCTCGTCCCACACCGCCGACTGCGGGCCGTCCATGACGCTGTCCAGGACTTCCTCGCCGCGGTGCGCGGGGAGGCAGTGGAGGAACAGCGCGCCGGGGTTCGCCTGCGCCATCCGTTCGGGCGTGACCCTGAAGGGGGTCAGAGCCGAAACCTTCTCCCTGGTCGCGGCCTGGCCCATCGACACCCAGGTGTCGGTGACGACGACATCGGCGCCGTCGAGCGCCGCCGCCGGATCGTGGTGGAGGCCGATGCTGCCGCCGCGCGCGCAGGAAGTGGCGACGACGCCGACATCGGGCTCGAAGCCGCCCGGGGTCGCGGCGTTGACGTCGAAGCCCATCAGCGAGCCCGCCTCGATGATCGAATTGAGGACGTTGTTGCCGTCGCCGAGCCACGCCCAACTGCTGCCCTCGACCGGGCGCTTCAGGCGCTCCTCGACGGTCATCATGTCGGCGACCACCTGGCAGGGGTGGTTCAAGTCGGTGAGGCCGTTGACGACGGGGACGCTGGAATACTGCGCCAGCTCCTCGACCGCCGCGTGCTTGTTGGCGCGGATCATCACCGCGTCGACGTAGCGCGACAGGACGCGCGCGGTGTCGGGGATCGACTCGCCGCGGCCGAGCTGGAGGTCGCCCGCCGCGAGCACCAGCGCCGAGCCGCCGAGCTGCCGCATCGCCATGTCGAAGGATACGCGGGTGCGGGTCGACGGCTTTTCGAAGATGCAGGCGAGCGCATGGCCGGCGAGCGGCGCGTCGTCGTCGGGCGCGCCCTTGGGCTTTCCGGCGCGCGCCGCTTTCCGCCGGTGCGCCTCGTCGAGGATGGCGCGCAGGCCCGCCTTCCCCGCCGACGACAGATCGAGGAAGTGGCGTGTCATGCCGCGTCCGGGACCTTGAAGTGCCGCGCCGCCTCGCTCAGCTTGTCGACGCACTCGCGGATGTGGCTCTCGTCGATGTTGAGCGGCGGCAGGATGCGGACGACGTTGTCGCCGGCGGCGACGGTCAGCAGTCCAAAGCTCCGGGCATGATTGACGAAGGCGCGGGCGTCGCTCTTGAGCTTGAGGCCGAGGAGCAGGCCGTGGCCCCTCACATGATCGAACAGATGATCGTGGTTCGGGATCATCTGCTCCAGAGCCTGGCGGAGGCGGTCGCTCATCGCGTTGACATGATCGAGGAAGCCCGGCTCGGTGATGACGTCGAGAACCGCCTCGGCTGCGGCCATCGCCAGCGGGTTGCCGCCGTAGGTCGAGCCGTGGGTGCCGAAGGTCATGCCCGAGGCGGCGTGCTCGGTCGCGAGGCAGGCGCCCAAGGGGAAGCCGCCGCCGATGCCCTTCGCCACCGCCATGATGTCGGGCACGACGCCGACCTGCTCGTGGAAGAACATCGTGCCGGTGCGCGCGACTCCGGTCTGCACCTCGTCGAGGATGAGGAGCGCGCCGTGCTCGCTGCAGAGCTTGCGGATGCCCTGGAGGAATTCGGGGGTCGCCGGCATCAGCCCGCCCTCGCCCTGGATCGGCTCCAGCATGACGCCGGCGACGTCCGGCCCCATCTGCGCCTCGACTGCGGCGAGGTCGTTGAACGGCAGGACGGTGAAGCCCGGCAGCAGCGGCTCGAAGCCGTCGCGCAGCTTCTCCTGGCTGGTCGCCGAGATCGTGCCGAGCGTGCGGCCGTGGAAGGCGTTGGCGAAGGTCAGGATGCGGTTGCGCTCGGGATGGCCGGCGGCGTGGTGGAAGCGCCGGCAGGTCTTGATCGCGCACTCGACCGCCTCCGCACCCGAGTTGGTGAAGAACACGGTGTCCGCGAAGGTCAGGTCGACGAGGCGCTGCGCCAGATGCTCTTGCTGCGGCGCCTTGTAGAGATTGGACGTGTGCATCAGGCGCGCCGCCTGCTCGGCGATCGCCTTCACCAGGTGCGGGTGGCCGTGGCCGAGCGCGTTGACCGCGATGCCGCTGGCGAAATCGAGCCACTTCTTGCCGTCGGCATCGAAGAGGTAGGCGCCCTCGCCTCGCACCGGCGCGACCTCGCACCGGGGGTAGACGGGCATCAGCGCCGAAATCGCCATGGCTTCACTGTCCTCTTTGACCAGAACGCGAAAAGGCGGCCGTGGCGGCCGCCTGCTCCGCCGCCCTTTCGCGCCGTTCCAAAACAGAGTCAACGCAACTTGTCGCGGCGCGCTGCGTTACGCCCCCGTAGCGAAATCAACCAAAGGGAGAGTTCTCATGTCGCTCGGCACAATCATCCTGATCATCCTCGTCCTGTTGCTGATCGGCGCGCTGCCCAGCTGGGGCTATAGCGGCAGCTGGGGCTACGGACCTTCGGGCGGCCTTGGCCTCGTCCTCATCATCGTGCTGGTTCTGGTCCTGATGGGCCGCATCTAGCCAACTTTTCTTTTCCCCACGGCGCGCTATCATGGCCGCCGTGGGGACCATCGCACTCGATCGCGCGGCGGACGACCGCCAGCGCCTGGCGGACGCCCTGGTGCGCGCCGGAAACGGCGACAGCGCGGCGCTCCGCGAAGTCCACGAAAAGACCTCCGCGAAACTCTTTGGCATCTGCCTGCGTATCTTGGCCGACAACAGCGAGGCCGAGGACGTGCTGCAAGAGGTGTACCTGACGGTTTGGCGGCGCGGATCGAGCTTCGATCCCGCGCGCGCGAGCCCGATCACCTGGCTCGCGACGCTGGCGCGCAACCGTTCGATCGATCGCCTGCGGGCGCGGCCGAATATCAAGGCCGTCGATGTCGAGGACGCCGCCGACGTGGCGGACGGCAGCCGCTCGGCGCCCGAGCTGATCGACGCATCGAACGAGGCGAAGCGGCTCGACGGCTGCCTCGGCCAGCTCGACGGCCAGCACGCCACCGCGGTCCGCACCGCGTTCTTCGAAGGCGTCACCTATGAAACGCTCGCGGCGCAGGCCGGCGTGCCACTCGGCACGATGAAGAGCTGGGTGCGTCGTTCGCTGCTGAAACTTCGTACCTGTCTCGAACGATGACCGACGAAGCTCTCTCCGGTCCCGAAGAGGACAGCGTGCTCGCCGCCGAGCATGCGCTCCGGCTGCTGGACGGCCCGACGCGCAGCAAGGCCGAGGCGCGCGCCCGCGACGACAAGGACTTCGCGGCCGAGGTCGAGCGCTGGCAGGAGAGATTGGCGCCGCTGTTCGAAAGCGTCGCGCCGGTCGCACCGCCGTCGTCCGCCTGGGCGTCGCTCGCGTCGCAACTGGGCGGCGAAGCGGCCAACGATAATGTCGCGGCGCTCGAGCATCGTCTGAGGATCTGGCGCGGGATGACCGCGGGCGCGGTCGCGCTGGCCGCCGTCTGCGTCGCGGCGCTCGTGCTGCGCGCGCCGCTGCCGCCGCCCGTGCCATCGGCGCCTGTCGAAGCGGTTGCCAAGTCGCCGATGCAGGTCGCGGCGCTTCGCGGCGAGACGGGGCCTGCGGCGGTCGTCGCGTCCTACGATCGCGACACCAACAGCCTGGTCATCACGCCGGCGAGCATGCCCGCGATGGGCAACCGCTCGGCTGAGCTTTGGGTGATCCCCGCGGGCGGCGTTCCGCACTCGCTGGGGCTATTCGATCCGACCAAGCCGACGCGCATCGCCGTTCCCGCCGGGTCCAGCGTTGGCGCGGCCGGAGCCGCGCTCGCTGTGTCTCTGGAGCCCGCCGGGGGCTCCAAGACCGGTCTCCCGACCGGTCCGGTCATCGCCTCCGGGGCGCTCGCCGTCGCTTAGCGGACGAGCGCGACCGGGGTGCTTGCATTGGCGGGAGCCGTCGCGGCGCCGAGGCAAACGAAGCCGAGAACCAAGGCACCAACCGTGCCGATCATCGCGCGCTTCACAGTGTCGCTGAACTTTTCCATCTCTTGTCTCCTTTGGTTGGCAGGAATGATTTCCTACTCATGCCCCCAATATTGCATAGGCCGTGCCAGTTTATCGTTTACTACTTATCTAATTGAAATGAAAGACATATTACAAGATATACCGAAAATCATCCTGTAACGTCTCCACCAACCATTAGCCAAATCCGCCAACTTTCGGATGGCTCTGCGGAACCGATCGTTGCGGGGGCGAAAATAAAAATGAGCCAAGCTGCATCCGGCCACCGACCGCCTCCGTAACTGGGCCAAGTGAACGATGGCGTGGCTTTTTGAACGAGTGGCGTAACGCGTGAGTGGCGGCGGCCAGACCCCCAACCCTAGTTGGCCGCCGCCGCAGTTTTTACCGAGGATGCGCCCCTACGCTCCTCGATTAGCGACGAGGGCCGGGAACCCCCAACCCCTTCCGGCCCTCGTCGCACCCTTCTTTCCTTTGTCCGCCACGGCGCTTCGCGGTAACCATCGCGGATGCGAAATATCCTGCTCCCCACCGTCTGGGTCGTCTCGCTCGCCGCCGCGCCGGCGCCCGAGGCGAGCGTCGCCCGGCTGATCGCCAGCCCCTCCTACCGCGCCGCCGCCAGGGCGCTCGACGCCGGTTACGACCGCGTCGTCGCCGACACCATCATGCTGACCGAAATCCCGGCGCCGCCGTTCAAGGAAGCGGTGCGTGCACGGGCCTACAAGACACTGATGGAAGAGGCGGGAATCCGCCGCGTCGATATCGACCCCGAAGGCAACGTGCTGGCGCTTCGCCCGGGAAGCGGCGGCGGGCCGCTGATCGTCATCGCGGCGCACCTCGACACGGTCTTCCCCGAAGGCACGCCGATCAAGGTCAAGCGCCAGGGCAACCGGCTCGCCGCGCCCGGCATCGGCGACGACACGCGGAGCCTCGCGACCTTGCTCGGCTACGTCCGCGCGCTCGACGCGGGCAAGGTCAGGACGAGGGCGGACATCCTGTTCGTCGGCAATGTCGGTGAGGAAGGGCCGGGCGACCTGCGCGGCGTGCGCTACCTGTTCACCAAGGGCGACTACAAGGGGCGGATCAGCGCCTTCATCTCGATGGACGGATCGGACCCGTCGCGAATCGTCAACGGCGGGACGGGCTCGAAGCGTTACCGCGCGGTGTTCACCGGCCCGGGCGGCCACAGCTATGGCGCGTTCGGCATCGTCAACCCGATGGCCGCGATGGGCCGGACGGTCGCCGAGCTCTACAAGGTCGAGGTGCCGCAGCATCCCAAGACCACCTATTCGGCGAGCGTCGCGGGCGGCGGGACCTCGGTCAACTCGATTCCCAACACCGCGACCATGGAATTCGACATGCGGTCGGAAGACCCGGCCGAGCTGGCGAAGCTCGACGCCAGGCTGCGCGCGATCATGGACGAGTCGGTGGCGCTGGAGAACAAGGCGCGCTCGACGCGGGCGGGCGAGGTCAGGGTCGACCCAAAGGTGATCGGCGAACGGCCGGCGGGGCGCACCGACCGGGCGCTGCCGCTGGTGCGGCTGGCGCAGGCGTCGATCGCCGCCAATGGCTTCACGCCGAGCCTCGAGACCTCCTCGACCGACAGCAACCTGCCGATGAGCCTTGGCATTCCCGCGATCACCATTGGCTCCGGCGGCAGCGCCGGGCGGGCGCATGCGCTGGACGAATGGATCGACGTCGAGCACGGACCGAGCGTCAGGGGCGCGGCGGCCGGGCTGACGACGCTACTGGCGGTGGCGGGGCTGGCTAGGCCTTGAGCCGCCAGCCCGAGCGCAGCAGCTGGTAGCAAAGCACCCAGAGCAGCGCGACGACGGCGAAGAGCAGCAGCGCCGCCTGCGCCAGGTCGACATCGGCCTGGCCGAGGAAGCCGTAGCGGAAGCCCGAGATGACCCAGTGGAAGGGGTTGGCGCCGCTCAGGGTGCGCCAGACGCCGCCCAGCCGGTCGACGGTGTAGAAGGTGCCGGAGAGCAGCGACAGCGGCTGCACGATGAAGTTGGTGACCGCCGCGGCGTGATCGAACTTCTCCGCCCAGATGCCGGTCAGAACGCCCAGCAGCGCGAGCATCGCGGCGCCCATCGTGCCGAAGTAGAGAATCGCGAGCGGGTGCCGCGGCATGACGTGGAGACCGGGCCAGAACAGCATGGCGATCCAGATCGCCAGGCCGACCAGCCAGGCGCGCGTCACCGCGCCGGCGACGAAGGAGACGACGAGCTCCCCCGACGACAGCGGCGGCATCAGGATGTCGATGATCGTGCCCTGGATCTTCCCGATCAGCACCGACGACGAGCTGTTGGCGAAGGCGTTCTGAATCATCCCCATGACGATCAGGCCGGGGGCCAGAAAGTCCTGGAAAGGCACACCCATGACGGCGACGCGCGCCCTGCCGCCGCCGCTCAACGCCACCGTGAAAATCGCGAGAAACAGCAACGTGGTGATCGCCGGCGCCCAGATCGTCTGAAGCTGCACCTTGAAGAAACGGCGCACTTCCTTCACATAGAGCGTCGCCAGTCCCCGGGCATTGATGAAGGGGATGACGGCGACCCCCGGCTCGGCTCGGCCCGTTTTGCGAATGGGATCGGTCATGCCTCAAGGCGCTTAGCGGCTTGCCGCGAAGCAAGCAACGAACCAGGAATTTCGACCAGATGTCGTGGACCGACGAGCGTATCGAGGCGCTGAAGCGCCTGTGGGAGAACGGCCTCACCGCGAGCCAGATCGCCGCCGAGCTTGGCCAGGCGCTGAGCCGCAATGCGGTGATCGGAAAGGCGCACCGCCTTGGCCTCAAGGCGCGCCCCTCCCCCGTAAAGTCGGGCGAGAGCGCGGCGGTGGCGAGCGAGGCCGTCGACGCCGCCGCGGTCGACTCGCTGTCGCCCCCCGCCGCGATCGCGCCCGCCCCGCCGGCGCCGGCTGTCGCGCGCAAGCCCGCGCCTGCCCCCGCGCCGCGCGCCATTCCTCCCGCCAAGGGCGGCGGCAAGACGACGCTGCTCGATCTGTCCGACAAAATCTGCAAATGGCCGATCGGCCACCCCGGCGAGGTGGACTTCCACTTCTGCGGCAAGGCGGTGCAGGCGGGTTTCCCCTATTGCGGCGAGCATTGCGCGATCGCCTATCAGGCCCAGCTCCCCCGCCGCGACCGCACCCCGCGCCCGCTGCCGCCGGTGGTGTCGAACATCAAGCGGTAGACGCGCTTGCTTCGACCTCACTTACGCCGTTGGTGATCCGCGTCAGGCGGAACGTTAATCTTTCTTATTGACTCGTTAACAAGTTGCGTTAACCTTTATACTGTACGCGCAACGAGAGGGTGTGACATGGCGATTCGCAAGTTGGTTGGTGGCCTGGCTGCCGTGATGATCATGGCGGGTGTCGCTTCAACCGAGGCGCGCGCCGAAACCGCCTTCGAGAATGGCGATGGCTCTTGGATCGACGAGTTCTATCGGAACATCCAGCCCTTCTATCGGAACATCGTGCCCTTCTATCGGAATATCGTTCCGTTCTAAGGGAGCGTCCCGCGTACGAACAGGAAGGGCCCCGCGCGAGCGGGGCCCTTCTGATTTGTGCTAGATGCGCTCCTTGACATAGCGCCCTGGCGCGTCCTCGATCGCCTTCAGCTTGCCCTTGCCGGCGACGCGCGCCTTGACCTGGACGCCGGACTGCGGCGCCAGCCACGCCAGCCAGTCGGGCCACCAGCTGCCCTTTGTCTCCGTGGCGCCCGCGACGAAATCCTCGAACGATTCGGGCAGGCTGTCGTTGGTCCAGAACTGGTACTTCTTCATGCTGGGCGGATTGACCACGCCGGCGATATGGCCGCTGCCCGCGAGGACGAAGCGGATCGGCCCCTTGAAGTGGTGGGTGATCTTGTAGACCGACCGGGCGGGGGCGATGTGGTCCTCCTTGCCTGCCTGGACGTAGGTTGGGGTGTCGACCGTCGCCAGGTCTATGGGGGTTCCGGCAATGCTCGTGCCGCCCTTCTCGACCAGCAGGTTGTCACGGTAGCAGTCGCGCAGATAGTTGGCGTGCCACGTCGCGGGGACGTTGGTCGCGTCCGAGTTCCAGTATAGCAGGTCGAACGGCACATAATCCTTGCCGAGCATGTAGTTGTTGACGACGTAATTCCAGATCAGGTCGTTCGAGCGCAGCAGGTTGAAGGCGGAGGCCATCTGGCGGCCGTCGAGATAGCCCTTTTCCGCCGTCATCTCCTTGATCTGGTCGAGCTGGGCGTCGTCGATGAACAGGTTGAGATCGCCGGCGTCCGAGAAGTCGACCTGCGCGGTGAAGAAGGTGGCGGTGGCGACCTTCTTCTCCTCGCCGCGAGCCTTCAGCAGCGCGAGCGTCGCGGCGAGCGTGGTGCCGGCGACGCAATAGCCGATGACGTTGACCTGCTCGACGCCGAGACCGTCGCGGACGGTGTCGATCGCGGCGATCAGGCCGTCGGTCACGTAGTCGTCGAGGATGACGTCGGCGAAGCTGCTGTCCGGGTTGCGCCAGGAGACGACGAACACTGTCAGCCCCTGCTCGACCGCCCAGCGGACGAAGCTCTTCTCGGCGGTCAAGTCGAGGATGTAGAACTTGTTGATCCACGGCGGGAAGATGACAAGCGGGGTCTCGAACACCTGCTCCGTGGTCGGCGCGTACTGGATGAGCTGGAACATCCGGTTCTCGAACACCACCTTGCCCGGCGTCATCGCGATGTTGCGGCCGAGCGCGAAGGCGGTCTCGTCGGTCTGAGCGATGCGGCCGGCGTCGAGGTCGGCGAGCATGCGCTCGAGGCCCTTGACCAGGTTCTCGCCCTTGGCCTCTGCGGTCGCGGCCATCACCTCCGGGTTGGTGAGCGCGAAGTTCGACGGGCTCATCGCGTCGACGAACTGCTTGGTGACGAAAGCCGCCTTGGCCTTGGCGCGGTCGTCCAAGCCATCGAGCGCGCCGACCGAGGCCATGATGTGGTTCGACGCCAGCATGTAGGACTGGCGGATGAAGTCGAACGCCGGATTGGCGGTCCACGCCTCGCTGGCGAAGCGCTTGTCCTTGGCGCCAGCGAGCGGGCTCTCCTCGGGCTTGCCGCCGAGGAAGCTGCTCCACAGCTGGATGCTGTCGGCCCACATCGCCTGCTGCGCGGCGATGAGCTTCGACGGATCGGCGGCGGCGGCGCCCGCGAGCGCCCCCCAGGTCTCGAACAGCGCGCTCGGGTCGGCGCTCATCTTGGACGGCTCGGCGCGCGCCCAGAACTCCAGCATGAGCTGCTGGGCGCGTCCCATGATGTGCGTCCAGTGCTGGAACTGCTCGATCGGAGACGGCTCTTCGGCGGGCGGCTGGTCGGACATGCGATTCCCCAAGGTTCGTTGGCGCATTGCTAACACGCCGCGTTCGAAAATGGCACCGCGCGGGGTGACGTGTGCAGGCACCCCGCGCTATAGCAATCGGTGCGCGAACGTCCGCGCGCACGAAAGATTGTTGCCATGAACGACGATTTCTACCGCATCCGCCGCCTGCCGCCCTACGTCATCGCCGAAGTCAACGCGATGCGGGCGCAAGCGCGAGCGCGCGGCGAGGACATCATCGATCTCGGCATGGGCAATCCCGATTTGCCGCCGCCGCAGCATGTGATCGACAAGCTGTGCGAAGTCGCTCGCAAGCCCGACGCGCACGGCTATTCGGCATCGAAGGGCATCCCGGGGCTGCGCAAGGCGCAGGCCGGCTATTACCGGCGGCGCTTCGGAGTCGAGGTCGACGCGGACACCGAGGTCGTCGTGACGATGGGATCGAAAGAGGGGCTGGCAAGCCTCGCCACCGCGATCACCGCGCCCGGCGACGTCGTGCTCGCGCCGAACCCGAGCTATCCGATCCACACCTTCGGATTCATCATCGCGGGCGCCACCATCCGATCGGTGCCGACGACACCCGACGAGGCCTATTTCGAGGCCCTCGACCGAGCGATGAAGTTCACCGTGCCGCGGCCGAGCATCCTCGTCGTCAACTATCCGTCGAACCCGACGGCGGAGGCGGTCGACCTCGCCTTCTACGAGCGGCTGGTCGCCTGGGCGAAGGAGAACCGGGTGTGGGTCATTTCCGACCTCGCCTATTCGGAGCTCTATTACGACGGCAACCCGACGCCTTCGATTCTGCAAGTGAAGGGCGCGAAGGACGTGGCGATCGAGTTCACATCGCTCAGCAAGACCTTCTCGATGGCGGGCTGGCGGATCGGCTTCGCGGTCGGCAACAAGAAGCTGATCGAGGCGATGACACGGGTGAAATCCTATCTCGATTACGGCGCGTTCACGCCGATCCAGGCGGCCGCCTGCGCGGCGCTCAACGGCCCGCAGGATATCGTCGAGCAGAACCGCAAGCTCTACCAGAGCCGGCGCGACGTGCTGGTCGAGAGCTTCGGCCGGGCGGGATGGGAAATCCCCTCCCCGCGCGCCAGCATGTTCGCCTGGGCGCCGCTGCCGCCGGCGCTCGCGCACCTCGGCAGCCTGGAGTTCACCAAGCAGCTGCTGACGCACGCGGGCGTCGCGGTCGCGCCCGGTGTCGGATATGGCGAGGAAGGCGAAGGTTTTGTCCGGATCGCGATGGTCGAAAATGAGCAGCGCATCCGCCAGGCGGCGCGCAACGTGAAGCGCTATTTGCAGTCGATGGGCGTCAACACCGGCGCGAAGGCGGCGGGTTAGCCATGGCGGTTACCCTTACACGCACCGCGATATCTCGGCGGCGGCGCTGGCTAGAGTTTCTCGATTTCGTTGAGCGACACGGATCGTCTCATTGGCTTTTCCGCGGCATGTCGGACAAGGGGCATGAACTGATTCCTAAGATCGGACGCAATCCAAAGCGTTATAGCGAGGGTGCCGAGCAGATTCTTTTCAAAAACTTCAAGCGTCGTGTTCGTCAGTTCACTGATACGTCACAGCTAGATGACTGGGATTTGCTCGCATTAGCACAGCATCACGGCTTGCCAACGCGACTACTTGACTGGTCCACAAACCCGTTGGTAGCCGCATTTTTTGCGGTTAGCTCGGAGCCATCGACTACCGTGGCTCGCGTTTAT
Organism: uncultured Sphingomonadaceae bacterium; assembly: GCA_964244885.1. GTDB lineage: Bacteria > Pseudomonadota > Alphaproteobacteria > Sphingomonadales > Sphingomonadaceae > CAXTKD01. The sequence continues at coordinate 246,909 of CAXTKD010000001.1, read as the reverse complement.
GCTTACCAAGCGACGTTGGTTGCGGAACCCGAACGTGTCGCCAACCCGTTCGATGTTGCGGAAACCAGCGTCTACATTCCTTCGGCTGTCGCGGCCCGCATCGTATCGCAACGCGGTGTTTTTACTATACATCCGCGACCGCTAGAAGCTCTCCCGCCGCTAACGGGTCATTGGTTTGATATCGAGGCTGCCGACAGACCCTTCTTCGAGCGACGACTATTCGGTCTTGCAATCGATCCAAGTGTTATAGGGGCAGATATAGACGGTCTGTGTCGAGCGCTGGCGTGGCAGTATTCTCGCGGAGTCGCATTGGGAAAGGTCGTGTTCTGATGCCTGCCGTTAAAGAAGTGGACCCAAGGGCGGAGCAAGTCGCAGATCTGGTACGTGACACAGAACTGTCGACCCTTTCCCTTTGGTCGGATCTGGATCAGCTTTCGACACATACGCAGATCGATGGCGTTGAAGTCGATCCCGATGGAATCATCGTGCGAGCAGATGGAACGTTCAGCGGCGCTTTCAACATTTACGTTTCCTTGCAATACGGCAACGACAATGAGGAAGGCTTTACGACGTCGGACAGTTTTCTTGCGACTTTTGATGGGCATTTTGATGGAGATGACCCGGTCATTGAACACTCCGAGGTAGACACGTCGGCCTTCTACGAATGAGCACTCCGCCTCCTCTTCGCGTCGGCTTGGCCGGCCTTGGCAATGTCGGGGCTGGCGTCATCAAGGTGCTCGACACCAACCGGGCGCTCGTCGAGCGGCGGGCCAATCGGGGGATCGAGGTGACCGCGGTGTCGGCGCGCGACCGGCAGCGGGACCGGGGCGTGGACACGCAGCGGTTCGCGTGGGTCGACGATGCGACGGCGCTTTGCCATCGCGACGATGTCGATGTGGTGGTCGAACTGATCGGCGGGGCGGATGGGCCGGCGCTGACGCTGGCGCGGGCGACGTTTGGGCGCGGGAAGCCGTTCGTCACCGCCAACAAGGCGATGCTGGCGCATCATGGGCTGGAGCTCGCCGAAGCCGCCGAAAAGGCGGGCGCCGCGCTGAAGTACGAGGCGGCGGTGGCGGGCGGAATTCCGGTGATCAAGGGGCTGCGCGAGGGCGCGGCGGCCAACGAGCTGAGCCAAGTCTATGGAATCCTCAACGGCACCTGCAATTACATCCTGACCGCGATGGAGCGCGACGGGACGGCGTTCGAGGCGGTGCTCGCCGACGCGCAGAAGCTCGGCTACGCCGAGGCCGATCCGAGCTTCGACGTCGACGGGATCGACGCGGCGCACAAGCTCGCCATCCTGTCATCGCTAGCGTTTGGGGCGCGGCCCGATTTCGGCGCGGTGGCCGTCGAGGGAATCCGCGAAGTTTCGGCCACCGACATCGCCTATGCCGCGACGCTGGGCTTCCGGATCAAGCTCGTCGGGCTCGCGAAGCTGGAATCGGCCAAGCTGTTTCAGCGCGTCCACCCGTGCCTGGTGCCCCTCAACCATCCGCTGGCGCATGTAGACGGGTCGCTCAACGCGGTCGTGGCGGAGGGCAATTTCGTCGGGCGGCTATTCTTCCAGGGGCGTGGCGCGGGCGAAGGGCCGACCGCCTCGGCGGTGGTCGCCGACCTGATCGACGTGGCGCGCGGCGAGGTCGGGCCGGCGTTCGCGATGCCGGCGGCGAAGCTCGCGGCGCTCGCGGCGGCCGACCAGCACGATCATGTCGGGCGCTATTACCTTCGGCTGACGGTCGCCGACCGGCCGGGCGTGCTCGCCGAGATCACTGCAGCCTTGCGCGACGAATCGGTGTCGATCGAAAGCCTGATCCAGCGCGGCCATGCCGACGACGGCGCGGTGACCATCGTCATGGTGACGCACGAGGCGCCGGAGCGTGACGTTCGCGCCGCACTCGATCGAATGAGCGCGTCGGACAGCACGCTCCGGCCGCCGATGATGATGCATATTCTCGACTTTTAAGATTTCTCTCCTACACTCGTGACGGGGTCGTACGAGTCAGGGGTTCGAATGATAATTCGCTGGAAGCGAATGGCGGTCATCGCCTGCGCCTTGCCGTTGCTGGGGGCGGCGGCGCCCGAGACCGCCCCTCCCCCGCCGCCGAGCGATGTTTTCCCGGCGCGGACCTCGGGCAGCGAGGGCACGAACCTTGCGGTCCAGGCCGGCGGCGAGGCGGAGCGCGCCTTCCAGACCATCAAGGAGCGCGAGCGGGTCAAGGCCGAGGCGGCTCGGATCGAGCGCGAAGCCGCCGAGCGCAAGGCGGCCGAGGCGGCGCGGATCGAGCGCGAGCGGCTGGCGGCCGAGCAAGCGGCGGCGCAGCAGGCGGCAAGCGCCGCCGCGGCGGCGGCGGCCGCCGAGCAGGCCAAGGCGCTGCAGGACCGGATGGCGGCGATGACGACGCCGGGCGAATTGTTCGCGCTGTCCGACGAGCTCACCACCAAGGGCGATGTCGCGGGATCGCGCGCCGCGCTCCGCGCGCTGATCGCGCGCTTCCCCGATCACAAGTTCGCCGACATGGCGGCAACGATGCTGAGCGGCGTGCCGGTGCCCGTGGCGCCAGCCGCCGCACCGGCCGCCAGCGTTCCCCCGGCGACCGCGAGCGCACCGGCCGCGGCCGTGACGGGCAACGCCTGCCTCGCCTCGATCGCGGCGTTCAATGCGGTTCGCCCCGTCAATCCAGGAGCCGGTTCGCTGGTCGAACGCCAGGTGTTTTACGGCAAATATTATGAGCAGATCCTCGACGCCGTTCCGGCCTGCCGCGCGGACGCGGCAACGACTCAGCGGGTGAAGGACGAGATCCAGGCCAATCTCGCGGCCTGCGCGAAGACGCCGGGCGCGAATTGCGCCGACGGCGTCGCCGACACCCCGGTCGGCAACATCGACGCCGCCTACGAGCGGATCGTGGCGCAGGCGCAGGCGCAGGCGGCTTCGGGCGCGCCGGCGACGCCGCCCCCCGCCCCGCCAACGCCCGCACCGGGCACGGAGCCAAAGCCATGAACCGCCGGCTGATCGCGCTGGCGCTCGCCGTGGCGAGCGGCGCGTCGCCCGCCGCCGCCGCGCACAAATATCTGCCGCCGCTCACCGGCCTCGTGCCGCCGGGCTTCACGCTCGCCGAATCGACCGCGCCCTGGCTGCCCGAGCAGCTGGCGCAGAAGTCGCTGGCGGTGGTGGTGTCGGGCAACCTCGATGTCAGCATCGTCGACTGGAAGAAGAATTACGGCAAGGCGGCGCCGGACACCGTCGCCGCCGCGATCGGCAAGGGGATCGATCCGGCGATCTTCGTCAACCGCACGATCGCGCTGCTGCGGCCGCATTTCGCGACGATGATCGTGGTGCCCGACATCGCGACCGCCAGACGGCAGGGCGTCGACTATATCGCGGTGCTCGACTGCGACATCGGCTATCGCACCCAGATGCTGAAGACCTATCAGGTGTTCAGGGGCGGCGTGATGATGCTCGATTCGAAGGTGGCGCGGGTGTTCACGGTGGAGGCGTCGAACGAGGTCCGGTCGAACGACCCGAGCCTGTTCAAGCTCGATTTCGGCGAGGTCAACGCGGTCGAGACGACCGGCGCCTATACCAAGATGGTCGAGGATGTCGCGGCCGGGCTCGACGCCAAGCTGCGCTGACGCTGGATTTGCCGGGCCGCAGCGGCTACCGCTCGCGCATCCTTCACTCCCGCCGGAGCTAAAATGGTTCAAGCCAGCCAGACCCTCGACCGCGTGCTCGTGCTCGAGATGGTGCGCGTCACCGAATATGCGGCGATCGGCGCCGCCAAGCTGATCGGGCGCGGCGACGAGAAGGCGGCCGACGCCGCCGCGGTCGAGGCGATGCGCGACGCGTTGAACCAGCTCGACTTCGACGGCACGGTAGTGATCGGCGAGGGCGAGCGCGACGAGGCGCCGATGCTGTTCATCGGCGAGAAGGTCGGCAAGGCGATCGGCACCGGCCCGAAGATCGACATCGCGCTCGATCCGCTGGAAGGCACGACGATCACCGCCAAGGCCGGGCCGAACGCGCTCGCGGTGCTGGCGATCGCCGAGCAGGGCGGTCTGCTCAACGCGCCCGACGTCTACATGGACAAGATCGCGGTCGGCCCCGGACTGCCCGAGGGCGTGATCGACTTGAGCCGCTCGGCGACCGACAATGTGCGCAGCGTCGCCAAGGCCAAGGGCATTGAGCCGCACGAACTGATGACCTGCGTGCTGGACCGGCCGCGCCACGAGAAATTGATCGCCGAGCTGCGCGGGCTCGGCTGCGGCATCCAGCTCATCCCCGACGGCGACGTCGCGGGCGTGATCGCGGTGACCAATCCCGACACCGGCATCGATTTGTATCTGGGCTCGGGCGGCGCGCCGGAGGGTGTGCTGGCGGCGGCGGCGCTGCGCTGCGTCGGCGGGCAGTTCCAGGGGCGCCTGCTGTTCCGCAACGACGACGAGCGCGGCCGAGCGCGGCGCTGGGGCATCGAGGACCTCGACCGCATCTACCACCTCGACGACCTCGCAAAGGGCGACGTGATCTTCGCGGCGACGGGCGTCACCGACGGCTCGCTGCTGAAGGGCGTCAAGCGCCGCCCGGGGGGCAAGATCACCACGCAATCGGTGGTGATGCGCGCGTCCTCGCACACCGTGCGTTGGGTCGACGGCGAGCATTACCGGCCGTAGCTAACTCCCTCTCCCGCTTGCGGGAGAGGGTTGGGGTGAGGGGCGACGCGCGCCAGCGCGAGCAGCACCGCCCTCCCTCACCCTCCCACCGCTTCGCGGCGGGCCCCTCCCTCTCCCGCAAGCGGGCGAGGGGCTGTAAGGTCTGCCAATGAATTCTCACCCCTTCGGCATCACGCATTCGATCCTCGGCCAGCCCTGGCGCTGGCGGGGCGGGGCGGAGCGCGCCGCGGGGATGGCGCAGGCGTCTGGGCTGGAGGATATCGTCGCGCAGCTCTACCTCGCAAGGGGGGCGCTGGCGCACGACATCGACCGGCTGCGGACGCCGACGATCCGCGATTGGCTGCCCGATCCGTCGCGCTTTCAGGACATGGACGTGGCGGCCCGGCGGATCGCCGATGCGGTGACGGCGGGCGAGCCGATCGTGGTGTTCGGCGACTATGACGTTGACGGCGCGACCTCGGCGGCGCTGCTGGTGCGCTTCCTGCGCGGCTGCGGCGGGACGGTGAGCGCCTACATCCCCGACCGGCTGATGGAGGGATACGGCCCTTCTGGCGCGGCGCTGGAGAAGCTGGCGGCGGCGGGCGCCAGGCTGGCGATCACCGTCGATTGCGGGACTCAGGCGTTCGAGGCGCTTGAGCGCGCATGCGCCGCCGGGCTGGAGGTGATCGTTGTCGACCACCACAAGGCGGGGACGGCGCTTCCTGCCTGCGTCGCGGTGGTGAACCCGAACCGGCTGGACTGCGAGTCCGAGGCGTTCGGGCATCTGGCGGCGGTCGGGATGGCGTTCCTGACGGCAGCGGCGGTGGGGCGTGAACTTCGGGCGCGCGGAGCGTTTGCCGAACGTGCTGAGCCGCGTATCCTCGATCTCCTCGATCTGGTCGCGCTCGGTACCGTGGCCGACGTCGTCGCGCTGACCGGGCTCAACCGGGCGTTCGTGACGCAGGGCCTGAAGGTCATGGGCCAGCGGCGCAACATTGGCCTCGCGGCGCTGGCCGACGTGTCGGGGCTCGACCGCGCGCCGAATGCCGGCGACCTGGGGTTCCTGCTGGGGCCGCGCATCAACGCCGGCGGGCGGGTCGGCAAGTCGGACCTCGGGGTGCGGCTGCTGACCACCGAAGACCCGGACGAGGCGACCGCGCTGGCAGCCGAGCTCAACCTGCTCAACTCCGAGCGCCGGGCAATCGAGAGCCTCGTCACCGATGCGGCGATCGGCCAGTCGGCGGGATCGGCGAACGAGGCGGTGGCGGTGATCGCCGGGCACGGCTGGCACCCCGGCGTGATCGGAATCGTCGCCAGCCGGATCAAGGAGAAGCTCAATCGGCCGGCGATCGTCATCGGCATTGATGCCGATGGCGTCGGCAGGGGATCGGGACGGTCGATGAGCGGAGTCGACCTCGGCAGCGCGGTGCTGGCGGCGAAGGACGCGGGGCTGCTGGTGGCGGGCGGCGGGCATGCGATGGCGGCGGGGCTGACGGTGGAGGCGGGCAAGATCGCGGCGCTGACCGCTTTCCTCAACCACCGGCTGGCAGGCGACGTCGGCCGCGCGCAGACCGCGAGCGCGCTGCTGCTCGACGCGGCGGTGGCGCCGGGCGGGCTGTGCGTCGAGCTGGCGGAGGCGCTGGACGGCGCCGGCCCCTACGGCTCGGGCTGGCCGCAGCCGCGGGTGGCGGCGGGGCCGTGCCAGATCGTCAAGGCCGACATCGTCGGGCGCGACCATGTGCGGATCGTGCTGAGCGGCCCGGATGGCGCCCGGATCAAGGCGGTCGCCTTCCGCCATGCCGAATCCGAGCTCGGGCAGGCGCTGATGAACACGCATGGACGGAAGATCTACATCGCCGGACGGCTGAAGCGCGATGACTGGGGGTCGAAGCCGTCGGCGGAGATTCATCTCGACGACGCCGCGTGGGCGGATTGACGCCGCGCACCCCTCCCCCTAATCCGCGCCAGCCGCGGTCCCATCGTCTAGCGGTCCAGGACGTCGCCCTTTCACGGCGAAGACACGGGTTCGATTCCCGTTGGGATCACCATTTCTCGACGCTGCGGCCGAAGCTGGCATATCAGGAGCCCAGATGAAGGACACATTTCAGGAGCGCACGGCGCGGGCCGCCGCCGCCCGGGAGCAGATGCTCGCCAAGATGAAGGCGAAGCCGCCGGTGTCCGAGGAGGTGCTGGCGCAACGCGCCGAGACGCAGCGCAAGCGCGAGGCGGCCGAGGCCGAGAAGCGTGAGGCGAAGAAGGCGGCCAAGGAGCAGGAGGCCGCCGAAAAGGCCGCCCGCAAGGCCGAGGAAGCGGCGGAAGCCCTCCGGAACGCCAAGCCGGTGAAGGCGCCGCTGACCGAGGCCGAAGCGAAGGCCGCCCGCGACGCGCGCTACGCGGCGCGCAAGGCGAAGCGGTAAGTTTCAGCCCGTTAGGGGTTGGGGCAATCTCTGAATCTTACCCGTCGGCCGACAGCCGATAGACGATCCGGTGGCGGTAGGTGCTGCCGGGGTCGAGGCGGGCCGAGGGAAAGCCCGGCTGGTTGGGCGAGTCGGGGAATTTCTGGGGTTCGAGCGCGACGGCGTCGCCCATGCGGTAGAGTTGGCCCCCCTTCCCCGCGAAGGTGCCGTCGAGGAAATTGCCCGAGTAGACTTGCAGGCCGGGCTCGGTGCTGAGCAGGTCGAGGGCGCGGCCCGAGGCGGGGTCCTCGAGGCGGGCGGCGAGCTTGGGCTCGGCGGTCTGGCCGGCGGTGAGCGCCCAATTGTGATCGTAGCCGCGGCCGTAGGCGAGCTGGGCGTCGGCGCCGTCGCGGACATGGTCGCCGATGGCGCGGGGCGCGCGGAAGTCGAAGGCGGTGCCGGCGACCGTGCGTAGCTCGCCCGTCGGGATCAGGGTGGCATCGACCGGCGTGTAGGCGTCGGCAGGGATGGTAAGGCGGTGGGCGAGGATGCTCCCCTGCCCGCTCAGGTTGAAATAAGCGTGGTTCGTCAGGTTGACGATCGTCGGGCGGTCGGTGGTCGCGGCATAGTCGATTGTCAGGGCGTTGCCTTCGAGCGCGAAGGTCGCGGTGGCTTCGAGCGTTCCGGGGAAACCCTGGTCGCCGTCCGGGCTGGCGTGGGCGAGCGTGACGCCGCTGTCGGAGACGGCGGCGACCTTCCAGACGGCGCGGTCGAAGCCGGCGACGCCGCCGTGGAGCGTGTTGGGGCCGTTGTTGAGCGGGAGCTGGTGCGCCTGCCCGTCCAGCGTGAATCGGCCGTGGGCGATGCGGTTGGCGTAGCGGCCGATGGTGGCGCCGAAATAGGCTGTCTGGTTGAGATAGCCCGGGAGGTCGTCGCTGCCCAGGAGGACGTCGGCCATTGTACCGTTGCGGTCGGGGGCGTGTAGGGCCTGGAGCGTGGCGCCGTAGGTGAGGACCGTCACCGACAGCGTGCCGTTGGCGAGCGTGATCGCCTCGACCGCCGTGCCGTCGGGAAGCGCGCCGAAGGGCGCTCGGGTGCTGGGCATTGGGTCCCTCATCAAAACGCGCGGCTGGCGCGACAGCACTTCGGTCTTTATCCGGCTGGAGGCATGACGTCTGCTGATCAAACTCCGTTCCGCAGCGCCGGGACGACGGCGGCCCATCGGCTGGTCGAGGCGCTCGTCGCGCACGGGACGACGCACGTGTTCTGCGTGCCGGGCGAGAGCTATCTCGCTGTGCTCGATGCGCTCGCGGACGCGCCGATCAAGGTCATCGCCTGCCGGCATGAAGCGGGCGCGGCAAACATGGCGGAGGCGCATGGCAAGCTCACCGGCCGGCCGGGCATCTGCATGGTGACGCGAGGCCCGGGGGCGACTCACGCCAGCATCGGGGTGCACACCGCGCACCAGGATTCGACGCCGATGATCCTGTTCGTGGGCCAGGTGGCGCGCGGGCAGCGGGGGCGCGGGGCGTTCCAGGAGGTCGATTACGCGCAGGTGTTCGGCGGCCTCGCCAAGTGGGCGGCGGAGATCGACGACGGCGACCGGATGGGCGAGTTCGTCGGTCGGGCGTTCGCGACGGCGACGCAGGGGCGGCGTGGCCCGGTGGTGCTGGCGTTGCCGGAGGACATGCTCCGGGAGCAGGCGAAGTCTACAACATCGACACAAAACGTGGCTCGCGCCGGGCTGGACCCGGAAGCTCTTGAAAAGATTGGGGAAAGACTCGCGGCTGCCGAGAGGCCGTTGTTGTTGTTGGGCGGGACTGGCTGGAGCGCGGCGGCTCTCAGGGCGCTAAGCGACTGGATCGACAGGCTTTCCTTGCCGGTGGCGCTGTCGTTCCGGCGGAAGGATTTGATCGATAACCGACACCGTTGCTACGTCGGCGATCTCGGTTTGGGGGTGAACCCGAAGCTCGTGGCGCGGGTGCGGGCGGCGGACCTGATCGTGTCGCTCGGCAGCCGGTTGGGCGAGAATGTGACGCAGGGGTATACGCTGCTGACGGCGGCGGAGACGGCCGGGAAGCTCGTGCATATCATGCCGGGACCGGAGGAGATCGGGCGGGTGTGGCCCGCGGCGATCGGCGCGGTGGCGGACCTGGCGCCGGCGGCGCTGGCGCTCGCGACGCTCGATCCGGGCAAGCGGTGGGATGCGTGGTGCGCGGAGGCGCGGGCGGAGCGCGAGGCGTTCGGCGCGCCGGTCGCGGTGACGGGCGCGGTCAATCTCGGCTCAGTCTACACGCACCTGCGCGAGGCGCTGCCCGACGATGCGATCGTCACCAACGGGGCGGGCAACTTCGCGGCGTGGCTGCACCGCTATTTCGAGCACCGGGCGTGGCCGACGCAGCTGGCGCCAACGAGCGGCGCGATGGGCTATGGCCTGCCGGCGGCGGTGGCGGCGAAGATCGTGTGCCCGGAGCGCGAGGTCGTATGCGCGGCGGGGGACGGCGACTTCCTGATGCTGGGGCAGGAGCTGGCGACCGCCGTGCAATATGGCGCGAACATCGTCGTGCTGGTGATCGACAACGGCTCCTACGGGACGATCCGCATGCATCAGGAGCGGGATTATCCGGGGCGGACGGTGGCGACCGATTTGCGGAACCCGGATTTCGCCGCCTACGCTCGGTCGTTCGGAGCGTGGGCGGCGACGGTGCGGACGACGGACGAGTTTCCGGTGGCGCTGGCGGCGGCGCGCGCGGCGGGCGTGCCGGCGTTGATCCATATCCTGACTTCGGTCGAGGACATCGCGCCGGGGCGCAGCCTTGGTTCCTGACTATTCCCCTCCCCTCAGGGGAGGGGTAGGGGTGGGGTGAAGCGCCCGGGCGAAAGGCGCCTCGTTCCATGCCCGGCTCTCTCCCCACCCCTACCCCTCCCCGCTGGGGAGGGGATTTGGCTTTGGAGTTTACGATGGCACCCCGCACCCGCTTCGACTGGGCCGACCCGTTCGACCTCGACAGCCAGCTTTCGGACGACGAGCGGATGATCCGCGACAGCGCGCGCGACTATTGCCAGTCGAAGCTGCAGCCGCGGGTGCTGATGGCGGCGCGGACCGAGAGCTTCGACCGGGCGATCATGACGGAGATGGGCGCGCTCGGGCTGCTCGGGCCGACCATCCCCGAGGAGTACGGCGGCGCGGGGGTCAACAACGTCAGCTACGGGCTGATCGCGCGCGAGGTGGAGCGGGTGGACAGCGGCTACCGCTCGGCGATGAGCGTGCAGTCCAGCCTCGTGATGCACCCGATCTTCGCCTACGGCTCCGAGGCGCAGCGGCGGAAATACCTGCCGAAGCTGGCGAGCGGCGAGTTCGTCGGCTGCTTCGGGCTGACCGAGCCGGATGCGGGCTCCGATCCGGGTGGCATGAAGACGCGCGCGGTTAAGGTTGACGGCGGATACCGGCTAAACGGCGCCAAGATGTGGATCACCAACTCGCCGATCGCCGATCTCGCGGTGGTGTGGGCGAAGCTGGACGACGTCATCCGCGGGTTCGTCGTTGAGCGCGGGACGCCGGGCTTCTCGACGCCGAAGATCGAGGGCAAGCTGTCCTTGCGCGCCTCGATCACCGGCGAGATCGTGCTGGAGGACGTGCTCGTCGGCGAGGATGCGCTGCTGCCCAACGTGCAGGGACTTGGCGGGCCGTTCGGCTGCCTGAACAAGGCGCGGTTCGGGATCGCGTGGGGGGCGCTCGGCGCGGCGGAGTTCTGCTGGATGGCGGCGCGTCAGTACGGGCTCGACAGGAAGCAGTTCGGACGGCCGCTGGCGCAGACCCAGCTGTTCCAGAAGAAGCTCGTCGACATGCAGACCGAGATCACGCTGGGGCTGCAGGCGGTGCTGCGCGTCGGGCGGCTGCTCGACGAGGACCGCTGCCCGGTCGAGAATATCTCGATCGTCAAGCGCAACAGCTGCGGCAAGGCGCTGGAGATCGCCCGCGCGGCGCGCGACATGCATGGCGGAAACGGGGTGTCGGACGAGTTCCACGTGATGCGGCACATGGTGAACCTGGAGGCGGTTAACACCTACGAGGGGACGTATGACGTCCACACGCTGATCCTCGGCCGCGCGCAGACGGAATTGCAGGCGTTCAGTTGAGTGGGGCTGTGCCTTTCGCCCGGCGGTGTCACCCCCACCTAACCTCCCCCATCAAAGGGGGAGGGACTGGGCTGTGCGTCGCAAGAGGGGTGTCCCCTCCCCTTCGATGGGGAGGGACAGGGTGGGGTGACACCGCCGGGCGTGAGGCACGACGATGAAACCCCTCGACGGCATCCGAGTCATCGACATGAGCCGCATCCTCGCCGGGCCGTGGGCGACGCAGTTGCTGGCCGATCTGGGCGCGGAGGTAATCAAGATCGAGCAGCCGGGGCATGGGGACGATACGCGCAAGTGGGGGCCGCCGTGGGCGACGGGGGAGGATGGCGCGCGCGAGGCGAGCTATTTCCTGTCGGCGAACCGGGGGAAGAAGTCGGTCGCGGTCGATATCGCCAAGCCCGAGGGCGCGCGGCTGGTGCGCGCGCTGGTGGCGGCGTCCGACGTCTATATCGAGAATTTCAAGACTGGCGGGCTGAAGCGCTTCGGGCTGGATGCGGCGAGCCTGCGCGCGGCCGATCCGCGGCTGGTGACCTGCTCGATCACGGGCTACGGGCAGGACGGGCCTTATGCCGAGCGGCCGGGCTACGACTTCATCATGCAGGCGATGGGCGGGCTGATGAGCCTGACCGGCGAGGCCGACGGCGAGCCGATGCGCGCCGGGGTGGCGGTGACCGACCTGTTTACGGGCATGTATGCGGCGAACGGCATCGTCGCGGCACTGATGCAGCGCGAGCGGACGGGGCTGGGCGCGGCAGTCGATGTCTCGCTGTTCGAGGTGCAAATCGCGACTCTCGCCAACCAGGCGCTCGGCGCGCTGGTGACCGGCAAGGCGGCGAAGCGCCACGGCAACGCGCACCCGAGCATCGTTCCCTACCAGACCTTCGCCTGCGCCGACGGGACGATCGCCGTCGCCTGCGGCAACGACGGGCAGTTCGTGCGGCTGTGCGGGGTGCTCGGGCTGGAGCGGCTGGCGAGCGATCCGGATTATGCGACGAACGAGCGGCGGGTGGCGAACCGAGAGGCGCTGCTGGCGATCCTTGCCGAGGCGTTCGCGGGCGAGGCTGCCGTTCAGCTGGTCGAGCGGTGCAATGCGGGCGGGGTGCCGGCTGGGCCGGTCAATGATTTGCCGGCGGTGTTCGCCGACCCGCATGTGGTGGCGCGGGGGGTTGTGGGGGCGGTGCCGCATGCGGCGCTCGGGAGCGTGCCGACGGTGGCTTGCCCGCTCAGGTTCGAGGGGGCGGCGCTGGAGCAGGTGAGCGCGCCGCCGATGCTGGGGGAGCATACGACCGAGGTGCTGGGCGAGGTTTTAGGGCTGAGCGGGGACGAGGTGAAGCGGCTGAAGGCCGGCGGGGTACTGGGGTAGTCTCGCCCCTCTCCTTCAGGGGAGGGGTTGGGGTGGGGACGATGCTGGGCTTCGAGCGGTGATGCTTCAGGCCCGGCTCAGAACCCCACCCCTACCCCTCCCCTGAAGGAGAGGGGCGAAGAAAGACTTAGGCTGCGGCCTCTCGCGCGTTGGCCTCCAGGACACACGCGATGGCGTGGTCGCCTATCGGGTCGTCGAAGCGGAGGCCGTAGCCTCTGGGGCTGGTGGCGGCGATGATGCCGATGAGCTCGACGCCGTTGATGGTGAGGCTGACGGGCTCGCCCTTCCTGTCCATCAGGTAGCGCAGGCGCGGGCGGAAGAGGGCGCCGCCGGAGCCGAGATCGACGAGGCGGCCGGGGATCTTGGCCATGCGATTGAGGCCGACCAGCGTCGAATCGATCGCGCAGGCGTGGCGGGCGAAAGCGCGGGCGAAGCGCGGGCGGCGGCGGAGCAGGCGTTCGACGAAGCTCATGCGGCGTCTCGCTGGGCTGAGATGAGCGCGCCGAGCCGGTCGAGGTCGGCGCTGATGCGTTCCTGATAGAGGCGCTGCTGCTCGGCCATCGCGGCGATCAGCGCGCGCTCGGTCGCGGGCTCGGCGCGGGGCGCGGCCCAGGTGCTGGCGAGGCGGCCGAACAGCGCGCGGGCGCCGCCGGACTCGCGCGCGGCCCTGGCGCGGCCGGTGAGCTTCAATTTCTTCAGGGACTTCGCGGTGTCGTCGAGCGTCTGCAGGCGCGCGGTGAGAGCGTCGCGCGCCGCGCCGAGATCGCGCGCGCCGGCGCGGAACTCGTCGCGGGTCGCGTCGAGGCCCGACAGGCGGCGCTCCATCTCGCCGCGCGTCGCGTCGAGGCCCGAGAGGCGCTCGCTCATGTCGCTTCGCATCATCTCGATCGCCTCGGCCCCCGCGGTCATGCGGGCGAGCGCGCCGTGCAGCGAATCGCGGCCGGCGGCGCTCGTCTCGCTCAGGGTGCGGACGTGGTCGACGAGGCCGCCCTGATGCGCGGCGAGGTCGCGCAGGATGGCGGCGAGCGGCTCGATGAGAGGGCGCGGGTCGGACGCCTTGCCGACGGTGTCGATCATCGACGTGACCGCTCCGCCCAGGTCCGCGACCGCCTGCTGCGTCGCGCCGGCGACGCGGTTGCCGTGCGCGAGCTGATCGCGCATTTCCTGGAACTGGCGGGCGTTCAATTCCAGCATGTGGACGATGCGCTCGTTGACGTCGATGTTGGCCGGGGCGGAGAGGTCGGGCGTACTGCCTTCCAGCAGCGCGAGGTTGGTCATCCACGATTCGAACTCGTTGCGGAGCTCCTTGCAGGCGCCGGTCATGAAGCGTTCGAGCGCGCCGAGCGCGATCGAGGTGGTGAGGCCGAACAGCGAGGAGGAGAAGCCGACCGACATGCCCTCGAGCGGGGCCTTCATGCCGTCGATCAGCCTGGCGAAGGGGTCGGGGCCGCCGGGGGTCGCGACGACGGTCATCGCGTCGCCCATGCTGGAAATCAGGTCGCCGACCGAGTGGACGGTCTTCATCAAGCCCATGAAGGCACCGAGCAGGCCGAGGAAGACCATCAGGCCGGAGAAGTAGAGCATCGTCGATTTGCGCTCGTTGATGCGCGTGTCGATGCTGGTGACGATCGACTGGATCGTGCCGCTCGGGATCTGGAGATGGTCCTGGTTGCCGAGTTCCTCGGTGATCAGGCGGTAGCCCTGGCCGAGCAGCTCGGGCTCGTGGAAGACGACGGCGGGGAGCGCGTAGACGTCGGCGGTCTGGCGGGCGCGCTTGCCGTAGTCGATCTGGAGCGCGGTCATCGCCAGCACTTCGTTCTTCAGCGAGAAGACGGTGCGGAAGGCGATGAAGGCGGCGAGGAAGAAGGCGCCGAAAATGGTGAGGTTGAGCGCGACCTTCGCCATGATGCCGGCGATAACGAACTCGTGGGCGTAGACGCCGAGGCCGAGAAGCACGAGCATCGTCGCGCTCATGCGGAGGAGCTCGGCGCGGATTTTCTTTTCCATCGTCATGGCTTGATCACGACGCGGACGTTGTGTGTGCCGGACTTGGGATCGGTGACGCGGACCTGGGTCGCGATGTTCGACGGCGCGATGCCGGCCTGGATGAGCAGGTTGCGGGTTAGCACGGCGCGATAAAAGGCGAGGCGCTGCGCCTCGGAGACCGAGGCGGTCTGCGGCGCGAAGGACCAGATCTCGTAGTTTGCCTTCGCCTGCGGATGAGCGCGGAGGAAGCCCAGGACCTGGGCCTCGCTCGCCTCGTCATATTTGATCGCGGCGGCGTCGAAGGCGACGTCGATCAGCGTGTCGGCGGTGCGGACGGCGACGCCGGCGTTGTCGGGTTGCGGGGCTTCGACGGACTTGACCGCGACATGCTCGGTCTCGGGCGTCTCGCGGGTGCGGATGGTCAGGCGCTGGTCGCCGTCGACGACAACCTCCTGCCGGAGCACCGAGCCGAGCTCGGCCTGCGAGCTGCCGTCGGCGGCGTCGCGTGGGGAGATGACGGGGTCGGGGACTTTCGCGGCGGGTGCCTGCCGCTCGTGCTGATGCGCGAGCGCGGCCTCGGCGCGGACCTGCTCGACAACGCGCTTCGACAGCATGATCACCGCGCCCGACATGATCACCAGCAGGAAGATGATGACCATGATGACGGCCGTCAGAACGTCGACGAACGCCGGCCAGTGATTGCCCTCCCCCTCGGCTGATGCGGCCACGCGAAATACCCCTGTTGGTCCGGAATGAACCTAATCTGCGGAGTGTTTAGAAATGGTTAGCGAGGGGTTTACCAAATTGTGGCGCTTCCCTTTTCAGGAAGAAAATCCCCTCCCCTTCAGGGGAGGGGTAGGGGTGGGGTGAAGCGGTGGGCATCCAGGCGCAGAGCCTTGCCCCCGCGTCTCTCCCCACCCCTACCCCTCCCCGCTGGGGAGGGGATTTTGTTTCTGTTGAGGGGCTAGGCCGCGTTCGCCGCCTGCGGGTTTATCCGTGCCATCACCGCGGCAACCGGCTGGTCGGCGACGACCTTGCCGTCGTCGAGCCAGATGACCCGGTCGACGAGGGTGAGCAGCGCCGGGCGGTGGGTGGCGAGGATGAGGGTGCGGCCGGGCGCCCAAGCCTTGAGGCCGGCGATGACGGCTTGCTCGGTCAGCAGGTCCATCGCCTCGGTCGGCTCGTCCAGCAGGAGGAGCGCCGGGTCGCGGGCGAGGGCGCGAGCGAGGATGACGGCCTGGCGCTGGCCGCCGGAGAGCTTGTGGCCGCGCGGGCCGGCGACGAAGCCGTAGCCGTCGGGGAGCTTCCGGGCGAATGGGTCGACTCCGGCGGCGATGGCGGCGCGTTCGAAGAGGGATTCGTCGACAACCTCTACACCCAAGAGGATATTGTCGCGAAGGCTCGCGTCGAACAGCACCGCGTCCTGCGCGGCATAGCCGATGCGCGAGCGAAGCCGGGCGGCGGCGTAGTTGGCGATGTCGTGGCCGTCGACGCGGAGACGCCCCTCGGTTGGCGCGACCATGCCGGCCATCATCTGGATGAGTGTCGATTTGCCCGAGCCCGAGCGGCCGATGAGCGCGACACGCTCGCCGGGGGCGATGGTGAAGTTGAGGTTGGTGAGGACGGGGCGCGGGGCCTGGGGATAGGCGAAGGCGACACCGGCGAAGCTCAGCTCGCCGTGCAAGCGGCGGGCGGCGAGCGACGGGTCGCCGGCGTCCTGCTCGGGCTCGAGGACGAGCAGCGAGGAGAGCGCGGTGAACTGGGCGAGGCTCTGGTAGGCGCGGCTGATCAGGGTAATGGCCGACGAGACGGGCACCATCGCGCGGCCGGCGAGCATCGTGCAGGCGACGAGCCCGCCGACCGACATCGCGCCCGCCCTGATCTGGAAGACGCCGATGATGACGACGAGCACGGTGACGAGCTGGACGAGCATCGCGGCGATGCCGCCGGGGCCTTCGTTCCATTCGCGGGCCGAGCGGCCGGTGACGGCGATGTGATCGGACAGCACGTCCCAGCGCTTGAGGAAGCCGCCCTCGGCCTGCGCGGCCTTGATGGTGCCGAGGCCTTCGTTGATATCGACGACGAGGTTGTGGCGCGCCTGCATGAGCCTGGTCGCGCGGCCCCCTGCCCTCTTCAGCCCCCAGGCGGCGACGAGGCCGACGCAGGCCATGAGCGCGGCGCCGAGGACGGGGGCGACGACGACCCAACCGCCGACCGAGACGATCAGCAGCGCGAACACCAGGAACCACGGCAGGTCGACGCAGAAGGTGACGATGGCGCTCGGCACGAGAACGGCGAGCGTCTCGACATCGCGGAGCGCGGTCATCAGGCTGCCCGAACTGTGGCGGAGCTGGCCTCCCCTGGCGCGAAGGACGGCGCCCATCACGCGGTGCTGGACGATCTGGCCGACGCGGAGGCCGATGGCATCAACGAAGGTCGAGCGGACGTGCTTGAAGGCGAACTCGAAGGCGAGGACGAGGCAGACGCCCAAGGACAGCGCCCACAGGGTCTCGATCGCGAGGTTGGGGACGACGCGGTCGTAAACCGCGCGCATGTAGAGCGGGATGGCGAGCGCGCAGAGGTTGAGCAGCGCCGCGGCGGCCATCATCTGGATGAGGCGCTTGCGGTCGCCCACGAACAGCCCGAGCAGCCACAGGCGCGGGTTGGCGCGGATGCGCTCTCGCTCTTCCGATTTGCTGTCGCCGTTGATCGGATCGGCGCGGCCGACGAGCAGGATCTGGGTCGCTTCGATGTCAGCAAGGGGGCCGGACATCTCGCCGTCGGCGGTGGCGATGGTGGCGACGCCGGCGGCGAGCGACAGGATGACGACGAGGCCGCCGGAGCGGAGGAGCGCGGCGGCGGGAAGGTCTGAGGCGGTAAGCGTCGCGGGGCGGCGCTTCTCCCAGCGCGCTTCGAGGCCGACGCGGGCGAGCGCCAAGGGCGCGAGGCGCGGATCGAGGTCCTCGCCGGACTTGGGAAGCGTCACGGTGAGAGCGGTGGCGTCGGTCTCGACGTTGGCGGCGCGGGCGAGGACGAGAAGCGCGGCGGTGGTGGAGAGGCCGGGGAGTTCGGGCGCGGCGCGGGACACGCGCGCAGTGAGCACCCGGCGGATTTCCGTCAAACCGAGCATCGGCACGCTCCCACCTCTCCGTTCGTCCTGAGCCTGTCGAAGGACGTGGTTGCACGGCATGCGCGGCCTCGTGGTTCGACAGGCTCACCACGAACGGAGGTGGGTGTGGGTGGAGGGGCCGCTCTTCGCATGAACGCAGTTAACCACTTTTAAGGATAAGGATTGGTAAACGCGGGCTCATGAATGACTTCATGAGCGCGGCCACGCCGATCGATGGGCTCAACCCGTGGAGCGCGCGGGTGCGGACCGATCCGGCGGCGAAGCTGCTGATCGTGCTGGCGACGGCGCTGGCGCTGCTGATCGGCTGGGCCGCGTTGTTCAGCATCGACCGGATCACGCGCGGCAGCGGTCGGGTGCTGCCGAGCGTTCAGAACCAGGTGGTGCAGCATCTGGAGGGCGGGATCGTCGCCCAGGTGACGGTGCGGGAGGGCGACCGCGTGAAGAAGGGCGAGGTGCTGATGCGCTTGTCCAACCAGTTCACCAGCGCCGAATTGAACAACGCGCAGACCGATGTGACGGCGCGGCGGCTGAGCCTGGCGCGGATGGAGGCGGAGGCGGCGGGAGCGCGGCGCTTCACGCCGCCGGCCGAGCTCGTGGCGCGCTCGCCCGAGATGGCGGCGTCCGAGCAGTCGCTGTTCCAGTCGCGGCGGGCGGAGATCGACCAGCAATTGGGCGTCATCGACGATCAGTTGAGCGGGCGACGGGCGGAGCTTGCCACGCTCCGCGCACGGCTCGACAATTTGCGCGCCGAGGAGCGGCTGCAGATGACTCAGCTCGCAACGTTCGAAAAGGCGCTCGCCGCCGACGCGGTCAGCGAGCACGAGGTGATGGAGCGCAAGACCTCGCTCCAGCAGCTCCGCACGCGGATCGCCGACGCGGCCAATTCGATTCCGCAGACGCAGGCGGCGATCGCGGAAGGCGAAGCGCGGCGGCGCGAGGCGTGGGCGCGCTTCGTTTCCGAAGGCGCGGAGAAGGCGGCGCCGTTGCGGCTCGAGCTGTCCAAGGCGGGCAATGCGCTCGGCGCCTACACCGACCGGCAAAGCCGCGAGGAAATCCGCGCGCCGATGGACGGCGTGGTGAACAAGATCTTCGTGCAGACGGTGGGCGGCGTGGTGCGCGGCGGCGAGCCGCTGTTCGAGATCGTGCCGGTCGAACAGTCTGTGATGATCGAGGCGCGGGTGGCGCCCAAGGACCGCGGCCGAATCCACGCCGGGCTGCCGGCGATCGTCAAGGTCAGCGCCTATGAGTTCGCGACCTATGGCGGGCTCGACGCGAAGGTCGTCGATATCTCGCCCGACGTGCTGCAGGACCCTAAGGGCGAGGTCTATTACCGGGTGCGGCTGCGGGCGGACACCAAGAAATTCGGCAAGGACAAGCCGGTGATCCCGGGGATGACCGCCGAGGTCGATATCCGCGCGGGCGGGCAGACGGTGCTGGATTACCTGCTGTCGCCGATTCGGGGCGTGGGGGACAACGCGTTCCGGCAGTGAGAGCTTTTTCTTGCCCCTCCCCTGAAGGGGAGGGGACGGGGGTGGGACTGCCCGCGCGCGCTGGGTTGACGGCCAGGCCCCACCCCAACCCCTCCCCTGAAGGGGAGGGGCTTTCGGCCTCAGATCACCACCACCTTCGCCACCTGCGTCGTCATGCTGGCGTCGCTGTAGAGCGTGTAGGTGCCGCCGGCGCTGGTGTAGAAGCTGCCGGCGTCGATCGAGAGGCTGTCGCCGGCGTTGAAGTCGAGCGTCAGGACCGAGGCATTGCCGGCGCCGACGATCGACTGGATGTCGCTGACGCCCAATGAGACGTTGGCGTTGAGGCCGGCGGCGTTGAAGTCGATGGTCTCGACGTGGGTGAAGGCGTTGACCAGCTGGGTGTCGATGATCGTGCCGGAGCCTGTGAGGGTGACGCTGTCCGTCCCGGCGCCACCGTCGACCTTCCAGCCGCCGGCGAGCGCCACTGTGAAGGCGTCGTTGAAGCCCGAGCCGACGATCGATTCGATGCCGGTCAGCGTGTCGCCGTTGGCGTCGCCGAGAGTGCCCGTGCCGGAGCCAGCGGTGCTGGAGAGCGTCAGCGCGACGGCCGAGGCGGCGCCGGCGTAGCTCGCGGTGTCGAGCGTGCCCGCGCCGCCGGCGAGGGTGTCCGCCCCCGCCCCGCCAACCAGGACATCGTCGCCCGCGCCGCCGGTCAGGACGTTCGCCGCCCCGTCGCCGCTCAGCGTGTCGGCGAAGGCGGAGCCGGTGAGGTTCTCGATCCCCGAAAGCGTGTCGCCGGCCGCATCGCCGAGCGTGCCGAGGCCGGTGGCGAGGCTGACGGTGACGCCCGAGGCGGCGGCGGCATAGCTCGCGGTGTCGATGCCGGCGCCGCCGATCAATGCGTCGGCGCCCGCAGCGCCGGTCAGGATGTCGTCGCCGCCGCCGCCAGACAGCGTGTTGACGCCGGAGTCTCCGGTCAGCGTATCGGCGGACCCAGAGCCGATGATGTTCTCGATGGTGGTGAGCGTGTCGCCGGCCGCGTCGCCGCCAGAGCCGGCGCCCCCGGTGGTGGCGATAGTGACGCCCGCGGCGCTCAGTGAATAGTCTGCGGTGTCGGTGCCGGCGCCGCCGATCAAGGTGTCGGCCCCCGCCCCGCCGGCCAGCAGGTCGTCGCCCGAGCCGCCGTCGAGGCGATTGGCGGCGGCGTCGCCGGTCAGCGTGTCGGCGAAGCCCGAGCCGATGAGATATTCGACTGCCGTGTAAGTGTCGCCGGCCGCGTCGCCGGTGTTCGCGGCGGCGTTGGCCAGGCTGGCGGTAACGGCCGCCGCCGCGCTGGCGTAGCTCGCGGTGTCGTTGCCGACGCCGCCGTCGAGGATGTCGGCGCCCGCGCCGCCGATCAGTACATCGTCGCCGCTGCCGCCGGCGAGCGTGTTGGCGACCGCATCGCCGGTCAGCGTGTCGGCGAAGGCCGAGCCGATGATGCGCTCGATGCCCGAAAGGACGTCGCCCGCGGCGTCGCCGCCGGTTCCCGACAGGCCGAGGAGGCCGATGGTGACTCCGGCGGTCGAGGCGGAATAGTCGACGGTGTCGGTGCCGTTGCCGCCGATCAGCGTGTCGGCGCCGGCGCCGCCAACCAGCGTGTCGTCGCCGTCGTTGCCGCTGAGCAGGTTGGCGCCGGCGTCGCCGGTCAGCGTGTCGGCGAAGGCCGAGCCGAAGATTCGCTCGACGGTGGCGAGCGTGTCGCCCTGCGCGTCGCCGCCGACGCCGGCGGCGCCGGTGGTCGAGATCGTGATGCCGGCCGAGCTTCCCGAATAGTCGACGGTGTCGATGCCCGCGCCGCCGGTCAGGGCATCGGCGCCCGCGCCGCCGGTGATCAGGTCGTCGCCCGCGCCGCCGTCGATGGTGTTGGCGCCGGAGTCGCCGGTCAGCGTGTCGGCGAACCCCGAGCCGATGAGGTTCTCGATTCCCGAATAGCTGTCGCCGGCGGCTTCACCGCTGTTGAGCGCGGCGGTGGTGAGGTTGGCGACGACCGCTCCGGCGGCGGCGGCGTAGCTCGCGGTGTCGCTGCCGGCGCCGCCCGCCAGCGCGTCGGCGCCGAGGCCGCCGATCAGCGTGTCGTTGCCGCCGCCGCCGTCGAGGCTGTCGTCGCCCGCGCCGCCGGTGAGGATGTTGACTCCGCCGTCGCCGGTCAGCGTGTCGGCGAAGCCCGAGCCGAGCAGGTTCTCGATCGCGGCATAGGTGTCGCCGGCGGCTTCGCCGGTGTTCGAGGCGGGAGTCGCGAGGCTGGCGGCCACGCCGGACGCAGCGGCGGCGTAGCTCGCGGTGTCGATGCCGATGCCGCCGTCGAGCGCGTCGGCGCCCGCGCCGCCTGCGAGCGTGTCGTCGCCCGCACCGCCGCTCAGCGCGTTGGCGCCGGCATCGCCGGTCAGCGTGTCGGCCAGCCCCGAGCCGACAAGGTTCTCGATTCCCGAATAGGTGTCGCCGGCGGCGTCGCCGCTATTCGAGGCGGGGGTGGCGAGGCTGGCGACGACGGACGCGGCGGCGGTGGCGTAGGACGCGGTATCGGTGCCGTTTCCGCCGATCAGCGAGTCCGCGCCCGCGCCGCCGATCAGCACGTCGTTGCCGTCGTTGCCGGTGAGCGTGTTGGCGCCGGAGTCGCCGGTCAGCGTGTCGGCGAAGGCAGAGCCGATGATGTTCTCGATGGTCGCGAGCGTGTCGCCGGCCGCGTCGCCGCCGGCGCCCGCCGCGCCGGTGGCGGCGATGGTGACGCCGGCGCCGCTCGACGAATAGTCGACGGTGTCGGTGCCGGCGCCGCCGATCAACGTGTCGGCGCCGGCCGAGCCGACGAGCGTGTCGTTGCCGGCGCCGCCATCCAGCTGCTCGGCGCTCGCGCCGCCGGTCAGGCTGTCGGCGAAGGCCGAGCCGATCGCGCCCTCGATCGAGACGAAGCTGTCGCCCGCCGCCTCGCCGCCCGAGACGACGAGCGCGCCGCTGGCGAAGCTGATGGTGACGGCGGTGGAGGTGGCGTAGCTGACGATGTCGAAGCCGGCGCCGCCGTCGAGCACGTCCCCGCCCGCGCCGCCGACCAGGATGTCGTTGCCGCCCCCGCCCTGAAGCGTGTCGGCGAGGGCGGTGCCGGTCAGCGTGTCGGCGAAGGCCGAGCCGATCAGGATCTCGAAGCCCGCAAGGACGTCGCCCGCCGCGTCGCCGCCGGTGCCCGCGCCGCCGGCGAGCGCGATGGTGACGCCGGCCGCCGAGCCGGCGTAGGTGACGGTGTCGGTTCCGGCGCCGCCGGTCAGCGTGTCGGCGCCGAGGCTAGAGACGACGAGGTCGTTGCCGCCGCCGGCGTCGATGGTCTCGGCGCCGGCGCCGCCGGTCAGCGTGTCGGCGAAGGCGGTGCCAATGAGGGTTTCGATCGAGATCAGGGTGTCGCCGTTGGCGTCGCCCGCCGTCCCCGCGCCGGTCGCCAGGTTGACCGTCACCGCCGCCGCCGCCGAGGCGTAGGTCGCGGTGTCCGTCCCCGCGCCGCCGTCCAGGATGTCGGCGCCCGCGCCGCCGATCAGCACGTCGTTGCCGGCGCCGCCCTCCAGCCATTCGGCGGCGGCGGTGCCAGTGAGGGTGTCGGCGAGCCCAGAGCCGATGACGTGCTCGATGCCGGTCAGCACGTCGCCCGCCGCGTCGCCGCCGCTGCCAGCGGTGCCGTCGAGGAAGACGGTGACGCCCGCCGCCGAGGCGGCGTAGCTCGCGGTGTCGCTGCCCGCGCCGCCCTGGAGCTGGTCGGCGCCGCCGAGGCCGGCGAGGATATCGTCGCCGCCGTTGCCGGTGAGCGTGTCGGCGGCGGACGAGCCGGTGATGCTGTCGGCGAAGGCCGAGCCGAGGACGATCTCGATGCCGGACAGCGTGTCGCCGGCTGCCTCGCCCGCGCCGCCGAGGCCGGTCGAGAGGTCGACCGCGATGCCGGCGGCGGCGGCGGAATAATCGGCGGTGTCGGCGCCGGCGCCGCCGATCAGCGCGTCCGCGCCGAGGCCGCCGACGAGCCGGTCGTTGCCGCCGCCGCCGTCGAGCGTGTCGGCGCCCGCCGAGCCGGTGAGGATATCGGCGAAGGCCGAGCCGGTGATGCGCTCGATGCCGGTGAGCGTGTCGCCCTGCGCATCGCCGCCGATGCCGGTCGAGCCGTCGAGGCCGACGGTGACGCCGGCCGAGGACGCGGAGTAATCCGCGGTATCGGCGCCCGAGCCGCCGCTCAGAATGTCGGCGCCCGCGCCGCCGGCGAGCGTGTCGTCGCCCGCGCCGCCGTCGAGCGTGTCGGCGCCGGCCGCGCCGGTCAGCATGTCGTCGCCGCCGCCGCCCTCGATCAGGTCGGCGAGCGCGCCGCCGGTGACCTGGTCGGCGAAGGCCGAGCCGACGACATGCTCGATGCCGATGAGGATGTCGCCGAGGCCGTCGCCCAGGGTGCCGGCGACGCCGTCCATGCTGATGGCGACGCCGCCGGACGCGGCGCTGTAGTCGGCGGTGTCGGTGCCCGATCCGCCGTCCAGCGTGTCGGCGCCCGCGCCGCCGGCGAGGATGTCGTCGCCGCCGCCGCCTTCGAGCGTCTCGGCGGCGGCGGTGCCGGTGATGCTGTCGGCGAACGCGGTGGCGATGACGTGCTCGATGCCCGAGACGCGGTCGCCGTCGGCGTCGCCGCCGCTCGACAGGCCGCCGTCGAGGCGGAGGACGATGCCGGAGGCGCTTGCGGAATAATCGATGGTGTCGATGCCGACGCCGCCGGTCAGCGTGTCGCCGCCGGCGCTGCCGTAGAGGAGGTCGTCGCCAGCGCCGGCGCTAACGGTGTCGGCGCCCGCAGTGCCGGTGACGATGTCGGCGAAAGCCGAGCCGATGACGGTTTCGATGCCGGTCAGCACGTCGCCCTGAGCGTCGCCGCCGGCCGAGACCGTGCCGTCCATATGGGCGGTGACGCCCGCCGTGGAGGCGGCGTAGGTGACGGTGTCGATGCCCGAGCCGCCATCGATCGCGTCGGCGCCCGCGCCGCCGTCGATGAGGTCGTCGCCCGCGCCGCCCTGGACGCTTTCGTTGGCGGCGGTGCCGGTGAGGGTGTCGGCCAGCCCCGAGCCGATAAGCGTTTCTATGCCAGTGAGCGTATCGCCCGCCGCGTCGCCGCCGTTGCCCGCCGCGCCGCCGAGCGAGATGGCGACGCCCGCCGAGGAGGTGGCGTAGGTGACGGTGTCGATGCCCGTGCCGCCGTCGAGCACATCGGCGCCGGCGCTGCCGGTGAGGATGTCGTCGCCAGCGCCGCCGTGGATTTCATCCGAGCCGCCGCTGCCGCCGAGGGTGTCGGCGAACCCGGAGCCGATCAGCCGCTCGATGCCGATCAGCACGTCACCCGCCGCCTCGGCGCCGGTCCCGGTGCCGCCGTCCAGCGCCACGGCGATGCCGCCGGTCGCCGCGCTGTAGTCGGCGGTGTCGAAGCCCGACCCGCCGTCGAGACGGTCGGTGCCGCCGCCGCCGACCAGCGTGTCGTCGCCGCCGCCGCCGCGCAGATCCTCGTCGGCGGCCGAGCCGAGCAGCGTGTCGCCGGCGAGCGAGCCGATGACTCGCTCGATGCCGGTCAGCACGTCGCCCTGAGCGTCGCCGCCGCTCGACGCGGCGCCGTCGAGGCGGATGGTGACCGCGAGGCCACCGGCCGAATAGTCGGCGGTGTCGAAGCCCATGCCGCCGTCCAGCGTGTCGGCCCCCGCACCGCCGGTCAGCAGGTCGTCGCCGTCGCCGCCGAGCAACGTGTCGTCGCCGAGCGAGCCGGAGAGCGCGTCGTCGCCCGCGCCGCCCTCGATGCGATCGGCGGCGGCGCTGCCCGACAGCGTGTCGGCGAAGGCGGAGCCAAGGAGGCGCTCGATCCCCGAGAGCGTGTCGCCCGCCGCGTCGCCGCCCGAGCCGGTCGAGCCATCGAGCGCGATCGTCACGGCGCTCGCGGAGCCGGAATAGTCGGCGGTGTCGAAGCCCGATCCGCCGATCAGGATGTCCGCGCCGGCGCTTCCGGTGAGCGTGTCGTCGCCCGCGCCGCCGTCGAGCGTTTCGGCGCCCGCGCCGCCGCGCAGGATGTCGTCGTGCGACGAGCCGATGAGCCTTTCGATGTTGGACAGCGTGTCGCCGAGCGCGTCGCCGCCGCTTCCCGGCGCGCCGTCGAGACCGATGGTGACGCCGGTCGCGGCATTGGCGTAGGTCGCGGTGTCTAGCCCCAAGCCGCCGTCGAGGATGTCGGCGCCCGCGCCGCCCTCGATCAGATCGTCGCCGTCGCCGCCGAGCAGCGTGTCCGCGCCCACGCCGCCGTGCAGCGTGTCGTTGCCGGCATTGCCTTCGAGCGTGTCGTCGCCGCCGGCGCCGGACAGGCTGTCGGCGAAGGCCGAGCCGAGCAGGCGCTCGATGGAGGCGAGCGTGTCGCCCGCCGCCTGACCGCCGGTGGCGACCGAGCCGTCGAGCGCGGCGGTGACGGCGGAGGCGGAGGCCGAATAGTCGGCGGTGTCGAAGCCGCCGCCGCCGTCGAGCATGTCCGCGCCCGCCGAGCCCAAGAGCGTGTCGTCGCCCGCGCCGCCGTGGAGCTGCTCCGCGCCTAAGCCGCCGCCAAGGCGGTCGGCGAAGGCCGAGCCGATGAGGATTTCGATATTGGCGAGCGTGTCGCCCGCCGCATCGCCGCCGCTGCCGGCGAGGCCGTCGAGCGCGATGGTGGCGCCTGCGGCCGAGCTGTCGTAGCTCGCGGTGTCTTGGCCCGAGCCGCCTTCGATCGCATCGGCGCCCGCGCCGCCACGGATGACATCGTCGCCGCCGCCGCCGAGCAGCTGGTCGTCGCCGGCGCCGCCCGACAGGCTGTCGTCGCCCGCGCCGCCCTCGAGGCGGTCGTCGCCGCCCGAACCGCCGAGCGTATCGTCGCCGAACGAGCCGACGAGGCGTTCGATGCCGGTCAGCATGTCGCCCGCCGCGTCGCCGCCCGCGCCGGTCGAGCCGTCGAGCGCGACGGTGACCGGGGCGGTCGAGAGCGAATAGTCGGCGGTGTCCAGCCCCAAGCCGCCGTCGAGCGTGTCGGCCCCCGCCCCGCCGGTCAGCAGATCGTCGCCGTTGCCGCCGCGCAGCGTGTCCGCGCCCGCGCCGCCCGAAAGGATGTCGTCGCCAGCGCCGCCTTCGAGCGTGTCGGCGCCAGAGCCGCCGGTCAGCGTGTCGGCGAAGGCGGAGCCGGTGATGCGCTCGATTCCGGTCAGTACGTCGCCCGCCGCGTCGCCGCCCGAAGCGGCCGAGCTGTCGAGCGCGACGGTGACGGCGGCGGCGCTGGCGGAATAGTCGGCGGTATCGAAGCCGGCGCCGCCGTCGAGGATGTCGGCGCCCGCGCCGCCCGCCAAGGTGTCGTCGCCGGCGCCGCCGTGGAGGTCGTCGTCGCCAGCGGCGCCCGAGAGCGCGTCGGCGCCGGAGCCGCCGTCGAGGCGGTTGGTGTTGGCGTCGCCGGACAGCGTGTCGGCGAAGTCGCTGCCGGTGAGCCATTCGACATTGATGAGCGTGTCGCCGCCGTCGCCAGCGCCCGTCGCGAGGTTAGCGGTGACGCCGGCGGCGGCCGTGGCGTAGCTGACGCGGTCGAAGCCCGCGCCGCCGTCGAGCAGGTCGGCGCCGAGACCGCCGTCGAGGGTGTCGTCGCCCGCGCCGCCGATCAGCTGGTCGTCGCCAACGGCGCCAGTGAGGGTGTCTGCGAACGCGGAGCCGATGAGGCGCTCGATGCCGGTCAGGCGGTCGCCGGTGGCGTCGCCGCCGCTGCCTTCGTTGCCGAGGAGGTCGACCCTGACGCCGGTGCCCGAGGCCGAATAGTCGGCGGTGTCGAGCCCGGCGCCGCCGACCAGCGTGTCGGCTCCGCCGCCTCCGACAAGCACGTCGTCGCCATCGCGGCCGTCGAGGCGGTTGGCGGCGCTGTCGCCGGTCAGCGTGTCGGCGAAGGCCGAGCCGGCGAGGTTTTCGATGCCCGAGAAGGTGTCGCCTTGCGCGTCGCCGCCAGCGCCGGCCGCGCCCAGCGCGACGGTGACAGCCGCCGCCGACCCGCCGTAGCTCGCGGTGTCGTTGCCCGAGCCGCCGTCGATCAGGTCGACGCCCGCGCCGCCTTCGATGACATCGTCGCCGCCGCCGCCGGCGAGGCTGTCGTCGCCTGCGCCGCCGAAGAGGCTGTCGTCGCCAAGGCCGCCTTCGATGCGGTCGGCGATCGCCGAGCCGCCGAGGGTGTCGTCGCCCGACGAGCCGACGAGGCGTTCGACGTTGAAGAGCGTGTCGCCGGCTGCGTTGCCGCCGCTTCCGCCAGAGCCGTCGAGCGCGATGGCGACAGCGGCGGCGGAGGCGGAATAGTCGGCGGTGTCGAAGCCCGCGCCGCCGTCGAAGCGCTCGGCGCCGGCGCCGGCGGCAAGGGTGTCGTCGCCCGCGCCGCCGTCGAGCATGCCGCTGGCGTTGCCGCCGCTGAGGCGGTCGGCGTAGGCGGAGCCGATGATGCGCTCGACCGAGACCAAAGTGTCGCCCTGGGCGTCGCCGCCGCTGCCCGCCGTGTCGTCCAGCGCCAGGGTGATCGCGGCGGCGGAGGCCGAATAGTCGGCGGTGTCTTGCTCCAAGCCACCGTCGAGAATGTCGGCGCCGGACGAGCCGAGCAGCATGTCGTCGCCGCCGCCGCCGCGCAACGTCTCGGCGAGCGCGCCGCCGCCGAGCGTGTCGGCGAACGCGGAGCCGACGAGGATTTCGATGTTGGCGAGCGTGTCGCCCTGGGAATCGCCGCCCGAGCCGGGCGCGCCGGTGAGCGCGACGAGGACGCCGGAGGTGGAGGTGGCGTAGCTGGCGGTGTCGATTCCCGAGCCGCCGTCGAATGTGTCGGCGCCCTCCCCGCCCACGAGCAGGTCGTCGCCGCCGCCGCCCTGGAGCGTGTCGTCGCCGAGGCCGCCGCTGATGATGTCGTCGCCGGCCTGCCCGAGAATGATGTCGGCGCCGGCTGAGCCGCCGAGGATGTCGTCGCCCGATGAACCGGCCAGACGCTCGATGCCGATCAAGATGTCGCCGATCGCGTCGCCGGCGGTCCCGGCGATGCCGTCGAGTCCGATGGCGACGCCCGACGAGGAAATGGAATAGTCGGCGGTGTCGGTGCCCGCGCCGCCGTCGAGCCTGTCCGCGCCCGCGCCGCCGGTCAGGAGGTCGTCGCCGTCGCCGCCGTCGAGGAGGTCCGCGCCCGCCGCCCCGGACAGCGTGTCGTTGCCTGCCCCGCCGTCGAGCCGGTCGGCACCCGCGCCACCAGTGAGGGTATCGGCGTAGGCGGTGCCGATGACGTGCTCGATGCCGGTGAGCACGTCGCCATCAGCGTCGCCGCCCGAGGCGGTCGAGCCGTCGAGCGCGACGGAGACGGCGGCGGCGCTCGCCGAATAATCGGCGGTGTCGAGGCCGAGGCCGCCGTCGAGCAGGTCGGCGCCCGCGCCGCCGACGAGCACGTCGTCGCCCGCGCCGCCGTGGAGTTCGTCGTCGCCGGCGCGGCCGAACAGGGTGTCGGCTCCGGCGCCGCCGTCGAGGCTGTTGGCGCCCGCGTCGCCCGCAAGCGTGTCGGCGAAGGCGCTGCCGGCGAGCGCTTCGATCGAGACCAGAGTGTCGTCGGCGCCGGTTCCGGCGGCGAGGTCGGCGGTGACTCCGCTGGCGGCGTTGGCGTAGCTGGCGCGGTCGAAGCCCGCGCCGCCGTCGAGCAGGTCGGCGCCCGCGCCGCCGTCGAGGCTGTCGTCACCGGTACCGGCACGGATCTCGTCGGCGCCAGCCGAGCCGCCGAGCGTGTCGTCGTAGGCGGTACCGATCAGTCGCTCGATGCCGCTCAGCCGGTCGCCGGCGGAGTCGCCGGTCAGCCCCTCGGAGCCGTCGAGCGCGACCGCGATGGCGCTCGCGGCGCTCGAATAGTCGGCTGTGTCGAGGCCGTCGCCGCCGATCAGCGCGTCGGCGCCGCCGCCGCCGATCAGCAGGTCGTCGCCCGCGCCGCCGTCGAGGCGGTTCGCGGCGGCGTCGCCGGTCAGCGTGTCGGCGAAGGCCGAGCCGATGATCGCCTGGATGTTGATCAGGCGGTCGCCCTCGGCGTCGCCGCCGTGGCCGGCGAAGCCGTCGACCGCGATGACGATTCCGGCGGCGCTCGCCGAATAGTCGGCGGTGTCGAAGCCCGCGCCGCCGTAGAGCGTGTCCGCGCCACCACGCCCGGCGAGGACATCGTCGCCGCCGCCGCCGTCGAGATAATTGGCGGTGTCGTCGCCGTGAAGCGTGTCGCCGTAGACCGAGCCGGCGAGATTCTCGATGCCGCTCAGCGTGTCGCCATCGGACGCGGCGCCCGCGACGAGGTCGGCGACGATCGCGGCGGTCGAGTCACCATAGTCGGCGGTGTCCGAGCCCGCGCCGCCGATCAGCGTGTCGGCCCCCGCGCCGCCGCGCAGGAAATCGTCGCCGTCGCCGCCGTCCAGCCGGTCGTCGCCCGCCGCGCCGATCAGCACGTCGCGTCCGGCGAGGCCCGACAGCCGGTCGGAGTCGGCCGCGCCGAGGAGCACGTCGTTGAAGGCCGAGCCTTCGAGGCCCTCGATGCTGGTGAAGACGTCGCCCGCCGCCGCGCCGGTCATCTGGCTGCCGTCGAGCGCGGCGTGAACACCCTGGGCGGCCGAGGCGTAGGAGGCGATATCGAGGCCCGCGCCGCCGTCGATCAGGTCGGCGCCGTCGCCGCCCTCGATGACGTCGTCGCCCGCGCCGCCGCTCAGCGCGTTGGCCGCGGCGTCGCCGACGAGATGGTCGGCGAAGGCCGAGCCGGTGAGGCGCTCGATTCCCGAATAGATGTCGCCCTCGGCGTCGCCGCCGATGCCGGCGCGGCCGTCGAGGAAGACCGAGACTCCGGCGGCGGCGTCGGAGAAGTCGACGGTGTCGACTCCGCCGCCGCCGTCGATGCGGTCCGCGCCGCCGCCGCCGCGGAAGCTGTCGTCGCCCGCGTCACCGACGAGATGGTCGGCGAAGGCCGAGCCGATGATCGATTCGATGCCGGTCAGCACGTCGCCGTCGCTGCCCGCGGCGCCGCCGAGATATTCGGTGACGCCCTGCGCCGCGCCCGAATAGTCGGCGGTGTCCTGCCCGGCGCCGCCGATCAGCGTGTCGGCGCCGGCGCCCGAGACCAGCCGGTCATCGCCCGCGCCGCCGTCCAGAGTCGCGGCCGAGGGGCCGGCGTGGAGGACGTCGGTCTGCGCCGAGCCGACGACATGCTCGATGTTGAGCAGCACGTCGCCCTCGGCGTCGCCACCATGCGAGGCGCGGCCGTCGAGGAAGATCTCGACGCCGGTCGGGGCGCCGACATAGCTGACGGTGTCGACGCCGCCGCCGCCGTCGAGCCGGTCGGCGCCCTTGCCGCCGTCGAGGATATTGTCATTGGCGTCGCCGGTCAGCGTGTCGTCGAAGGCCGAGCCGGTAACGTTCTCGACGCCCGAATATCGGTCGCCGGCCGCGAAACCGCCGCTGCCCGTTCCGGCGGCGAGGTCGACGGCGACGGCGGCGCCCGACAGGTCGTAGGTCACGGTGTCGGAGCCCGCGCCGCCGTCCAGCGTGTCGGCGCCGGCGCCGGGGTGGATGATATCGTCGCCGTCGCCGGCGTTGATGACGGTGCCGGGCGGGTTGGCGAACAGGACGTGGATGGTGTCGCCGCTCACCGGGTCGACGGTGGTCATGTCGGCGGGTCCGGTGACGGTCTTGACGCCGAACAGAGTCGACACCTCGGTCGCGGTGGCGACCAGCGAGCCGTCGGGGCTGAGCTGGAGGCGGACGGGGACGAAGAACTGGGCTTGGAGACCGGCGTCGTCGACCAGGGTGTCGGCGGGCGGAACCTGGTAGACGAGCTCGATGTCGAAGCTGAAGCGCGACACCTCCGCCTTGTCGCCGGGCGTGGCGGCGACCTTCTCTATGTGGCCCGCCGTAATGTCGATCACCCAGCCGGCGGCGGTGAGTTTGCCGTTGGCGACGCCGTAGCCCTCGGGCAGCGTCGGGATGGTGATCGACACGAGGTCGAGCCCGGCGGCGGGGACATCGGCGCCGACGTGAAGGACTCGCGCCGAGGCGCCCTGCGGCGCGAGCCTGGGGCTGTCGGCGTAGATGATGTCGTTCGCGCCGGTGCCGCCGATCGTCTCGACCGAGGCCTGCGCGTCGTAGCCGTCGTCGGTCGCCGAGCCGGGGCCGCCGGTCGCGCCCTCGATCGTCTCCCGCCCCTCGTCGCTGCCCTTCTGGACGCCCTCGACATTCAGCAGCTTGAACGACAGCTGGGGGACGAGCTTGCCGATCTGCTCGGCGGTCAGCGTCTTGTCGACGGGCGGCGCGGGGCTGTTGGGCGGCGCGGGCGGCGGAGCCGGGGGGGCGGTGTTGGTGGCGATCTTGTCGAGCAGCCGATGCGCCTCGGCGTCGTCCTTCTTCGCCTCCTGCGCGAGCGCCGCCTCGGTGGCGGCGGCGTCGATCAGCTGCTGCGGCTGGATCGCGGGCTTCAGGAGGTCGGCGGAGGCGTCGCTCTTCGTGTCGCTCGGGAAGGACGACAGCGCCAACTCGACGTCATCGGCTTCGGCGATCTCGCCGACCGACTTCATCGCCTCGGTGGTCGAGACGGTCTGGTCGGTGAAGACGAGCGCCGGAGGATGGTCGCCGAAGGCCGCGAGCGCCGCGCCCTGGATGACGATTCGGCTGCCGTCGGCGAACACCAGCACCATGTCGAGGTCGACGATCTCGACCTTGAACGGCATGTGCGGGATGCCGAGCTGGACGTTGCCGTCGGCCCCGACGTGCGCGACGCGGACCAGGCCGTGCGGCGCGTCGTCGGCGGCGCTTTGGCCGTGCGCCGGCGATGCCCGGGCGGGGGCTGCGGCGGCACTTGTCTTGCGCGAGGTCGCTGTCGGCATCGTCCACGCCATGAAGGAATGGTCCGATATGGACTGATGACGCTTACCGAAGCGTTAAGGTTAACGCGGGTGACGGTTTGTTAACCATGATCGCGGCAATCAGCGGGGAACAGTGGGGACCCTTGAATGCGAAGCGCGATGGCGGCGGCGGTTGGAGTGCTCCTCGCGGGCGCGCCGGCCTTTGCCGCGGAGCCCGAGCCGCCGGTCGAAAGCCTGAGCGAGGCCGTCGGCCAGGCGCTTGAAGCAAACCCCGACATCCAGATCGCCTATGCGCGGCGCGACGACGCCAAATGGGGCATCGCGCAGGCGCGCGGCGCGATCCTGCCGCGCGTCGACCTGACCGCCGGCATCGGACCCGACCTCAACCATGTCGACACGACCAGCGGCAACGACAAGAAGACGCATTACGAAGGCAGCGTCACCGTCCGCCAGACATTGTTCGACTTCGGCCTCACCGGCAACGACATCCGCCGCGCCCGCGCCGCCTACCAGAGCGCCGACTGGGGGGCGCGCGAGCAGATCGAGGCGATCTCGCTGCAGATCGCCGAGGCCTATCTGACGGTGCTTGAGCGCCAGCGGCTCGCCGAGCTGGCGCAGGCCGAGATCGGCGAGCACGAGCGGATTCTCAGGATGGTCGACACGCAGCGCGGCCTGGGCCTCACCACCGGCGCCGACGTCAGCCGGGTGCAGACCCGGCTCGACAGCGTCCGCTCGCGGCTGCTCGACCGCACGAGCGAGCTGGAGCAGGCGCGCGAGAATTTCCGGCGGCTGGTCGGCCGCCCGCCGGGGCGAGTCGTCGACGTGCCGCGTCCCGATGCGGCGCTGCCGGCGACCGCCGACGCGGCGGCGGCGATGATCGAGGGCCATAGCCCCAAGGTCATGCAGGCCGAGCTGGAGCGGACCTCGGTCGAGCGCCAGCTCGCCAGCCATCGCGGCAATTATTTCCCCCGCGTCGGCCTCGAGGCGCAGGCGAGCTACCGCGACGACGTGCTGGTCGACCTCGACCGGCGCAAGGATTATCGCGCGGTGGCGCTCGTCACCTACAACATCTTCAACGGCGGCGCCGACCGGGCGATCGAGCAACGCATCCGCGCCCGCGTGCGCGAGGCGGGCTACACCGTCGACCGGGTGCGGCGCGAGGCCGACCAGGACGTGCGGAACGACTTCAGCGCGCTGAAAGCCGCCAACGACAAGGTGGCGACGATCGATTCGGAGCTTGCAGCGGCGCAGAAGGTCGCCGGGCTCTACGTCGAGCAGTTCAAGTCGGGCAACCGCACCGCCTTCGACCTGCTCGACAGCCAGCAGGGCCTGTTCGCCAGCAAGGGCGCCCGCATCACCAACGGCACCCGCCAGGTGCTTCAGGGCTTCCGCGTCCTCGCCAAGCTCGGCCTGCTGTTCGAGACGCTGACCGGCGCTCCGCCGCCGCGCTAGCTCGGTACTCAATTGGCGTCGCATCGCTCCTGGTCCGGCCGTGTCGCCCCCCCCCGGGGCCATCGTTCCGCTTGCCCCGATAGGGACCCGAGCGGATACTGCGCCCATGCGCCTGATCCTCCTCGCCCTCGCCTTCCTCTCGCTGCCCGCCCGCGCCGACGACCTCGGCCGCTGGCGCGCGCAGGCCGTCGCCGTCACCATCACGCGCGACGACTGGGGGATCGCCCACGCTCACGGCAAGACCGACGCCGACGCGGTGTTCGGCATGGTCTATGCCCAGGCCGAGGACGACTTCAACCGGGTCGAGGCCAACTATCTCACCGCGCTCGGCCGGACCGCCGAGGCCGAGGGCGAAGGCGCGATCTGGGCCGACTTGCGCCAGAAGCTGTTCATCGATCCGGCCGATCTCAAGGCCAAATATGCCGCGAGCCCGGCATGGCTGAAGTCACTGATGGACGGCTGGGCGGGCGGGCTGAACTATTACCTGGCGACCCACCCGGACGTTCATCCGCGCGTCATCGCGCACTTCGAGCCGTGGATGGCGCTGAGCTTCAGCGAGGGCAGCATCGGCGGCGACATCGAGCGAATCGACCTCGACCGGCTGAAGGCGTTCTACGGCGGCGTCCCGATGGCGAGCCTCGCGACGCCCGCCGAGATCGAGCCCAGCGGCTCGAACGGCTTCGCGATCGCGCCGTCGAACAGCGCCAGCGGCCACGCGCTGCTGTGGATCAACCCGCACACCAGCTTCTTCTTCCGCTCCGAGCAGCAAGTGTCGAGCGACGAGGGGCTGAACGCCTATGGCGCGGCGACCTGGGGGCAGTTCTTCATCTACCAGGGTTTCAACGCCAACGCGGGGTGGATGCACACGTCGAGCGGAGTCGACAATGTCGACGAATTCGCCGAGACGATCGTCCGCCAGGACGGCGGGCTGTTCTACCGCCACGGCGCCGAGCTTCGCCCCGTGACGGCGGAGACCATCGTCATCCCCTACCGCACCGCCGGCGGCATGGCCGAGCGCCGCTTCACGGTCTACCGCACCCACCACGGCCCGATCGTCCGCTCGGCGAACGGCAAGTGGGTCGCCGTCGCGCTGATGAACACGCCGGTGGCGGCGCTGGAGCAGTCCTTCCTGCGCACCAAGGCGAGCGACTACGCCTCCTTCCTCAAGGTCGCGGACCTCAAGGCGAACTCCTCCAACGACACGATCTTCGCCGATGCCAAGGGCGAGATCGCCTATCTTCATCCGCAATTCGTTCCGGTGCGCGACGACCGCTTCGACTACAGCCAGCCGGTCGACGGCAGCGACCCGGCGACCGACTGGAAGGGTCTGCACGCGCTCGACACGCTGCCGCGTCTGCTCAATCCCAAGGTCGGGTGGCTGATGAATGTCAACGACTCGCCGTGGTGGGCGGCGGCGGGCGACAGCCCGCGGGCGAAAGACTTCCCACGCTACATGGACATCGCGGGAGAGAACATGCGCGGGCTGCACGCGACCGCTGTGCTGAACGGCAAGCGGGGCTTCACGCCCGAAACGCTACGCGACGCGGCGTTCGACTCCCATCTCCCCGGCTTCGCGCTTCTCCTGCCCGGCCTTTTCGCCGCCTATGACGCTCTGCCGCCGGGCGATCCCATGCGCTCTAAGCTCGCGGGGCAGATCGCGCTGCTGCGGGCGTGGGACCTGCGCTGGTCGGCGGACTCAGGGGCGACGTCTCTCGCGATCCACTGGGGCGAGCGTTTGTGGACGGCGGCAGTCGTCGATCAGCGCAAGGTCAACGCCGCCGCTTACGATCAGGTGATGCGGCAGACAGGGCCCGCTCAGAAACTCAAGGCGCTTGCTGACGCGTCGAACCAGCTGGTCGCTGATTGGGGCCGGTGGAACGTCGGTTGGGGCGAGATCAACCGCTTCCAGCGGCGGACCGGCGACATCACGCAGACCTTCCTCGACGATCGGCCCAGCATCCCCGTGCCCTTCGCGTCGGCGAAATGGGGCTCGCTCGCGTCGTTCGGCGCCAAGCCCTATCCGGGGACCAGGCGCTGGTACGGCACCAGCGGCAACAGCTTCGTCGCGGTGGTGGAGTTCGGTCCCAAGGTCCGCGCGCTGGCCGTGACCGCGGGCGGCGAGAGCGGCGACCCCGGGTCGCGGCATTTCGGAGACCAGGCGGAGCGGTACGCGGCGGGGCGGCTGCGCGAGGTCTATTTTTATCCCGAGCAGCTGAAGGGGCATACGGAGCGGCGCTATCGCCCGGGGGAATAAGGCCCCGTCATGGGGTCCGAGCTGGCCGCTAAGCCCCCTAATTCGCCTCCCGCACCGGCACCCGGACGTTGCACAGATCGACAAACCCCGCGTCCTGCACGAACCAGCCGTCGCGGCTGCGATGAGCGCGGGCATCGAGGTAGGCGCGCCAGGTTGGGGTGTCGCTGCGCAGGACCTCGAGGCGCGGGCGGTCGGCGGCGGGGAGCTCGGAGGCGAGGCGGACCGAGGTGATCGGCAGGCGCTGCTCGGGCCTGGCGTAGAAGCCCAGGGCCTCGGTGCCGCGCGGCAGCGCCGTCAGCAGCTCCATGCCCTGGACGACCCGGCCGACGATCGCGACGTTGCGGTCGAGGTGGCGCGGCGCCTGGCCGATCACGGTGTAGAGCTCGGTGCCGGGGCCGCTGTCGGGCGTGTCGCCGCGCCCCGCGCCGACCATGCCGTAGCAATGCGCCAGCCACGCCTTGCCGCCCTTGCGAACGGCGGGCCAGGCGTTGGAGAATCCCTCCTGCCCGTAGCCGCTGAAGCCGCTCAGCCGCGCGAACGGCACGCCGGTCGAGGCGCGGTCGAACTCCGGCGCCAGCGTCGCCTTGGCGAGGCCCACCGCCTTCGCCTCGGTCGCGTCGCCCCATTGCGTGACGTAATTGTCCTGCACGCGGTTGATCGTCGTCGCGTCGTACCAGTGCTGGCGCGCCAGCAGCCGGATGTTGGCGGCGTGGAGCGGCGCGAACATGGGCGCGAGCTCGATGATCACCTTGCCGGCGGGAAGCGTCATCACCAGCATGTCGTCTGGGTCGATGGCGCGCCAATCGGACGGCCTGGCGGCGGCGAGCACCTGCGCCGTGCCCATCGGCCTGGACGCCGCGCCGATATTGAGCGCGAGGAGCGTGATCCCCGCCAGCTTCGCCAGGCTCATAACGCCCCCTCCTTCATCAAGGTCAACAGATGGACGATGCCGATCACCAGCGCGGTGACGCCGAGGAATATGATCCCCGTCCACGGCACCAGCGACACCCTGAGAGGCGCGCGCTTGCGGCGCGAGCCCCACAGCGACCAGAGCGTCATCACCCCGCCCGCGATCACCAGGCCGATCGTCGTCTCGACATCCATCTTTGTGACTTAGGCCGGACTGCGCTAGTTTCCCAACATCCTTGGGAGACTCGGCCATGACATTTCGCGCCCTTTCGATCGCCCTGCTGACGCTTGCTGCCCCAATAGCCGCCCACGCCGCCTCGCCGACGCTCGATCAGGTCCTCGCCGGGCCGCAGCGCAGCGACGCCAACAAGGCGCGCGACCAGTACCGCCACCCGAAGCAGACACTCGACTTCTTCGGCATCAAGCCGACGATGACCGTCGTTGAGGTGTGGCCGTTCGGCGGGTGGTACGCCGAGATCCTGGCGCCCTACCTGCGCGACAAGGGCCGCTACATCGCCGCCGCGGGCTACCCGAGCGGCGAGGCGGCGACGCTCAAGTCGATCGACAAGCTGAACGCCAAGTTCGCCGCCGACCCGGCCTCCTTCGGCAAGGCGACGGTCGTTCGCTTCGACCAGAAGACTCTGGAGATCGCGCCCGCCGGCAGCGCCGACGCGGTGCTGACCTTCCGCAACGTCCACAATTGGGTGGGCGGCGGCTACGCGCCGACGATGTTCAAGGCGTTCTTCACCGCGCTCAAGCCCGGCGGCATCCTCGGAATCGAGGATCACCGCCTGCCCGAGAGCCGGCCCGACGCCGACCAGAAGAGCAGCGGCTACCTGAAGACCTCGACGATCGTGAAACTGGCGCAGGACGCGGGCTTCAGGCTCGTCGGCAAATCGGAGATCAACGCCAACCCCAGGGACGACGCCAACCATCCCAAGGGCGTGTGGACGCTGCCGCCGAGCTACCAGCTCGGCGACGTCGACCGCGCCAAATATGAAGCGATCGGCGAGAGCGACCGGATGACGCTGAAGTTCGTCAAGCCGAGGTAATCAAAGGCTATCAGGCCGCCGCCTTCGTCTCGTTGTCGCCGATCAGCTTGGCGATCTCGCCGGCCGAATGGTTGGTGACGTCCTTGGCGATCTCGCCGATCAGCCGCGACGCGACCTCCTTGTGATAATGCTTGCGCAGCTCGCCCAGCGTCTTGGGCGGCGCGATGACGAGCAGCTTCGCGAATTCGTTCCGAAGCGCGCGGGCGTTCAGCATGGCGGCGGTGTCGACGGCGAAACGGTCCTCCGCCTGCTGGTGGAAGTCGGTCGCCTCATAGCCCGATTTCTCGGTGCCGCCCGATTGCTGGTTGGAGCCGGGACCATCGGTGCCGATCTCGGCGGTCGAGCGGTCGGCGCGTTCGTCGTGCGCAACGACCTCGAGGACCGGGCTGGTCGCCTCGCCGCTGTTGCGGAACAGCAGCCGCTTGCGGCCGTCGGCGACGAGGACGAGCGTGTTGTTGGGAATAAGCATAAGCGTTCTCCTTTTCGTGTTGAGACGCCAACGCGCGGATCGTCGTAGCGGGGCCGTCCCCTTACCCTACAGTTCCGTCATCCCGGCGAAAGCCGGGACCCAGCAGGACGATCGTCTGGGTCCCGGCTTTCGCCGGGATGACGGGGCAATGAGGTTATGCCATAGGGCGCGCCGTGCACGACATCCGCTCCATCCGCGCCGATCCGGCCGCCTTCGACGCCGCGCTCAAGCGCCGTGGCGCGGCGGCGCTGTCGGCTGAAATCCTTGCCCGCGACGCCGAATTGCGCGGGGTCTTGACCGAGCTCCAGGCTGGCCAGGCCCGGCGCAACGAAGCGTCGAAGGCGATCGGCGCCGCGAAGGCGCAGAAGGACGAGGCGGCCGCTCAATCGCTGATGGCCGAGGTCGCGGCGCTCAAGACCCGCCTGCCCGAGCTCGAGGAGCGCGAGCGCGCGCTCACCGCGGCGACCAGCGACGCCCTGGCCGCAATCCCCAACCTGCCCGCCGCCGATGTGCCGCAGGGCGCCGACGAAACCGACAATGTCCTCGTCCACGAGCGCGGGACGCCGCGCGCGATGGACTGGGCGAAGGAGCATGACGCGATCGGAGCGCCGCTCGGGCTCGATTTCGACGCCGGGGCGGCGATCTCCGGCGCTCGGTTCGTCGTGCTGCGCGGTGGCGTCGCGCGTCTTCACCGGGCGCTCGGGCAGTTCATGCTCGACGCGCAGGTGCAGGATAACGGCTATACCGAAGTCGCCCCTCCCCTGCTCGTCCGCTACGATGCGCTGTTCGGCACCGGGCAGATGCCCAAGTTCGCCGAGGATCTGTTCAGGGCGGGCGAGGACCACTGGCTAATCCCGACCTCCGAGGTGTCGCTGACCAACCTCGTGCGCGAGCAGATCATCACTGAGCCGCTGCCGCTACGCTTTACCGCGCTCACGCCCTGCTTCCGCTCCGAGGCGGGAGCCGCCGGGCGCGACACGCGGGGCATGATCCGTCAGCACCAGTTCGACAAGGTCGAGATGGTGTCGATCGCCAGGCCGGACGATTCGGACGCCGAGCACGAGCGGATGACGGTGTGCGCCGAGGGCATCCTCGACCAGCTCGGGCTCGCTTACCGCCGCATGCTGCTGTGCACCGGCGACATGGGATTTTCGGCGAAGAAGACCTTCGACCTCGAGGTCTGGCTCCCGGGCCAGCGGCGCTACCGCGAGATTTCCAGCTGTTCGAACTGCGGCGACTTCCAGGCGCGGCGGATGAACGCGCGCTATCGCGGCGAGGACGGCAAGCCGGCGTTCGTCCACACGCTCAACGGCTCCGGCCTCGCGGTCGGTCGCGCGCTCGTCGCGGTGCTGGAAACCTACCAGAACGATGACGGGTCGGTCACCGTCCCCGACGTGCTGCTGCCCTATATGGGCGGCCATGGGCGGCTGACGCCGTGAGGATCCTCGTCACCAACGACGACGGCATCGACGCGCCCGGCCTCAAGGTGCTGGAGGATCTGGCGCGGCAGATTTCGGACGACGTCTGGGTCGTCGCCCCCGCAGAGGAGCAGTCGGGCGCCGGCCACTCGCTGACGCTCGCCGAGCCCGTCCGCATCCGCCAGATCAGCGACAAGCGCTATGCGGTGCGCGGCACGCCGACCGATTGCGTGATGATGGCGGTGAGCGTCGTCCTGAAGGACCACAAGCCCGACCTGTTGCTGTCGGGCGTCAACCGCGGCGCCAACCTCGCCGAGGACGTGACCTATTCGGGCACCGTGTCGGCGGCGATGGAGGGAACGCTCGCCGGCGTCCGCTCGATCGCGATGAGCCAGGTGATCACCGACTGGCGCGCCAGGGACAAATACGCCGCCGCGACGCTCTGGGGGCCGACAGTGCTCCGCGCCCTCTCCGCCGAGCCGTGGACGCCGGGCGTGCTGATGAACGTCAACTTCCCGCCGGTCGCGCCCGATCTGATCAAGGGCGTCAAGACGACCGAGCAGGGCTTCCACGACTACAGCCGCTCGCTGATCGAGGAGCGCCGCGACCTGCGCGGCACGCCTTATTACTGGTTCGGTCTCGGCCCCGACGACCGCGAGCCGGGTCATGAGACCGACCTGAAGGCGATCGCCGAGGGCTATATCTCGGTGACGCCGTTGCACCTGGACCTGACGCATCACGCGAGCCTCAAGCGCCTGCGCGGCGCGCTCGACGGCCTGACGGTCGATGGCTAGAGTCAGGCGGCTCGCCGGGCTGGCGCTTGGCCTGCTCGTCGCGGCCTGCTCGAGCCCCGCCCCGCCGCCGCGCCCGGTGCCCGCGCCCGTGCGCCGCGCTGTTCCGGTCGTTCAGGCACCCGCCCCCAAACCGCAGAAGCCGACGTGGGTGGCGCGCAAGGTCGTCGCCGACGCGGTCGAGATTCCAGCGTCAGCCGTGACCGTGATGCCGGGCGACAGCCTGTCCGCCATCGCCAACCGGACCGGGGTCGGCATCGGAGCGCTTGCCGCCGCCAACGGCATCGCGCCGCCTTATGTGGTGACGCCGGGCAGGGTGCTGCAGGTGCCGGCGGGGCGCTACCACCGGGTCAAGGAGGGCGAGACTGGCATCGCCATCGCGCGCGCCTATGGCGTGGCGTGGGATACGATCATCACTGCCAACCGGCTGATGCCACCCTATGCCTTGCGCGTCGGTGACCGGCTGAAGCTGCCGAGCAAGCGCGCCGTCGCCGCGATGTCGATCGAGGAGCGCGCGCGCGCCTTCCGGCTCGACATCGACGACGTCATCACCGGCTCCGAGCCCGCCGCGCCGGCCAAGCCCGCGAAGCCGCGCGTACGCACGCCGTCGCCAGCGACCGCC
Organism: uncultured Sphingomonadaceae bacterium; assembly: GCA_964244885.1. Classification (GTDB taxonomy): domain Bacteria; phylum Pseudomonadota; class Alphaproteobacteria; order Sphingomonadales; family Sphingomonadaceae; genus CAXTKD01. The sequence continues at coordinate 205,900 of CAXTKD010000001.1, read as the reverse complement.
GCCAACCCGCCGGCCCCCAGGCCGCTGGTCGAGCCCGCGACCTTCGCCGGCCGCTTCGCCTGGCCGGTCACCGGGCGCATCCTCTCCGCCTTCGGGCCGAAGCCCGGGGGGCGCTACAACGACGGGGTGAACATCGCTGCCGTCGAGGGCGCGCCGGTGAAGGCGGCGGCGGACGGGGTCGTCGCTTATGCGGGGAATGGCATCGAGGGCTTCGGCGGGCTGGTGCTGATCAAGCACGGCGAGGGCTGGGTCACCGCTTATGCGCACAATTCGGCGCTGCTGGTGGCGCGCGGCGACAAGGTCACACGTGGGCAGGTGATCGCGCATGCCGGAAGCACCGGGTCGGTTGACGAACCGCAGCTGCATTTCGAAATAAGACGCGGACGAACGGCGGTCGATCCGCTAAAGGCGCTGCCCGCGCGCTAACCCCGCCCTTTTGTGATAAGCGACTTTCCATGACCGCCGCCCTGAAGCTCCCCGACCCGCCGACGATCGGCATGGTGTCGCTGGGCTGCCCGAAGAACCTCGTCGACAGCGAGCGCATCCTGACCCGGCTGCGCGCCGACGGCTATCGCATGTCGCCAAGCTACGAGGGCGCCGACGTCGTTCTGGTCAACACCTGCGGCTTCCTCGATTCCGCCAAGGAAGAGTCGCTCGCCGCGATCGGCGAGGCGATCGCCGAGAACGGCCGGGTCATCGTCACCGGCTGCATGGGCGACGAGGCCGCGACGATCCGCGCCCGCTTCCCGCAGGTGCTCGCGGTGAGCGGGCCGCACCAGTACGACCAGGTCGTCGACGCGGTGCGCGAGGCGGCGCCGCCGGTCGCCAGCGCCTATCTCGACCTCGTCCCCGACATCGGGTTGAAGCTGACGCCGCGCCACTACAGCTATCTGAAGATTTCGGAGGGCTGCAACCACCGCTGCAAGTTCTGCATCATCCCGTCGATCCGCGGCGACCTCGTCAGCCGTCCCGCCAACGCCGTGGTGCGCGAGGCGGAGAAGCTGGTCGCGGCGGGAACCAGGGAGCTGCTGGTCATCAGCCAGGACACCTCGGCCTACGGAGTCGATATCAGGCACGCCGAGAGCGTGCTGCACGGCCGCAGCATCCGAGCGCACGTCACCGACCTCGCCCGCGCCCTCGGCGAAACCGGCGCCTGGGTGCGTCTCCACTACATCTACCCCTATCCCCACGTCGATCAGCTCATCCCGCTGATGGCGGAGGGGCTGATCCTTCCCTACCTCGACATCCCGTTCCAGCACGCCAGCCCCGCCGTCCTCCGCGCCATGCGCCGCCCGGCGAACGAGGCGAAGGTGCTCGACCGGATCAAGGCGTGGCGCGGCATCGCGCCCGACATCGCGCTGCGCTCGACCTTCGTCGTCGGCTTCCCTGGCGAGACCGAGGCGGACTTCGCCTATCTTCTGGAGTGGCTGGAGGAGGCGCAGCTCGATCGCGTCGGCTGCTTCAAGTACGAGCCCGTCCAGGGCGCCGCCGCCAACGCGCTGCCCGACCATGTGCCCGAAGAGCTCAAGCAGGAGCGCTGGGATCGCTTCATGGCGCTGTCCGCCCGCATCTCCGCCGACAAGCTGCAAGCCAAGATCGGGCGGACGCTGGACGTCATCATCGACGAGGTCGACGACGACGGCGGCGCGACGGGCCGTTCGAAGGCCGACGCGCCCGAGATCGACGGGCAGGTCCACCTGCGCGACGCGGGAGGCCTCGCCGCCGGCGACATCGTGTCCGTGGCGATCGAGGATGCCGACGACTACGACCTGTTCGGCGTTCCCGTCCGCTAGGAGGCCGAATGCCCGAAGACCCGGAACTCGAGGCCCGGCTTCTCGCGCGCCAGACGGTCGCGCGCGACGCGGCGGTCGCGGCGGAGGAGCAATCGACCTATTGGGACCGGCTGGCCGACCGGGTCGCGGCGGTCGGCGGCTCGTGGACCTTCATCTTCGTCTTCCTCGCCGTGCTCGTCAGCTGGATGCTGCTCAACACCGGGGTGCTGGCACATTGGCATGTCGCCTTCGATCCCTATCCCTACATCTTCCTCAACCTGATGCTCTCGATGATCGCGGCGCTCCAGGCGCCGGTGATCATGATGAGCCAGAACCGGCAGTCGGCGCGCGACCGCATCGCCGCCGCGAACGACTATGAGGTCAACCTCAAGGCCGAGCTGGAGATCGCCCGGCTGCACGAGAAGATCGACGCGCTGCGGATCGACCGGCTGGAGGCCGTGGTCGCACAGCAGGCGGAGATCATCGAGATCCTGAGAGGCAAGCCATGACCGATTTCGCCGCCCTGCTCCGGCCCGATCGCGGCGAGGCCGCCCGCGCCATCCACCGCGTCGACAAGACGGGATTCGATGGCTGGCTGGCGGCGCAGCCGGCGCGGGCTCGCGCGGCGGTCGAGGCGGCGCGGTTCAAGGGCAAGGCGGACAGCCTCGTCATCCTGCCGGGGGACGGCGCGGGCGAATGGTCGGCGGCGGTCGGCGCGGAGGCGGAGCCGGGTCCGTGGGACCTGGCGGGCGCGGCGTCGAAGCTGCCGGCCGGGACCTACCGGCTGGCGGAGGGCGCGCCGGGCGTGGCGGCGCTCGGCTGGCTGCTGGCGCAGCATCGCTTCGATCGCTATCGCGCGGAGCCCGAAACCGAGGGCCCGCGCGTTCTGCTGACCGGCGACGCGGCGGGCATCGACGCGGCGGTGCGGATGGCTGCGGCGTCGGCTCTGGTCCGCGATCTCGTCGACACGCCGGCCTCCGACATGGGTCCCGCCGAGCTTGCCGATGCGGCGCAGGCCGAGGCCAAGCGCTTCGGTGCCGAAGTGAAGGTGACGCGCGGGGAGGCGCTGCTCGACGCGGGCTATCCCGCCGTCCACGCCGTCGGCCGCGCCGCCTCTCGCGCGCCGTGCCTGATCGACTTGAGCTGGGGCGAGGCCACGCACCCCAAACTGACCCTGGTCGGCAAAGGCGTCTGCTTCGATTCGGGCGGGCTCGACATCAAGCCCGCGTCGGGCATGCTCAACATGAAGAAGGACATGGGCGGCGCGGCTCACGCGCTGGCGCTGGCGACGCTCGTCATGGGCGCGCGGCTGCCGGTGCGGCTGCGGCTGCTGATCCCGGCGGTCGAGAACGCCATCTCGGGCGACGCCTTCCGGCCCGGCGACGTGCTCGCCAGCCGCAAGGGCCTGACGATCGAGATCGGCAACACCGACGCCGAGGGGCGGCTGGTGCTGTGCGACGCGCTGACCGCGGCGCAGGAGGACAAACCCGACCTCATCCTCGACTTTGCGACCCTGACCGGCGCGGCGCGCGTCGCCCTCGGCCCCGAGCTTCCCGCGCTGTTCGCCAACGACGACGCGCTCGCCGATGGCCTGCTGGCGGCGGGGCGCGAGACGCACGACCCGCTGTGGCGGCTGCCGCTGTGGCCGGGCTACAAGGACATGCTGAAATCGGGCATCGCCGACATCAACAATGCCGCCGAGGGCGGCTTCGCCGGCGCGATCACCGCGGCGCTGTTCCTCCAGCGCTTCGTCGCCGACGCGCAGGCCTGGGCGCACATCGACCTGTTCGCATGGAATCCGGCGGCGAAGCCCGGCCGGCCCAAGGGCGGCGCGGCGATGACGCTCGCCGCAGCCTGGCGCTATCTGGAAACGCGCTACCGGGCCTGACCGCGATATTTCGTAGCGCATGAAACGGAAGCCCCGCGCCGTCCGTTCAGCACTTAGGGTTAAAATCTCAATCCGGGGTCAACCGGAGCCCCGAGTGGAAAGTGCGTTATGGCGGACATTCTGAGAAGCGGACGAACGCTCGATGTCTTGGGCGACTGGATGGCGACGCTTATCGGCTACGTTCAATCCGCGCGGCCCGACCTCACCAACCGCCAGATGGCGCTGCTCATGCTGGTCTACCTGAGCGAAGGCCCGCACACCGTGCGCGGCCTCGCCGGACGGCTCAAGGTTTCGAAGCCGGTGGTGACGCGCGCCTTGAACACGCTCGGCGCGCTCGGCTATCTACGGCGCCAGAAGGACGAGAGCGACCTTCGCAACATCTTCGTGGAGCGCACGCCCGCCGGCACCGCCTTCCTCGAGGAGTTCGCGGGACTCGTCGAGCGCACGGAGTCGAATGAGCCTTCAGCCCGCAAGGCCGAGCACCGCGTCACCCATTAGGCTGGTTCGCCTTTCGGGACCGAGCGTCGTTCCCGACCCGCGCGTCCACGCCTTCCGTGCCGACCTCGCCGACGTGGCGCTGGCGGGGACGGTGGTGGTGAGCCACTATGCCGAGCCCGTCCTGGAACGCTGCGTGCTGCCGCAGGTCGCGATGCGCGGCCGGCCCGACGCGGACGCGACCGCGACCAGCGAGCTGCTGTTCGGCGAGAGTTTCGCGATCGTCGAGCGCCGCGCCGGCTGGTGCTGGGGCTACGCTTGCCACGACCGCTACGTCGGCTATATCCCCGCCTCCGCTCTCGGCGAAGCGCCCGCCGCGACGCATCGCGTGACCGCGCCGCTCGGCCTCGTCTTCGCCGCGCCCGACATCAAGACTCCCCTCCGCGCCACCCTCCCCTTGGGCGCCGAAATCGCCGCCGACGAGGCGGACGAGCGCTTCCTGGCGCTGAAAGGCGGCGGCTTCCTCCACAAGCGCCACGCCGGTCCGCTCACCCCCGAGCCGGCCGACTGGGTCGTGCTCGCCCAGCAGTTCCTCGGCACGCCCTATCTCTGGGGCGGCCGCACCCGCGCCGGCATCGACTGCTCCGGCCTGGTCCAAACCGTCCTTACCGCCTGCGGCCATCCCGCGCCGCGCGACAGCGACCAGCAGCGCGAGACGCTCGGTGTGGCGGTCGACCCGGCGCAAGCGATGCGAGGCGATCTGGTCTTCTTCCCCGGCCACGTGGGAATCATGGCGAGCGATACGGACCTGCTCCACGCTAATGCGTTCTGGATGAGCACGGTGGCGGAGCCGGTCGCCGACGTCGTCGCCCGGCTGAAGCCGAACTACGACCAGCCGATCGCAGCGGTAAGGCGGCTGGGGTAACGCCCACTTTCAGGTCGGTAGCGAACAATAAACAACGTAGCGGCCTAGGGTCGGGTCTTCGCCCCGGCGCCCCACCACGACAACGTGTGCATGTCATGCGCCGTCGTCCATAGACCAGCGGCCGTGTAGCGCAATGCGCCGCTGCCGACGGCTTTGCCTACGCGCGCCAGGATTTCCATCGACTTCGGGTCGATCACAACGAAGGTCTGATCCCCTGTCGTGCGGAGCCAGACCCTGCCGCCTCCAACGTCGATGTCTCCATAGATCAGCTTGTCCCCGACCTTCACGCGGCCGGAAACCGTCCCGGTGCGCGCATCGACGCGTGCGACCGTGCCGTCACCCTGCTCCTGAACCCAAACCGCACCCTCGCCTGCGACGAGAAAGCCGGGCTGCCTGCCCAGCGCGATCGTGTTGGTCACGGAATTGGTTCCGGGATCGATCCGCTGAAGGGATTGATGCGTGCTGCTGACCGCCCAAAGCGACCCGAACCCAAAGGCGAGATAGAAAGTGCCCGGATCGACGCGAACCGAAGCCACGACCCTGTCGCTAGCCGGGTCTATGCGCGCGATCATTCCGTTGGCATCGCTTGGAACCCATATCGATCCCGCGCCCGCCACGACATTCAGCTCACCATCTGGATTGGCGATGCCCGTCGGGATAGCCGCAATCGTCCGCGCCTTTCGAATGTCGATCCTGTTGAGCGTGCGATCACTACAGTCTGCGACCCATAGAGAGCCGGACATCACGGCCATTGCGCCGCAGGGCTTGGACATGATGACCTCTGCGAGCTTCCCTTGCCTCGACCAGCGTTCGACGCGCCCCTTGTTTGTCGCCCAGACGGCTGGCCCGTCGACTACCAGAAAGTCCGCATATCCCGGCACGTCGAGCACCTGCTCCTCGCGGGCCGACGGAACCTGTGGCGTCGAAACGCAACTCGCGGCCAACAGTGCGGCCATCCCCCAGAGCCGGTGCATTCCTATTCCCCATCCACAGCGGATCTCATCGCCTTACTTGATCTCCCCCCGCGCGCGCCGGATCGCCCGCCATTTCGCGACGTTGGCGTTATGCGCGGCCAGCGTGTCCGCGAACACATGGCCGCCGCTGCCATCCGCGACGAAGTAGAGCGCCTTGGTCGGCGCGGGGTCGAGGACTGCGGCGAGGCTGGCGCGGCCGGGGTTGGCGATCGGGCCCTTGGGGAGGCCGGGCTTCAGGTAAGTGTTGTAGCCCGTGTCGCGGTGGAGCTCGGACATCTTGATGCGGCGGCCGAGCGGCTTGCCCTTCGTGATCGGGTAGATAACGGTGGGGTCGGCATCGAGCTTCATGCCGATGCGAAGCCGGTTGGAGTAGACGCCGGCGACCATGCGGCGCTCCGAGGCCTTGCCGGTTTCCTTCTCGACGATCGCGGCGAGGTTGATCGCGTCCGCGGGGGTCTTCACAACTGCCGAGGGTTTCCGCTTCTTCCACGCCGCCGCGAGCGCGGTCTTCATCGCGGCCTGCATGCGGTTCAGCACCGTCTGCCGGCTCTCGCCGCGCTCGAAGCTGTAGCTGTCCGGCAGCACCGAGCCCTCGGGCGGCACCGCGACGGTGCCGGTCAGCAGCGGCTCGGCCATCAGCTTGTCGCGCACCAGCACCGACGGCATGCCCTCGGGCACCGTTACCAGGCGGCGGAGGACATCGCCCTGCTCAAGCGTGCGCAGAATGTCCGAGGCGCTCGCCCCGCCGGGGATGAAATATTCGCCGAAGCGGATCGGCTTGCCGGTCGAGAAGATGCGCGCGCCATAGCGGAAGACGCGGCCGCTGCGGATGATGCCCGCCTTCTCCAGCGTCCGCGCCGCGGTCCCGATCGACGCGCCGCGCCCGATGACGATTGTCGAGTCGGTCGTGCGCGGCCCGGGGCCGAACCAGGCGAATAATGCGCCGCCGATCGCAGCGAGCACCAGCGCCGTCAGGAAGATAGCGGCGACCGCTGCGGTGTTGCGCCTCTTGGACCTAGCCGACATTCACCCTCATGCCCCTACCCAAGTTCCCGTTCGTCCTGAGCTTGTCGAAGGATGTAGTCGCTCCGACTCCGAGCGCGCCACGTGGTTCGACAAGCTCACCACGAACGGAATCAGAGATGATCCTCGCCGGCCCTCACGGCATCGTCATCGCCAGCGAGGCATTCGTGCCGCCGAAGCCGAAGCTGTTGTTCAGCACCGCGCGGATCTTGCGCTCCTTGGCGACATTGGGGACGAGGTCGACGCCCTGGCAGCCGTCCGACGGATTCTCGAGGTTGATCGTCGGCGGCGCGATCTGGTCGCGCATCGCGAGCAGGCAGAAGATCGCCTCGACCGCGCCGGCGCCGCCGAGCAGGTGGCCGATCGCCGACTTGGTCGACGACATCGAGACATTGTCCATCGCGCTGCCGAACAGGCGGCGGACCGCGCCCAGCTCGATCTCGTCGCCCAAAGGCGTCGAGGTGCCGTGGGCGTTGATGTAGTCGATGTCCGACGGCGCGAAACCCGCGCGCTTCAGCGCGTTTTGCATGGCGCGGAAGCCGCCCTGCCCGCTCTCGTGCGGGGCGGTGACGTGGTAGGCGTCGCCGGTCAGTCCGTAACCGACGATCTCGCCGTAGATCTTCGCGCCGCGCTTCTTGGCGTGCTCATATTCCTCGAGGCAGACGACGCCAGCGCCCTCGCCCATGACGAAGCCGTCGCGGTCGCGGTCGTAGGGGCGGCTGGCGCGCTCGGGCTGGTCGTTGAACGCGGTGGATAGCGCGCGCGCCTGCGCGAAGCCGGCGATGCCGAGCGGGCAGATGGCGCTCTCGGCGCCGCCCGCCAGCATCATCTCGGCGTCGTCCAATGCGATCATCCGCGCCGCGTCGCCAATCGAGTGCGCGCCGGTCGAGCAGGCCGTCACCACCGCGTGGTTCGGTCCGCGCAGCCCGTATTTGATCGACACCTGGCCCGAGACGAGGTTGATCAGCCGGCCATGAACGAAGTGCGGGGAGACGCGGCGCGGCCCCTTCTCGTGGAGGACGATCGATTCCTTCTCGATCCCCGGCAGGCCGCCGATGCCCGAGCCGATCGACACGCCGAAGCGGAAGCTCTCCTCCTCGGTCAGGTCGGTGAGGCCGGCATCTTCAATGGCTTGCCCGGCGGCGTCGATGCCGAACTGGATGAACGGGTCGACCTGGCGCTGGACCTTGTGGTCAACGCGCTTGCCGGGGTCCCAGGTCAGGCCCGAGCCGTCGCCCCATTTCACCTCGCAGGCGATCTTGCAGACATAGTCGTCGCTGGAGGCGTCGAAGCGAGTCAGGCGGCCGGCGCCCGACTTGCCGGCGAGGATGTTCGCCCAGGTCGTGTCGACGTCGCCGCCGAGCGGCGTCACCAGTCCAAGGCCCGTCACGACTACGCGGCGCATCGCTCACTCCCTCGAAAGCAAAACGGCTCCCCAGTCGTCCCGGAGAGCCGTCCGCATGATCGCCCGATTACCCGCAACGCCTCAGGCTCAGGCGGCGTTGGCCTGGATGTAGGTGATCGCGTCCTTGACGGTCAGGATCTTCTCGGCGGCGTCGTCGGGAATCTCGACTCCGAATTCTTCCTCGAACGCCATGACCAGCTCGACGGTGTCGAGGCTGTCGGCGCCGAGATCGTCGATGAAGCTCGCGTCCTCGGTGACCTTGTCGGCCTCGACGCCCAGATGCTCCACAACGATCTTCTTAACGCGCTCCGCGACGTCGCTCATTATCATCCCCTTCGTTCTGGGTCCGTAGTGGTTGGCTTGAGGCACTAATCCGGTGGCATAACGCTGGCAAGCCCGGATGGTGCCTTGGCCCGCATTGCTAGATCATCGCCATGCCGCCGTTGACGTGCAGCGTCTGCCCCGTGACGTAACTCGCCTCGCGCGATGCGAGGTAGACGACGCCCGCGGCGATCTCGTCTCCCGTCCCCATCCGCCCCGCCGGAATGCGCCCATTGAGCGCCTCCTTCTGCGCGTCGGGCAGCGCGTCGGTCATCGCCGAGGCGATGAAGCCCGGCGCGACGCAGTTCACCGTGACGTTCCGCGACGCGACCTCCTGCGCCAGCGCCTTCGACATGCCGATCAGCCCCGCCTTCGACGCGGCGTAGTTTGCCTGTCCAGGATTGCCCGTCACGCCGACGACCGAGGTGATCGATACGATACGCCCGAAGCGCGCCTTCATCATCGGCTTGAGCGCCGCCCGGCACAGCCGGAACGCGGCCTCAAGGTTGACCCGGAGCACCAGGTCCCATTCCTCGTCCTTCATGCGTAGCGCGAGGTTGTCGCGGGTGACGCCGGCGTTGTTGACGAGGATGTCGAGACCGCCCAGCGCCTCGACCGCGCGCGGAACCAGCGCGTCGACCGCCGCGCCATCGGAGAGGTCGCAGGCGAGCGGCAGCGCCCCGCCCCCGATCTCCGCCGCGACCGCCGCCAGCGCGTCCTCGCGGGTGCCGGACAGCGCAACGCGCGCGCCTTGCGCGGCAAGCGCCCGGGCGACCGCCGAGCCGATGCCGCCGCTGGCGCCAGTGACGAGCACCTTCATCCCGGTCAGGTCGAACATCGTGAAGTCTCCTAAAGGCTGGCCGCGAAGGCCTCGATCTCGGCCATCGCGATCAGGCTGGTGTTGGCGGCATCAGGCTCGATGCGCTTGACCATCGGGCCGAGGACCTTGCCGCCGAACTCGACGAAGCTGTCGACGCCGAGGGCGACCATCGCCGAGACGCTCTCGCGCCAGCGGACCAGGCCGGTGACTTGCTCGACGAGCAGCCGGCGGATGTCGTCGGGCGCCGTCACCGGCGCGGCGGTGACGTTGGCGACGACCGGCACGAACGGCGCCCGGATCGCCGCCTCGCCAAGCGCCTTGGCCATTGCCTCTGCTGCGGGCGCCATCAGCGAGCAGTGGAAGGGCGCGGAGACCGGCAGCAGGATGCCGCGCTTGGCGCCCTTCGCCTTGGCGATCTCGATGGCGCGCTCGACCGCGGCCTTGTGCCCCGAGATGACGACCTGACCCGGCGCGTTGTCGTTGGCGGCGGCGCAGACCTCACCCTCAGCGCCCTCGGCGGCGGCGGCCTGCGCCGCTTCGAGGTCGAGGCCGAGCAGCGCCGCCATCGCGCCCTTGCCGACCGGCACCGCCGCCTGCATCGCCTGCCCACGCAACCGCAGCAGCCGCGCGGTGTCGGCGAGCGTCAGGCTGCCGGCGGCGCACAGCGCGCTGTACTCGCCGAGGCTGTGGCCCGCGACATAGGCCGCCTTCTCCGCGAGCGTCACCCCGCACTCGCGCTCCAGCACCCGGAGCGTCGCGATGGCGTTCGCCATGATCGCCGGCTGGGCGTTCTCGGTGAGCGTCAGCGCGTCCTCGGGTCCTTCGAACATCATCCGCGACAGCGACTGGCCCAGCGCCTCGTCGACTTCCTGGAAGACCTCGCGGGCGGCGAGGCTGGCCTCGGCGAGCGCCCGGCCCATGCCGACGGCCTGGCTGCCCTGCCCCGGAAAGATGAATGCGCGGCTCAAATGGCGTCTCCCCGAAGCCTGTTTGGCGTCGCACCTAGGCGTCGCCCGGCGACGGTGCAAGCCGCCGCCAAAAGGCGATTTGCGCGAGGAGCGCATTCGGCTAAAGTATACAAGCGTGGAGGTGGAAATCTCCGCGCGGGGCGTTCATCGGCCGGCCAGCATTTCGTCGCTAAGACGGGTCACCTGTCTTGGGGACTGGAACGTTGCTTGGTGTCGAGCGTCCAGAATTTCAGCGCGACTAGCGAAGAAGGATCGAGAATGACGTTGGTTTCCGGATTGAAGGCCGCTGCCGCGCTTGGCGCGCTCGCCATCATGATGCCCGCTCCCGCCACCGCGCAGGCGCTCGCGCCCGCCGTCGGCAAGCCGCTCCAGGCGGCCGGCGCGGCGCTCCGCGCCCGCAACACCGCCGCGGCGCTGACGCAGGTCAATATCGCGCGCAACGCCGCGCGGACCCCGGCCGAAAAGGCCAAGGTCTCGCAGATGGCGGCCGCCGCCTACACCGCCGCGCGCCAGTACGGCCGCGCCGCGCAGGAACTCGAGTCGACGGGCGGCAGCCCGCGCCAGCTAGCGCCGCTTTATTATCAGGCCGGCCAGTACGACAAGGCGATCAGCACCGCGAAGCGCGCCGGCGGCCCCGACATGGGCACGCTCGTCGCCCAGTCGTACATCAAGACCGGCAAATATTCGCAGGCCGCCGCAACCTACCAGCAGCTCATCAGGCAATATGGCGCGCAGGAGAAGTTCCTGTCGAACCTCGCCGCCGCGCAGTACAAGTCGGGCGACAAGAAGGCCTATCTCGCGACCACCGAGAAGCTGATTCGCGTCGATCCCTCGCCGGCGCGCTGGAACGCGCTGCTGCTCGACTTGAAGAACGCGCAGATGTCGCGCGAGGCCAAGCTCGCGCTCTACGAGCTGATGCGCCAGACCGGCAATATCCGCCAGCCCGCCGACTTCCAGGAATACGCCAAGCTGGCGATCGTCGCGCAGCAGCCCGGCGTCGCCAAGTCGGCGCTGGACCAGGCACGCGCCGCCAACGCCATCGGCGCGAGCGATTCGATGACGACTCGGCTGATCGAGGCGGCGGGCCAGCGCGCCGCCGAGGCGCAGGCCGGGCTTGGCCGCCTGCCGCCGACCCCCGCCGGGCAGCTGATGGCGGGCAACACCTATTTCGGCATGGGCGACTACGCCAAGGCCGCCGCCGCCTACGCCAAGGCGCCGCCGAGCGACGCGAACAAGCTCCAGCTTGGCATCGCCCAGGTCAAGGCCGGGCAGACCGCGGCGGCGAAGGCGAGCTTTGGCGCCATCCCGGACGGCAGCCAGGTCCGCGACATCGCCAACATGTGGAGCCTCTACGCCTCGACCAAGCGAGGCTAAGCCCACAGACTTGCGCCTTCGCCGCCTTTGCGGCATAGGCGCGCTCGGTTCCGGCGGCGGGTCTCGACTCGCCGCCGTTTCCGTTTTCCAAGAAAGCCGGAGGGGCGACGGAATGGCCGTCGTCAGCGATCGGTAACATGAGGAGTGGACATGCCGCTTTACGAGCATGTGTTTCTGGCGCGCCAGGACCTGGCCCAGAACCAGGTCGATACGCTGACCGAAGAATTCACCAAGATCATCACCGACAACGGCGGCAAGGTCGCCAAGAACGAATATTGGGGTCTTCGCAACCTCGCCTACCGCATCAAGAAGAACCGCAAGGCGCACTATGTGCTGCTCAACATCGACGCGCCGGCACCGGCCGTCGCGGAGCTTGAGCGCCAGGTCGGCCTGAACGAGGACGTGATCCGCTCGCAGGTCATCCGCGTCGATGCGCACGAGGAAGGCCCGTCGGCGATGATGCGCCGCAACGAAAGCCGCGAGCGCGACGACCGCGGCGGCCGTGGCGGCGATCGTGGCGGGCGTGGCGGCGGCGGCTTCCGCCCCGAGCGCGCCCCGCGTGACAATTATGGCGACCGTGGTCCGCGCGAGGGTGGCTTCGGCGACCGTGCGCCCCGCGCCGAAGGAGAATAAGACATGGGACGTCCGTTTTTCCGCCGTCGCAAGAGCTGCCCGTTCTCGGGTCCGAACGCACCCGCGATCGACTACAAGGACGTGCGCCTGCTCCAGGGCTTCGTGTCCGAGCGCGGCAAGATCGTGCCGAGCCGCATCACCGCGGTGTCCACCAAGAAGCAGCGCGAGCTGAGCCAGGCGATCAAGCGCGCCCGGCACATCGGCCTGCTTCCGTTCCTCGTGAAGTAGGAGGCTCAACATGGATGTCATCCTGCTCGAGCGCGTCGAGAAACTCGGCAACATCGGCGACGTCGTCTCGGTGAAGCCCGGCTTTGCGCGCAACTTCCTCCTGCCCAGGGCCAAGGCGCTGCGCGCCAACGAAGCGAACAAGAAGCGCTTCGAGGCGAACCGCGCGATCATCGAGTCCGACAACGCCAAGCGCCGCGAGACCGCGACGGCTGACGCCAAGGAACTCGAGGGCAAGTCGGTCACGCTGATCCGCCAGGCGTCGAACGTCGGCCAGCTCTACGGTTCGGTCGCAGCCCGCGATCTCGCCGAGGCGCTGAACGCCGAGGGCGCCAAGCTGACGCGCAACCAGATCGTCCTGGCCGCGCCTATCAAGGCGCTGGGCATCCACGATGTCCGCGTCCAGCTTCACCCCGAGGTGTCGGTCACCGTCCAGGTCAACGTCGCGCGCTCGCCCGAAGAGGCCGAGCTGCAGGCGAAGGGCATCGACGTTACCGCCGACATGTTCGAGCGTGAGGAAGCGGGCTTCACCGAAGCCTTCGATCCGAACGCCGAGCCCGGCACGATTGCCGAGGAGGGAGCCGAAGCTCCGGCCGAGCCCGCCGCGACCGAAGAAGCCGACGACGAGGCCTGAAAGCCTCTCAAGCGCCAGCTGGAAAACGGCCCCGCATCGCAAGGTGCGGGGCCTTTTCATGTGCGGCGAAGCGGCTGGCCGCCCAGAAGGCCGCGAGCGCGATCGCCACGCCCGCCAGCACGTCGACGAAATAATGTCCGCCGTCGATCGGCGTCGCCAGAACCACGAGGGCGTTCAGCCCGAGCGACAGCCATCGGACGCCGCGCACCCGCCGCACCGACAGCGCGAAGATCACCGCGAGCGCGGCGTGGAAGCTCGGGAAGGTGATGATGCCCTGCGAATCGCGGAGCGAAAGCGCGGTGATCGCGCCGCTACGCAGACCCTCCAGCGCCGCGACATGGACGAAGCTCGCGGCGGGGCGGAGGTTGGGGAAGTCGGCGGGGGTCAGCCCCAGGTAGACGAAGTTGGCGAACGCCGGCATCAGCGCCGAGACGATCAGGCAAACGAGGCACGACAGCATCAGCGCCGCCGCGAACGCCTGCAGCGCGCGCGCCTTGCCGGCGAGGCCAAGCCCGAGGACGGTCAGCACGATCTGCGGGAACAGGCTGAGATAGGCGAGGTGGAACGCCGTCCCGAGCCATGGGCGGGCGTCGACGAAGCCAAGATAGGCGCGCCAGTCGAGGCCGAGCGAGCGGTCAGCCGCATACAGCCGCGCATCCCACAACGGCCCGCCGGCGCTCGCGAGCGCGTAGGATAATAGCTCGGCGACGATCGTGAAGGCGGTGAGCTGCGCGAAGGTCACCAGCGTCAACGCGATCCGCCCGTCACGCCGGCGGTAGAAGAACGCCAGGACCGTCAGCCCGCACGAGGTCGCGGTAGGCGCCACCAGCGACCGCCAGTCGAGCGTCAGCGGCGTCGCCGCCACCCACAGCAGGACGACGAGCGCCACCAGCGCGTTGACGCCCCACAGCGCGGGCAGGATGGAATTTCTCGGCATCGCGCATCATCTACGCCCGCGCGCTTTAAGCCCGGGTAAACATCCGCCCCGCCCTTCGCAAGCCGCTGGCCGCGCACTACATTGGCGCCGTGGCCGACCTCTTTCCCGATCCGCCAAAGCGCGCGCGCAAGGCCGCCGCGCCGCTCGCCGAACGCTTGCGTCCCCAGACACTCGACGACGTCGTCGGCCAGGAACATCTGACCGGCGCCGAGGGCGCGATCGGCCGGATGGTCGCGGCGGGCAAGCTCGCCAGCATGGTGTTCTGGGGTCCGCCCGGCACCGGCAAGACGACGATCGCCCGGCTGTTGGCGGATGCCGTGGGCCTGCGCTTCGTCGCGATCTCGGCGGTGTTCTCGGGCGTCGCGGACCTGAAGAAGGTGTTCGCGGAAGCGCGCCTTGCCGGCGGCCAGACCCTGCTGTTCGTCGACGAGATCCACCGCTTCAATCGCGCCCAGCAGGACAGCTTCCTGCCTTATGTCGAGGACGGCACCGTCATCCTCGTCGGCGCGACCACCGAGAATCCGAGCTTCGAGCTCAACTCGGCGCTGCTCTCCCGCGCGCAGGTTCTGATCGTCAAGCGCCTCGACGAAGCGGCGCTCGATAAGCTGGTCGACCGCGCGGAGGCGCTGGAAGGCCGCGCGCTGCCGCTGACCAAGGACGCGCGCGATGCGCTGGTGATGTCGGCCGACGGCGATGGTCGTTTCCTGCTCAACCAGGTCGAGACCCTGTTCTCGATCCAGATCGACGAGCCGCTCGACACCGAGGCGCTCCGCGACCTGCTGCACCGCCGCGTCGCGGTCTACGACAAGGACCGCGAGGGCCATTACAACCTCATCTCGGCGCTGCACAAAAGCCTGCGAGGCTCGGACGCCCAGGCGGCGCTCTACTATCTCGCGCGCATGCTCGTCGCCGGCGAGGAGCCGCTCTACGTGCTCCGCCGCATGGTGCGGTTCGCCAGCGAGGACATCGGCCTTGCCGACCCGCAGGCGCTCATCCAGTGCCTCGCCGCCAAGGACGCCTATGACTTCCTCGGCAGCCCCGAAGGCGAGCTGGCGATCGTCCAGGCCTGCCTCTACCTCGCCACCGCGCCCAAATCGAACGCCGCCTACGTGGCGCAGAAGACCGCGTGGAAGTCCGCCAAGGACACCGGCTCGCTGATGCCGCCGATGAACATCGTCAACGCGCCGACCAAGCTGATGAAGGGCCTCGGCTACGGCAAGGGCTATGCCTACGACCACGACGCCGAGGACGGCTTCTCGGGCGCGAATTACTGGCCGGAGGAGATGCGCCCCGAAATCTTCTACCGCCCGACCGATCGCGGGTTCGAGAAGCGCGTAAGCGAGCGGCTGGCATACTGGGACGAGCTTCGGGCGCAGCGGGAGGGCTGAAATGTCTCGCCGGATATGATAGGGACGGACATGGAACTGATGAACCGCATCACCTCGTCCCCCGATATCTGTGGCGGAAAGCCTTGTGTGCGCGGCACCCGTATGCGGGTGCTCGATGTGCTCGAGTTGCTAGCCGCCGGTGCGAGCACCGAGGAGATTCTCGAAGACTATCCCTACGTCGAGCGAGAGGACATCGCCGCGTGCCTGACGTACGCGGCGCGGCAGGCCCGACATCCAGTGGTGGCGGTCGCCGCTGAGTGAAGTTCCTGATCGACGATCAGTTGCCGATCAATCTGGCACACACCTTTGTGCGGGCCGGATATGAGGCCGTTCACGTTTCGGAATGTGGCTTGGGCGGGCATGACGATCGTCCAATCTGGCGACACGCTTGTGCCGAAGGCTTCGTCATCGTCACCAAGGATGCCGACTTCATCCGCCTGCAATCGGCAAGGCCGCCCCACGCGCCGGTGCTTTGGATACGGCTCGGGAATACGCGCAAAGGGCCGCTTCTGAAGGCAACACTTGGGGCGCTCGACGACATCGTAACCCGGTTCGAGCGCGGCGCGATGATTGTGGAGCTGTGTTGAGCTTCGACCGCTTTCTCGCGATCGACTGGACCGGGGCGAAGGGCAAGCGGCACCGCGCGATCCAGATCGCGGAGGCGATGGACAGCGCACCGCGCATCGTCCGCCCCGGGCACATCTGGGCGCGCGACGAGGTGCGGGCGCTGATCCAGGCCATCGCGGATCGCGGCGAGCGGACGCTGATCGGGATCGACTGCTCATTCTCGCTGCCGTTCCTCGACCACGGAGCCTACTTCCCCGACCCCCCGTCCGTTCGTCCTGAGCCTGTCGAAGGACGAGGCTCGCAGGGCGGTGCGGCCTCGTCCTTCGACAAGCTCAGGACGAACGGAGGTTTGGAGGCGGCGCCTGACCTGTGGCGCGCCGTCGACAATGGCTCGCAAGGTGAGGAAGACCTCGCCGCCGCCGGCTTCATCGCCGCGCGCCGTCAGCACTTCTGGTGCGGCGCGGCGGACGGTGTGCAGAAGCCTTTCGCCCGCCTCCGCGTCGCCGATCGCCTCCACGCCGAGCGCAAGATGGGCAATCCCTGCTCGCCCTTCGTGCTGGTCGGCGCAAGCCAGGTCGGAAAGGCCACGCTGTCAGGCATGCGCCTGATCGCCAACCTCAAGGGCGTTCCAGTCTGGCCATTCGATCCGGTGCCGGAGACCGGCCCGCTGCTCGTCGAAATCTACTGCCAGACCTTCGCGCTCGACGGCGGTTACCGCGGCAAGATCCGTACCCGGACCGACCTCAACGCGGCGCTCGCCCGCATCGGCTCGAAGCCGGTCGGACGCGGCGTCCCGGCCGAGTTTCCCGATCATGTCGGCGATGCGCTGGTCTCCGCCGCCGGGTTGCGCCGGGCGGCGGGAATCGCCGGCTATTGGTCGCCCCCCGACCTGACGCCCGAGGTGCGCCGCACGGAAGGGTGGACCTTCGGCATTCTCTAAATCGTCTGCGGGATGACGGTGGGAGTGGGAGTGGGTATAGGCACCCGATGCTAGCCACCACCCCTCCCCTGCTCCTCGTCGCCGTCGGAGGCGCGGCCGGCGCCATGCTCCGCTATCTGTTCGGCGCGGCGGCGATGTCGGCGTTCGGCACGGCCTTCCCGTGGGGGACATGGGGCGTCAACCTGATCGGCGGCCTTGCGATGGGCCTCCTCGCCGGCCTCCTCGCGCGCGGTAGCGAGAATGGCGAGGCGCTGCGGCTGCTGATCGGCGTCGGCGTGCTCGGCGGCTTCACCACCTTTTCGGCGTTCAGCCTGGAAAGCTACAACATGATCGTGCGCGGCGAGGGCGTGCTGGCCTTCGCCTACGCGATGTCCTCGGTCGCGGGCTCGATCGTCATGCTGTGGGCCGGCGTCACGCTGGCGCGCCAGCTATGAGCGAGCCCCGGCAATATGTCGTCGAGGCCGACGACGACGGCGTCCGGCTCGACCGCTGGTTCAAGCGCCACCTGCCGGAGGTGAGCTTCAACATCGTCTCGCGCTGGGCGCGGACCGGGCAGCTCCGCATCGACGGCGCGCGCGCCACGCCCGGCGACCGGCTAGTCGCCGGCCAGACGCTCCGCCTTCCGCCGCCCGAGGCCGCCGCGCCGACGACGATGGCCGTCGTCCGCCCGCGCGCCGACCTGACGCCGGACCAGATCGCCTTCGCGCAGAGCCTCGTCATCCACAAGGATGCGCAGGCGATCGTCATCAACAAGCCGCCCGGCCTTGCGACGCAGGGCGGCACCGGCACGACCGAGCATGTCGACGGCCTGCTCGACGCGCTCTACTTCGAAGGCCTGTCGCGCCCCAAGCTCGTCCACCGGCTGGACAAGGACACCTCCGGCGTCCTGCTGATCGCCCGCACGACCCGCGCCGCCGCCTTCTTCTCAAAGGCCTTCTCGGGCCGCACTGTCCGCAAGGTCTATTGGGCGCTGGTCAACGGCGTCCCCTCGCCCGAGCACGGCACGATCGACGCGCCGCTCGCCAAGCAGCCGGGGAGCGGCGGCGAGAAGATGCACGTCGATGCCGAAGCCGGCCTCGCGGCGCGCAGCCGCTATCGCACCATAGACCGCGCCGGCAACCGCGCCGCCTGGCTCGAGATGCAGCCGCAGACCGGCCGCACCCACCAGCTCCGCGTCCACGCCGCTGCCATCGGCCACCCGATGGTCGGCGACGGCAAGTACGGCGGCAAGGAGGCGTTCCTGACCGGCGGGGTCAGCCGCAAGCTCCACTTGCATGCCCGGCGGCTGGTGATCGAGCACCCCGACGGCGGCCACATCGATATCAGTGCCGAGCTGCCTCACCATTTCGCCGAGACGCTCGACACGCTCGCCTTCCACCTCGAGGACGGCGACGCGCTGCCGCTCGATCCGATCAAGTTCTCCGAAACGCCCGAGGGCAAGGTGAAGGCCGCATCAGCCGAGGCGAAGGCGCGGCGCAAGCAGCGCAAGGGCGAGCGGCGCAGCAGAGGGCGAAGTGCATCCTAGCCGTTCGTTCCGCTGGGACGACCGGGAGGCGATGCTGGCGTTCGTCGCCGACCGCGCCTTCGCGCATCTGTTCGCGCTGACGCCCGAGGGCCCGCGCGTCGCGCATGTCCCGGTTCTCGCGGGCGACGGCACGCTCCGCTTCCACCTCGCCAAATCGAACGCGCTGACCGCGCACCTCGATGGCGCGACCGCGGTGGCGAGTGTCGCCGGCCCTGACGCCTATGTCAGCCCGGACTGGTACGGCAGCGCCGATCAGGTGCCGACGTGGAACTACGTCACCGTCGAGGCCGAAGGCCGCGTGCGACGGCTGGACGAGGCCGGGCTGGTGGCGATCCTCGACGATCTCTCCGCCGTCCACGAAGCCAAGCTCGCCAAGGCGCCATGGACGCGCGCAAAGATGACGCCGGGCCGCTTCGAGGCGATGCTGCCGGCGATCGTCGGCTTCGAGATGACGATCACCGCGCTCCGAGGCACCCGCAAGCTCGGGCAGAACAAGCGCGGCGGCGATGTCGATGGCCTGATCGCCGGGCTGGATGCCGCCAATCCCGAAATGGCGGCTCTGGTCGCCGGGGCGCACGGGCGGTGAGGCGCTTCTACAAGGTCGCCGAAGCCATCGAGACCGAGGGCGGCTGGAGCGTGCGGCTCGACGGCAAACCTGTCCGCACGCCCGCCAAGGCACACCTCGCCGTGCCCTATCGGGCGCTCGGCGAGGCCATCGCCGCCGAGTGGGCGGCGCAGGGCGATACCATCGTCCCGCAGTCGATGCCGCTCACCGGCCTCGCCAACGCCGCGATCGACCGGCTCGGCGCGAACCGCGCCGCCTTCGTCGCCGAGCTGGCGCGCTATGCCGAGACCGACCTGCTCTGCTATCGCGCCGAGGGGCCGTTGGATCTGATCGCGGCCCAGGCGGCGGCATGGGACCCGCTGCTCGACTGGGCGGCGAAGCGCTACGATGTCGCCTTCGCGGTGACGAGCGGCATCATGCACAAGCCGCAGCCGCCCGCGACGGTCGAGCGGCTGAAGGCGGCGATCGAGGCGCGCGACGACTTCGCGCTGGTGCCGATGCAGCCGCTGGTGACGATCTCCGGCTCGCTGGTGATCGCGCTGGCGCTCGCCGAGGGCGCGATCGACTCGCAGACGGCGTGGAACGCCGCCCAGGTCGACGAGACCTACCAGGTCGCGCACTGGGGCGACGACGACCTCGCCATCGCCGCCCGGGCGAGCCGCCGCGCCGACTTCGACGCGGCGGGGCGGTTCCTGGAGCTGCTCGACGGATGAAGGCCCCTCCCCTTCAGGGGAGGGGTTGGGGTGGGGCTTGGCCGACCTGCTCTGAGTGGGCGGATGGTCCCCACCCCCATCCCCTCCCCTGAAGGGGAGGGGCGATCAGTTACCCTCTCCGTGGCAAGAACCACTTCGCCACGATCAGCCCGCCCGCGACGTAGATCACCGTGTCGGCGAGGCAGAGGTACAGCGCGTTCCGCCAGTCGCCATGATACCAGATCGGCGCGGCCAGATGGATGTAGACGCTGAAGATCGCGGCGATGGCGACCACCACCTGCGCCCGCTCGGCGAAGGTCGCGACCCGGTCGCGCAGGTTCCACAGCAAAAGCCCGACGAGAAAGACGCTGACCGCCATGTGGACGTAGCCGCCGGCGAAGATCACCGGGTCGACCATTTTGACGCCGCCCGCGTGGTAGCTGATCTGCGCGACGGGGCCGGCGGCGGTGGCGGCGGCCAGCGCGTCGCTGCCCTCGGCGGGAATGGTGTAGACGCCGCTTCCCGGCAGCGCCTTCAGCGCCTCCTGCACCGCCAGCTGCGTCGCCTCGGGCGCGGTCGACCAGCCGAGGTGCATCAGCAGGCCGTAGAACACGAAGCCGAGCAGGAACATGACGACGGCGGCGACGAGGCTGCCGATGACGAGCTTTCCCATGGTGACCCTCCCCTCAAAAGGTGCCGCAGCATGGCATGGATCGCCGCCGAAACGAAGCCATGGCGTGACAGGCGCGTTTTCGCCCTGCTAAGCGCTTCTCCCGATTGGGAGGACACGCATGCTGCAGACCCTGGTTGAGCTCGAGCGCCGGCGCGAGGCGGCCCGCATGGGCGGCGGGCAGAAGCGCATCGACGCGCAGCACGCCAAGGGCCGCCTGACGGCGCGCGAGCGGCTCGACATACTGCTCGATCCCGGCAGCTTCGAGGAGCTCGACATGTACGTCGAGCATAATTGCGTCGACTTCGGCATGGAGGAGACCAAGATTCCGGGCGACGGCGTCGTCACCGGCTCCGGCACGATCAACGGCCGCCTGACCTACGTCTTCAGCCAGGACTTCACCGTCTTCGGCGGCTCGCTCAGCGAGCGCCACGCGCAGAAGATCTGCAAGGTGATGGACAAGGCGATGCTGGTCGGCGCGCCGGTCATCGGCCTGAACGACAGCGGCGGCGCGCGCATCCAGGAGGGCGTCGCCTCGCTCGGCGGCTATGCCGAGGTGTTCCAGCGCAACGTGCTCGCGAGCGGAGTCATCCCGCAGATCAGCCTGATCATGGGGCCATGCGCGGGCGGCGCGGTCTACAGCCCGGCGATGACCGACTTCATCTTCATGGTGAAGGACAGCAGCTACATGTTCGTCACCGGGCCGGACGTGGTGAAGACCGTCACCAACGAGATCGTCACCCAGGAGGAGCTGGGCGGCGCCGTCACACACACCACCAAGTCGGGGGTCGCCGACCTGGCGCTGGAGAACGATGTCGAGGCGCTGCTCCGCACCCGCCAGTTCTTCGACTATCTGCCGCTCAACAACCGCGAGGGCACGCCCGTCCGCCCGACCGGCGACGATCCCGAGCGCATCGAGCCGAGCCTCGACACGCTGGTCCCGGCCTCCGCCAGCAAGCCCTACGACATGCACGAGCTGATCCGGAAGGTCGCCGACGAGGGCGAGTTCTTCGAGGTCCAGCCGACCCACGCCGGCAACATCCTGACCGGCTTCGCGCGGATCGACGGCGCCACCATCGGCATCGTCGCCAACCAGCCAATGGTGCTGGCGGGCGTGCTCGACATCGCCAGCTCGAAGAAGGCGGCGCGCTTCGTGCGCTTCTGCGACGCCTTCAGCATCCCGATCGTCACCTTCGTCGATGTCCCCGGCTTCCTCCCCGGCACGCGCCAAGAGCATGACGGCATCATCAAGCACGGCGCCAAGCTGCTGTTCGCCTATGCCGAGGCGACCGTCCCGAAGATCACCGTGATCACCCGCAAGGCCTATGGCGGCGCCTACGACGTCATGGCCTCCAAACACCTGCGCGGCGACCTCAACTACGCCTGGCCGACCGCCGAGATCGCGGTGATGGGCGCCAAGGGCGCGGTCGAGATCATCTTCCGTGGGCGTAGCCCCGAGGAGATCGCCGAGCGCACCGCCGAATACGAAGCGCGCTTCGCCAACCCCTTCGTCGCGGCGAGCAAGGGCTTCATCGACGAGGTGATCATGCCGCACTCGACCCGCAAGCGGATCGCCGTGGGGCTCAGGAAACTCCGGGGCAAGAGCCTCGAGAACCCCTGGAAGAAGCACGACAACATTCCGCTTTGAGGGCTTAGAGTCCCAAGAGTCACGGTGGTTCGGCAATCTTATTGCCCGTTCCGGTTCTTTTATTGCGCGGCTTCGTCCTCCGTCGAAGCCGAAAGTTCACTCCAAGTTCACCCCTGACTCTTGCGGAGGGATGAACTTAGTCTGGTCGATCATCGTGCCGCCGTATGAACCATAAAGGTTCCTATTTGTCAAGATTTGCTCGCTCTAATTGCGGCGAGGCGAGGTGTTAGCGACGCCCCCATTTCAGACCGACCAAGACGCCGAGCGGCGGGACGCGACGGGCGATCTCGTAGGTTGCGAGGCAGCCGGCCGCCGTCGCCGTGATGAGGATGGCGAACTCGGCCGTGGGACCGAACGTGTGGCGGTTTAGCCAGTGGCCGGTGACAACAATGATCGTCTGATGCGCGATGTAGAAGGGGAAGACCGCCTCCGTCAGGTAGCGGCGCGCCGGGCCGTCGTGGTGGAGCTTCAGATGGGCGAGGGCGAGCAGGGCGACGATGGCGCCCCAGCATTGGATGCTGCGCGCGATGCGGAGCGGGATGAGGATGTCGTCGGGTGCTGGCGTCTCCCCCGGATAGGCGATCTGAACCGCGGCAACCACCGCATAGCCCGCGACCGCGAGGGCGAGCGCCGGTTTCCACAGGCGGGCGATATCCCCCCAGAGGGGCTCGGCGCGGGCGAGCGCAAAGCCGAAGAGGAACAGCGGCAGATAGACAGCGTGATTGTAGAGATCATCGAACAGTCCGTGCGTCTCCCCGAAGATCGGGAAGAGCGTGACGCGGGTGAGCGCGAACCAGGCGATCGGCAGCAAAAGAAGACGCCAGCCCGCGAACAGCCCCTCAAAAGCCGACTGGAGCGAGGCGCGGACACGCAAGGGAAGAAGCGCGACGATCGCCGCCAGCACCAGCGAATAGACCCACAGATAGGCGACGAACCAGAGGTGGTTCCAGGTCGGCATGTCGAGGCCGTGCAGCTTGCCAAAGCGGAAATAGTCGGTCGTCCAATAATGCCAGAACCCCGCAGTGTAGCCGAACTTCTCCTGAAGCTCCGCCCAGGGTTGCGGCGCGACGACGAACGCCATGCCCGCGACGAGCGGGATGAGCAGCCGGGCCGAGCGCGAGCGCGCGAAGCGGCCGGGAGCGCCGAGCTTCGCCAGAAGATAGCGAGAGGCGACGCCCGAGATCAGGAACAACAGATCCAGCCGCCAGGCGTTGACCGCCATCATCGGCACCTGCACCCATTCGAGCGGGTGCGCGGTCTTTACGTGCCAATCCCACGGCACGAAAAACATGCCGATATGGTAGAAGATCAGCAGACCGAAGGCGCCGACGCGCAACCAGTCCAGCCCGTAGCGGCGCTCCATCCCAAATTCCCTTGTCGCAATCTACCGACGGGCTATCGTCCGCGGACTTAGGGCACACGCCCGGTGGGACGAATGGCGGGATGAGCGGGACGGCGGGGACGAGCGGCGGCTGGCGCGGGCCGAGTGGCGGCCGGGTATGGACCGCCATGTGGTGCGCGCTCGCGGCGCTGCTGCTGGCCAAGGCGGTGGTGAATGCCGAGAGCGTCATCGACGAAATGCGCCGCGCCGGCCATTCGGTCGCGCCCTGGGAGCCGTGGACCTGGGAGCTGACCAGCGCCATCGGCTGGGCGATGGTGATGCCGCTGCTGGCCCTGATGGTGCTGCGGTTGAAGCCGCCGCGCCTCGGCCCGGTGGTGTTCGGCGCGATCGTGCTCATCGCGACGGTTCCCATTTCACTGCTCCATGTCGGCATCATGGTCGCGGCGCGCGAGGCGGTCTATGCGGCGGCGGGCCAATCGTACAGCCTGGCCGGGACGCTTGCGGACGGGCTGCTCTACGAGTGGCGCAAGGACGCGGTGGACTGCGTAATGCTCGCCGCGACCTTCCTGCTCGTCGATTGGATCGCGCGCCGGAGCACGCCGGCAGCCACGGCCCCCGAGCGGATCGAGGTGCGCGATGGCGCGCGCACGACGTGGCTTTCACCCGACGACGTCCAGCGCGTCGAGGCGGCGGGCAATTATGTCGAGTTGCACGCGCGGTCCGGGCCGCTCCTCCACCGGGCGACGCTGTCCGAGATGGAGGCGTTGCTGGCGCCGCAGGGCGTGGTGCGAATCCATCGCTCCCGCCTCGTTAGGCGCGCTGCGGTCCGGCAGATCGAAACGACGCCGAGCGGCGATTTCGAGGCGCTGCTCGACGACGGCAGCCGGGTCGGCGGTAGCCGGCGCTATCGCAGCGCGCTTGACGCGGGTTGATCGCCCCGGTTGAACGGCGGGCGAGGGAGACGCCTTAAGTGTTTTCAAAGATTTTAATCGCCAACCGCGGCGAGATCGCGTGCCGGGTCATCAAGACGTGCCGGAAGATGGGGATCGCGACCGTCGCGGTCTATTCCGATGCGGACGCCGGCGCGCTGCATGTCGAGATGGCGGACGAGGCGGTGCGGCTGGGGCCGCCGCCCGCCGCCGAGAGCTATCTGCTCGGGGATGCGATCATTGCCGCCTGCCGTTCGACGGGGGCGGAGGCGGTGCATCCGGGTTACGGGTTCCTGAGCGAGCGCGAGTGGTTCGCGCAGGCGTGTGCCGATGCCGGCATCGCGTTCATCGGGCCGCCGCCCAAGGCGATCGCGGCGATGGGCGACAAGATCGAGTCGAAGAAGCTGGCCAAGCTTGCTGGCGTTAACGTGGTGCCGGGCTTCGTCGGCGAGATCGCGGACACCGAGCATGCGGTGCGGATCGCGGGCGAGATCGGCTATCCGGTGATGATGAAGGCCTCGGCCGGGGGCGGCGGCAAGGGCATGCGGCTGGCGTTCAGCGAGGCCGACGTGCGCGAGGGCTTCGAGGCGACCAAGCGCGAGGGGCTGGCCAGCTTCGGCGACGACCGCGTGTTCATCGAGAAGTTCGTCGAGCAGCCGCGTCACATCGAAATCCAGGTGCTCGGCGACCAGCATGGCAACATCGTCTACCTCGGCGAGCGCGAATGCTCGATCCAGCGGCGGCACCAGAAGGTCGTCGAGGAGGCGCCCTCCCCCTTCGTCACGCCCGAGATGCGCAAGCGCATGGGCGAGCAGGCGGTGCGGCTGGCGGCGGCGGTCGGCTACTATAGCGCGGGGACGGTCGAGCTCATCGTCTCGGGCGCCGATACGACGGGCGAGGGCTTCTACTTCCTCGAGATGAACACCCGGCTCCAGGTCGAGCATCCGGTGACCGAGGAGATCACCGGGCTCGATCTCGTCGAGCAGATGATTCGCGTCGCTTATGGCGAGCGGCTGGCGTTCGGGCAGGCCGACGTGAGGCTCGACGGCTGGGCGGTCGAGACGCGGGTCTATGCCGAGGACCCCTATCGCGGCTTCCTGCCGTCGATCGGGCGCCTGACGACCTACAAGCCGCCGGAGGAGTTGGAGGGCGTGCGCGTCGATACCGGCGTGGTCGAGGGCAGCGAAATCTCGATGTTCTACGATCCGATGATCGCCAAGCTGGTGACCTTTGGGGCCACGCGCGAGGCGGCGATCGACCTGCAGGTCGAGGCGCTTGATCGCTATGCGGTGAAGGGCATCGGCCACAATATCGACTTCCTGTCGTCGGTGATGCAGCACCCGCGCTTCCGCTCCGGCGCGATCACCACGGGCTTCATCGCCGAGGAATATCCCGACGGCTTCCACGGCACGCCGGCGGGCGACGAGACGCGGCACAGGCTGGTGGCGAGCGCGGCGGCGATCCACGCCATCGTCACCGCGCGCGAGAGCCTGATCGACGGGCAGTTGATGGACCACGGCGCGCGCTGGGGCGAGGCGTGGGTCGTGCTGCTCGACAAGGCCCAGGAGCCGGTGCGCATCGTCGAAACCGGCGATGCGTTCGAGGTCCACCACGGAGAGCGCGTCCACCACGTCACCACGGGCTGGACGCCCGGCGTGCCGCTGTTCGAGGCCGAGATCGACGGCGCGGACGTCGCCTTCGCGGTCGAGCGGCGCCCGGTCGGCTACCGCCTGACCGGGCGCGGCGCGGCGCATGACGTGCGGGTTCTCTCACCGCGCGCCGCCGCCCTCTCCCAGCACATGATCGAGAAGATCGCGCCCGACATGTCGCGCTTCCTGCTCTGCCCGATGCCCGGGCTGATCGTCTCGGTGAACGCCAAGGAGGGCGACAAGGTCGAGGCCGGCCAGCCGCTCGCCACCGTCGAGGCGATGAAGATGGAGAACATCCTGCGCGCCGAGAAATCGGGCGTGGTGAAGCGCGTGGCGGCGAAGGCCGGCGAGAGCCTGGCGGTCGATGCGGTGATCATGGAGTTCGAATGATGCTGATAGGCCTGGCCGCCGCGATGGCGCTGCTGATCGAAGGCGCCCCGCCGACAGTGCCGGTGCGGCTGTCGCTCCCGGAGATCGCCGCGATGCCGCACGTGCCGGTGACGCTCACCGCGCACGGCCTGACGACCAGGTGCGAAGGCGTGCCTCTCACCGCGCTTCTCGCCAAAGCGGGTCTACCGGCGGGCGAAGCGCTCCGCGGCAAGGCGCTCGGCCTCGCCGTCGTCGCCATCGCCACGGACGGCTACGCCGTGCCGTTCACGCTCGGCGAACTCGACCCGGCGCTCGGTAACGCCGGCGCGGTCATCGCCGACCGCTGCGACGGCAAGGCGCTCGACGCCAAGGCCGGGCCGTTGCGGCTTATCGCGCCCGGCGAGAAGCGCCCGGCCCGCTCGGCGCGACAGCTTGAGCGGCTGCTGGTGGTTGAAGTGCCGAGTGGCCAGAGCGCGAGCAGATCGAGAACGCAGACAGCCCGCTAAAGCAAAATCCGATTCACACGTACATTAGGAGCCGCTCATCCCGAGCGAAGTCGAGCGACGCATGGCCCCTCCGTGCGTCCCTCGACTTCGCTCGGGATGAGCGGGGTATGTTCAACACCAACCGGCGGTAGCGTTGCAATTCACGAGTTCTCGCTTGCGGCACGACTGAGAGTCTCTCCCGGGTCAAGTTGAAGGGCTCTGCAGAAGCGAACAAACTCCCAGACATCGATGCGGCGCTGCCGACGCTCAACACGACTGATAAAGCTTTGGTCCTCACCATAGCGGTGGCCGACCTCGCTTTGGTTCAGACCGAGTTCGATGCGACGAGCGATCAGGCGTTGAATGATCTCGACGTAACCTTGCTCAAATGCGGATTTGCGAGGCTTCGGCATTTCGCCTCGCCTCTGCGGGCAAGCAAGATAATAGAACAAAACTCCCTATTGCAGCGATCGTCAAAATAGGAGATTTATCACTATTCCACGGGGGAGTTTGATTATGTCTGCTAGAGCAGTTCTCGTCGTATCGTCCGCTTTCATGCTTTCAGGCTGCATCGCCGCCCTGCCGATTGCGGCTGCGATGGGTTCCGGAGGCGCAGGTCTCGGCTTTGGTGCTCTTGTCGGGCGGTCCGACGCAAAAGCGAATGCACCGAGGGTGACGGCACAGGCGATCGGGAACAACATGGACCCGGCAGTCGTGCAGATTCAAGAGTTTAAAGTCAAAACTCACACAGCTACATGGATGGCCGACACACCAAGTGGTCGGTACTCGTGTAGCGCGGACGACGGCGTTAAAAGCGCATATTGCGTCAAGAAATAAAGGCCGCTCGTTTACTCGCCTTGCAGCTTATCAGAGTTGCCGAACCGGCTTCCCGCCTCGATCGCGTCAGTCGAGCAGAACGGACTTGCGCGGCTCAGCTCCGGCAATAAAAACCGCCCTGCTGATACGTGCACTCCGCCCGCTGCCCGGCACGGTTAAAGCGTACTGTCGTCGTGCTCGGCGCGAGTTGCGCGACCGCCGCCGCGTTGCTCACCGCCTGCCCATTCAGCGCCTCGATGATGTCGCCCGGCCGGAGGAAATTGAGCTGCGCCGCCGGCGCTCCGGGGGCGATCTGGACGACGACCACGCCCTTCTCGGGCAGGCCGGCGCCGACTTCCTGTGCGAAGGCGGGAGAGAGGTTGCCGACGGTGATGCCGGTCAGGAGGTTGTTGCCGGTGATCTGGGTGAGCGAGCGCGGCGGGTTCTCGGGCGGCGGGGCGAGGCGGAGCTGGACGTTGCGGGTGGCGCCGGAGCGGATCAGAGTCACCGTCACGCGGTCGCCCAAGGGGAGCGTCGCGATGCGGTAGCGGAGCATGCCGGGGTCGGCGACTTCCTTGCCGTCGATCGCGTAGATGATGTCGCCGGCGCGCAACCCCGCCTGCGCGGCGGGGGAGCCGGGCTGGACGCCGGTGAGCAGCACACCGGTCGGGTGATCGAGGCCGAGCTTCCTCGCGCTGTCGCCGGTCAGCCGCTCGCCCTCGGCGCCGATCCACGCGGTCACGACCTTGCCGCCCGCGACGCCCTTCAGCACGACGCGGACCATGTTGGAGGGAATCGCGAAGCCGACTCCGATCGAGCCGCCCGACGGCGAGTAGATCGAGCTGTTGATTCCGATGACGTCGCCGTTCAGCGCGACCAGCGCGCCGCCCGAATTGCCGGGGTTCACCGCGGCGTCGGTCTGGATGAAGAACTGATAGTCCGAGACGCCGACGCCGGTGCGCGCCACCGCCGAGACGATGCCCTGGGTCACCGTCTGGCCGACGCCGAACGGGTTGCCCATCGCCAGAACGACGTCGCCGACCTCGGGCCGGTCGCTGTCGCCCAGGCGCGCGACGGGAAGCTGCTCGCCCTTGGGGTCGATGCGGAGGACGGCGAGATCGACGCGCGGGTCGGCGAACACCAGCTTCGCCGGGAACTCGCGCCGGTCGGCGAGCGCGACGAGGATCTGGTCCGCGCCCGCGACGACATGGTTGTTGGTGACGATCAGGCCGTCGGCCTGCAGGATGACGCCCGAGCCCAGCGACTGCTCGACGCGCGGCTGCGGGCGGCCGCCGCCGAAGAAGTTGCGGAAGAACGGGTCGCTCGCCAGCGCGTTGCGCTGCTGAACGACGCGCGCGGTATAGATGTTGACCACCGCAGGCGCGACCTGCTTGACCACCGGCGCGAAGGACAGCGCGACCTGCGCGGTGCTGGCCGGAACCTGGCGGGCGGGTTGCGGCCCGGCGGCCTCTGCGGCGAGGCGGGCGGCATCGCGGGAGAGAGCGCTCGGAAGGGGGTTGTTATCGACGACCTGGGCGATCGCGACGCCCGCCACGGCGCCTCCCAGCAGCAACCAAAGCTTCTTCATAGTCTCTCCGCTCATGCGCCTCCCGCGAGCATGTCGCGGACGAACTCCGCGAGATGGGCCTTGCGTCGGCTTCTCCGCAAGCGCTCGGCCTTCAAGATCGCGCGGAGTTGCGACAGGCAGGTGTCGAAATCGTCGTTGATCAGGACGTAGTCGTACTCGCCCCAGTGGCTGACCTCGTTCGCCGAGCGCGCCATGCGGTCGACGATCACCTCCTCGCTATCGGTGGCGCGGGCGCGGAGGCGGCGCTCGAGCTCGGTCAGCGAAGGGGGGAGGATGTAGACGCTGACGACGTCCTTCGAATCGCGAGCCTTGAGCTGCTGCGTTCCCTGCCAGTCGATGTCGAACAGCACGTCGCGGCCTTGGTCGAGCAGGTCGCGGACGGGGCCGCGCGGCGTACCGTAGCGCTTGCCGAAGACGTGCGCCCATTCGATCAGCGCATGGTCGGCGACCAACTGGTCGAACGCCGCGTCATCGACGAAATGATAGTCGACGCCGTCGACCTCGCCCGGGCGGGGCGCGCGGGTCGTGGCGGAGACGGACAGCGTGATCGACGGGTCCTCGGCGAGGATGCGCTTCGCCATCGAGGTCTTGCCGGTGCCCGACGGCGACGCCAGCACGAAGAGCAATCCGCGGCGCGGATGCTTGAGCGGATCGACGAGCGAGTCTGGCACGGTCCCCGCGTGTCGCATGAGGGCGCGGAGGTCAAGGCGATCGTTCCCCCAAGACCCGTCAGTGTTTGGGACGATGTCCATTTCGATGTTACCCGCACCCCATGAACACAATCCTCGTCGATCTCGACGGCACGCTCACCGATCCCGCCGCCGGCATCATCGCCGCCGTCCAGCACGCGATGCGCGAGAGCGGGCGCGAGCCGCCGGGTGCCGAGGCGCTGCGCTGGGTGATCGGCCCGGCGCTGCGCCAGACCTTTCCCCGGCTGCTCGGCGCGGATTGCGATGTCGAGAAGGCGGTGGCGGACTACCGCGCGCATTACGGCGCGGGCGGGCTGTTCGACGCGGCGGTCTACGACGGCATCTTCGATGCGATGGCGGCGATGCGCGCCCTGCCCGCCCGCCTGCTCGTCTGCACCGCCAAGCCCGAACATTACGCCCGGCGCGTGCTTGACTATTTTGACCTGACCAGCGCGTTCGATGCGGTCTACGGCCCCGACCTCGAAGGCAAGCTCGACGACAAGGGCGACCTGATCGCGCACATCATCGAAGCGGAAGGCTTCGACCCCAGGCACGCCGTGATGATCGGCGATCGCGGCTCCGATGTGAAGGCGGCGTCCCGGCACGGCATTCCCGCGGTCGGGGTTCTGTGGGGCTATGGCAGCGCCGAGGAATTGCGGGATGCGGCGGTCTTGTGCGCGAAACCGGGAGACCTGGCCGCCCTTGCGGCGCAGCTTCTCAAGAATCGCCGCCGAACATGATCAGTCGAGGAGGCGGCGTCGAGACCGTCAAATCACTGTGATGTAGGACATCAGGAAGATCGCCAAAAGCGCGGGAACCATCAGCGCCGCCGACTGCAGAATGGCAAGCAAGCTCGGCTCCGACATCCCGGCCGGAAAATCGATATCATGATCGTTTTGATGGTTTATCATATATCATCAACTACTAGCGCTACTATTGGTTCCTCTTTTGAGGACCGGACAACTATTTCTGATCGGTCAGACACGACTGTCGCTCGCCATTCGCCTACTTGAGCGAATAAGCAGGCACATGATTAACGACGGGCGGCCAACGGGATTTAGGCCAGCCTGCGGTGTCGGCGAGACTCAGAGCTCAGAGCCGGTCCCTGACGCGCGAGCCTCATCGCCCAGGCGGGATAACCGGCGCTACCGCCCCAGCATCTGCTCCGGCTTCACCACGCGCCGGAACGTCGCCTCGTCGACGAGGCCGAGTTCCAGCCCCGCCTCGAGCAGCGACTTGCCCGTCGCGTGGGCGTGGCGCGCGATCTTCGAGGCCTTGTCGTAGCCGATCTCGGGCGCGAGCGCGGTGACCAGCATCAGCGAGCGCTCGACGAGGTCGGCGAGGCGGTCGCGGTTGGGCTCCATGCCCGCGACGCAGCGGTCGGCGAAGCTCATCGCGCCGTCGGCGAGCAGCCGGACCGACTGCAGCACGTTGTAGGCGATGACGGGCTTGAAGACGTTCAGCTCCATATGCCCCTGCGCGCCGCCGATCGTGACGGCGACGTGGTTGCCCATGACCTGCGCGGCGAGCATCGTCAGCGCCTCGGCCTGCGTCGGGTTGACCTTGCCGGGCATGATCGAGGAGCCGGGCTCGTTCTCGGGAAGCTGAAGCTCGCCGAGGCCGCAGCGCGGGCCGGAGCCGAGCAGGCGGAGATCATTGGCGATCTTGGTGAAGCTGACCGCGAGGACGTTCAGAACGCCCGACAGCTCGACCATCGTATCGTGCGTCGCCAGCGCCTCGAACTTGTTGGGCGCGGTCTCGAACGGGATGCCGGTCGCCTTGGCGATCTCCTCGGCGACCTGTTCGGCGAAGCCGGCCGGCGCGTTGATGCCGGTGCCGACCGCGGTGCCGCCCTGCGCGAGGCGATGGAGGCGCGGCAGCACGCTCTCGACGCGCGCGATGCCGTCCTGGAGCATGTAGGCATAGCCCGACATCTCCTGGCCGAGCGTCATCGGGGTCGCGTCCTGGAGGTGGGTGCGGCCGATCTTGAGGATATCGTCCCACGCCCTGGCGTGGCCGTCGAGCAGGCCGTGGAGATGCTTCAGCGCCGGGATCAGGCTGTCGTGCACCTCGCGCGCCGCGGCGACATGCATCGCGGTCGGGAAGGTGTCGTTCGACGACTGGCTGGCGTTGACGTGGTCGTTCGGGTGGACGGGCACCTTGCCGCCGCGCGTGCCGGTCAGCAGCTCGTTGGCGCGCCCGGCGATCACCTCGTTGGCGTTCATGTTGGTCTGGGTGCCCGAGCCGGTCTGCCAGACGACGAGCGGGAACTGGTCGTCGTGCTTGCCGTCGGCGACTTCCTGCGCCGCCTGCGCGATCGTCGGCAGCAGATTGTCGTCGAGGATGCCGAGCCGCGCGTTGACCTTGGCGGCGGCGCCCTTAATCACCCCCAGCGCGCGGCGGAGCGGCACCGGCATCTGCTCGCCGCCGATCGGGAAGTTGCCGATCGAGCGCTGCGTCTGAGCGCCCCAATAGGCGTTGGAGTCGACCGCGATCGGGCCGAAGCTGTCGGTTTCTTCACGGGTCGAGGGCATCTGGAACTTCCACTTGCTTGAACGGGCCGGGCGGCACTCCCCTATCCGTTCGTCCTGAGCTTGTCGAAGGACGTGGTCGCTCAGAATGCGGAGCGTACCACGTGGTTCGACAGGCTCACCACGAACGGAGGTGGAGATGGGTTAGCCGGCCCTCACTTCTTACGAAACGCATCCAGGGTGACGACGTTCGAGCCGTCGGTGACGGGTTCGGGCGGCGGCGGGGCGGCGGCCTCCTGCTCCTCGGCAGCGACGGCATCCATGTCGCGCGCCTGGAACTGCAGCGCGAAGTTGACCGCCGGGTCGACGAAGCCGACGATCGCCGCATAGGGAATGACGAGCTTCGCCGGCACCTGGTTGAACGACAGGCCGATCTGGAACTGCTCCTCGCCGACCGCCAAGTCCCAATAGCGGTGCTGCACTACGACGGTCATCTCGTCGGGATAGCGCTCCATCAGGTGCTTGGGGATCTCGACGCCGGGGTGGCGGGTCTTGAAGGCGATGTAGAAATGGTGCGCGCCGGGCAGGCCGCCCGCCGCCTCGATGTCGGTCAGCACGCGGCGCACGACCGAGCGGAGCGCCTCCTGGACGATCTCGTCATAGGGAATCAGGCTGTCGGCCGGGGTCTCGGTCGTGTCCATCGCGCGCTCGCTGCGTTGCGCGGCCTAGGTGGCGTCAGATGGCCGAAGGGTCAAGCATGGTCTCGCCCCTGCCTCTTGATTTCTTGTGCCGCTCCCCGCAGCCTGTCCCGCCGCTTGGGAGGTTGTGGATGGAGCAGGAGAGCCGGCGGATCAGCGGCTGGAAGGCGATCGGCGCCTATTTCGGGCGCGACCGCTCGACCGTTATCCGTTGGGCGCGGGAGCGCGGCCTTCCCGTTCGCCACGTTCCGGGCGGCGGCGACAAGAAGACCGTCTACGCGCTTGGCGACGAGCTCGATGCCTGGGCGGCGGCCGGGCGGCAACCCTTGGAAGCCGAGCCGCCAGTCGATGATGTACCGCCCCCGCCCCGCCGCTCGCGCCGCCCGGCTATTCTGGGAGGCGCGGTCATCGCGGTCTTGCTCGCCGCGCTGGCGCTGTGGCTCGTGCGCCCTGGCCAGTCCCCGGAGCTTCCAGCGGATCCGAAGGTCGCGGCGCTCTATCTCCAGGGCCGCGACGACTGGGCGCAGCGCGACGCCGCCAGGCTGACGCGGGCGATCGGCGAGCTGGAGCAGGTGACGCATGCCGATCCCGGCTTCGCGCCCGCCTTCTCGGCGCTGGCCGACGCCTATCTGCTGGCGCGCGAGTTCGGGTCGATGCCCGACCCGATCGCCTTCGACCGCGCCCGCCGCGCCGCCGAGCGCGCGCGACAGCTCGACTCGGACCTGGCGCCGGCGCACCGCGCCCTCGGCTTCATCGGCTATTGGTGGGAGCATGACCGCGCGCTCGCCGGCCGGTCGTTCCGCCGCGCGCTCGATCTCGATCCCGACGACGGCCAGACGCACTTCTGGTACGGCAACATCCTCGTCGACAATGGTGAGCATGCCGCCGCGAGGCGCGAGCTCGACGCCGCGCGGCTGACCGACCCCGGCTCGGTCGCGATCGCCACCGACCGCGCCTGGGCGGCGTGGAGCGCGGGCGACACGGCGGCCGCGACAAGCCAGCTCAAGGCAATCCTCGCCCGCAGCCCCGACTTCGCGGTAGCCCACGACTGCCTGAGCATCATCCGCCTCGCAGAGGGGGACTACACCGCCTATCTCGAAGGCCTTCGCCGCCGCCAGCGGGCTCGCGGCGACCCCGCGCTCGCGGCCTATGCCGACCGGCTCAAGGCGGCGATGCGCGCCGGCGGCGTCGCGGCGGTGCAGCAGGCCATGATCGACCACGCGCTCGCCGATGAGCGCGGCGCGGCGGTGCCGGACCACGCCTGGGCGGCGTTCGTCGCCAGCGTCGCCGGAGACCGCGACCGGCTCCTCGCCATTCTTCGCCTCGCCCACAGCCAGCGCCAGGTCTGGGGATCGGCGGGCTTCACCGCGCGCATCGCCAAGCGCTGGCGCGACGACGCCGAGATCAGCGCCCTCCTCCGCCAGCGCGCGCCGCCACGGATCGAAGCCACCTGAAATCGGGGGATGCGATCATTTGCGACGATTCGCGACGACATGCGACGCGCCTAACGCCGTTGGACATCCTAGCATTGCCTGGATCACGAACGGCGGGGGCGTCGCCGGAGCGGATTGAAGCAGGGGGGTTGCGATATGCGTCGTATCTTGAATCTGGCCGTCGTCGCGCTGATGGCGTCACAGGGGCAGGCGGCACTTGCCGCTTACGCCCGAGCGCACACCTATCTGAACACGCAAACCCTGTCGGCAGCGGGTTTTGCGACCGCGTCGGCTGCCGACCAATATGCCTTTGTCAACGCCAACGCCTACGAGTTTCGGGGCGGCGTCGGCGTGTTCGCCTTTTCCGGCACGGGGAACATCGCCAGTCCGGTGTTCAACAGCGCCACCGCCGACGCAACGTTCGCCGAGACGATCCGTATCGGGCAGTCGAGCAATTCCGCCTTTCATTTGTTTGACACCGGCGACGGCACGGTGTTCGAGCTGACGTGGTCGATCCAGCCCAGCGGCGACGTCTCGACCTCGACCACAACCTATTCCGGCGCCGTCGCATCCTATGCGGGCGCCAGCTATTCCTACGATTGGAGCTTCGCCGGGCTAGGTGGCAGCGGCCAAGTCTACGAGCAGAAGAATTTCTCGCAGGTCCCGACGAGCGGCGACACGCACAGCCTTCTCGGCGGCATCACATATGTCCACCTCGGCGATGTGGTGACGCTCAATCTCCACGCGCACGCCTCGGCCTCAACTCTCGCGCTTCCCAACGCGCCCGCGAGCGCTTCGGCAGAATTCGACCATACGCTGCGCTGGGGCGGGATCACCGCGATCCGCGCCTTCAACGCCCAAGGTGTCGAGATCGATCTGCCCGATGGCTTCGATCTTGCGTTGACCAGCGGCGATGGCGCTGCGGACTATTTCGCCGCCGCCGGTCCCAATCCCTATACCTCGCCCGCGCCCGAGCCGGGAGAGTGGGCGATGATGGCGGCTGGTCTGGGCATCGTCGGCGGCATGGCGCGGCGGCGCCGGAGAGCGACCGCTTAACCAGCCCGCAGGAAGGTCAGCAGGTCGGCGTTGAGCCGGTCGGGCGCGGTCGCGAACAGGCCGTGCGGCTCGCCGTCATATTCGATGAACCGGGCGTGCGGGATGCCGCGCGCGGCGGCGCGGCCCGAGGGGTCGATCGGCACCGTCGCGTCGCTGGTGCCGTGGATGATCAGCGTCGGCACCGTGAACGCCGCGAGGTCGGGGCGGAAATCGGTGGTGCCGAAGGCGTCGACGCAGGCGCGGGTGGCGATCGGGCTCGCCATCAGCGCCAGCACGAAGGTCCAGTCGAGCACGCCCTGGCTGACCGGATGGCTGACGAGGCCGACGCCGTAGAAGCCCTTGGCGAAGGACTGGAGGAAGGCGAAGCGATCCTCGGTGATCTTCGTCTTAATCGTCTCGAAGACATCGCGATCGACGCCGTCGGGGTTGTCGTCGGTCTTCAGCAGGTACGGCACGACCGAGCTGACGAGCGCGGCTTTCGACACGCGGCCGGCGCCGTGGCGCGACAGGTAGCGCGCGATCTCGCCGCCGCCCATCGAGAAGCCGACGAGCGCCGCGCGGCCGATCTCCAGCTTCTCAAGCACCGCGGCGAGATCGTCGGCGAAGGTGTCGTAGTCATAGCCGCGTGCCGGGTGGCCAGACTGGCCGAAGCCGCGGCGGTCATAGGTGATCACCTGATAGCCCGCCTCGACCAGCGCGACGGTCTGATATTCCCACATGTCGCCCGTCAGCGGCCAGCCGTGGATCAGCACGACGGGCTCCCCGCTTCCAGTGACCTTGACGTGGATGGAGGTGCCGTCGCGGGCTTCGATCATCGGCATGTGGGAAGGCTCCAGGATGGGGTTCGCTCCCCTCAACACCCGTCACCGCGACCCGTTCCGCCGCATCGCATCTGGGAAAGTGGGGAGCTTCTGTTGCTCGGGGCTCCCCAGCCCGCCGGTTTCCGCTTCTGTTGCCCGGTGCGGTCCCTACCGCGCTTTGGCTTAGTAACTTAGTCCGTTAGGACTTGGGTTACGCAGCAATCGCGAATGCCTCGTTGTCGTTGGCATTTGTGGTTTTGAACGTTTTAACGGCGCATTCAGGCCGGGCGAAAGTCTTCGTCTTTAGCACACGTCGATCCTAGTTCGGCCCCATCGTCCCGTCGCCCAGGCCGCGACAACCGCCTGGAAAACACTGAAGAATGGTGGAGCCGCCGGGTACCGCCCCCGGGTCCGCTGTGTTTATTGCACGACACCTTTTATCGCCATATCCGGGACAAGCCCGACGCCCGCCATATAGGCTTCGGGCGTCGTCGCGGCAAGGCGCGCACGGCGGGCTTGACGGGCGGCATCCAAGTGGAGAAGACGGCGGCGGGGTCAAAAGGGGTTACAGACTTGCCTTTCGGCATCTCGCGGCATCCGCTGATCACGCTTCTGATGGCGGGTTTCGCCACGACCGCGCCCGCCGGCGCGCAGGAGCTGGCGATGGTCGGCGGGTCGCGCGCCGTCGCCCAGCTCAAGAGCCTGTCGATCGAGGAGCTGGCGCAGGTCGAGGTGACGACCGCGTCGAAGCGCGCCGAGCCGATCAGCGCCGCCGCCGCGTCGATCTTCGTCATCACCGGCGACGACATCCTGCGCTCGGGCGCGCCGTCGCTGCCGGAGGCGCTGCGCCTCGCCCCCAATCTCAACGTCCGGCGCACCGACGCCCGGCAATATTCGATCCAGTCGCGCGGCTTCGGCGGCATCGAGACCTCGAACAAGATGCTGGTGCTGATCGACGGCCGCAGCATCTATTCGACCCTGGCGTCCAGCGTGTTCTGGGAACTCTACGACCCGATGATCGAGGATATCGACCGGATCGAGGTCGTCAGCGGGCCGGGCGGCACCCTCTATGGCGCGAACGCGGTCAACGGCGTCATCAGCATCGCCAGCCGCTCGGCGCTCGACACGCTCGGCGGCGTGGCCCGCGCCAACGGCGGCGCGTTCGAGCAGGACGCGGCCCTCCGCTACGGTTTCGCGCTCGGCAACGACAGCGCGATCAGGCTGTACGCCAACGGATACCAGCGCGACGGCCTGCCCGCTTCTCCGACGCGCGACCTCAGGGACGGCGGCTCGGGCTTCCAAACCGGCTTCCGCTTCGACCGCGAGGGCAATTCGCACATCACCCTCCAGGGCGACGTGTTCGACCATGACAACGACACCGCCCCCGGCGACGGCGACAACGGGCAGAACCTGCTGGCGCGCCTGACGACGCCGACCGGCGCCGCGTCCGAACTCAGCGTCCAGGCTTATTACGACCGCTTCCAGCGCGTGTTCACGCTGGTCAAGGACCGGCTGGAGACGCTCGACCTGTCGGTCCAGCACAATTGGCAGCCGGCGCGCCACGCGATCGTCGTCGGCTTCGGAGTCCGCACCACCAACGACCTGTTCGCCAACCGCCTCAACGCCTTCGTGCTCGATCCGGAAAGCCGGCGGCTGTGGCTCGGCAACGTCTTCGCGCAGGACAGCTGGACTCCGATCCCCGAACTGACGCTGACCGCCGGCGTCAAGGTCGAGCAGACGACCTTCACGGGCATCGAGGTGCTGCCCAATTTTCGCGTGGCGTGGAAACCGGGCGAGGCTTCAATGCTATGGGGCGCTGTGTCGCGCGCGGTGCGCGAGCCGTCGCGGATCGACCGCCAACTGGTGTTCCCCGGAATCCTGCTGCCGGGCACCTTCCAGGCGGAGGAGCTGACCGCGATCGAGGCCGGCTATCGCGGGCAGCCGACGCCGGATACCTCGCTGTCGGTGTCGCTGTTCTACAACCTCCAGGACAAGCAGCGGACGACCGCGCTGTCGCCCGCCGGCACGCTGCCGGTGCGGCTGGCGAACGGCTTGAAGGGCCATAGCTATGGCATCGAGGCGTGGGGCGTGGCGCAGGTCACCCCGGCGTGGCGGGTCAGCGCCGGCCTGGCGACGATCCACAAGGACTTCCATCTTCGCGCCGGGCAGACCGACCTGCAGAACGGCATCTCGCTCGGCAACGATCCGGATTTCCAGATCAAGCTGCGCTCGCAGGTCGATCTTGGCCCGCTGACGTTCGACACGATGATCCGCCTCGTCGACAGCCTGCCCGATCCGCCGGTTAAAACCTATGTTGACGCGGACGCGCGGCTGGCGTGGCAAGCGACCGACACGGTCGAGGTTTATCTATCGGGGCAGAACCTGTTTCACGCGACACGGGACGAGAGCAACGACGTGCAGCGCGGCCAGCTGGTGCGCCGCAGCGTGATGGCCGGCACGCGCCTGCGCTTTTGAGCATGCGCGGGGGGCCGATCATCGCGGTGCTGCTGTCAGCGGCGGCGGCCGGCGCGTCCGCCGCGACGCCGCCGGTGGTCGAGATGGCGGTGAAGGCGGCGTTCCTGCCGAAATTCGCGCCCTATGTCAGCTGGCCCGCGGCGAGCCTGCCGAACCCGGCCAGCCCGATCGTGCTGTGCGTCGCCGGCGCCGACCCGTTCGCGCGGCTTGTCGACGAGGCGGCGGCGGGCCAGAAGATCGAGCAGCACCCGCTCGCGGTGCGCCGGACAGCCGGCGACACCGCGGGCTGCCAGCTGCTGTTCGTCGGCGCGCCGCCGAAGCGCGCCGAGATGCTGAAGGCGATGCGCGGCGCTCCGGTGCTGACGGTGACCGACGCGCGGCAGGGCGCCGATCACGGCATCGTCCACTTCATCGTGCAGGGCGGCCGCGTGCGTTTCGCGATCGACGATGCGATGGCCGCCGAAAGCAATCTGACGATCAGCGCCAAGTTGCTCAGCCTCGCGGCGAGCGTCACGCCAAGGGAGCGGCGATGACCCGGCCGGCGACGGCGGCGGCGCGCCCTCCCGGCGGATGGCGCGGCGTGCCGTTCACTGCGTCAGTCGTCGCGCTGGCGCTGCTGCTGGTCGGCCTGTGGGTGATCTTTCGCTACGACCTCGAATATCAGGCGCAGAAGCGGGCCGAGGTGCAGGTCCAGGCCGACGTGCTGGGCGCCGGCGTGACCGCGGCGCTCGACTTCGGCGATCCGGCGGCGGCGCAGGAATCGGTCGACGCGCTCAGGGTCAACCGCCAGCTCCTCGCCGCCGGGGTCTACGATCAGCGCGGCCGGCTGTTCGCGGGCTTCGCGCGGCAGGGAACGATGCTGGCGCAGGCGTTGACGGCGAGCCCGCGCGTCGAGGCGGGCTTCGTCGTCGACCGGCCGGTGGAGCGCGCCGGCGCGCGCGTCGGCACCGTCCGTCTTGTCGCCGCCGGCGATTCGCTGTCACGCCGGCTCGCGCGCTACAGCATCGCCGCGATGCTCGTCGGCCTGGCGGCGCTGGTCGTCGGCGTGCTCGGCGCCGCGCACAAGGCGCTGAGCGGCTCGAACGCCGACCTCGCGAGCGCCAACGAGGCGCTCCGGATCGAGATCGAGGAGCGCGCCAAGGCGGAGGAGGCGCTGCGGCAGGCGCAGAAGATGCAGGCGCTGGGGCAGCTGACCGGCGGCATCGCGCACGATTTCAACAACCTCCTGACGGTGATCGGCGGTTCGGCGGACCTGCTGAAGCGCCCCGTCGTTCCGGACGACAAGCGAATCCGCTTCGCCTCGGCGATCGCCCAGACCGCCGAGCGCGCGGCGGCGCTGACCAGCCAGCTCCTCGCCTTCGCGCGCCGCCAGCCGCTTCGCCCGCAGGTCGTCGACCTGAACGCCCAGATCCTCGGCATGATGGACCTGCTGGAGCGCTCGCTCGGCGCGCGCGTCGAGGTGCGGACCGAACTCGATCCGGATCTCTGCCACGTCGAGGTCGACCCGACGCAGCTCGAGGTCGCGATCCTGAACATCGCGGTCAACGCGCGCGACGCGATGCCGGAGGGCGGCGCGATCACCATCAACACCGCGATGCGCGACGACGTCAGGGACGAGCCGATGGTCGCCCTGGCGATCTCCGACAGCGGCGCCGGCATCGCGCCCGACGTCGTCGAGCGGGTGTTCGAGCCGTTCTTCACCACCAAGTCGGTCGGCAAGGGCACCGGGCTCGGGCTCAGCCAGGTCTACGGCTTCATCACCCAGTCGGGCGGCGAGGTCCGCGTCGACAGCGCGCCCGGCCAGGGCACCACGGTCACCATGGTCCTCCCGTGCACCGACAAGCCGCTGGAAGTCGCGCCCCCCACGGCCAGGGCGGAGGAGGGCCGCAAGGCGCGCATCCTGCTGGTCGAGGATAACGAGGAGGTCGGCACCTTCGCCGAGACCCTGCTCGGCGAGCTTGGCCACGAGGTGATCCGCGCGCGGAGCGGCGAGGAGGCGCTCGCGCTGATCGAAGGCGGCGCGGCGTTCGACGTCACCTTCTCCGACATCGTCATGCCCGGCATCAGCGGAATCGAGCTCGCCGAGCGGATCGCGACGCTGCGCCCGGGCGCGCCGGTGATCCTGACCAGCGGCTACAGCGACCAGCTGACCAGCGAAGGCGCCGGCGGCCGTCCGGTGATCTCCAAGCCCTACAGCCTCGAGGCGCTGACCTCGGCGATGGCGAAGGCGCTCGGCTGCTAGGCTAGCGCGCCCCGGTCGAGCGGGCGCGCTCCCACATCGTCACGACATGCAGGTAGCGGGCGAGCAGCGCGCCGTTGATCTCGTCCCAGTCGAAGCGCGCGCTGATCTCGCGGCCCTTGGCGCCGGCGGCGCGGCGAACCTCGGGGTTGTTGAGGTATTGCGTCAGCGCGTCGGCCGACTCGTCGACCGCGTCGGGCGTCGTCAGGCGGCCGTTGAGGCCCGTGGTGACGAGGCTCAGCGAACCCGTGGCGCGCGCCGCGACCACCGCGAGGCCGCTCGCCATCGCTTCCAGCGTGACGTTGCCGAAGGTCTCGGTCGAGCTCGGGTTGAACATCACGTCGGCCGAGGCATAGGCGCGGGCGAGGTCGGCTCCGGTCTGGTGGCCGATGAACACGCCCTCGGGCGCGCGGTCGGTGATCCACTGGCGCGCCGGTCCGTCGCCGACGAACAGCGCGCGGTGCGGCACGTTCTGCGCGCGCAGCTCGGCAAGCGTGTCGGAGAAGGTGTCGAGGCCCTTTTCGAGCACCAGCCGCCCGACGAACAGGATCACCGCCTCGTGATCCTCGAAGCCGATCGAGCGCCGCCATTCCATATTGCGGCGGTCGGGATTGAACTGCTTGCGATCGACGCCGCGGCTCCAGATCGAGACGTGGCGCGACATGCGCTGGTCGGTGAGCACGGCGGCCATGCTCTCGGACGGCGCGTAGATCTCGACGCAGCGGCGGTAGAGGCGGCGGAGCAGCGCCTCCGCGCCGACCTGCGCCCACGCCATGCCATAATAGCGGAAATAGGTCTCGAACCGGGTGTGGACCGAGGCGACGGCGGGCTTGCCGTGGCTGCGCGCCCAGCTCACCGCGCGGTGGCCGATGATGTCGGGCGCGGCGATGTGGACGATGTGCGGGTCGAAGGCCTTCAGGTCGGCGCGGATGCGGCGCTGCAGGCCGAGGCCGAGGCGGTATTCGGGGCGGCCGGGGATGCTGGTCGACGGCACCGAAACGAGCGTGCCGGTCGGCGGGAAGGCGGGCGTGTCGGTGGTCGGCGAATAGACGCGCACCCCGACGCCCTGGCGCTCAAGGAAGCCGACCAGCCGGTTGAGCGCCTGGTTGGCGCCGTCGCGGACGTAATTGTAGTTGCCCGTGAACAGGGCGACGCGGAGGTCGGACGGTTGCACGCGGGCTTGTTAGCCCTTCTCTCGAACCCTGTCATTCCCGCGAAAGCGGGAACCCAGGGTATGAAGAATGAAACTGGGCGACGCCGACGTTCCTCTTGCATGCGCTGGGTTCCCGCGTTCGCGGGAATGACAGCTTTTATGGAGCCGGCCGCAGCACCATCGTCCACTTCGTCTTTCCGGGCAGGAACGGCGCCGGCCGGCCCTTCACCCAGTCCTCGTGCCCGGCGAGATAATAAGGCGACCACGGATTGCCCGCCTGCCCGCCGGGCATGTGGAACAGCGCCGACTGCTCGTGACCCGGCGAGACGACGAAGCGCTCGCTGGCGCCGAAGCCGGGGGCGGCGGCGCGGACGGTGCCGCTGTCGCCCGGAACCGCCTCGTCCTTTGGGTCGGTGAGGTAGTGGAGCAGCGGGATCGCCTTCGCCAGCGGATGGCCGATCGAGGCGGTGCGCTTGTCGCCCCAGGTGTAGCGCGCCAAGTCGCCGCCATCGTCCTTGCCCGCCTTCTCCGCGACGGTCTTGAGCGCCTTGTCGATCAGCGCATCCCACGAGGCGTAGCCCGGTGGAACGAGGTTGGCGGGTCGCGCCCGCAACAGCAGCCGAGCGCCGCCGTCCGTCGCGCCCCGGGTGTAGCTTTCGCCCGTTGCCGGCTTGCCGAGCCAGGCGGTGTAGAGCGCATCGAACAGCTCGGCGCGGTAGCGCGCGACGAGGCGGTAGCCGACCGAAGACGGTAGGGCGCGACCGCCCCAATTCCGGACGTACGGGATCATCGCCGCGAGCGCCGGGTCGCTTTTGCGCTTCTCCAGCTCGGCGAGCATCTGCGCTTGCCAGAAGATGTTGCGCTCCGAGGTGTCGTCGAGCTGGATCGACAGCAGGTCGGCTTCGGCGAACCTGTCCTTCGCCTTCAGCCTTTTCTCGATCCGCAGCGCGCGCGAGCCGTTGTCGCCGAAGCCGTCGCCGAGCATCGCATAGGCCTTGCCGCCGACGACGCGGCTGTTGGCGCTCCACAGCCGGCCATTCGCCGGGTTCATCATCACCGGCACCTCGGCATCGGCGTAATAGCCGTCCCACTTCCGGCTGCCGTCGGCCCAGCTTTCCGGCGTCCGCCCGTCGAGGCCGAAGCGCTTCGGCACCCGGCCGATGATCGTCCAGGCGATGTTGCCGGCGCTGTCGGCGACGACGAAGTTCTGCTGCGGGATGCGCGCCGCATGCGCGATCTTCACCGCTTCCGCCACCGAGCTCGCGCGCTCCAGCGCCAGAGACGGCAGTATCGCCACCGCGCCGGGATCGTCGGCGGTCCAGCGCATGGCGATCTTGCGCCCGCGCGCATCGGTCGCGACGACCGGGCCCCAGATCGTCTCCTCGACCGGGAAATCGTCGCATTTGGTGCCGGCGCACAGCGTCTCGGGGTAGCGGGTGAACGCCGCCGTGCCGCCCGGCACCTTGTAGCGCCCCGGCCCCGCCGGCTCGATCAGCACCGCGTCGTGGAAGTCGATGTAGCTGTCGGTGTAGCCCCAGGCGATCTTGCCATTGGAGCCGGCCGTCACGATCGGCGTGCCGGGCAGCGTGACGCCCGTGATGTCGAGCCCCGGCACCTTGATCCGCGCGCGATACCAGATGTTCGGCACGCCGAGCCCGAGGTGCATGTCGTTAGCGAGCATCGCCGCGCCGGTCGCGGTATGCGCGCCGGAGATCGCCCAGTTGTTGCTGCCTTTGATCGCCTTTTCGGGCGCCGGCGGCAGGCTGTCGGAGGCGTTGACCCTGGGCCGCACGGCGGGAAGCGGCGGGTCGGGCAACCGGCTGCCGTCGATCGCCGAGTCGAGCTCGCTGCCGCGCGGGTAG
This sequence comes from uncultured Sphingomonadaceae bacterium, assembly GCA_964244885.1. GTDB lineage: Bacteria > Pseudomonadota > Alphaproteobacteria > Sphingomonadales > Sphingomonadaceae > CAXTKD01. The sequence continues at coordinate 161,517 of CAXTKD010000001.1, read as the reverse complement.
AGCACCGCCGCCATCGCCGGCCCGAGCCGGTCGGAGGCGCGGCCGTAGAGCATCTCGTCGTCGGGCAGCGCGCCCTGCAGGTCGAGGTACATCGCGTAGACGACGAGCGCGGTGTCCTCGTTGGTCCACGGCGCCGGCTTGCCCATCAGGATCGCATATTCGAAGGGCGCGTGGCGGAGGTCGGCGAGGCCCTTGTTGACCCCCGCCGTATAGGTGTCGAGCATCGCCCGTTCCTGCGGCGACATCGCCGCGACCGCGGCGCGCGCCTTGGCGCGGAAGCGGTGGACTCGGGTCTTGCGGTCGGTGTCGAGCTGGCTCGCGCCGAACAGCGCGCCGAGTTCGCCGGCGGCGGCGCGGCGCAGGCCGTCCATCTCGAAGAACCGCTCCTGCCCGTGCAGGTAGCCGAGCGCATAGGCGGCGTCGGCGCGGCTGGCGGCGGTGATCGTCGGCACCCCCATCGCATCGCGCGCCACGGTGACCGGCGCGCCGACCCCGGCGCTGATCGTCCCGTCGAGCCGAGGCTCGCTCGTCTTGAGCACCCAGGCGCCCCAAGCGCCCGCCGCGAGTATGACGACCGCCGCCAGAGCGACGATCCACAGCGCGATTTTGCCGGTCAGCTTCATGGCGTTCCCCCCGAACCGCGCACGCTAACGCGCTTTGACGCCGGGCGGAACCGGGGGCCAACCGCAACACCATCACCTACGATGACACACGGTCGTCGTCTAGCAGCTCGGAAACCGGGGGCCGACCGCGGCGCCGGGCTGCCGGGATTCGCGGCTCAGTCCCCTTTGTCGCCCTCGCCGCGCGGTTTCTTTGTCTTGGCGTGCTGCCGCTGGTCGGCGGCGAGCGACTTGCCGACGTCCACCTGGTCCGTGCCGAAGGTGCCGTCGGCCTTGCGCCGGACATAGCGCTTGTCGCCGGGATTGGGCTCGATCAGTTCGCGCTTGGGCATCGTGGATCCTTTCGCCAGGGGTGTCGTCCCCGCAAAACGACGCGGTGCGCCGGGCGTTCCGGCTTGACACCCCGCGCCCCCACGAATACCTCACCGCCTCCGCCGAAGGGCCCCTTCGTCTAGCGGTCTAGGACGTCGCCCTCTCACGGCGAAAACACGGGTTCGATTCCCGTAGGGGTCACCATCGGACTGGCGTCGGGCGCGAGGTTCATCGGTATCCAAGCGGCCACGTCAGGGCGGCAAGGCGCTGACGATGTCGCCTGACGCTTACGCGGTTCCGCCCATTGCGTGCGTCGTCGGGAGCGCGGCCTTGGCGTGATCGGCGATGCTCTCCAGCTCCGGCAGCGTGGCGCCGTCGCGGGCGTGGACCGATAGGCCCTGCAGCACGGCGACGATATAGCGCGCCAGCGAGGCTGCCTCCGCCGGCTGGACCCAGCGGGCAAGCTTGTCCCGCAGCACCCTTTCGAACCCCGAACGGCGCTCGGCGAGGTCGCGGGCGAGCGCGTCGTGGTCACGGTGGCAGGCGACCAGGCCGCCCAGGATCATGCAGGCGCGACCGCTTGCAGCTACCGACGCGATCGCCGCGGCGAGCACCGCGCCGACGCCGTCCCTCAGGTCGACCGCCCCGTCGAGGACCGACAGGTCCAGCGCGCCGGAGCCGGTGGCGTAGCGGTCGAGCGCTTCCCGGTACAGCAGCGCCTTGCTGCCGAAGGCCGCGTAGAGGCTGGGCGGGGCGATGCCGATCGCCCGGGTCAGGTCGCCGATCGACACGCCCTCATAGCCGTGCCGCCAGAACAGCTCCATCGCGGTGGCGACCGCCGCGTCGCGGTCGAAGCCACGCGGCCGTCCGCCGCGCGGCTTCCTCTCAGGATTTATATCGTTCACTAAATAACCCCTTGACGCGCGGCGCTCCAACGTTCTTTAGCGAACGCTAACGATCAGGAGAAGCGCCGATGATCCTCAAGACCTACACCCGCATCTTCACCAACGACGCGGAGGAAACGCTCCGCGTCCTGCGCCTGCTGCACGCGGGCGAGCCGCATCTGCGCTTCCGGTTCCATCCGTGGGAGCTGGTCGGGATCGGCGACGTGCTCGTCGTCGCCGGGACGGACGAGGCGCTGGCGCCGATCCGGGACAGCCTTGGCCCGTGGATCGTGACCGACATCGACGAGACCCGGACGCTGCTCGTCGACGCGGGTGCCGAGATCGTCCGGGACATGGCCCCGGTGCCGACCGGCCGCATGATGTACGCGCGCCATCCGGACGGCGCGGTCGTCGAATATGTCCAGTGGACGCCCGAACTGGTCGAGCGACTCATCGCGGCGCCCCATCGTGCGGGCAAGCTGGCCTCCCAGATATAGTCGGACGCCCGGCGCTGAGCCTGCCTGTTCAGCAATGCGACAGGAATCTCGGCGCTAGATTGCATTCCAAGCTGAAGGGCGCCCGCCATGATTCCGCGCAATTTGCGTTTCGCCGCCTCGATCGCGCTCGCCCTGCTCGCCGCGCCCGCACTCGCCGGCGAAGTCTACACGCTCACGCCCGAGCAGCGCGACGCCGCGCTGTTTTCCGCGCCGGTCGACCCCACCGATGCAGCGCCCGTCCGCAAGGACCGCGCCATCCATGGCGAGATGGGCGTGACGGTCGGCACCGGCGGCATGCGCGGGGTGTTCGGCACCGCGCTCGTCCCGCTGGGCGACAGCGGCATGGCGGCGCTGTCGTTCGAGGATTACCGCGCCGGCGCGGGGCGCCGCTACCGCCGCTAGCCTTTCTTGGGCACCAGCCGCAGCAGCTTGCCGTCCTGCGCGTCGATCGCGAGGTAGATGGCGCCGTCCGGCCCGACGTTGACGTCGCGCACCCGCCCGCCGATCGGCAGCCGCTCCTCGCCGATCACCCGGTTGCCCTTCAGGGTCAGCCGCGTCAGCTGCATCGACGCGAGCCCGCCGACGAACAGGCTGCCCTTCCATTTCGGGAACGCCGACGCGTTGTAGAACGCCATGCCGCCCGGCGCGATCACCGGGTCCCAATAATAGACCGGCTGCTCCATCCCCGCCTTTGCGGTGATCCCGTCGTTGATCGGCTTGCCGTTGTAGTCGATGCCATAGGTGATCACCGGCCAGCCGTAGTTCTTGCCCTTCTCGGGGATGTTGAGCTCGTCGCCGCCCTTGGGGCCGTGCTCGATCGTCCACAGCTTGCCGGTCCATGGGTTGATCGCGCCCGCCTGGTTGCTGCGGTGGCCCTTCGACCAGATCTCGGTGGTGCCGTCGGCCTTCAGGTGGACGACCTTGCCGAGCGTATTGTCGTCGCGCTGCGCGATGTTGCGCGATTCGACCTTCTGCCGCTCGCCCAGCGTGATGAACGCCCCGCCATCGGGCGCGAAGACGTAGCGCGAGCCGAAATGCCCCCTGCTGTCCCACGCCGGCATCTGGCGGAACACCACCTTGAGGCCGCTGAGCTTCAGGTCGCCGTCCGGCTGGTCGGTGCCGCGCCCGCAGGCGGCGGTGGTGCCGTTCTTGCCGCCCTCGCGCGGCTCGGCATAGGTCAGGCAGATCGTGTAGGCGCCCTTGCCCAGCGGCTTGACCGCCACGTCGAGCAGCCCGCCCTGCCCTTCGGCCATCACCGCCGGCACCCCGGCGATCGGCGGCATCACCTTGCCCGCCGCGCTGACGACGCGCAGGGTCCCCGCCTTCTCGGTCACCAGCATCCGCCCGCCGGACAGGAACTCCACCGCCCACGGCTGGACGAGGCCCGTCGCCACCGTCTCGACGGTGTAGGCGACGCCCGCCGTCATCAGCGGCGCCCGCGTCTGCCCGGCGAACGCCGGCGTCTGCCCGGTGGCGTTGGGCGGCCGAGTCTCGACGCTTTCCGCGTGGGCGGTCGAGGCGCTGGCGAGCAGGGCGGCAAACACGATGGGACGCATCATCATCTCCTAAGGTTTAGGCGGATGCAGCGGCAGCCGGGCGAGCAGCGGCGCGATCTCGGCGCCGACCGACAGCTGCGGCTCGGACGGCGGGGTCAGTCGCTCGGCCTTCTCGCGCGCCGCGACGCAGGCCCGGGCGCTCGCCGCGAGCGCCGGAAAGTCTCGCGCGGCGGGCAGCGACTTCAGCACGCAGGCGTCGAAATAGGGATAGGTCGAATCCTCCGAGCAGCCGAACGAGCTGCGGTCGCGCCTTGCAGCGGTCATCACGAAGCGGTTGGGCGCCGCCAGCACCGGCACGAACACGCCCGAGAAGCAGGCCGACACCACCACCACGGTCGGCCGCATCCCGCAGCTCAGGTCGAGCAGCATGTCGAGCTCGCGCGGCGACATCATCGTCGCCCCGATCACCACGCCGTCGGGGTTGCCGTGCGAGGTCATGTAGATCAGGCAGCCGCCCGTCGCGCGCCGGGTCAGGCGGTACCAGGCGGGATCGATCGTCTCGCGGTCGGACTGCAGCAGAGCCGGGTCGCCCTGCAGCCGCGCGGTGGCGGAGAATTGCAGCAGGTTGTCGGGCTTGACCCCCGCCTTGAGCAGCGACCAGACGACATCGCGCCGCGCGTTCTCAAACGCCTGCGTTGGGGTGCCGCCATGCGCCTGCCAGTCGCCCGCGACCACCGCGACCGCCCAGTCGCCCAGGGACTCGGCGCGCGCCGGCGCGCTTTGGGCCAACAGCAGTAGCAACGAGACGAGCAGGCCCCTCATGCCGTCAGGCTAGCAGAGCCGGGAGGCCGCCGCCAAGCCGCATCGCTGCGGGATGGCGGATGTGTTAGAAGGCAAGGCGATTGGCGATGATCCTCTGAAGCCGGCCGCGATAGAGGTGTCTCGTGGCGTCAATCCAGTTCTCTTCGTCCGACCTTTTCGCCCGGCTCGAGGCGGCCGACGACGCCGCTCTCGATGACCTGGACTTCGGCGTCGTCGCGATGGCCGCGAACGGCGACGTCGTCGCCTACAACAGCGCCGAGGCGGCGCTGTCGGGCCTGACCCCCTCCCGCGTCATCGGGCGCAATTTCTTCTCGGCCGTCGCACCCTGCACCAACAATTTCATGGTCGCTCACCGCTTCGAGACCGAAGAGGCGATCGACGACGTGATCGACTATGTCTTCACGCTCAAGATGGCGGCCGCCCCGGTTCGCCTCCGGCTGCTGAAGCAGCCCGCCGCGAAACGGATGTACCTGGCCGTCGAGCGCAGGAGTTGATCCCCGACCCGGCGACCGCGCTCGAGGAGCTGACCCAGTTCGTCTACCTGGCGCCCGTCGGCATCATCCGATTCGCGGCGGACGGCGCGATCAACATGATCAACCCGATGGCGGCGCAGCTGCTCATGCCGCTTACGCCGGGGGGCGACCTCGCGAACGCCTATGTCGCACTGGCGCCTGTCGCGCCCGATCTGCGGTCGCTGATCGCCGTCTTCACCGACGACGCCGGCGCGGTGCTGACCCATCACCGCTGCGAGGTCGACTCCGGGAAGGCGCCGCCGACCGTTATCTCGCTGACGGTCAATCGCGTCGCCGCCACGGTCTACATGGCGATCGTCGAGGACGTCACCCAGTTGGTCGAGCAGGAACGGCTGATCTTCGAGGATCAGCAGCGTTTCCAGGCCATCTTCAACAATATCCGCGACTACGCGATTTTCACGCTCGATCTCTCGGGGCGCCTCGATGACTGGAACCGCTCGCTCGACCGTTTCGGCGGCTGGACGGCGAGCGATGTCGAAGGCCAATATCTCGGCCTGCTGTTCGACAATGGCGGCGCGGAAAAGGTCGCGGGCCTCCTCCAGGAGGCCAGGCGCGCCGGGTCGACAGAGACCGAGGGCTGGCTGAAGCGCAACGACGGGTCGCGCCAATGGGCCAACACCGTGATCACCGCCTTGCCCGATCCGCATGGCGAGGTCGGCGGCTTCGTCGTGGTGGCGCGCGACATGTCCGAGCGCAAGCGCATGGAGGACGAGCTCAGGCGCCTCGCCACCACCGACCCGCTGACCGGCGCCTACAACCGCCGCTGGGGGCAGGAACGGTTGTCCGCCGCGCTCGCCAAGCGCGCGCGCGACGGCGGCCCGGTCTCGGTGCTGATGCTCGATATCGATCACTTCAAGTCGATCAACGACCGCTTCGGCCATGAGGCGGGGGACGAGGCGCTCCGCAGCTTCGTCGCGGCCTGCGGCGATGTCCTCCGGCCGACCGACGCGCTGGTCCGCTGGGGCGGAGAGGAATTTCTTGCCCTGCTTCCCCGGGTCACGGGCGACGGCGTTGCCGAGATCGCCGAGCGCATCCGCGCCAGGGTCGCCGCCATCGGCGCCGATGCGCCGGCCGAAGGCCGCGTCCGCTTCACCGTGAGCATCGGCCTCGCCGAAGCCAACGGCGGCGACGCCGACGACCTCGTCCGCCGCGCCGACAAGGCGCTCTACGAGGCGAAGGCCGGCGGGCGCAATCGTGTCGTGGCTGCGTAGCGCAGAGGATTCGCGAAGGCGCGCAGGTGTTGCCGGGGACGCGAAAGCCGCCTAGCTTTGCCGCCTTAACCAGGGGAGAACGGACATGGCCGGGTCGGGGATCAACTATTCGGTGTGGGGGCCGCGCCTCCTGTCGGTTCTTCGAATCGTCGCGGCGCTGCTGTTCATCGAGCACGGCACGCAGAAGCTGTTCGGCTTTCCTGTCGTCGGCCCGAACGGAATCGCGACGCTCGCGTCGCTTCCGGGTATCGCCGGCCTGCTCGAGCTGGTGGGCGGCTCGCTCCTGCTGATTGGATTGCTGACCCGGCCCGTCGCCTTCGTGCTGTCCGGCCAGATGGCGGTCGCCTATTTCATGGTGCACGCGCCGCGCTCGTTCTACCCCGTCGTCAACCAGGGCGACGCGGCGATCCTGTTCTGCTTCATCTTCCTCTATATTTCCGCCGCCGGCCCTGGGCCGTGGAGCGTCGACGCCTCGCGGCGGTAGGCCGATCGACATTCCGGCGGCCAGGCATTCTGAGCCGCTCATCCCGAGCGAAGTCGAGGGACGCACTGAGAAGCCATGCGTCCCTCGACTTCGCTCGGGATGAGCGGCGTTGGGGTGATTCAAGTCAGTCGGATTTTGCTTTAGAATTGCGATAGAGGTGCCGTTCCGCCCTAGATTCGCGCCCGGAGTCGCCGATGCTGCCTGAAATGTCGACTTGGGACCGGATCGACGCGCTCAAGTACCAGGACGAGGCCGAAGCCGTCCGCGAGCTGCTCGCCGCGCAGCCGCTGAGCCGCGACGAGCGCCGCGCGGTGCAGGCGGAGGCGGTGGCGCTGGTCGAGGCCGCGCGGCGCCCGGCGCAGAAGCAGGGCGTCGTCGAAAGCTTCCTGAAGGAATTCTCGCTCGGCACCCGCGAGGGCCTCGCGCTGATGTGTCTCGCCGAGGCGCTGCTCCGCACCCCCGACGCCGACACCCGCGACCGCCTGATCGCCGAGAAGATCGGCAACGCCGACTGGGGCAGCCACCTCGGCCAGTCCGACAGCCTGTTCGTCAACGCCTCGACCTGGGGGCTGATGCTCACCGGCCGCCTAATCGATGTCGATGACGAGGCGAAGCGCGACCTCGGCGGCTTCCTCAGGAAGATGACCGCGCGCCTCGGCGAGCCGGTGATCCGCCAGGCGGTCGGCGCGGCGGTCCGGATGATGGGCGAGCAATTCGTCCTCGGCCGCAGCATCGAGGACGCGCTGAAACGGGCAAGGAAGGAAGGCTATCTCTGCTCGTTCGACATGCTCGGCGAAGGCGCGCGCACCGCCGCCGACGCCGAACACTATGAAAAGATTTACGCCGACGCGATCGAAGCGGTCGGCAGCGCGCGCGGCGAAGGCCTCGCGCCCGAGGACGGCCACGGCGTCTCGGTCAAGCTGTCGGCGCTGTCCCCACGCTACGAAGCGGTGCAGGAGGCCCGCGTCTGGGAGGAGCTCTACCCGCGCATCAAGCGCCTCGCCCTCATCGCCGCGCGCCACGACCTGAACTTCGCGATCGACGCCGAGGAGGCCGACCGCCTCGTCATCTCGCTGAAGCTGATCGACCGGCTGGCGCGCGAACCCGAGCTCGGCAGCTGGACCGGCCTCGGCGTCGTCGTCCAGGCCTATCAGAAGCGCGGCCGCGCGGTGATCGCCGGCCTCGATGCGCTCGCCAGGTCGACCGGCCGGCGGATCATGGTCCGGCTCGTCAAGGGCGCCTATTGGGACAGCGAGATCAAGCGCGCGCAGGTCGCCGGCCGCCCCGACTATCCGGTGTTCACTACGAAGCCCGCGACCGATTTGAGCTACCTCGTCTGCGCCGAGGCGCTGATCGCCGCCTCGCCCAATCTCTACCCGCAGTTCGCGACGCACAACGCCCACACGCTCGCCGCCGTCCGGCTGATGGCGCGCAAGCGCGGCGTGCGCATCGAGAGCCAGCGCCTGCACGGCATGGGCGAGGTGCTCTACCGCGCCGCCGACCAGGGCGACGAGAAGGTCACCCTCCGCGCCTATGCCCCGGTCGGCGGGCATGAGGAGTTGCTGCCCTATCTCGTCCGCCGCCTGCTCGAGAATGGCGCCAACACCAGCTTCGTCCACGCCCTGCTCGACGAGCGCGTTCCCGCCGAGGATGTCGTCCGCGATCCGATCGCGGCGGTCGAGGCGCAGCCCGGACGCCACCCCAAGATCCCCGTCCCCGCCGACATCTACGGCGCGGCGCGCAAGAACCCATTGGGTCGCGACTATTCAATCCTCGACACGCGCCTCGCCGCCGAACGCGAAGCCAAGGTCCTCGACCGCCTGACCGCCGGCCCGATCGTCGGCGGCAAGCTTCGCGCCGGCAAGAGCGCCGAGACGCTGACCAGCCCGGTCGACCGCTCCTGGGTGCTCGGCACCGTGTCCGAAGCGACCGCCGCCGACATCGACGACGCCGCCGACCGTGCACGGAAGGCGCAGCCCGCCTGGGACCGCCGCAGCGGCCCCGGCCGCGCGCTCGTCCTGCGCGCGATGGGCGACGCGCTGGAGGCGGACATGGACCGGCTCGTGACTCTGCTCGCGCACGAGGCGGGCAAGACCCTGAACGACGGCGTCGCCGAGGTGCGCGAGGCGGTCGATTTCTGCCGCTATTACGCCCATCTCGCGGAAAAGCAGTTCGCCGGCCCGCTGACGCTCGACGGCCCGGTCGGCGAGACCAACCAGCTCGAATTGCGCGGGCGCGGCACCTTCGTCTGCATCAGCCCGTGGAATTTCCCGCTGGCGATCTTCACCGGCCAGATCGCCGCCGCGCTCGCCGCGGGCAACGCCGTCCTCGCAAAGCCCGCCGAGCAGACGCCGCTCGTCGCCACCGAAGCCGTCCGCCTGTTCCACAAGGCCCGCCTCCCCGGCGACCTGCTCGCGCTCCTGCCCGGCGACGGCGCGACCGTCGGCGCGGCGCTGGTCAGCCACCCGCACATCCACGGCGTCGCCTTCACCGGCGGCACCGAAACCGCCTGGGCGATCAACCGCCAGCTTGCGGCGCGCAACGGCCCAATCCTGCCGTTCATCGCTGAGACCGGCGGCCTCAACGGCCTGTTCGTCGACACCACCGCGCTCAAGGAGCAGGTCGTCGACGACGTGATCATGTCAGCCATCGGCAGCGCCGGCCAGCGCTGCTCGGCGCTCCGCGTGCTGTTCGTGCCGAAGGACTCCGCTGACGAGACCATCGCCACCCTCGCCGGCGCGCTCGACGCGCTGGTCGTCGGCGACCCCGCCGATCCCGCGACCGATGTCGGCCCGGTCATCGACGACGAAGCGCGCGCCAACCTGGAAGCGCATGTCGAGCGGCTGGAGCGCGAGGCGACGATCGTCCGCAAGCTCGACGTCGGCGAATGGGCGACGCGCGGCACCTACTTCGGCCCGGTCATCGCCGAAGTCCCCCGCCCCGACTTCCTCGAGCGCGAGGTCTTCGGCCCGATCCTCCACATCTACCGCTACGATCCCGCCGATTTGGCGAAGGTCGCCGGCACGCTCGCGGCGCGCGGCTACGGCCTGACGCTCGGCGTCCACAGCCGGATCGAGAAGTTCGCCGAGGAGGTCCGCGAGCTCGTCCCGGCGGGCAACGTCTACGTCAATCGCTCGATCATCGGGGCGGTTGTCGGAGTCCAGCCGTTCGGCGGCGAGGGCCTCTCCGGCACCGGCCCCAAGGCCGGCGGCCCCCACGCCCTCCTCCGCTTCGCCGTCGAGCGCGCGCTCTCGGTCAACATCACCGCGCAGGGCGGCGATCCGAGCTTGCTGAATCTGTAGGCAGCGCCTCACGTTAAGCCCAGCGGGGTCACCCCACCCCTACCCCTCCCCATCAAGGGAGGGGACGCCCTTCCTGCAACGTTCTGACTGGTCCCTCCCCCTTCGATGGGGGAGGTTAGGTGGGGGTGACACCGCCGGGCGAAAGGCGCCTACTCCGCCGCCTCCGCGTCGTTCGCCGTCAGCTTGGTCAGCGTCCGTGTCGTCGTGTCGACCGGCGCGAAGGGTTCGATCGCCTTGCCGCCGGTGTCGATCTTCAGCGCCTCGAAGCGCTTGGCCTGGGTCATCACCTGGCTCTCCAGGCTGCCGACGAACGCATTATACGCACCGCTCGCCTGGCTCAGATTGCGCCCGAGCCGCTCGACGTGCCCGCCCATCGTCGCCAGCCGCCGGTACAGCTCCTTGCCGACCTCGGCGATCTCCTTGGCCTGCGCCGCCAGCGTCTCCTGCCGCCACATCCCCGCCATCACCTTGGCGAGCGCCAGCATGTTGATCGTCGAGGCCATGATGACGCCGCCGCGGAACGCCTGCTCGATCAGGTCGGGCGCGCGCTCGGCGGCGGCGGACAGGAAATGCTCGCCCGGCACGAACATGATGACGAAGTCGGGCGACAGGTCGAACTGCCGCCAATAGCTCTTGCGGCCGAGGTCGGCGGCATAGCTCCGCATCGCGTTGGCGTGCGCCAGCAAATGCCCCGCGCGCCGCTCCTCGTCGTCCTCGTCGAACGCCAGCTCGAACGACACCAGGGGGCATTTGACGTCGACGACGATGCAGCGCCCGCCCGGCAGGTTGATCACGCAGTCGGGCCGCAGCAGCTTCTCGCCGTCGCTGACCGAAGCCTGCAGCGTGAAGTCGACATTCTCCGAGAGCCCCGCCGACTCGAGGATCGTCCGCAGCTGCTCCTCCCCCCAGCGCCCGCGCGCCTTGGGGCTCGACCGCATGACGTTCGCCAGCCGCTGCGTCTCGCGCTGCACGACCTCGTTGCCGCGCGTCAGCGCCGCCACCGCCTCGTTCAGCTGGGCATAGCTGCCGACGCGCTCCTTCTCGACCTCCTTCAGCCCCTCCTCATAGCGCTTGAGCGTCGTCTCGACCGGCGCGAGCAGCAGCTTCAGCTTGTCCTCGCCCTCCTTGCCAGCCTGCGCGAACCGCTGGTCGGCGCGTTCGAGGAACGCCACCTGCGCGTCTTTCAGGAGCTTCGCGCCGACCTCGCCGAACTGCAGCGACAGCGCTTCCTTGGCGTCCTTCAGCTCGGCCAGCCGCAGCTCGAACGCCTCCGCGCGCGCCTCGGCGCCCGCGCGCTCGCGCTCGGTCTCGCGCAGCGCCGCGTCGCGCTCGCGAGTCACCTCGGCCAGCTGCATGCGGACGAGATCGGCCGAGGTCACCCGCTCGTCGAGCCGGTCGCGCTCGCTGCGCAGCGCCGAAACCGCGCGGCTCGCCAGCAGCCAGCCGACCACCCCCCCGGCCGCCAGGGCGAGGATCGCGATCAACAGAACGGGGCCGAGGGTCATGCGCTCTCCGCTAGGAACGAAAAGCGAACCTAGCGCGAGGCTAGCCCCGGCTCAAGGGCCGCGCGCATCCGCCCTCGTCTTTCGCGCTCCAAGCGCCTATGGTCACATATCGTCGGCGCACGTCCACAGGCACCCGGCGACTGAGAGACCGCGTCGCGCTCCCGCTTGATCAGGGGAGACCGCAATGGCCACCAAGATGGAAGACTATGTCGCCAAGGCCGCCGAGAGCCTGGCCGCATTGGGCGCCGCGACCAACGCGCGCGACCGCGCCCACCACGGCCGCGCCTACGGCGTCTACCGCAAGCTCATCGACGGCATCGGCCAGGCCGAGGAGCGCGCTGGCTTGCGCGCACCGCCGAAGGCCGCCAAGGGGCGCTAAGGCGCGCTACTCCGCCGTCAGGACGACCTTTCCCGTCGCTTTCCGATCCGCCATCCAGCGGATCGCCTCGGCGCCTTTTTCAAGCGGGAAGGTCTTGCTGATGTGGGGCTTGAGCTTGCCCGCCGCGTACCAGGCCAGCAGCTCGGCCATGTTCCCGGCATTGGCCGCGGGCTCGTGCGCGGTGAAGGCGCCCCAGAACACCCCGACGATCGACGCGCCCTTCACCAGCGTCAGATTGAGCGGCAGTTTCGGGATTTCGCCCGCCGCGAAGCCGACCACAAGGTAGCGCCCGTTCCAGCCGATCGAGCGGAACGCAGGCTCGGCATATTTGTCACCGACGGGATCGTAGATCACGTCCGGCCCCTTCGGCCCGCAGGTCCGCTTGATGCCCTCGCGCAGGTCTTCGGCCGCATAGTTGATCGTGTCGTCCGCGCCATAGTCCCGGCACAGCGCCAGCTTCTCGTCGGTCGAGGCGGCGGCGATCACCCGCGCGCCCATCAGCTTGCCGAGCTCGACCGCGGTCAGCCCGACGCCGCCCGCCGCGCCCAGCACCAGCAAGGTCTCCCCGGCCTTCAGCTGCGCGCGCTGCTTCAGCGCGTGCATCGAGGTCGCGTAGGTCAGCGTGAATCCGGCCGCCACGTCGAAGTCCATGCCCTCGGGCATCGCCACCACGCGGTTGGCCGGCGCGACGAGATATTCCGCCATCGCGCCATGCCCCGTCATCGCGAACGCCTTGTCGCCGGGCTTCAGGTGGGTCACCCCCTCCCCCACCGCGTCGACGATCCCTGACGCCTCGCCGCCCGGCGAGAACGGCAGCGGCGGCTTGAACTGGTAGAGCCCCTGGACGATCAGCACGTCGGGGAAGTTCACTCCGACCGCGCGCACCTTCAGCCGCACCTCGCCCTTGCCCGGCTCGGGCGTCGGCGTCTCGCCGAACACCAGGGTCTCGGGCGGCCCGAGCGCTTCGCACAGCACGGCTTTCATCGCTTCGTCCACTTCGTCGCAGTTGGCAGGCGTCGCGCGACACCATAGACAGCGACCGGATGGTGGCAACGAGCAGTCCTGACAGGTCGACGAGGATTGCCGTGCTCGGCGCGGGGCTGATCGGCTGCTACATCGGCGGCCGCCTGGCGAGCGCCGGCGCCGACGTCACGCTGATCGGCCGCGCCGCGACGCTGGCCCCGATCCGCCAGCGCGGCCTTCGAGTCACCGACCTCGGCGGCGCCGACCTGACCGTCCCGCCAACGGGCATCAGGACCGCCGAGGACGCCTCGGCCCTCAGCGGCGCGGGCCTCGTCATCCTCGCGACCAAGAGCATGGGGACCGAGGCGGCGGCGCTCGAGATCGCGCAATACGCGCCGAGGTCGGTGGTGCTGTCGTTCCAGAACGGAGTTTCGAACGCCGCCAGGCTGCGCGACGCGCTTCCGGACGCGATCGTCATTCCGGGCATGGTGCCCTACAACGTCGCCTCGCCCGAGCCCGGCCATGTCCATCGCGGCACCGGCGGCGAATTGTTCGCGGCGCGCGAGCCCGAGCTCGATCGCTGGCTTCCCGCCTTCGAGGCGGCGGGCATTCCGCTGACGCTTCGCGACGACATGCCGGCGGTTCTGTGGGGCAAGCTCGTCGTCAACCTCAACAACGCGATCAACGCGCTCTCCGGCCTGCCGCTGCTCGCCGAGCTCGGCCAGCGCGATTACCGCCGCGCGCTGGCGCTCTGCCAGGCCGAGACGCTCGGCCTGCTCAAGCGCGCGCATATCGAGCCGGCGAAGGTCCTCGCGCTGTCGCCGCGCCTGTTCCCGCACGTCATGCGGCTTCCGACCTGGATCTACCGCCGCCTGATGGCGCGGCAGGGGTTCAAGGTCGACCGCCACGCCCGCTCGTCGATGGCCGAGGATCTCGCGGCCGGCCGCCCGACCGAGGTCGACTATCTGAACGGCGAGGTCGTGGCGCTGGCGCACAGCGTCGGCCGCACCGCGCCGGTCAACGCCCGCGTCGTCGAGCTCATCCACGCCGCCGAGGCGGGCGCCCAGCCGTGGAAGGCTGCGGCGCTGCTCACCGCGCTGAAGAGCGCCGGCCGCCCCAGCACCGCGAAAATAGCCCCGCGACGGGGGGTGTAGACTGTCAGGTGTGCAGCCTTTCCCACCTCGCGGGTTGGTGCTTTAGAGCGGTTTGTGATCGGACGGATCCACCCCTCCCCTTCAGGGGAGGGGAAGGGGGTGGGGCCTCACCGCGCGCGTCGCGTTGACGGATAGTCCCCACCCCAAACCCCTCCCCTGAAGGGGAGGGGCTTCATGGCTCGCCCTGATCACAAACCGCTCTAGCTTCGCCCCTAACGCATCAGCCCCGCGGCGCGCAGCGCGTCCTCGATCACCTTGCCGACGCCCGACGCGGCGGGAGCCGCCGGCGCCGGGCCGGCCTGCCGCGCCGACCTGCGCGTCTCGACCAGCGCGGGCGTAGGCGTGGGGTTGGGCGCGGGCGCCGGCATCGGCGCTGGCGCGCGGCGCGGCATGTGGACCACGCCATCCGTCAGGCCCCAGGATTTCGCGATATGCCCGGTCGAGGAAATACCGACGTCGAGCATGTAGGGCCCGGCGACCCCGCCGCCCTCGTCGCCGGGCGACAGCGGCGTGCCGTGGCCCATGCCGGTGATGATGACCTCGTCGATCAGCGCGCGGCCGCTCGCGTCGCACCACAGGCGGCGGGGATAGCCGTCGACCATGTCGGTTCGCGTCGGGTTGGCCGGCAGGCCATGCGCCTTCCGCCACTGGCTGACGATCGCCTCCGCGTTGGCGACCTCGACCGTGCGGTCGGCGTCGCCGTGCCAGACCGAGATCGTCGGCCACGCGCCCTCATGGTCCGACGCGCGCCGCACCAGCGCCTGCAGCTCGCGCTCGGCGGGAAGGCCGTGGCCGCGCATGCGGTCGAACGCCTGGGGCACGCCCGCCGCGACGTCGTAGGGAAGGCCGGCGATGATCGCGCCGCCGGCGAACACCTCGGGATAGGTCGCGAGCATGACCGAGGTCATCGCGCCCCCCGCCGAAAGCCCGGTGACGAAAACCCGGCGGGAATCGAGGCCATGCGTGTCGACAAGGCTCGCCACCATCTGCCGGATCGACAGCGCCTCGCCCGCGCCGCGCCTTATGTCGCCGGGCTCGAACCAGTTGAAGCACAGGTTGGCGTTGTTGGCGCGCGTCTGCTCGGGGAACAGCAGCGCGAAGCCGTGGCGCTCGGCCATCTCGGACCAGCCCGAGCCGTGGTCATAGCCCGCCGCGGTCTGCGTGCAGCCGTGAAGCACGACGACGAGCGGCGCTGAATCCGCCAGGCCCTCGGGAAGGTAGGTCCACGCCTTGAGCGCGCCCGGATTGGAGCCGAAACCCTTCAGCTCGCCGAGCCGCGTCGAGCCCGGGGCCGCCGGGCGCGCGTTCGCGGCTCGAAACCGTTGCAGGCGTGTGATCGTGTCGGAAAGGCTGGGCATTCAAGGTTCCTGTCCGGCGAAGGAGAATCACCGGCTCGGTCTCAACGCTACACCCAAGCCATCGTTGCTGCACTGCACAATTTATTTGGCGCTCAGTCCCACCACCCGTTCGGCGTTGGCGCTCCACAGCAGGCCGCGCGAGTCGATGGCGGCACGCGCCGCGCCGCCGAGCCGCGCGCGCTCGTCGGCCGAACCGACAAGCTTCGCCAGCGCCGCCGCCAGCCCCGCCATGTCGCCCGGCGCGAAGGTGGCGACCTCCCGCCCCTCGGCGAGCAATTCGGTGATGTTGTCCTGGGCGGGGGCGACGATCGGTTTCGCCATCGCCATATATTCGATGACCTTCATCGGGCAGCAATAGGCGTTGGCGGCGGGCTGTGCGGCGATGTCGACCAGCGCGAGATAGTTCGGAATCGCCTCGTGCGGCACCGCGCCGGCGAACACCACGGCGTCATGGAGCCCGAGCGCGTCGACCTGCTTGCGGAGCGCCGGCATCGCCGGGCCGTCGCCGATCAGCAGCAGCTTGGCGCCCTTCCACTGCAGCTCGGCGTGCGCGAACGCCTCGACCAGCATCTCGAGGCCGTGCCACGGCCGGAACCAGCCGACGAAGCCGATCACCGTCGCATGGCCGAGGCCGAGGCTGTCGCGGAGCGCCGTCGCATCCGGCGCCGCGCCGAACGCCGCCAGATCGACGCCGTTCGGCATCACCACGATCTTGGCCGCGGGCACGCCCTCCTCCACCAGGATGCGCTTCAGCGGTCCCGACACCACAAGGATCGTCGACGCCATCCGGAACACCAGCCCCTCGCACCAGCCGGCGAAGCCCGGCGCGGTCAGCGTGCCGTCCTCGTGATGCTCCAGCGCCAGCGGCGAGTTGACCTCAAGGATCAGCGGCCGGCCGGTCAGCTTCGCGGCGAGCACGCCCGCGAAATTGAAGATCGCGTGGCGCTCGTAGAGGAACGCCGGCTTCCACGTCAGGACGATCCACAGCAGCCACGGCAGCGCGATCAGATTGTAGCCGAGCTGGACGATCTCGGCGCTGAACGGGATGCGCCGCACCCACTCCTTCCACCCCGCTTCGCCGGTCTCGGCGGGCGCCGCGGGCGCGGCTTCCGTGTCGACCAGCGAGGCGATCCGCACCTCGTGCCCGGCGGCGCGAAACGCCCGCACGATCTCGAGGATATGGACTCGCTGCGCGTCGGTGGCGCGGGTCCGGTGGTGATAGAGGATTCGCATGCTTGCCCGCCGCTTACGTGCTTTGCGCCGCCGCCGCCAGCACGCTCGCCAGCAGCTCGAACTCGGCGCGGCGCGGGCTGCTCGTCCGCCACACCAGCGCGACCTCGCGGCTGGCGCGCGGCGCGTCGAGCGGCCGCGCCACGACATGCGTTCCGCCCAGGATGCCCGCGTCGATCGCCATCTTGGGCACCAGCGTCAGCCCCAGCCGGTTGTCGACCATCTGCACCAGCGTGTGGAGCGAGGTGCCGAGGATCGCCGCCTCGGCACGCAGTTCCGGCCGGCTGCACGCCGCGAGCGCCTGGTCCTTGAGGCAGTGCCCATCCTCGAGCAGCAGCAGCCGGTGCTCGTCGATCGCCTCGGGCGGCAGCCGCGCCGGCGGGTCGGCCATCTCGCTCTCGTGGAACGCGAGATAGAAGGGATCGTCGAACAGCCGCGCGTGCGCGATGTCGCCGCAGGCGTAGGGCAGCGCCAGAAGCACGCAGTCGAGCGTCCCGCGTCCCAGCGCCTCGCACGCCGCGCCGCTCATCTCCTCGCGCAGGAACAGCTTCAGATCGGGATATTGGTCGCGCAGCAGCGGCAGGATGCGCGGCAGCAGGAACGGCGCGATCGTCGGGATGACGCCCATGCGAAGCTCGCCCGCCAGCGGCCGCCCGGCGGCCTGCGCCAGCTCGGCGAGCGCCTCGGTCTCGCGCAGCACCCCCTGCGCCTTCGCCGCGATGCGCTCGCCCAAGGGCGTGAAGCGCACCACCCGCCGCGTCCGCTCGACCAGGATCACGCCGAGCAGCGTTTCCAGCTCGCGGATGCCCGACGACAGCGTCGACTGGGTGACGAAGCACGCCGCCGCTGCGCGCCCGAAATGGCCGTGCGCGTGGAGCGCCGTCAGATATTGAAGCTGCTTGACCGTCGGCAGATGCATGATCGACCTTATCGATCAATCCGAGCGGAATAATCAATTGGCTTTATTTATCGTCCCGGCCCAAATCCACCGCTCTGTGTAGAGGTTGTAGAACTTCCCCCCTTTAGGAGACCCCCAATCATGCTGACCATCGGCGACAAATTCCCCGAACTCACCCTCTCCGTCCAGCAGGGCATCGGCGCCCTCCCCGGCGGCGAGACGATCGACCTGTCGAAGACCGACGGCAAGTGGAAGGTCGTGTTCTTCTGGCCCAAGGACTTCACCTTCATCTGCCCGACCGAGATCATCGCCTATGGCGAGCTGAAGGACGATTTCGCCGACCGTGACGCCGTCCTCATCGGCGCCTCGACCGACAGCGATTTCGTTCACTTCGCCTGGCGCAAGGCCGACGAGCGGCTGGCCGCCGCCGACTTCCCGTGGATCGCCGACAACAAGCACGAGCTCGCCCGCGCCCTCGGCATCCTCGACCGCGACGCCGGCGTCGCCTATCGCGCGACCTTCATCGTCGATCCGAACAACATCATCCAGCATGTCTCGGTCAACGGCCTCAACCAGGGCCGCAACCCGCAGGAGACGCTGCGCAATCTCGACGCGCTCCAGACCGACGAGCTCTGCCCCTGCAACTGGCAGCAGGGCGAAGAGGTGCTCCGCCCGGCGGCGTAACGCACGACCGGCCCCCTCTCCCTGGAGGGGAGAGGGCTGGGGAGAGGGTGGTCGCCGGATAGAGCGCCGCGCCCCTCCTGCCACCACCCTCTCCCTCCCAGCTTCGCTGGGCCCCTCCCTCTCCCCTCCAGGGAGAGGGGCTAGGAACGATGCCCCATGTCCGTCACCGATCTCGCCCGCACCCTCCCCGACTACGCCAAGGACCTCAAGCTCAACATCGGCTCGCTCCTCAGCGAGCCCGGCCTGACGCCGCAGCAGAAGTACGGAACGCTCGTCGCCTCGGCCCACGCCACCGGCTACGGCCCGCTGATCTCGGCCGCCGAGAGCGACGCCGCCGAGCACATCACCCCGGAGGCGATCGACGCCGCCAAGGCCGCCGCCGCGATCATGGCGATGAACAACGTCTACTACCGCTTCGTCCACCTCGCCTCGAACAAGGAGTACGGCACGCTCCCGGCGCGCCTGCGGATGAACGTCATCGGCCAGCCGGGGATCGAGAAGATCGACTTCGAGCTGTTCTCGATCGCCGTCTCGGCGATCAACGGCTGCGGCATGTGCATCGACAGCCACGAGAAGGTCCTGCTCGGCCACGGCGTGCCGACGACCACCATCCAGGCCGCCGTCCGCCTCGCCTCGGTGGTGAGCGCCGTCGGCAAGACGCTGCAGGCCGCCTCCTGAGCCCCGGCCCCGGCCAAAAGGCCGGTTGACGGACGATGCCCGCGCTCTAATGTCGCACGCTGTCGGTAGGCTTTCGCGTTCGGTCTCGATTCAGGACGCGCCATGGCCCCCTTGCCCAAGCCGCTCGCCATCTCGACGGTGCTGACCGACATCGCGACGGGAATCGGCAACGCGGCGAGCCTCCTTCCCGACAAGTCGCGCTCGGCGGTCGGCGCGATGGCGGTGAGGTCCGCCAAGGTGCACGTCGAGTTCGAGATGGCGCAGGCCGTTTCGACCGGTTCGTCGTTCGTCGGGGTCGGCATGAAGTCCGCGTCCTTCGGCATCACGACGACCCGAGAGGCGGTCGAGGAGCGGCAGATCAACCGCGGCGTGATCGATCTCGAGATCGTCGCGATCGAAGACTCCAGCCTGCGCGCCGCCCCGCAGGAGGCGCCGGACGGCGGCCGCCGCGCCGCGATCGGCACGATGATCGACCTGCTCAAGTCGCCGCCGGCCCGCGCCCTGCTTTCGGCCGCGCGCGCCAAGCAGCTCGACGCCATCCTCGCTGAGGCGGAACGGCTCGTCGCGGAGGGCAAGCTCGACGAGGCCGCCGCCGTGCTGGCGCGCGGCCAGGCGCTCATACAGCCCGCCCCGGCGGCGCTGCCGGTCGGCATCGTCACGTCGCCCGCCGTCAGGCCCGGGCGGACGCCGAGCCCGCGGCCCTCGCCGCCCGCCGCCGCGCCGGGCTCGCCCCCGCCGGCCGCCGTCGGAGTCGCCACGACGCCCGTCGCAAGACCGGCGCGGCGGCCCGCCGTCCGCACGCCGGGCCGGGTCGCAGTCCCACCGCCGGCGCCCGCGCCGACGACACCAACGACGCCGCGTGGCCGCGGACGGCCGCGTCGCCCCGGCGGAGGAACCTGAGCCGATGGCCAAGTTCAATGCGAAGAAACTGCTGGACGACCAGGTCCGCCCGCTTCTCAAGCGCGTCGGGGGCACGGCCGCCACCACCGCCTACGATGTCTTCATGGGGGTCGTCGGCGGCTTCCTCGATCGCGACATCGACATTCCGCTTCCCGGCGGCGACGTTCCGGCGCCGGTCGCCGCGGCCGCCGACCTCCTGAAGCCGATCGACCCCTCCAGGGCGCTCGACGAGATCGCCAAGGCGATCAAGAAGGCCGAGCAGACGCTGCTCGGCGAGAATCTCGCGATCCACAACGCCTCGGTCGATATCGACCTCGCGGTCGATGTCGGCGGAGTCGCCGGCGCGACCGCGCATTTCAACCTGACGATCGGTCCCACGCCAACCGCCTAGAAAGGAACCATCATGGCTCTCAGCGCAGCAGTATCGGTCGCGTCCTTCTCCGTCGTCCTCGCCGAAAGCTTCGCCGCCGTCGCCGCGTCGAGCCTCGTGCCGGCGACCTTCCTGAGCCTCGCCCGCGCCGCCAAGGCGACGGGAACCGGCCCCAGCGTGACCGAGGGCACCGCGCTGATGACCAAGAACCTCGGCGGCGACGGCTTCACCAAGGCGCTGGCGGAGGCCGCGAAGGCCATCACCGACATCGACCTGCTCGTCCCCAAGACCGCCCGGATCACCGGCGACTTCGAGTTCCAGGCCCGCGACAGCGCCTCGATCGCCGTCTCGGGCGGGGTTCAGGTCAACGTCGTCACCGTCAACGCGGGCTTCGCCGCGCTCTACGAGTCGAGCTCGAAGAACAAGGTCCACCTCGAAGTCGACTATGTGTCGGTCAACTACGCGCTCTAGTGTCAGGACTCGACCGGGTTGCGCCACTTGTGCGTTCGCGCCGGGCGAAAAGCGCCGCTAAAGCGGCACCCCATAATAGCTCGCGATCCCCGGTCCCGCCCGATCGTAGTCCAGCGTCCCGAGCTCCTCGCGGCTATAGTGCGGCGCGCCCTTCAGCTGCGCCTCGCTGCGGTCGACGTTGTAGCCGCCGAGCTCGGTGTCGTAGGTCAGAACATCCCACGGGATCGGGTGGTAGCGCTCGCCGATCCCGAGCACGCCGCCGAAGCTCAGCACCGCGAACGCCACCTTGCCGGCGCGCTTGTTGAGCATCAGCCCGTGGACCGTGCCGAGCTTGCGGCCCGCGCCGTCATAGACCGCGGTGCCGACCACCTTGTCGGCGGAGATCAGCGTGCCGGTCTCGTCGGCGGTCACCCGGTCGGTGCGGTCGCGGCCGGCGCCGTCGACATTGTTTCCCTGGAAGTCGCTCATGCCGCGCCGCCCTTCCCGGCGTCGTTCTGGACCACCCCGTCGCGAACCACGTCGCCGCCCTTGTCGAGCGACACGTCGTAATCGGGGCTGCGGCCGTCGGTGTCGCGGCCGGTCTGGCTCACGGTATGCGATTCGCTGACCTCGACATCGGTCATGCCCCTCGTGTCGTCCTTGCGCTTGTCGTCCACTTGACGCCTCCTCGAAAAACGGTGTCGCCGGTACAACGACCCGGCAAGCGGCGGCGTTCCGGCGGAGGGTGGCGCGCCGCGCCGCGCCGTCCTACATTGGAGCCGCAACGGCTTGGGGCTTTCGGCGTGGTTCGACCGCTTTTCGACTATCTGGATTCGATCAAGGCGCGCGACCCCGCGCCGCGCTCGCGCTGGGAGATCCTGCTCTACCCCGGAGTCCACGCGCTGGCCTTCCACCGGCTCGCCCACTTCCTCTACCGCGGCGAGCTGTATTTCTGCGCCCGGCTGGTCAACCACATCGCGCGGCTGTTCACCGGCATCGACATCCACCCCGGCGCGAAGATCGGCCGCAATTTCTTCATCGACCACGGCTTCGTGGTGATCGGCGAGACCGCCGAGATCGGCGATGACGTGACGATCTACCAATGCGTCACCCTGGGCGGCACCAACCCCGCCAACGGTGTCGCCGGCAAGCGCCACCCGACGCTCCGCGACGGCGTGATCATCGGCTCGGGCGCGCAGGTGCTCGGGCCGATCGAGGTCGGCGTCCGCGCCCGCATCGGCGCCAACGCGGTGGTGACGCGCGACGTGCCCGAGGGCGCGACGATGACCGGCATCCCCGCCCGCCCCGCGCTGGTCGACGCCGAGGACTACGCCCGTCCGTTCACGCCCTACGGCACGATCTGCAACGAGCGCTGCGATCCGGCGGGCCAGCAGGTCGACGCGCTGCGCGCCGAGGTCGACTCGCTCACCGCGCGGCTGGCGGCGCTCGACGCGGCGCTGCCGCGCAAGCAGGGCCATTCGCGCTAGGATGGTATGCCAAGCTCCCAGTCCCTCTCCCTGGAGGGGAGAGGGCGACTCGCGAAGCGAGCGGGGAGAGGGTGGTCGCAGGATGGAACGCCGAGCCCTTCGCGCCAGCCACCCTCACCCTCCCACCGCTTCGCGGCGGGCCCCTCCCTCTCCCCTCCAGGGAGACGGTTTCTAGTGTCGAACGTCACGCCCTTCCCCGCCGCGCACCGCGACGCGCAGGTGGTCTTCGACCGCGCCGAGCTCAATGCCATCCTGGGCGTCTACGGCCGCATGGTCGCCGCCGGCGAGTGGCGCGACTATGCCATCAGCATGGACCGCGAGGCGGCGGTGTTCTCCGCCTTCCGCCGCGCCGCCGAGCGCCCCGAGATCCAGATCGTCAAGCGCCCCGCCCTCCGCCAGCGCCAGGGCATGTACGCGCTGGTCGGGGAGATCGGCGCGACCTTGAAGCGCGGCCACGAGCTGAGCTCGGTGCTGGCGCCCGTTGAGCGCAAGCTGATGAAGGTCGTGGACTAGAGGGCGCCCTTCGCCCGGCGTCGAAGCCAAGCCGTCCGCGCAACGCCCCCCTCTTGACAATTTCACCGATCTGGTTCAGTATACTCCTTGCTCTTTGAACTCACCGGCGAACAAGTGGACACCGAACAGCCCATCAGGTGTCCCACCGTGTCCACTTGTTCAGGTTGGAAGTTTACGCCGGCCGGTGATTCAGGCGGCAACCTGGCGTCAACTTCCGCCGAGCGTCATCGCCCCTTGCGCGTTGCCGTTCTCCGGCACGACCTCGCCGCTGCGGTCCGAAATTTCGTCCCAGCGCGCCGCGACGCCCTCGGGCGTCATCGCGTCGCCGTGGAGGTGGATGCCCCGGGTCAGGGTCACGTAGGTCCGCTCGAAACCGCCGCCGCCGGCGTTGACGATCGCCTTGGTCGGCGCCTCCTCGCTCGCCAGGAACAGCACCGCCGGCACCACCGTCTCGGGCGCCAGCCGCGCCAGCATCTCGGGCGGCATCAGATCGTCGGTCATCCGGGTCGCGGCGATCGGAGCGACCGAATTTACCCGGACGTTGTACTTCGCGCCCTCCAGCGCCAGCGTGTTCATTAGCCCGACGAGGCCCATCTTCGCGGCGGCATAATTGGCCTGCCCGAAATTGCCGTAGAGGCCGGTCGACGAACTGGTCATGACGATCCGGCCATAGGCCTGCTCGCGCATCGTCTCCCACACCGCCTTGGTGCAATTGGCCGAGCCCGTCAGATGGACGTCGATCACCGTCCTGAAGTCGTCCATCTCCATCTTGGCGAAGGTCCGGTCGCGCAGGATGCCGGCGTTGTTGATCAGGATGTCGATGCGGCCCCACCGGGCCTTCGCCGCCTCCGCCATCGCCACGACCTCGCCGTAGTCGGTGACGCTCGCGCCGTTGGCCATCGCCTCGCCGCCCGCCGCGACGATCTCCGCGACCACCGTCTCGGCCATCGACAGCGACCCGCCGGTGCCGTCGCGCGCTCCGCCCAGGTCGTTGACCACCACCTTCGCGCCGCGCGCCGCGAGCGCCAGCGCATATTGCTTGCCGATGCCGCCCCCCGCCCCGGTGACGATGGCGACGCGGTTGTCGAAGCGGATGGTCATGCTGGTCTCCCCGATCTGCCGGCGGAGGACTAGGCGGGCGCGCCGATGCTGCCAACCCTGCGCTTTGATCAGGGGAGGAGCTTCAGGTCGCCATATTCCCATTGCCAGGGCAGGCCGGTCTCGCCGAGCAGGAAGCGCGCCAGGCGCGGGTAGGCGGCTTCCATCCGGACGTCGTTGCCGAGGAAGAGGACGCAGCGCTTCCCGCGCTCCAGGCAGACCAGCATGTTGCCGGTGCTGTCGTTGTGCCCGCCCGCGAAGAACCCCTTGCCCTGCGGCCCCTCGAACAGCTTCGCGCCGAGGCCGATCGACAGGCCCTTGATCCGCCGGCCGGGCGGCAGTTCGGCGACCAGTGTCGGGAACTGCGATGGCGTCGTGATCGGCGCTTGCGGGCGGATCATCTCGGCGTGCGATTTGGCGCTGAGGCCGGTGCCGTTGACGAAGGCGGCGACGAGCTTCGCCATGTCGGCGATCGTCGAATCCAGCGAGCCGGCGGCGCGCGGATAGCTGCGCTCGTCGTGCGGCTCGGGCTTGCCGTCGGCCTGCCAGCCGTCGGCGAGGTTGCCCGCGAAGTCCGGCCGCCACATCATGGCTGTGCGCGTCATGCCGAGCGGGGTGAAGACACGGCGCTGCATCTCCTCGCCAAGGTTGAGGCCCAATCCTTGCTCGAGAACGAACTGGAGGAGGATCATGCCGTCGCCCGAATAGCCGTAGCGCGCGCCTGGCTCGAAGTGGAATTTGAGCTTCTGGTCGGGTTCGAGGAAGCCGAAATTGGCGAAGCCCGAGCGGTGCGAGAGGAGGATGCGCGGCGTCAGCTTGCGCCACCGCTCGTCGCCCTTGAGCGCGCTGTAGTTCGCATAGCGGTCGTCGTCGGGATAGTCGGGGAGCGGCTTGGCGAGATAGCGGTCGATCGGCGTGTCGAGGCCGATCTTGCCTTGGTCGACCAGCTGCAGGACGGTGTAGGCGAACGCCACCTTGGTGATCGACGCGACGTACATGATCGTGTCGGTGGTGAGCGGATCCCCCTTGGCGTTGCGCGCGCCATAGGCCTTTACGTAAGCGACCTTGCCGTTCTCGACCGTCGCCAGCGCGAAGCCCTTGGAGCCGGTCGCCGCCATCGCCGCCGCGACCTCGGCGTCGATCGCCCTGGCGGAGCGCGCCTCCGCCGAACCTGCCATCAACGCCATCCCCAACGCCATGATAGCCAGCCCGCGCATCATCCCTCCCTCGGCGGCGTCAAATCCGCGATTGCGATCCCCGCGCCGTCGAGCGCCCGCTTGATGCCGACGATCACCCGGTGGCGAGTCGCCGACATCGCCGCCGCCTCGGGCACCGTCATGTGGAACTCGACCTCGACGTTCAGGGCGTTGGGAGTGATGTCGACCAGGTGGGCGTGGCTGAACAGCGTGTCCGCCTCGGCCTCCACCACCGCCTTCAGCAGATCGGGGATCGCCGCCAGCTTGTCCGCCGGCGTGCCGGGCGCGATCGGCACCGGGAACTGCACCCGCCGCTGGTCGATCCGCCGGAGGTTGCCAATGTCCTGGTCGAGCAGGCGCTTGTTGGAGACGATGATCTGCTCGCCGCCGATCGACCGCACCCGCGTCGTCTTGAGCCCGATCGCCTCGACCTTGCCGGTGATGGCGTTCCACCGGATCGTGTCGCCGAGCCGGAACGGCTTGTCGAACAGGATGGCGAGCGCCGCGAACAGGTCCGCGAAGATGCCCTGCGCCGCGAGGCCGATGGCGATGCCGCCGACGCCGAGGCCGGCGACCAGCGCGGTGACGTTCACGCCCAGGTTGTCGAGCACCAGGATCAGCGCCAGCGCCCAGACGACGAAGTTCACCAGCAGCCGGATCATCCCCATCGCGGTGTTGAGCTGGACGTGGTCGCCGGGGTCGCCCGCCGAGGCGCGGTGCGAGACGAAGGCCATGATCAGCTCGCGGACCCACACCGCGCCCTGGAACACCGCGGCGATGGTGAAGACGAAGTCGATCGCGGTGTTGAGCTGGCTCGGCGGGGCGACGAAATGCGCGACGAAGTCGGCCGACAGCGCGGCGAGGAAGACGCCGTTGGTCCTGGTCAGCACGCGCCTGGCGACGACCTGCCAGCCGTGCTCGCGCGTCAGGACCCGGCAGCCGAGATGCCGGATTGCCTCGAGCAGCACGAACAGCCCGATCGCGACGCCGAGGCCGATCAGCGCCTGCAGGCTGTCGGTCCTGATCCACAGGACGAAGTCGTTGATCAGCGCCTGGGTTTGCCCGGCCACGTTGGTGACCTTCTGGACGGGGAGTGTAGCAGTCGTCGCCATTGGTCGCCGTGTGCCGCCTCAGGCCGCCGCCTTCAACCCTTCGCTCGCGTCCAGCAAGTCGATCAGCCCCCGTTCGGCGGCGGACAGGTAGCGGGTGGGGCGCGGCAGGCGCCCGCCACGCAGCAGGTCGAGTTCGCCCGTCTTCACCGCTTCGAGGAGCAGCGGGTGGACATAGGACTTGCGGCTGATGGCCGGCGTGTTGCCCAGCGCGTCGGCGACGGGCTGGAGCAGTTCCTTCATCGTCAGGCCGCTGTCCTTGCGGTCGAGGATCGTCTCGAACGCGATGACGCTCGCGCCCCAGGTGCGGAAGTGCTTGGCGGTGAATTCGTCGTCGGTCGCCTCGCGCAGGTAGGCGTTAACGTCGGCCGACCCGACGGGACGAGGCTCGCCGTCCTCGCCGATATATTGGAACAGGTGCTGCCCCGGCAGGTCCTGGCAGCGCTGCACCAGCCGGGCGAGAGTCGCGTCCTTGACCGCGACCTTCTGCATCTTGCCGCTCTTGCCGCGATATTCGAGGCGGACGGTATTGCCCTTCACCTCGCCGTGCTTGTTGCGCAGCGTCGTCGCGCCGTAGCTGTCGTTCTCCGCCGCATAGCCCTCGTTGCCGACGCGGATATGGCCGACATCGAGCAGCCGGACGATCGCCGCGACGATCCGCTCCTTGCCCATTCCGCGCTCGTTGAGGTCCTCCTCGACCCGCGCCCGGATCTTCGGCAGCGCGGTCCCGAACTTCGCGCACCTGTCGTACTTGTCGGCCTCGCGCGCGCTCCGGAACTCGTCGTGATAGCGATATTGCTTGCGGCCCCGCGCATCGATTCCGATCGCCTGCAAATGGCCGTGGGCGTGCGGGCAATACCAGACGTCGCGGTAGGCGGGCGGCACGCCGAGCCTGTTGAGCCGGTCGATCTCCGCGCGGTCGGTGACGCGCGCGCCGTCGGCGTCGAAATACTGCCAATAGCGGCCGCGCCTGCGGCGGGTGATGCCGGGCGTTTCGGTGTCGATATATTTGAGCATGGCGCCCGAACGCGCGGCGTTCGGGGCGCGTTCCCCGGCCCGCCGGTTGGAAAACCCCTGCCCGCGCACTAGGTTGGCGACCAATGAGCGCTTCCGCCCGTCCGATCCTTTATCGTGTCCTCCTCGCTGCCGCGGCGCTCTGCCTCGCCTTCGCAGCCGTCGTCGGCCTGTCCTGGGCTCAGGACCGCCAGCGCCTGCGCGAAACCGCGGTCGCCGCGACCGCCTCGGCGCGGACCGAGGACCAGCGGCTGGCGACGCTGCTCCACTGGGTCTACGCCAACCAGGGCTTCGCCAAGAACCACGGCTATTTCCTGTGGAAAAAGCTCGACGCCACCCCGATCCAGATCCTCGAGAAGGGCGGCGACTGCGAGGACAAGTCGAAGCTGTTCGCGACGATGCTGCGCGAGATCGGGGTCGAGAGCTCGCTGGCGATGCTCTACCCGTCACCGGGTGCGCCGCCGTCGCACGTCGTGACTTTGGTCAAGACGCCAACGGGCTGGACTCCGATGGACGCGGTCTACGACCTCGCTTTCCCCGCCGCGCAAGGCGGCTATCGCGACATCGCCGTGATCAAGGCCGACCCGAACGCCCTGCTTCGCCGCCTCGACACGCTCGTCGCGGCGCGCGGCGCGTCGGACAAGATCGCGCGCTACCAGCGCGTCACCGAGAACTACCCCTATGTGACGACGCTCAACTGGGACAAGAACGCCGCGACCCGCGCCGTCGCCTCGCTGATCCGCGCCACCGGCGGCGAGCCGTGGCGCACGCCGCGCCCGCTGTTCCTCGACGATCCCAAGCAGTTCTTCATGCTGCTCGGCCTCGGCGGCGGCGCTGGCCTTGGCGTCCTCGCGCTTATCGCGCGGCCGCGCCGGCGAGCGGCCGCTTGAAGCCGACGCCGGGGATGAACACCGGCCGCGCCGTCGTCTCGCGCTTCCGCACCTCGTCGCGCACCATCACCCACTGCGCGACCGACGCCGCGAGCGCGAGCAGGATGTAGAGCGTCGTCTGGAAGGCGATTCCGACGAACGCCGATCCGGCCATGAAGATCAGGATGGTCTGAGCAAGCGCGGTCGCGAGGTCGCGGACCCACGCATCCTCGGCGTCCGCCGCCTTGAAGCGCTTGGAAATGCCCCGCAGCTGCAGCAAGGCGACGATCAGCAGCGACATGTAGATCGCGAAGCCCGGATAGCCATGGCCGCCCAGCGTCTCGAAATAGGAGCTGTGGAAGGCGCGCGCCTGGTCGGCGATCGTCTTGGTCGAATCACCCTTGCCCTTGATCTCGACCTCCAGCTTGTTGAGCCGGTAGCAGTCGAAGCCGCCGCCCAGCGGATGGTCCTTCACGAAGCCGAGCGTCCAGTTCCACACCGCGATGCGGGTCGATGCCGACTGGTCCGCGTCATAGCTCTTGATCGTCGACATCCGCCCTGTGAAGCTCTCGGGCAGGAACGGCACCGACGCGCCCGCCACGCCGACGACCAGCACGATCATCAGGACCTTCCGCTTCGACTTCAGCCACACCATCACGGCGAGCACCGCGATGCAGATGAGGCCAGTCCGCGCCTCGGTTCCGATCGGGATGAGCAGCGCCGCGAAGATCAGCCCGGCGGTCGCCAGCTTGAACAGCTTCGAGCGCGCGAACAGCGTGTTGTGCTTGTAGAGGTACATGATGAGCGGGATGAGCGACACCGCCACCGCGGCGATCGTGCTGCCCTCGTAAAGCCCCGAGTTGGACTCGACGAGGATGTTGAGCGTGCCGTAGCCGCCGCCGCCGGCCAGCGTCTTCAGCCCGCCGGTGATCGTCAGCACGCCGACCGACAGCACGACGAAGAAGATCGCCACCTCGATCCGCTGCCGGGTCCGCAGCACGAACGGCAGGAAGATGCCGAAGCCGATCGACTTCCACGCCGACGACCATTTAATCCACGCGAATTCGGGCAATTGCGCCATCAGCGTCGTGATGGTGATCCAGATCACCCAGATCAGCATCAGCACCTGAAGCCGGCCGAAGCGCATGTCCTTCTTGTCGTCGAACAGCGCGTAGAACAGGATCGCCAGCACCGCCATGATCAGCGAGAACGGGATGGCGTTCAGCAGGTAATAAGTGATGCGCTGCGGCGAGACGAGGTCGACGTAGAGATAGGCCATCGACATCAGGAACGGCCGCCCCATCGCCGCGCCGAGCATGAAGAAGATGAAGCCGAGGATCAGCAGGTCACGCACGCGGCGGTCCTCCCCGCCGTATCGGCAGCGGACGCTTGGGCAATTCCGGGGGGCCGGGCTTTTCCGGGTCGCGCACCTTGAACAGCCTCAGCACGACCAGGAACATCATGCCGTGCGAGACCAGTAGGGCGAAGGTATCGATCATTGCCCGAGGGTGTTAGCACCCGCGGCGCGGCGGGAGCAACGCGCGGCGCCGCTGCTTGTGACGCCGGCCCCGAGCCGCTAACCAAGCGTCATGACCCGCGAAACGCTCGAGACCGCCGCATGGCGCGGCTGAACACCCGGCCGGCGCTCGCCGGCGTTACGATCGGCGCGGTCGCCGCGATCGCCATCGTGCTGCTGCCGTCGACGGCGCTCGAATCGATCGTCAGCCGCACCCATCTGGCCGAAGTGATGAGCGCGGCGCAGCCGCCGCTCGGCCTCAAGGCCCGCCTGCTGCTCGGCCTTATCCCGCTGTTCCTCGCCAGCGCGATCGGTCTGGCGCTCGGCCTCATTCTGGGCGCGAAGAAGCGCGTCGACCCCTATGGCGACTATGGCGCCTACACCGACTACGACATCGACACGCCGGTCGCCGACCCGTTCGCGCCCCAGGCGGCTCGCCCAGTGGCGGCGCCCGCCGTGGCGGCCGAGCCAGTGGTCGCCGATGTGGCGCCCGAGCCCTCACCAGTTTTCGCACCTGTACCAACACCGCCGCCCGTTGCCGCTCCCGCCCCGCTCGACGGCGCGACCTCGGCCGATCTGGCGGAGATCGCCGATGCGGTCGTACGGCTCAACGCTCGCCTCGACTCGATCGAGGCGAAGCTCGAAGCGAAGCCCGCCAAGCCGCGGGCGAGGGCGCTGCCCGCCGATCTCGTCGAGCGCCTCGACAAGATCGGCAAGTCGCTCGACGCGGCGGGCTAGGCCTCGATCGTCAGGGCTTCGAAACGCATCTCGCAGACCGCCAGCCCACCGACGCGGCGGGTCTTCGCCCCGGTCACCGCGACGCCCGCGACGAAATGACCACGCACATCGAAGTCGGCGCCCGGCAGCCGCTCGGCGATGGCCGCCTTCGCCGCCTCGACCTCCCGTCGCGTGCCTCGCAAGGTCAGCTCAAGCACATGGCGCCGCCCGCTGAAGGTGGCGCTCGCCCAAGGCTCGGCCTCGGCCCCGCTCACCGTCAGCCGAGGCAAGCCGCCCACGCACCCCGCCATCCCGGCGAGATGGGGGTCGCTCTCAAGAATGTCGCGCACGCCGCGCAGCAGCGCGCCATGCGCATCACAAATCAACCGCCGCATCGCCCAGCCCTTTCCTTCTCGATCCACGCCAGCGCGCGGCGCTCGATGTCCGAGCGCGGCTCGCGGCCCCTCCGCAGGTCGAACACCAGCCGGGGGTCACCCACCGCCTCGCGCCCGAACCGCGCCGGCTTGGTCCCCGATTCGCGCAAGTACCGCTCGATAGATCGCAAGAGGTGCATGGGCCGTCCGACTCGTTTCTGACTTCGACGATCGGAATGTTCTTGTTTCGTTTCCTACTTGTCTAGGCAAAAAACAATCGATACGGTTTATTCACAAGCGATGGAGCGCCGCCGTGGATATTCGCAAGCATCTCGACGAGCTGATCCGCACGAGGGGACAGGATTATGCCTCGGTGGCGCGGCTGATCGGCCGCAACCCGACCTATATCCAGCAGTTCATCCGCCGCGGCGTTCCCCGCCGCCTGAGCGAGGAGGACCGCCGCCGCCTCGCCGCGCATTTCGACGTGTCGGAGCGCAGCCTCGGCGCGCCCGAAGGAGCGCGTGCGCTGGTCGAGACCGCCGGGCCGGTCGTCGCCGACGATTTCGTGATGGTCAACGCCTATGACATCGGCGCCTCGGCCGGCCCCGGCGCGCTGGCGGAGGATATCCGTTCGCAGCCATCGCTCGCCTTCCAGCGACGCTTCGTCAAGGAACTGGCGAGCGGCGACCCGGCGGCGCTGTCGGCCATCCGGGTCGCCGGCGATTCGATGGCCCCCCGGCTTCAGGACGGCGACGAGATCGTCGTCGACACCAACGACGCCGCCGGGCGCCTGCGCGACGGCATCTATGTCCTGCGCCGGGACGACACGCTGCTGGTCAAGCGGCTGGCGCTCAATCCGGCGGCGCGCACCCTCGATATCCTGAGCGACAACGCCGCCTATCCGAGCTTTTCCGGCGTCGCGCCCGCCGATGTCCAGGTGATCGGCCGCGTCGTCTGGGTCGGCCGCCGGCTCGACTAGCGGCGGCGGCGCGCGTCCCACAGGCCGACGAGCAGCGCGCCGATCACGCCGAGCACCAGCCCGGCCACCATTCCGATCGACGATGCGCCGACCGCGACGCCGATCGCGGCGCCGGCCAGCAGCCCGATCATGATCAACACGCCGCCGCCGATCTGCATTCCTCGTCCCCGTTCCTTGCCCGGATGGCCATGCCACGCGCCCCATCCGTGCGCCAGCCTCTGTGCTTTCGCTGCAACGCCGATGCGGCGATGATTCGACCGGACGCGCAACATTGGTTGCGCCGTCATCCCAACATTGGACAACCTAGGTTATGGGGATGCAGCTGCAATCGATCCACGACCGGGCCTCCGTCGAGGAAGCCGCCGTCCTGATCGCCCGCTTCGGTGATGCGGCGGTCGTCGAGGCGGCGAGCCAGGCCGACGCCTTTCACAATTCGGGCAACCTCATGCTGTTCTGCCGGTGGCGCCAGGTCGAGCGCGCGATCCAGCTTTTGCAGCTCGAGGATATCGTCGGCGAAATCCACTAAGCGGCCTTCGCCCTTCCCGCCCCCTTTACCCTCCGCTAAAGCTCCCATCATGGCCCCCGTCTCCGTCCGGCTCGGCGTCTCGCTCGCCGCGCTGCTGTTCGCCGCGTCGGCGGAGGCGCAGCAACCCGCCGCGGCGAAGCCCGAGACGGCGCCGCCGCCCGCCGCGAACGCGCTCGCGCCCGAAAGCATCCCCGAGCTCCCGCCGATCGACCCCGCCGCCGCGATGGCGCCATTGCCCGAGACCATCGTCAACGAGGCCGGCGCCGCGCCCGCCGCCGTCGCCAAGGAAACGACGCCGTCGCTCCACTATCGCACCGTGGTGTCGGGCCTCGAAAGCGATCTCCTGTATGAGTTCAAGTCGCTCTCCGACCTTGAAAAGACCGACGATGTCGAAACGCTGGCGCAGCTCGACCGCCGCGCCCGCGACGATGTCGCGCTGATCGACCGGCTGCTCCGCGCCCACGGCTATTATTCGGGCCAGATCGACCTGTCGGTGGCGCGGCCCGAGGGCAACGACGGCCGCGCCGTCGTCACCATCAAGGCCGACCCGGGGCCGCGCTACACGCTCGCCGCCGTCACGGTGGCGACGCCGGCCGGAGCGCCCCGCGACCTCATCCTCGAGGCGCTGGCGCTCACCCCCGGCGCCCCGGTCGATGCCGCGATGATCGAGGCGGCGGAGAACCGGCTCCGCACCGGTCTTCCCGAGCACGGCTACCCGTTCGCCCTCGTCGGCGAACGCGAAATCGTCGTCGATCACGCCACCCGCACCGCCACCTACAAGGTCGGCGTCACCGCCGGACAGCTCGCCCACGTCCGCGCGATCCGGGTGGAGGGCGCGAAGCTTGTCGGGCGCAAGCAAACCCAGCGGCTGGCGCGCACCCGGCCCGGGGCGCTCTACGATTCGCGCGACGTCGAGGATCTGCGGCGCGCGCTCGTCGCCACCGGGCTGTTCGGCAGCGTCTCGGTGCGCGCCGTCCCGGTCGACGCGGCGGCCGACGGAACGGCGCAGGTCGACATCGTCGCGACAACCGAGGCCGCGCCGCTCCACACCATTGCGGGGCAGCTGGGCTATTCGACCGGCGAGGGCATCCGGGTCGAGGCGAGCTGGCAGGACCGCCGCTTCGTCGAGCCCGAGGGCGCGCTGACCGTCCGTGGCGTCGCCGGCACGCGCGAGCAGCGCGCGGCGGGCGAGCTGCGCTTCTCGAACTGGCGCGCCCGCGATCGCACCCTGCTGCTGCGCGCCGAGGCCTCGCACGAGAACCAGTCTGCCTATCAGGCGAAAACCGTCACCCTCGGCGCGTCGCTGGCGCGCGAGACCAACCTGATCTGGCAGAAGAAGTGGTTCTGGTCGCTCGGCGCCGAGCTTCTCTACACTGACGAGACCGATACAGACACGACGCTCGGGCTAAGCCGGACGCGCAGTTTCGAGATCGCCGCTTTGCCCTCGGCGATCAGTTATGACGGCACCGACAGCCTGCTCGACCCGACTCGCGGCTACCGCCTGTCGCTTCACGTCAGTCCCGAAGCCTCGCTCCAGGATGGCGCCTTCGGCTATCTGAAGGGCCAGTTCGACGCGAGCCTCTACCAGCCGCTGACGTCCAAGGTTGTCATTGCCGGGCGCGTGCGGCTTGGCTCGATCTTCGGAGCGAGCCGGGACCGCATCGCGCCGTCGCGCCGCTTCTACGCCGGCGGTGGCGGATCGGTGCGCGGCTTCGGCTATCAGGACATTGGTCCCAAGGACGTGTTCGGCGACCCGATCGGCGGCCGCTCGCTCGCCGAGGTCGCGGGTGAAGTCCGCGCGCGGGTGCTCGGCGACTTCGGCATCGTCGCCTTCGTCGACGCGGGCCAGCTCTACACCTCCACCCTGCCGGGCTTCGACGGCTTCCGCGTCGGCGCGGGCGCCGGCGTGCGCTATTATTCGAGTTTCGGCCCGATCCGAGTCGACCTCGCGACACCCCTCGCGCCGAAGAAGGGCGATCCCAAGGTCGCGGTCTACGTCTCTATCGGCCAGGCGTTCTGATGGCCGAAACTGCCCTTCCGGCGAGCGGCGGCGATGCCTGGTCGACCATCCGCCGCATCCTGATCGGCTTCGTCGCGGTCATCGGCGTCTTGCTTGTCGGTGGGTTCCTGACGCTCGCGGCGCTCAATACAACGCCGGGCCGCGGCTTCCTCGCCCAACAATTCGCACGCATTGCCCCAAACTCCGGCCTCACCATCCGGGTCGGCCGCATCGATGGTTCGCTGTGGGGCCGCCTGACCATTCACGATCTCGCGGTCGGCGACCCGCAGGGTGTTTTCCTGACCTCGCCGCTCGTCGACTTCGACTGGCGCCCCTCGCAATTCGTCCGCAAGCGGCTGATCATCAACAGCCTGACCGCCGACGAGGTGCGCTGGCTGCGCCGCCCCAAGCTCCGCAAGACGCCGCGCACCGGCCCGATCCTGCCGGACTTCGACATTCACTTGGGCCAGCTCAAGCTTGGCCATATCGTCCTCGACCAGCCGGTCGTCGGCCGCCGCCACGTCGCCAGCCTCGACGGCCGCGCCGACATCCACGCCGGCCGCGCGCTGGTCGATGCCCACGCCGCGGTGATCGACGGCGGCGACCGCGTCGACCTGAAGCTCGACGCCGCGCCCGACAGCGACCGCTTTGACGTCGACGCCACCGTCCGCGCCCCGGCGGGCGGCGTCCTGGCAACGCTGGCGGGCTCGACCAAATCCTTCGACCTTCGCCTCGGCGGCGACGGCAGCTGGGCGCGCTGGCGCGGCACGGTCTCGGCGACCGTCGGCGCGGCCTCGCTCGCCGACCTCCGGATCACCGGCACCGATGGCCGCTTCGCGCTTTCGGGCACCGCCGCGCCTGGGCTGGTCATCGGCGGCCTCGCCGCACGGCTCACCGCGCCCCGCATGACCGTGAACGCGACGGCGGCCTTCGCCGACCGGCGGATCGAAACTGCGCTCGCCGCCGCCAGCCCCGCGCTCCGCCTCGCCGCCAAGGGCGGAATCGACCTCGGCAGCAGCAACTTCGACAATTTTGTCGCCGATGCTTTCTTCCTGCGCTCCGACGCGCTCCTCGCGCGAACCACCGCGCGCGACATGAAGCTCCACCTCGCGCTCGGCGGCGCGCTCGCCCAGCCCGATGTCGACTACGTGTTCAGCGCCGAACGCCTGTCGCTGTCGACCACCGTGCTCGAAAAGCTGCGCGTCGCCGGAAGGGCGCACGCCAGGGCGCCGCTGATCATCCCGGCGAGCGCCACCGTGGCGCGGGTCACCGGCGTCGGCCCGTTCGTCGGCGGCCTGCTCACCAACGTCCGCATCGCCGGCCCGGTGCTCGCCAGGGATCTCGTACTGACGTCCAATGCGTTGGCGCTCCGCTCGGACAAGGTCAACGGCCGCGCCATCCTGCGCTTCGACCTGCGGACCGGCCAGTACAATGTCGGCATCCTCGGCAAGCTGCCGCGCTACCTGATCCCCGGCGTCGGCCTCGTCGATGTCGACGCCGACCTCCGGGTCGTGCCCTCCGCCGACCGCCGCAACCCCCGCCTCACCGGCAGCGTCGTCGCCAGGGTCGTGCGGCTCGACAACGGCTTCTTCCGGAGCGTACTGGAAGGCCTGCCGACGCTGCACGCGACGATCGACATTCCGCCGGGCGGCAACGTCTATTTCTCGAACGCCCGCGTCACCGCGCCGGGCCTGACGCTCACGGGCTCGGGCATGAGCGACCGCACGGGTCACTACGACATCACCGCGAGCGGCGTGTCGCGGCGTTACGGTCCGGTCACATCGCTCCACGTCACCGGCCCGCTCGCGCGGCCGGATGTCGTTTTGCGTCTGGGTCGTCCGGGTCAGGGCATAGGCCTAGCCGGCATAGAGGCGAAATTGACGGCGGCGTCGGACGGTTGGTCGGTGACCGCCGCCGGCCGGTCCGACTATGGCCCGGTGCGCCTTGCGGGCCATATCGTCAGCGTCGCCTCGCAACCGACCGTGCTGGATGTCGCCTCGCTCGATATCGGCGGCGTCGTCGCGCGCGGGGTGCTCCGCCAGTCCGGCGCGGCGCTGGCGGGGACGCTGGCGGTCAAGGGCTCGGGCCTTACCGGCAATTTGCGCTTCTCGCCCGCCGGCGACGTCCAGCGAGTCGACGCGGCGATCGACGCCGCCAACGCCCGCCTCGCGCTCGGGCCGCCCGTGACAATCGCCAAGGGAACGCTGCGCGGCAACGCGATCTTTTACACCGACGCCCCGGCGGTCGCCGGCAAGGTCGAGGTCGTTGGGCTTAGCCGCGATAACCTCGACATCGACGCAGGCACCTTCAGCGGCGACTATCGCGCCGGGCAAGGCAGCATCGCCGTCACCGCGCGCGGTTCGAAGGGTGTGCCGTTCACCGCCAACGGCCTCGTCGCGCTGACGCCGAACCGGGTCAGCATCAGCGGCGACGGCACCATCCAGCGCCGCCCGGTCAAGCTCGCGGCTCCCGCCGAGCTGACGCCCGTCGCCGGCGGCTGGCGCCTCGCACCCGCGACGCTCGTGTTGCCGGAGGGGCGCTTCACGCTCTCAGGCACCTTCGCCGCCGACACCGCGCTCGCCGCCCGCCTCGACGGCGTCGGCCTCGACATTCTCGATCTCGCCTACGCCAACCTCAACCTGGGCGGTCGCGCCTCGGGCACCGTCGACGCCAGCTTCCCGGCGAACGGCGGCCTGCCCCGCGCCCACGCCAACCTCCGCATCGCGCAATTCAGTCGGGCGGAGTCGGCCGCGGTGTCGCAGCCTGTGGACATCGCGGTCACCGGCGCGATCGACGGCAACGCCGCCGCGGCGCGTGCGGTGATCCAGCTCAAGGGCGTGGTCATCGGACGCATGCAGGCGCAGCTCCGGCCGATCCCAGGCAGTACCGCCGACCCGATGCTCCAGCGCCTGATCGCCGCGCCGCTGTTCGCGCAGGCGCGCTTCAACGGCCCCGCCGGCGCGATCTGGCCGCTTGCCGGCATCTCGGCCTTCGACGTGCGCGGCCCCGTCGCCATCGCCGCCGACTTCGGCGGCCACCTCGGCGAGCCGACGATCCGCGGCACGCTGCGCGCCGATGGCGCACACCTGGAAAGCACCCTGCTCGGCACCGCGATCGACAACATCAAGCTCGACGGCCGCTTCTCGGGACCGCGCTTGCAATTCGCCAGCTTCACCGGCACCGCCGGCAAGGGTGGCACCGTCTCCGGTAGCGGCTCGATCGATCTCTCTGCGGATCGCGGCTTCCCGATCGACCTGAAGCTCCAGCTCGCCAATGCCGAAGTGCTGCGCCGCGACGACCTGCGCGCCACCGCGACTGGGCCGCTGGCGATCAAGAGCGACAAGAGCGGTGGCCTGATCTCCGGCGACCTCAAGATCACCAAGGCGAGCTTCCGCATCGGCCGCACCGCCGTCGAAGCGGTGCCCGACATGCCGGTGACGGAGGTCAACGCCTACCTCGTCCGGCGCGACGCGCCCCGCCGCGCCAAGCCGACGATATGGCGGCTCGCGATCAACGCCGATGCCGACAACAAGGTGCAGGTCACCGGCATGGGCCTCGATTCCGAATGGATGTCGCGGATCAAGCTGACCGGGCCGACCGACACCTTCTCGATCACCGGCAGCGCCGATCTTATTCGTGGCACCTACGAGTTCGCCGGCCGCCGCTTCGACCTGACGCGTGGCCGGCTGCGCTTCACCGGCGGCTACCCCGCCGATCCGGTGATCGACATCCTCGCCTCGAACAGCTCGGAAGGACTTACCGCCAACATTCAGATCTCGGGCACCGCGGCGCGGCCCGAGCTGAGCTTCAGTTCGACCCCAGCGCTGCCCGAGGACGAGGTTCTGTCGCGCGTCCTGTTCGGCACCTCGATCACCAATCTGTCGGCGCCCGAGGCGCTCCAACTCGCGGGCGCGGTCGCATCGCTGCGGGGCGGGACGGGCACCGGCAAGTTCGACGTGCTCGGCGTGCTGCGAAAAGGCATCGGCATCGACCGCTTGCGTATCCTGCCGGGCGACACCACCGCCCGAACGTCTCGCCCCGACCAGCGGCGCGGCACCACCGTCGCGGCGGGCAAATATATCGGCAACCGCGTCTACGTGGAGCTTGCCTCGGATGCCCAAGGCTATACCGCGACTCAGATCGAGGTGCGTCTGACGCGGGCGCTGTCGATCCTGTCACAGGTCGCGACGTTCGGCGGGACGGGCGTCAACCTGAAGCTGTCGAAGGATTATTAACATTATCCCCTTTTGATTGCCTTCTAGACTTAAAGGGGATAAATTGCCTGATGCTCGCTCTCGACGGCACACAGGCGCGCCAGCTTATCGACACCGCGCAAGCGTATGCCGCCTATCGCTCTGCAACGCAGGAGTATGCGACGCGCTTCAAGGGCGCGATGACGTGGAAGACGGTGTCTAGCCGGCAATATCTCTATCGCAAGGTCGGCGACGCGTGGAAAAGTCTTGGGGTCCGTTCAAGCGAAACCGAACTGGCTTACGAACGATTCAAGGCTGGCCAAGCCGCGATCAGGGCACGCCGAAAGTCAATTGGCGCGCAAATCCAGCGGATGGCGCCGGTAAACAGGGCCATGCGCCTCGGAAGAATGCCGGTGACGAGTGCGCGCATCCTTCGCAAGCTAGGTGAACAAGGGTTGCTTGGAGGTGGCTTGCGAGTGGTCGGGACACATGCGCTTTACGCCTATGAAATGATGGCAGGCGCCCATTTCGACAACGTCCACGTTGCGACCGCAGATATCGACCTGCTGCTAGACGCGCGCTCGTCGCTGAACCTCGCTTCGGGAGAGATGCGCGATACCGGACTGCTTGGCCTTCTGCAGAAGGTCGACGCGAGCTTCGCGCCGACGGAGCCTGGCAGCTTTCGCGCCGCGAACAACAAGGGTTTCCTCGTTGACCTGGTCACGCACGCATCCAAGCGCTCAGCCTTCGCCGCTTCGCCATCCCGGATCGGCGACGATGCCTCCGATCTTCTGCCGGTCGAGATCACTGGCCTGGCGTGGTTGGAGAGCAGCCCATCGACCGAGCAGACGGTCATCGATGATGCAGGGTTTCCGGCGGCGATCGTCGCGCCCGATCCGCGCGCCTTTGCGATCCACAAGCTCTGGCTGTCCAAGCGCGACGACCGCGAGCCAATCAAAAGGCGCCGTGACGGAAAGCAGGCACAGGCCGTCGCCGCGATGGTCGGAGAATATCTGCCCCACCTGTCGTTCGACGATCCCATGCTGGCCGCGTTTCCGGCCGAGTTGCGGGCGGAAGGCCAAGCACTCGCTGCTCAAGCCGCACCGGACAGCGACGAGTGGCAGTGAATCCATAAGAAAGGGCCGGAGGATTGCTCCCCCGGCCCTTCATTTCAGGCGCAAGTGGCTTGGCTTAAAAGTCCATGCCGCCCATGCCGCCCATTCCGCCGCCGCCCATTCCGCCGCCCGCCGACGGCTTGTCGTCGGCCGGGAGCTCGCTGATCGCGGCTTCGGTGGTGACGAGGAGGCCGGCGACCGAGGCTGCGTCCTGGAGCGCGGTGCGGACGACCTTGGTCGGGTCGATCACGCCGGCGAGGACGAGGTTCTCGTAGACCTCGGTCTGGGCGTTGAAGCCCATATTCTCGTCCTTGCCGTCGAGCAGGCGACCCGAAACCACGGCGCCGTCATGGCCCGAGTTCTGGGCGATCTGCCGCAGCGGCGAGTAAAGCGCCTTGCGGACGATATCGATGCCGCGGGTCTGGTCGTCGTTGGCGCCCTTGAGGCCTTCGAGAGCCTTGGTGGCGTAGAGGAGCGCGGTGCCGCCGCCGGGGACGATACCTTCCTCGACCGCCGCGCGGGTCGCGTGAAGCGCGTCGTCGACGCGGTCCTTGCGCTCCTTGACCTCGATCTCGGACGCGCCGCCGACCTTGATCACAGCAACGCCGCCAGCGAGCTTCGCGAGACGCTCCTGGAGCTTCTCACGGTCGTAGTCGGAGGTGGTATTCTCGATCTGCGAGCGGATCTGCTCGACGCGGCCCTTGATCTGGTCGCCCTGGCCGGCACCGTCGACGATGGTCGTGTTGTCCTTGTCGATGGTGACGCGCTTAGCCGATCCGAGCATCTCGAGCGTGACGTTCTCGAGCTTGATGCCGAGGTCTTCCGAGATCATCTGGCCTTCGGTGAGGATCGCGATGTCCTCGAGCATCGCCTTGCGGCGATCGCCGAAGCCAGGCGCCTTGACCGCCGCGACCTTCAAGCCGCCGCGCAGCTTGTTGACGACGAGCGTCGCGAGAGCCTCGCCCTCGACGTCCTCGGCGATGATCAGGAGCGGACGGCCCGACTGGACCACCGCCTCGAGCACCGGCAGGATCGCCTGGAGGTTCGACAGCTTCTTCTCGTGGATCAGGATGTACGGATCGGCGAGCTCGACCGACATCTTCTCCGGGTTGGTGATGAAGTAGGGCGACAGGTAGCCGCGATCGAACTGCATGCCTTCGACGACATCGAGCTCGAACTCGAGGCCCTTGGCCTCCTCGACGGTGATGACGCCTTCCTTGCCGACCTTCTCCATCGCTTCCGCGATCTTGCGGCCAACGACTTCGTCGCCGTTCGCGGAGATGATGCCGACCTGGGCGATCTCGTTGTTATCCGAGACAGGCTTCGAGCGCGCCTTCAGATCCTCGACCACCTTGGTGACCGCGAGGTCGATGCCGCGCTTCAGGTCCATCGGGTTCATGCCGGCCGCGACCGACTTCATGCCCTCGCGGACGATCGCCTGGGCGAGGACAGTGGCGGTGGTGGTGCCGTCGCCGGCGAGGTCATTGGTCTTCGAGGCGACTTCGCGCACCATCTGCGCGCCCATGTTCTCGAAGCGATCCTTGAGCTCGATCTCCTTGGCGACGGTGACGCCGTCCTTGGTGATGCGGGGTGCGCCGAACGACTTCTCGATGACGACATTGCGGCCCTTGGGACCGAGCGTGACCTTCACCGCATCGGCGAGGATGTCGACGCCGCGCATGATGCGCTCGCGCGCGTCACGGCTGAATTTTACGTCCTTAGCTGCCATGGTGGCTGCCTTTCAAATCTGAATAAGTGGAGAAGATGGAGGATTGTGGAGCGGTTAGCCGACGATCCCCAGAATGTCGGATTCCTTCATGATCAGAAGGTCTTCGCCGTTGACCTTGACCTCGGTGCCCGACCATTTGCCGAAAAGGATCTTGTCGCCGGCCTTGACCTCGAGCGGGTGAACCTCCCCCGCCTCGTTGCGCGCGCCGGTTCCGACGGAGACGACTTCGCCTTCCTGCGGCTTTTCCTTGGCCGTGTCGGGAATGATGATCCCGCCGGTGGTCTTTTCCTCGGCCTCGACGCGGCGGACGAGCACGCGGTCGTGGAGCGGTCGAAAATTCATGCGCTTCACCATATCTGTAATGTTGAAATCGGGTGTCACTTAGCACTCACCGAAAGCGAGTGCTAACGACTGCGTGGATATGGAAATGGCGCGCCCGAGAGTCAAGCAATCGCGGAAAATAAGAGGCTAGGCGGCGACCATCGTCCCGGCGCCGGCCCGC
This sequence comes from uncultured Sphingomonadaceae bacterium, assembly GCA_964244885.1. Lineage (GTDB taxonomy): Bacteria > Pseudomonadota > Alphaproteobacteria > Sphingomonadales > Sphingomonadaceae > CAXTKD01. The sequence goes on along the minus strand of CAXTKD010000001.1, from coordinate 119,851 downwards.
TTCGGGCCGTCGACGCTGTAGAGCTCCGCGACGACCCGATTCCGGCCCTGCGCCTTGGCGCGGTAGAGCGCGGCGTCGGCGCTCGCCATCAGGTCGGCGAGCGTCACATTGCCGACTGGAGCCGCCGCGACGCCGGCGCTGACGGTCGCCGCGACCGGACGCCCCATGACAACGGCCGCCAGCTCGGCGAGACTGAGCCGGATCGCTTCCGCCATCTCGACGGCGCGCTTGTGGTCGAAGCCGTCGACGAAGATCGCGAACTCCTCGCCTCCCAGTCGCCCGAGCGTCGACCGCATCGGCGCGCCAGCGGCGGCGGCCGCGCAGAATTCGACGAGCGTCTGGTCACCGACGATATGGCCGTGACCGTCGTTAACCGCCTTGAAATGATCGAGATCGAACATCACCAGCGCCGCGGGGCGGTTGGCGCGCTGCGCGTCGGCGAGGAGGTGCGCGGCCTCGATCATGAAGGCGCGGCGGTTGCAGACGCCGGTCAGCGGATCGACCAGCGCGGCGCGGCGATGCTCAAGATCGGCCTTTTCCTTGGCCATCGCCATGATCAGGAAACCAAAGATCATGGCGTAAAGAATGATAACGATGCCGACGACCGACAGCCAGCCGGCGGTCGGCTCGACCGGGACGCCGTGCCCTGGCGCGCTGATGCCGGGCCCGCCAAGCGGCCGCAGGAGGAAATAGGCCGCATTGACCGCGGTGACGACCGCTGCGGCGCGTTGCGACGGCATGTTACGCAGGCTTCCGACCCACAGCTCGCGCGCCGTCATGAAGCCGTAGGCGCCGACGATCACCGACATGACGACCAGGCGCGCATAGAAATCGAGATTGAAGCCGGCGATGGCTGCGAACCAGACGAAGGGGCCTGCGAGAACGACCGGCCAAGGCATCGACTTGCCATTGAAACGGCGTGCCGCACCGTAGCTGAGACCAAAGGCCAGCGCGAACAGGCCGTTGCCGAGCTGGCGGCCAGGCGACGACGACATGGCGCCGTCCATCATGTAGCAGATCGAGGCCGCCGCCGCCGTCAGGCAGCACAGGCTCCACCAGCCGAGCGCGGCGGAGCGCCGGTCGTGAAACCATGAGAACAGCAGCAGAGCGCCGACCACGGCGCTCATGATGCACGCAACAACGGCCAGCGTCGCTGGATCGAGGCTCATACACGCACCCCCGAGGCAGATCAGCCGCTAGGCGGACCCGGCAAACTTGTGCAACTTCCATCGCTCGCGGGCATCGATAGCATAAAAGACGGCGCCCCGAAACCGGATGCGCCGCCGTTCATGCTTGATTCAGGATTTGGCGGCCGCGGCCTTCCTGGGTTTCGCGGTTTTCGCGGGCGCGGGTTCGGCGGCCGCGGCCGCCGCCTCCGCCTTGACCGGCTTCGCCTTGGCCTTGGCCGTTTCCGTGGGCTCGGCCTTGGCCTTCGCGGCCTTCCTGGGCTTGGCGGGCGCGTGATCGTGATGATCGTGGCCGCAATCGGGGCCGTGGACATGACCGCTTGGCGTCTCGTCCTCGCTCTCGATCGCCGCTTGCAGCTCGTCGCGACCCACCTTGCGCTCGGTGACCTCGGCCCTGTCGATCAGCCAGTCGACGACCTTGTCCTCATAGAGAGGCGCGCGCAGCTGCGCCGCCGCCACCGGGTTCTCCTGGAAATATTTGACCACCTGCCCGCGCTGGTCCTGCGGATAGCGGCTCGCTTCCTGCCCGACGAGGCGGCTCATTTCCTGCGCCGAGACTTCGACGCCATTGGTCTGGCCGATCTCCGAGAGCAGCAGCCCCAGGCGGACCCGGCGTTCCGCGATGCGGCGGTATTCGTCACGATCGTCCTCCAGGGCCGTCTTCGCGGCCTCGGCATCGGCCTCGTGATCCGCTTCGTGCTCCAGCTGCTGCCAGATCTGATCGAACTCGGCGTCGACCATCGACTGCGGCACCGCGAAGTCCGTGCTCGCCGCGAGATGGTCGAGGAGCTTGCGCTTCATATGCGTGCGGGTGAGCCCGGCCGACTCCTGGCCCAGCGAATCCTTCAGGATTTCCTTGAGCTTGTCCAAGGTTTCGATCCCGAGATTCGCGGCGAGCGAATCGTCGAGCGCGACTTCCTTAGGCGTGCGGACCTCGTTGACCATCACCGCGAACTCGGCCGGCTTGCCCTTCAGATAATCGACGTTGTAGTCGGCCGGGAAAGTCACCTTGACGGTGCGTTGGTCGTTCGCTCTGGCGCCGATCAGCTGGTCCTCGAAACCCGGGATGAGCTGGCCCGAGCCGAGCTCGATCTGCATGCCCTCGCCGGTGCCGCCTTCGAACACCTCGCCATCGACCATGCCCTTGAAGTCGACAAGGAGGGCATCGCCGGTTTTGGCAGCATAGGCAGCGGGCGCCGCGTCGAAGCTTTTCTGCTGGTCGGCAAGGCGCTTCAGCGCCTCGGTCATGTCGGCATCGGTCGGATCGACGGTCAGTTTCTCCAGCTTGATGCCCTCGACCGGCGGCAACTCGACCTTCGGCAGCACCTCGAGCGCCACCTTCAGCGAGACGTCCTTGCCTTCCTGATAGTCGTCGAGATCGACCTTAGGCTGCATCGCCGGGCGGATCTGGTTCTCGGCGATCACCTTGTTGACCGCCTCCTGAACCGCCTCGTTGAGCGCATCGCGGCCCAGCGCCTCGCCGTGCATCTTGCGAACGAGGTTCACCGGCACCTTGCCCGGCCGAAACCCCGGCATGCGGATCTGCTGGGCGGCGGTCGCCAGCTGCGCGTCGACCTTGCTGGCCAGCGTCTTGGCGGGAATGGTGACGCTGTATTCGCGCTTCAGGCCCTCGTTCAACGTCTCGGCAATACGCATTTTCTTCCAGGCTTTCTCGACTGAATCTATCTGGGTCGGCAGGCCGTGGTGCGGGCGAAGGGACTCGAACCCCCACGTCTTTCGACAACAGGACCTAAACCTGCCGCGTCTACCAGTTCCGCCACGCCCGCCAGGCCTTCGGGTGGGCGGGGTCTATATCATCGCGGGGAGGCGGCGCAAGTCAGAGCGGCCTGACCTTGTCCGACAACGGCAGACGGAGCTCGCAGATCAGGCCCTCAGGCCTGAAGTCGAGCGTCGCCGCGCCGCCGACCTCGCGGGTCACTCCATCCTTGATGAGGCGGACGCCGAAGCCGCGCCGTTCGGGCAGGACGACCACAGGCCCTCCCCGTTCGAGCCAACGCACCATGAGCGCATCGCCGTCGATCGACCACTCGAGCGACACGGTACCCGATTCTCCCGAAAGAGAACCGTATTTGAGGGCATTGGTCGCAAGCTCGTGAAGGCCGAGCGCGAGGTTCAGCGCGACCGACGATGCCAGCAAGACGGGAGGCCCCGCCATGGCGATCCGCTGCCCGGCGGTGTCGAAGGGCTGGAGCGCGCCGTGCGCGACCTCCGCCACCCCGGCGCCCTGCCAGCTGGTCCGAGTGAGCAGCGAGTGCGCGGCCGACAGCGTGCGAAGGCGGCCATCGAACGACTCCGAGAACGCCTCGGGCGTCGTCGAGCCGCGCCGGCTTTGCAGCGCCAGCGCTTGGACGATCGCCAGCGTGTTCTTCACCCGGTGATTGAGTTCGCGCATCAGCAATTGCTGGCGCTCCTCGGCGTCGCGCCGAGCCGTGATGTCCTGCATGACGCCGATCTGGCCGACGAGCGAGCCATCGTCGCCATAAGTGCCGCGTCCGGACATCATCAGCCACCGGGTGCCGGCGGCGTGGGGAACGCGGAACTCGACGACATAGGCTTCGCGCCGCTCCAGAGCGTCGTCGATCTGGGCGAGGAGTTGCCGCAGATCGTCCGGATGGATGGGGGCGTGGACCTCAGGGCGCGGTATCGCGCACGGGCCGTCGAGACCGAGGAAGCCCGCGGCGCGCTCCGACAGCTCGACGATGTTGGTTGCGCGATCGGCGCTCCAGTCGCCAAGCTGCGCCGCGTCGATGGCGAGGCGCAGGTGCTCGGCGCTCTCGCGCAGATCGTCGTCGGCGTCGTGGCGCGCGGTGACGTCGAGGACGATGCCGCTCATCCGGCGGCCGCCGTCGGACGTCTCGAACGGCCGGCCGGCGCTCATGATCCAGCGCGTGCCGGCGGGCGTGAGGATGCGGTATTCGGCGCGATATTCGGTGCCGGCGCGATAGGCGTCGTCGAACGCCTGCGCGACGCGCGGCGCATCGTCGGGATGGATCATCCGGGCGTAATCGGTGCGCGTCGTGACCTGGTCGCGGATGTTATGATTGACGTCGGTGCTGTGCTGGACATGGCCGTTCACGGGGTCCCAGTCCCAGGCGACGATGTGGGCGGCGCTCAACGCGTAATCGAGCCGTTGCCGGCTGTCACGAAGCGCCGCGCTGTCGCCGGCTTCGAGCTCGGCGACGCGCGCCGTCAGCCGCGCCACTTCGGCACGCAGTTGGTGGGTTTCGCCAGCGTCGCTCACTGCGTCGGCTTTTCGCCGACGCCGCGCGTCGCCGCAATCAGGAACTCGACATTGCCTTCCGGGCCGGTGATCGGGCTTTCGGTGATGCCGAGAACGGCCCAGCCCCTGGCGGTGAGCCAGTCGCCAACCTCGGCGCAGACACGGGCGTGAATCGCGGGGTCGCGGACGACCCCGCCCTTGCCGACCTCGGCCCGCCCCGCCTCGAACTGCGGCTTGATCAGCGCGATCAGGCGAGACGTGTCGGACGCATACGACAGCGGCATTTCGAGCACCTTGGTGAGCGAGATGAAGCTGGCGTCGCAGACGAACAGGTCGATCGGCTCCGGAATATGCTCCGGCGTCAGAATTCGCGCGCTGGTTTTCTCGTGGACGACGACCCTCGGGTCTTGCCGCAGCTTCCACGCCAGCTGGTTGGTGCCCGAGTCGACGGCGTAGACCTTCGTCGCGCCCTTGGTCAGCAGCACATCGGTAAAGCCACCCGTGGAGGAGCCGACGTCCATCGCGACGGCGCCGGTCGCGTCCCAGCCGAAATGCTCGAGCGCATGCGCCAGCTTGATGCCGCCACGCGACACCCAAGGGTGGTCACGGCCCTTCAGAGTAAGTTGGGCGTCAGGGGCGAGGAGCTGCCCGGCCTTGTCGATCTTGCGATCCCCGCTGAATACGAGTCCCGCGAGGATGAGGGCTTGGGCGCGACTCCGCGATTCCGCGAGGCCGTTTTCCACCACAATCTGATCGGCACGCATCTTCATCACGGCTCTTTAGCCGGAGCGCCTGCCGAAGGCGAAGATTGCAGGCGAGCCGGTAGCGCGCTACTATCGTTCCATGACGATCCAGCACCAGATAAGGCCAGACAAGTTCAGAGCGTACCGAAGCCGCAAGAGAGCGGCGGGCCTGCGCGAAGTGCGCGTGTGGGTGCCCGACCTGACCGATCCGGTCGTTCTCGCCGACTGGAGACGCGAAGGCGAAATTCTTCGCCGGCATCCGTCCGAAAAGGACGCCACGGACTTTATCGAAGCCGCGATGGCCGACGCCCTCAAGGACGAGGATTGAAACGCGGCGATGTCGTCAAGGTTGCCGCAAGCGGCGACTATGGCAAACCGCGACCGGCGATCGTCGTCCAATCCGACAGGGTCGATGATACCGAAAGCGTCATCCTGTGCCTTTGCACCGGCAGTCCGGCACCTGCCGAACGACGGCGCATCACGTTGCGCCCGAATGCCGAGAACGGCTTGCAGCAAGAGACGCAGATCATGGCGGAGAAGCTGCTGACGCTGCCACGAAAGAAAGTCGGCGGCATTATCGGCCATCTCGATCACGCGGTGATGGCGCGGCTGGACGGACTGCTGATGACGATCCTCGGGATCGGCGGCTGACGGGTCAGCCTACGCCCGCGCGCTGACCACTCCGACGCTGTTGTGACGGAGCGCCGACAGCGCCGCCGTGACGATCGCCTCGGCGTCGAGGCCGGCCTCCGCATATTGCAGCTCGGGCTTGTCCTGGTCCTGGAACGTGTCGGGCAGGCGAAGTGTGCGGACCTTGAGGCCGCCGTCGAGCAGGCCTTCGTCGCTGAGCCAAGTCAGGACGTGGGCGCCGAAGCCGCCGATGGAATTCTCCTCGATCGTCACCAGCACGTCGTGGGTCGCGGCGAGGTGGCGGATCAGCTCATGATCGACGGGCTTGGCGAAGCGCATGTCGGCTACGGTGGTCGAAAGCCCCTTGGCGTCCAGCGTGTCGGCGGCCTTCAGCGCCTCGCCGAGGCGAGTGCCGAGCGACAGGATGGCGACGGTCTTGCCCTCGCGGACGATGCGGCCCTTGCCGATCTCCAGCCGTCGCGCTTCGGGGATGGCGACGCCGGTGCCTTCGCCGCGCGGATAGCGGACGGCGCTCGGGCCGCTGTCGTGAAGCGCCATGGTGTGGACCATGTGAGTCAGCTCGGCCTCGTCGGCGGCGGCCATGACGACGAAATTGGGCAGGGTCGCGAGGTAGGTGACGTCGAACGACCCGGCGTGGGTCGCGCCGTCGGCGCCGACGAGGCCGGCGCGGTCGATGCCGAAGCGCACCGGCAGGTTCTGGATCGCGACGTCGTGAACGACCTGGTCGTAGGCGCGCTGCAGGAAGGTCGAATAGATCGCGCAGAACGGGCGGTAGCCCTGCGCGGCGAGGCCGGCGGCGAAGGTTACCGCATGCTGCTCGGCGATGCCGACGTCGAAGGCGCGGTCGGGGAATCTTGCCTCGAACTTGTCGAGGCCGGTGCCGGACGGCATCGCGGCGGTAATCGCGACGATCCTGTCGTCGCGCTCCGCTTCGGCGATCAGCGCCCTGGCGAAGGTCGCCGTGTAGCTCGGCGGGCCAACTGGCGCCTTGGCCTGCGTGCCGGTGACGACGTCGAACTTGACGACACCGTGATATTTGTCGGCCGCCGCCTCGGCCGGCGCGTAACCCTTGCCCTTCTTGGTCACGACATGGACGAGGATCGGGCCATCGGCGGCGTCGCGGACGTTCTCAAGCACGGGAATGAGGTGGTCGAGGTTATGCCCGTCGATCGGGCCGACGTAGTAGAAGCCGAGCTCCTCGAACAGCGTGCCGCCGGTCGCCATGCCGCGGGCATATTCCTCGGCCTTCTGCGCGGCGTCGTGGACGCGCCGCGACAGCTTGCGGGTGACCCGCTTGGCGAGGCTGCGAAGGCCCAGATATTCGCTGGAGGAGATCAGCCGCGCCAGATAGGCCGACAGGCCGCCGACCGGCGGCGCGATCGACATGTCGTTGTCGTTCAGGATGACGACAAGGCGGTTGCCCGCGGCGCCGGCGTTGTTCATCGCCTCATAGGCCATGCCGGCCGACATCGCGCCGTCGCCGATCACCGCGATGCCCTTGCCGTGCGCGCCGCTGAGCTTGTTGGCGACCGCGAAGCCAAGCGCCGCCGAGATCGAGGTGGAGGAATGCGCCGCGCCGAACGGATCGTATTCGCTTTCACTGCGCTTGGTGAAGCCGGACAGGCCATCGCCCTGCCGGATCGTCCGCATGCGGTCGCGACGGCCGGTGATGATCTTGTGCGGATAGGCCTGGTGGCCGACGTCCCAGATCAGCGTGTCGGTCGGCGTGTCGAAGACATAGTGAAGCGCGACCGTCAGCTCGACGACGCCGAGGCCGGCGCCGAGATGGCCGCCCGTGGTGCTGACCGCATCGATCATCTCGGCGCGCAGCTCGTCCGCAAGCTGGCGAAGCTGCTCGGGCCTGAGCTTGCGAAGGTCGGCGGGGACCGCGACCTTGTCGAGAACCGGGGTTTCGGGGCGAACGCTCAACGCGGTTTCCAACTCTCGAACGACACGGAAAGACGTCGCCGCTGCATAGCCCGTCGCCAGGGCCTTGTCGAACCGTTAACCGCGCCTAAGGCCCTGTCACTTTGGGGGAAGCGCCGCAGCCGCCGCAGCGCCCCCGCACCTCGATGATCGGCCGCTCCGGCTTGAAGCCCTGGCGGATCGCGGTGGCCCGGACGCTGGCGCTCAGCGAATCGTCGTCGACATGAGTCGTCGCGCCGCAGCCGTCGCAGACGAGGAAGATACAGTCATGGACGCAGCCGGGATGGGCGTTGGCCAAATAGGCGTTGCGGCTTTCCACGCGACGGGCGACGTTGCTCGCGACGAACAGGTCGAGGATGCGGTAGACGCTGTTGGCGGCGACCCGGCGGCCGAGGCTAAGGCCGACCTTCTCCGCGATGTCATAGGCGCTGGCTGGCTGCTCGAAGGCGGCGAGCGCCTCGAACACCGCGGCGCGCATGTCGGTCCACTGGACGCCGGCGCCGATGGTCGCGGCGCGCGCCGCCTCGGTCAGGGCGTCGCCGTGATGGTGGACATGGGCGTGAGCGTGGCTCGGCATGGCGCCAATATGCGCCCGGCCGCCCTCCGTCTCAAGCGTAGGCGCGAAGATTGTAGAAGTGGGCGCTCGCCAGAAGCGCGACTCCCGCGACAGTGAGCGCGATTTCGGCCGGATCGCCATGCGGTTCGGTAAGCGCGCCGGCCATGAAGGACAGGCCAGCGACGCCCAAGGCCGCGACCAGCCAGCGGCCATGCGTCTGAACGCCGCGCCACAGCGCGATGGCAGCCAATGGAAGCGCGACCAGCAGCCCGACCGCGTGGATCTGATGGCTGAAGAAGAGCGCGCCGCTGGAGGAGAGGATGGCGACGATCAGCGTGCCCGCCAGGCAGTGCACGAGGCACAGGCCGGACAGGCCCATGGCTGTTCGATCGATCCAGCGAGTCGCGCGCTTCATGGCGGGCTGATATAATATCACATCGCACGTTTCAAGCCTGTCCGCGACATGGCGGCGCTTGGCGCTGGCCGCCCGGCTTGGCATAGGGCACGCCATGACAACCGCCCGTCCGCGCGCGATCTCTATATGGCTGTTCGCGGTCGCGGTGCTCGTCTTCCTTATGGTCATGGTCGGCGGCATCACGCGCCTCACCAATTCCGGCCTGTCGATGGTGCGCTGGGAGCCGATCAGCGGAACTGTCCCGCCGCACACGGAAGCGCAGTGGCAGGCGGAGTTCGACGCCTACAAGACCTCGCCCGAGTATCGGAAGGTCAACCGGGGCATGGCGCTGCCCGAGTTCAAGCGCATCTTCTTCTGGGAATATAGCCATCGCCTGCTCGGTCGGCTTATCGGCATGGCGTTCGCGCTGCCGCTGCTGTGGTTCGGCATCCGGCGCGCCATTCCGGCGGGCTATGGGCCGCGTCTCGTCCTCCTGCTGGCGCTCGGCGGACTACAAGGCTTGATCGGCTGGTGGATGGTCGCCTCCGGCCTCATCGATCGGCCCGATGTCGCGCAAGAGCGGCTGGCGATCCATCTCGTGACCGCCCTCACCCTGCTCGCGGCGCTGGTCTGGACCGCGCTCGACATGCGCGATCTTGCCGTGCCGCGCTCGGCCGGCGGCGTTCGTTCGGCGAAGTGGGTCGTGCCGTTCTTCATGCTTCTGACGGTGCAGCTGGTGTTCGGCGCGCTCGTCGCCGGGACGGACGCGGGGTTCGCGTTCAACACCTGGCCGAAGATGGGGGAATACTGGGTGCCGCCGGGCCTCGGCTCGATCGAGCCGGCGTGGCGCAATTTCGTCGATAACCGCATCACGCTGCAGTTCGTCCACCGCTGCCTCGCGATCCTCGTTGCCGCGAGCGGGATCCTGATCGGTTGGCGAATCCACCGCCGTGGCGGCGCACCGGGGGCGAGGCTCATCCTGATGGTCGCGCTGCAGTTCGCGCTCGGCGTCGCGACGGTCGTCACCGGAGTCTCATTGCCGATCGCGGTCGCGCATCAGGCGGGCGCCGCGCTGCTCGTCGTCGTCACGGTGTTCGCCGCGCACTGGTCGACGCGCCGTCCCACGGCCTGATTCGACACGACAAAAATGGGGTTTTATAATACCCCATCGCTAAATCCCGCTTTTTCTTGACCGATTTCGGCGCATCCGCCATATGCGCGCCACGTATTCCCAAGAGGCAACACATGAAAACCACCGTTTCGGCGAAGCCAGCCGAGATTGAGAAGAAGTGGCTGCTGATCGACGCCGAGGGTCTCGTCGTCGGTCGGTTGGCTTCTGTCATCGCCAATCATCTGCGCGGCAAGCACAAGCCGATCTACACCCCGCACGTCGATTGCGGCGACAATATCGTCGTCATCAATGCCGACAAGGTGCGCTTCACCGGCCGCAAGCTGCTGCAGAAGACCTATTACCGCCACACGGGCTATCCGGGCGGCATCAAGGAAGTCACCGCGGGCAAGGTGCTTGACGGACGCTTCCCCGAGCGGGTGCTCGAGAAGGCCGTCGAGCGCATGGTCCCGCGCGGCCCGCTCGGCCGCCAGCAGATGCGGAACCTCCGCATCTTCAAGGGCACCGAGCATCCGCATACGGCACAGAACCCGACCGTCCTCGACGTCGGCGCGATGAACACGAAGAACAGGGTGGGCGCGTGATGGAAGACAATCGTCAGTCGCTGAGCGACCTCGCCAGCCTCACGCAGCAGGCGGCACCCCAGGCCGAGGGCGGCGAAGCCGCTCCGGCCGCGACCGAGCAGCAGCCACAGGTCAATGCCCCGTACCGCGAGCCCGCGCCGCTTCGCGAGCAGCAGATCGACAAGCAGGGCCGCGCCTATGCCACCGGCAAGCGCAAGAACGCGATCGCGCGCGTCTGGCTGAAGCCGGGCTCGGGCCAGATCACGGTCAACGGCCGCGACCAGGCCGTCTACTTCGCGAGGCCGACGCTGCGCCTTGTGATCAACCAGCCGTTCGATGTCTCCGAGCGCCGCGAGCAGTATGACGTGATCTGCACCGTCACCGGCGGCGGCCTTTCGGGCCAGGCCGGTGCGGTCAAGCACGGCATCGCGCAGGCATTGAGCCATTACGAGCCGGCGCTCCGGACGGCGGTCAAGCAGGCCGGCTTCCTGACCCGCGATCCGCGCGTCGTCGAGCGCAAGAAGTACGGCCGCGCCAAGGCCCGCCGCAGCTTCCAGTTCTCGAAGCGCTAACTTAGAACCTTCAGCTTTTCGAATAAAAACAGGCACTTGACTTCGGCCAAGTGCCTGTTTTTGTATTCACAGATCGTTTACAGCGCGTTGATTTTTACGCAGATTCCAGTTATCGCTTTTCACAGCTTCTTCACAGAAATTGTGGAGCCATGTGATGACCGAGACCTTTTACCAACAGGTCCGCCGCCTCCGGGACGGGGCGGTCATGGTCTACCGGCGGGGCGACACCAAGCAGCAGGTCTATCAGGCCCGCCTGAAGGTGCCCGGCGTCAGCGGATACGTCATCCGCTCCCTCAAGACCCGCGATCTACCAACCGCTCTCAACCAGGCTGAAGACCTGTTCTACGAACTGCGCGCCGAGCAAAAGCTCGGCATGGACGTCAGGGTCTCTGGCAACCTCAAGTTCAAGGACTTGTGGAAGCGCTTCTACGCAGCGCACGAAACCGGGCTGTCGGTACACCGGCAGAAGCTCCACAAGTTCATGTCGCAAAAATACTTCATCCCCTATTTCGGGGATGCCCGCGTCAACGACATGCCGGACGGCTTCGTCGAGCAATATTGGGACTGGCGCATCAACTTCCACAACCCCGACAAGTGGGCCGAGGAAGAGGACATTCCGGCCAACGCCGTGAAGGTCCCTGCCCAGAAGACCCTCGACATGGAAGCAGGGATGCTCCGGCAGATATTCCGCTGGGGCAAGCGGATCGGCTTCGTAAAGCGCGAACCTTGGGTCAAGGCGACCAAGGTTAAGCACACCAAAGGGGTGGAAAGGCGGCCGACCTTCGACGCTGCCGAATGGAAGCAGGTCTACACCTTCCTGCGCGAGTGGGTGAAGGAAAGCATGGTGTCAACGGCCAAGGAGCGCGGCGGCCAGCTGCATCGGTCGGGTCCCAACGCGATGCACCGCTACCAGCGCGAACTGCTACGCGACTATCTGCTGTTCATGGCGAACTCGGGCCTTCGCCCCAACGAGGCCAGGCAATTGTGCTGGCGAGACCTGCGGATCGAGAAAGACGCCGAAAACAAGCCCGCGCTCGTCGTGGAGGTTGCACCGACGACAAAGACCGGCGAGCGCACCGTCGTTTGCCGAGAAGGTACGCAAACCTATCTCGACCGGTTCAAGAAGCTCTCGCGGCACAGCGAGCCCCACGATCTGGTGTTTTGCGGCTACGACGGAAAGCCAGTCGAAAACTTCAACAAGACCTTTGCCAGCATCCTGTCGCGCCTGAAATTGCAGGACGACCGCTGGGGCAAACGGCGCACGATCTACAGCCTCCGGCACTTCTACTGCACCCAGTGCCTGCTGTCCGGCATACCCGTCCATATCCTTGCCAAGAACATGGGCACATCGATCACCTATATCGAGAATCACTACAGCCACGTTTTGACCGTGACGCAGGCGAAGGAACTGCGGACAAAAAAGTTCAAGGCCACCGGCTAATCCTTTTAGGGCGTCAGATGACGCCCCTCCACGCCATGAAGATGGCGAGTTCAAGCGCCGGCCGTAGGGACGAGCGCGCACTTCGCCGGACTCGCAATACTTGGACGGCCGCCTAAATCGACGATGTGCGGCCAAACTGAAAACACTCTCTCGCGTGACGCGGGAGAAGCTGACACTCACTTAGGCGTGAGCCGCAGCAGGCCTGGGCGGTCCATAAAATGGCATTAGCTGTCGACGGTGCGCGCGATTTGCAAGCGCCTGAATCCAAGGTTCCCAGAGGCGTTCTTGAGCGCTTCGCATTAATCCAGCGTAATCAACATTTGCCCAGAGGTTGCCCCACAAAACCCCACTGTGCTGAGCAAGGACAAAATCCACGGCGCAGATTGGGTCGAGGGGCGGCGTCGCTATTCGCGGAGCGGGTGTCTGCAATAATCCGGATAGTTCAATCTCTGGCTCGAAAAGTGAATCGGCTAGACAAGCACCGGGGAGAAAACCCGCAGTAGACGCGAACTCATCTTGAGCATGCCCGCCGCGCTGATAATGAATCCAAGGATGAGGATCGGACGAGAACCCTGCGAAATGGTGCGTATCGACCCGCCAGTGATCTTCTAGATTTATCGTCCGCGGCCCGTACGGGGCCGAACCACGCACGCGCACTTGGAGGTCCGCACGCCGGATGCGATCTAACGGATCCGAATCGAACCGAGCGAATCCTGCGATGTCTTCCCAGCACTCATAAACCATTGATATCTTGGCGTCGGATAGCGTCGCCGCGGTGGGGTGGAGATTATGGTTCGTCGGGCACGGGACAGGTACATTTCGAAGGCGCATACGGCGATACTGGCGACCCGTCTCCGCTTCAGTATGGATAGATGCCGCCTCCGCTTTAGCAGCACTGACGGCAGTTCGAAGGCCCGCGCCGGTTGACACAGTTTCGGCGCGCTTCTCAAGATACACGGCAAGACGCTCAAGCTCCGTGATGGGGCTTGCCCACCAGTTTGGTAGGCTCACAAGCCGAGCCTCTGCAACTCCTCTGGATCCACGCGCGGGTCGTTGCGCAACATAACTGCGACATCTGGGGCCGCCTGATCGGGGTCAACCCAAGGCTCCAGAGGTCCCGTCTGTACAAGGGAAACAGCGCGCGAAGGGTCGATCGGTCTAAACTCGCCACGTCTCAACGACAGCGCACAGCGACGCCAATACGCCCCCGACGGCTCCAAGAATGCCAATTCAGCGCCGACCGTTTGAGACAGTCGTTCGACACGGAAATTTGATGTTCGCTGATACAAATAATCATCTTCATCGAGCTTCAGCCAATATGCTTCTATTCCTCTTGCCCACCATCGATCGAAACCCTCCGCGCCTACCCCTGTAAATTTCGCCTCTGCGAGGGCGTCTTTAACTGCGGGCCACCCTGGTGACCTTGCTCGGTCGACGCCTAGTCGTATCGCCAACACTTCTTCATCGACTAATAAGCCAGTCGGCACAAGAAAAGTGCGGAGGAAGGTGCCGGCTGCGACGTGGAGTGACGACGACTCTGCGAGCCCTAGGCGGACACGCTGCCATAGCCGTGCGTCCGCCCATATTTCGAAGCGATCAGGCCCCAGTCCGCAGAGGGCAGAAAATGAAGCAGTGTCCGTTGGCGGTTGTCGGATAAGCGCATCATAGACGGCGCGCGTTGCGATTGCTTGCCGTATCAGGGAAGTGGGGTGCTCGCGAGCTAGAACCTTAGAGACCAGGAGGTCAAACAGATCGTCGCTAGCGGGGTCGTCGCCAACGTATTCCCTGACCGGGTCGGGATTGGCAAAGCGGAGCACTGGGTAGTCGGCTGTCGGATTAGTTCTATTTTTTTGCTTCGCACGGATATCTTGAGCCAAACCGAGGCCTGTGCCGATCATCTTGCCATCGCTCGACAGATCAACGTCGACAAGAACGCCAGCTATATCGCTGCCCGTGTCAGACAGCAGATACTGTTGTGCGTCTGAGGCCTGCATCGCAATCCACGAAATACCTGCAACTGGCATTTCACGCTCGAAACTAGCCGCGAAAGCTTCAGCATCTTGAAGCTGATCGTCAGCGATAATCCACTGTCGCGTGTCACCCACGAGTTGCTTCCTCACTCGGAATCAACAGCTCGAAGCATGTGGAATAGCCCGGTGGTGGTTGGGCAATTGATACTTCTCCGCCAAGTTTTTCGATAATCTGGCTCAAAATCCAAAGGCCAAGTCCTGTCCCAACTGCGTGCTTTATTTCAGATGCGATCGCAGGAGATGCGGCTTGGGTGGTCACGAACGGCAAGAAGATGTCATCCTTCAATTTCTCCTCTACGCCGTCGCCGGTGTCGCAGAAGCGCAGAACGAGCTGATCTTCCTCGCCACGACAAGCTTCAATAAGTATTTCGCGCGAACCGCCTTTGCGTTTGATCGCCTTTATCGCATTCGTCAGCAAGTTCAGCAGGATCGATGACAGTTCAGCTTCGTGTAATGGAGTCGTGAAAAGTGGATCGATTTCAGGCACCTTCGGTGTCACCGAAATTCCTTGGCGCTCTGTTATGGGACGTACCCCACGCGCGAAGTCGAGAACGGCAAGCTTTAAACTCGCCGGTGCTCGGACCCGCAGATTTCGAGATGCCATCGCTTCGCTGAAATAGCCGGTGAACGCTTCCACCCGCTCTCGGGCGCTGTCAGCACGGTTGGCTGCCTCTATTAGCACCTCATCTGCGGATGAGCGCGCAAAGGCGACCACGGCATCCATATCAAGCCCGAAGGCTTGAAATGTCATCCTAATTTCGTGCGTAAACTCGGAGCTTGCTAACCCTATGCTCGAGAGGAATCTCAGCATTTCCGCTTCTTGAACGAGCGCTTCGCTTCCCTCGACTAGCTCGGCTTCAATTTCTCTCAACGACTCCACTATTACCGCGGCCGCCGGCTCCGCACGGGTCTGGACCTCTTCGATCAAGCTTGTCACCCGTTCGCGACTCCGCTGAACGATCCCGCCAGCGCTTGGCCTTGTTTTGCTTGTTCGGGTGGTAGCTCGACCGATACGTCCGCGGTCCGCGGCGATGGCATTCACAGCGGAAATCAGAACGGATGGTAAGAGCTGGCGCAACTCTTCAAACTCCGGAGTATCGACTAAGCCTTCGCGAGAAGTTCTCTCCTCAAAGCGAGTGCCGTCGGGATCATGGACTTCAACAACGCCAAAGAAATTTCGATTGGCGATTGGTGCCAACGTTTCGCTACGTCGCACATAAAGATTATCTAGCCCAAGCCAGTCATCATCGACATCGCCGTACGGAGCGACGCGAAAGCCGTTCCTGTAAAGACGGACACCGCCGAATTCTCCCAGTAGCGCCCGCACCCGAGAATAAACGAGGGCTGGCAATGTGTCAGACGAGAGTACAAAATAATAAGCACGCATCTCGGCTTCACGCAGATGCCAATATTTTACTGGCGGACTCTGCTCATGGTGCGCTTGTGACCAGTCGCGATCCTCGCCGAACTTGTTGTTGACGATGCGCCACTCGGCGAGACCAGTCCTGTCCACACGCATTTCGATAATCGCCGTGGCATGAACTTGAATTTGTGACTGTAGATCCGCGATGACGGTATCTTGAAGAAGTTCGCCTCCCTTCCGAAACTGAACCTGAAAGCCCGGATCGGCCCGGGCGTTACCGGCCACGGCTGCGATGGGAAACGGTTGAAGGATGCCAGCGAGATTTAGGAGGCAGCGTCGAAGCTGAGCATCCGTCCAGCCATCCCGGAGACCTTCAATCCGCAATGAAGTTCCACGCGCACCCTCCACCGCGCCACTCAAACTTACTGGAACTTCGCTCAGCTCTCGCCCTGCGGTGAACGACTCCCAGTCAATTTCAAGCCTCAGACCAGGCTCCCCCGCCTGCGCGTGAGTAGTCAGCTCCAAACGTCGTCCAAGACGCTCTGTGGCAAACCGGCCAATTCCCTTTCTGCCTGCGCGCTTTCGGTTGAAAATTGCAGATCTAGGAGATTCCACTTTTGCATTGCTGGCAATCCGAAGAAATCCGGACACCAACTCGGTCCTTGACATGCCCGTGCCGTTATCAGTGATTATGAGCGCAACGGGCCGACCACCTTCTGTCTCCAAGAATACGTCAACATCCGTAGCGTCGGCATCGTAAGCGTTCTTAACAAGTTCAGTTAAAGCAGTTTCCTGCCGGCCGACCAGTTCGCGGCCGAGCCGTGCTACTACGCCTGCATCTGCGCTGAAATTCAGTTGTTCAGACAATGTCGTCATCTCTTTCCAGCCCGCGAGTTACGAAGCGTGCGCGCCTCTAAGAGTCGGGAGGCGAGCTCTGCCTGCACTTCTTGCCACCCCGCACCAAAAAATTTGGGCATTATTGCTGCGTCCGCTAGGCCGCGTGCCGTTTCGAGCGCGCCCGACTTCAAAGCTGTATCGACCCTAGCGAAAACGGCGGACGATACTCCTGTCTCCGGAAGCAGCAATGGAAGCTTACGAGCGTCCTTAAGTTCGAACTTTAGCACGCCGCCTCCGTAAACTCGTCCAATCATCTCCGCGTGGGCTTGAGTGTAGGTCGTCAGCATCGAAACCGCAGCCGTTCGGTGGTCGCTGATCTGCCGCGAAAGGAATGATAATTTGTGGACCGTATTAGTCGCGGCGAGGCCGGCTTCAATCAGCGTCAGCTTTGGACCAAAATGGTTCATGTATGTGAGAACTGCGTCGGCAGGATTCCCGAGTTGGACAAGCCACCAAGGGCTTCGCTTATTTAGCCAAAGGGTATTGCGCCTCCGATGTCGGTCAATCTGAGCAAGATACGACCTTACTGCTCCGCCACGCGGACCGAGCTGGCGAGGCGCGAGCAACAACGTCCGTTCGCCCGTCCGGGCGGATGCGCCCAACTCGTCCGCAGTAACCGCTATTCCGCGAACTTGTCGGGCACGGGCCACCGCCAGACGGAAGTCATCCGGATCGATGCCCGACTTGATCGCCTGATCGTGCGAAAGCAAAAAAATGTCGTTCGCGCCTGTGACCGCGCCGATTTCAATTCGTGCTATCGCCCCCAGAACGGCGTGAGACGTGGTAGGTATCGGTCGACCGGAAAACGTACCCTCCCCGATTAGACCGTCGGTGGTAGCGTGCCGTCTTACGACGCAGGCGGCCGCGCCAGAACGATATCCTTTAGCGATCAGCACTGAGGCCCGCTCTTGAGCTTTGCCCTCCCACATGATTGCGTCGTCGATCGAGATCAGCTCAACCGAAACGAATTCAGCGCATAAGTGCTGTAACATTCGATCCGCGTAATCGGCGAATTCTGCGGCGCCAGGCAAAACAAAGACGATTCGGCCGCCAAGCCGAAGATGCTGCAAAGTTGCAAGAATGAAATAAACCCAAAGCCCTGGCGCTCCTGAAACCACCCCGACGGCCTCAGGTCTCAACTTCAATTTGCGGCGCACGTCGGCTTTTAAAAGATGGTTTCGCGTAAACGGCGGATTCGCAACGACAACGTCGAAATCGCCTGCGCCGTCGATGTCGAAAAAATCAGCGTTCAGAACTTGTACGCTCGGAGTGTCGCTGAAGCGGCCAAGTCTTTGCATTGTAGGTGTATCGATCTCGTAACCGACGACACTTCCACCACCGACCTCAGTTAGTCTGGCAGCGATTGCATCGAGAAGGGAGCCAGATCCGACACTCGGCTCCAACACGCGAAGGTCTTGATCGTCGATCGCCCAACTTGCGACCAAGGCAGCCAAATTTGCCGGCGTGTAAAAGGCTCCTAACGTTCGCCTCGTTTCCAACCGCACACCCGTCATCCTCCCGCAAGCCTTATCGACCATAAGTGCAGCCGTGCATCGCTTCCAGCCCATGCGGGGTGCGAACGAACAGATCTCGAATACTTGCCGCATAGCACTCGCAACCGCTTTTGATGACCTCGGGCGCGCCCTCACAGCGTTCTATTTCCCGCGCCGCTACGCTCGCTGCGCCACCGAGCCCGCATCGCGGTGTCTGCTCTGGGGTAACAAGCACTGGCGTTATGCGCGGTCGCTGACCGCGAACCTGCCAGCGTCTTTGCGCTGACGTCTGTGCTGGCCGTATCCGGCCAGGCGGGGTGGGCGTCGCTCGCCTCTAGGCCCGCCGCGGCGTGCCGCAACCGGCGTTGCCGGTCCTCCACTCCGTTTCGGCCTTGCAGGTGCTGCCCGCCTCGATCGGCGGGCCTGCCGGGTCGCTTCTTGCCGCCCACCCCGCCTTCCCGGGGCCGGGTTGGTTTGAAGGAGAAGAGACATGCAACTGGCCCATATTCCCATGACCAACCTTTCAGTCTCCGCCGCCAACATGCGGGCGGGACGCAAAGCCCCCGACATCAGCGACATCCTGCCCTCGGTCAGAGCGCGCGGCGTACTGGTGCCCTTGCTCGTCCGTCAGAACAGTTCGCCCGATACCTTCGAGATCATCGCGGGACGGCGGCGCTTCCATGCGGCGCAAGCCGTGGTCGGCAAAGGTGCCCAGGCCGAGCCGCTGCCTTGCGCGATCATCGAGGCGGGTGACGACGCAGCGGCGGTCGAGGCCTCGCTAATTGAGAACACCGCCCGGCTTGATCCCGATGAGGTCACCCGCTGGCAGACCTTCACCCGGCTGATCGCCGAAGGACGCAGCGTCGAGGACATAGCGACCGTGTTCGGCTTGCCGGAGCTGGCGGTGAAGCGAGTGCTGGCGCTGGGCAACCTCCATCCGCGGATCAGGAAGCTCTATGCGGAGCAGCAGATCGATGCCGGAACCGTGCGGCAGCTGACCTTGGCCCCCATCGCCCGGCAGAAGGACTGGCTGGCGCTGTACCGCGACCCGCAGGCCTACGTTCCGCGCGGCCATCAGTTGAAGGCATGGCTGTTCGGCGGGGCGTCGATCACCACCAAGGCGGCGCTGTTCGACCTTGCCGACTATCCCGCACCCATCGTTGCCGACCTGTTCGGCGAGGACAGCTATTTCAGCGATGCGGACCTGTTCTGGAGCCTGCAGATGGCGGCGGTCGCGGCCAAGGCGGAAGGCTACCGCGAGGGCGGCTGGACCGTCGAGGTGCTGGAGCGCGGGCAGTCGTTCCAGCGCTGGGAGCACGAGAAGGTTGCGCGCACCAGGGGCGGCAAGGTGTTAATCACCGTGTCGGAGCGCGGCGAGGTCGAGGCGCATGAGGGTTGGTTGAGCCGGAAGGAGGCGCAGCGGCTGGCGCGCGGTGAGAGCGCGGTCACGGAGGACACACGTCCCAACCGGCCCGAGATCACCGGAGCCATCCAGACCTATGTCGACCTTCACCGCCATGCCGCCGTCCGCGCCAAGCTGACCGACTTTCCGAGCGTGGCGCTGCGGCTGGCGGTCGCGCACATGATTGCAGGGTCGAGCCTGTGGGCGGTGCGGGTCGAGGCGCAGCGGGCGGGCAGCGATGCCATCGCCGAGAGCGTTGAGAGTTGTCCCTCGGAAGGTGCGTTCGACGCCAAGCGGCGCGAGGTGCTGGCGTTGCTCGAGTTTGACGCGGAGAGTCCAACCGTCACCGGCGGTCAGGAGCGCGGCAGCGGCGTCGTTGCGGTGTTCGCCAAGCTGCTGGTGCTCGATGACGAGGCGGTGAGCCATGTGCTTGCCGTGGTCATGGGCGAGACGCTGGAGGCCGGAAGCGGCGTGGTCGAGGCGGTCGGGCGGCACATCGGGGCGGACCTCCACGGGGTCTACGAGCCGGACGACGCGCTGTTTGCCGGTATCCGCGACCGCGAGGTCTTGGTGGCGATGCTCGCCGAGGTGGCGGGGCCGGAGGTCGCCGACGCCAACAAGGCCGAGAGAGGCGCGACGATCAAGGCTATCATCCGGGATTGCCTTGCGGGTGAGAACGGGCGTCCGAAGGCCGAAGGCTGGCTGCCGAGGTGGCTGGCGTTCCCGCCTGCGACCTACACGGCGCGCGGCGGCGTCTCGCAGGTCACGCAGTATGCCCTCATCGCGACCCTCGTCCCCGCGCCGGTCGCAGGGTGATGCTAACTTGCCGCTCGGGGTTCGTCGCGGGCCGCTTTGCAGGAGCCGTATCATGGCACCTTCAATCCATTATCTAATCACCCCAACGATCCGGATCCGGCTTGCAGCGCAGGAGTTCGGGGACTTGAGCGTCCGTCCCTTGGTGAAGCTGTTCGACCCGATCGGCATCGCCTGCTGGCTGCTCGGCGCAATGGATGGCGACCGGCTGTTCGTGGTCGGCGACTTGGGCCTTGACGAGGCGGAGCCAACGGTCGTAAGCCATGCCTTCCTGTCTGCGCTTGTCGGGCCGACGGGCAAGCGGCTGCGATGCAACCGCCAGTTCGACCGGCGTTGGACGATGGACACATGGGCGCGGGTTGCGCGGCGGACCGGCAGTATCGTCGCCGCTGAGGTTGAGCTGGCCAGAGCGGGTGAGACGCTTGCACTGTCGCGCTGCTCCGCATGGGAGCGGCGGAGGTTTGATTAGACCCTTGGCTTTGACACGAGAAAACGCGAGGCTGGTCCTGATGAAGACCAGCCTCGATCACCTGCCCGAAGGTAAGCGGCGCGAGTTGGCGTTCGTGCTGGAGGTTATTCGGGAGGGGTTCGAGTTTGCCACCGCGCGGCGGACCATGCCGGACCTGCGCGGCGGCAAGCTTCTGAAGGTCATACTCTACGGCAGCTATGCGCGCGGCGACTGGGTCGAAGACCCGGTCGGGCGCTACTTCTCCGATTATGACTTGCTGCTCGTGGTCGATCGGGAGGAGCTGACGAACATTCCCGAGTTCTGGGGCAAGACGGAGGAGCGGTTTCTTGAGGAGCTAAGCGACGGCGCGAAGCTCAGGACGCCGGTCAGCTTGATTGTTCACAGTCTGGATGATGTGAACGACAAGCTTCGGCTGGGGCGGTATTTCTTCCTCGATATCCTGCGCGACGGGATCGTGCTGGCCGAAGAGCCGGGGCATTCGTTCGCAGAGCCGCAACTGCTGTCGGCGGCCCAAGCGTTGCAAGAGACGCGGGACTATTTTGAGGAGTGGTTCGAGAGCGCGGGCAAGGCGCAGAAGGGTGCGAACTTCTACATCTCGGAAGGCGATCTGAAGGATGCAGCATTCTTGATGCACCAGACGGTCGAGCGCCTGTACCATTGCTTCCTCTTGGTACGGTCGCTCTACAGTCCCAAGACCCACAACCTGAACCGGCTGCGACAGCAGGCCGAGGAGCTTGAGCCTCGACTGAAGGCAGTTTGGCCAGCAGAGACGAAGGCGCAAAAGCGCTGTTTTGAGTTGCTAAGAGAGGCCTATGTGAAGGCGCGCTACTCCCGCAGCTACCGGATTACCGCCGAGCAGCTCGCTTGGCTCGGCGGGCGTGTTGAGTTGTTGAAGCAGCTGGTCGAGAGGGCTTGCAC
Source organism: uncultured Sphingomonadaceae bacterium (assembly GCA_964244885.1). Taxonomy (GTDB): domain Bacteria; phylum Pseudomonadota; class Alphaproteobacteria; order Sphingomonadales; family Sphingomonadaceae; genus CAXTKD01. The sequence goes on along the minus strand of CAXTKD010000001.1, from coordinate 98,063 downwards.
GGAGCGGCTCGCCACGCTGAGCGAGGCCGCCTTGATCGATTGACTCAATTAAGTTGACGAAGATCCCCAGCAGCAAGTTCAGAAATTGCCATTGTAATTAAAATGTCAGAGATACGGTCATCTTCCTCATTACTCGAATAGACAATGGGAAGGAATAAAATCTTTGATTTGAGAACATCTTCTGACACGAGCGCGTCTCGGATAGCGCGTCCTCTTTTTTTTACAAGTTCGTCCGGATTTTTCCCTTCCTGCCCGGCGCGAATAATGAGAACGACCAAGAATTTTGGATGCTCTTTTGCAAAATCAACTGCTTTTTGTATCGCTAACAGCGACGCGCCCGTTATCTGATCGGAGTCTGCCGGAAACCTAACGAACATTCTAGCTGGCTTGCCATCACTCGACTTCGCCGCTGTTGTCTTGACGGGCCTGAAAACTAGCTTCGTCTCTGGTGTCGTCCCCGTCATCGACGCGGTCGGAATGCTGTCAACCCTTGCCAAGGCCCCGGTTTGAGGCGGGCTAAGGGCCTTCTTGGGGAGCGTCGTAGCGCCCTTATTTGATACCTTTAATGAAAGATCTTTTTTGACAGCTAGGGCAGCGCCGAGAGGATCATTCTGGTCTTGGCCCCGCGAAGTGTCCTGCGCTTGAGGGAGGCGGAGTCGCGGCGACTTGCTGTCGTTGGGTGCTGCGTCTTTGTTCGCAACGGCGCAGTCTGTTGTCACAGGCAACCAACCGCCCGACGATTCATCGGTCGGTACTTCGTCTTGGATTTTGGCACCAAGGATGACCCGGAAGCATTGGCCTTCGTTCATCAGGCGTCCATCGCTTTGCTCGAAGGGCCTTTGCCGCACGTGCTTGGGCCGGGTAGCGACGAGCAAAGTTCCGGCGGCCACTTCTGCGAACGGAAGAGCGTAATTTTCGTCTCTCAATCGCAGGCTGCCCGACTCTCGGGGAATGCCGCTGTCCACGCGGTACGATACGTAGCCCTTGAGCCCCGTCAGGGTTGGGGCCGCTAACGCCGCCCGCGAGACGATCGGGCGGGGAATTGATTGGGATGTTGCCACTGTAGGCTGCGTCGACGACGCCCTTGGCGTCAACTCGCATTTAAAGGAGAAAAGCTTCTCAAGAGAGAAGCTGCCGTCAAATTGCGAGCAAAGTGAAATTCGATAGGCCATGGCGACGGCGCAGATGACAATCGCGGCAGCTAACGCGAAGCCTATTGGGCGAAGTTGAGGGCTTCCCCACACTCCGTGATCCCTGCCCGAGCCGCTTACGTTTGCACGGTCAGATTCACTTATCGGTGCCACTCTTGCCCCCCCTGAATCCGGCAGCACCTTGGCCGGTGCGCGGCACACCACCGGACCGATTGCCTCCGGCATTCCTTATTCCAACTTAGCCATCGAGTCTTCTATCGGAAGCGTTTCATGCCTGCCGAGCAAAAATGTTTTGGAACGATCCACTCGGCTTTCGCTATCGGCTCAAAGTGGCCAGCCAGCATTGGCCGACTTCCGCCGTCCATGACCTTCTGGGCAGCGGTGGGCGTGGCGCTACCGTCAGATGGGACAGTTCCGTTGGTCTGTGGCGGTCCTAGCTTGCAATGTTCAGTTGGTCTCCCTGAGGCGCACCAGCGGCCTCGTCGAATGGCTGTGGTGGGCGAGGACGGCTTCGCCTCGTCCGGCTAAGCCGCAACCGGGCCTGCCGACTATTTTGCGCCGCCGGCTGAAGCCGTCTTTGCGTCGCGAGACAAAATAGCCGGGCCTGCCCGGTCCTCCGCTCTTGCTCCGGTCCCTCGGATGCGGCGCCGTCCGCCTCGCCCCCTGTCACGCCATCGAGGCCGCGATCGGCGCGGGCTCGAAGACAGGAGACTTACAATGGCAACCATCGGCACCTTCACCAAGACCGCGGACGGCTACACCGGCGCGGTCAAGACGCTCACCCTCAACGTCAAGACGACAATCCGACCCGTGGCGACCGACAACGAAAAGGCGCCCGATCTTCGCTTCTACGCCGGCCGTGTCGAGTTCGGCGCAGGCTGGACCAAGACCTCCCGCGAGGACCGCGAATACGTCAGCTGCAAGCTCGACGATCCGAGCCTTCCCGCCCCGATCTACGCGAGCCTGGTCGCGGCCGAAGACGGCGAGAGCTTCTCGCTGATCTGGTCTCGCTGACCGGCCCGGCGCCCCGCTTCGGCGGGGCGCCATATGCCCATGTTTGGGTATCGACATGCGCTAGGCCTTCGGGGCGTAGAGCCCTTTAAACTCCGCATCGGCATAGTAGCGCACCTTCAGCGCCCGGACCGGAGGCTGGCCCTGCAGCAGCAGGATCGCCTCGTCCTTCGGCAGTCGCCGAACTTCGTCGGGCGTCAGCAACGCGCGCTTGACTACATGCTCCGCGAACGGCGCGATCTCATTGCCGCCCGGCCGGTCGAACAGCGCGCTGCCGTCGTCATCGGCATAACCCTTTGAGAACTCATGGACGCTGGTATCGCCGAGCGTTCGACTGACCCATTCTGCAGCGTCGATGTCGCCGACATTGAACAGCTGGACGCAGCCGGCGTTCGAGAGGAACGACCCGGCATCGATGCCGTAGAGACTGCGCAGCTGATGGATATCTTGGAGGATCGGCCACAGCTGCAAGCCATAGCCCGCCATCAGCCCCATTGCGCGCGCCACCGGCTCCAGCCGTCCTAGCGCCGCGAACTCGTCGAGTAATAGCAGCACCGGCTTGCTGCCGCGCTCGCTAGGACCACCACGCGTCAGCGCGGTGATCACCTGCACCACCATCAGCCGCAACCAGCGGCTGTGATGCGCCAGCCGGTCGGGCGGCAGCACGATGAACAGCGATGCGTTGCCATCGCGCAGCGCATCGAGGTTGAACGTCGAGGGTAGGTCACCGAGTCGATGCGTTCGCTGTCGAGAAAGTGCGTATGGCGCTGCGCCGACGACAGCACGCCGGTCGCTTCGCGGTCGGACTTGCCGCGCTGCCGGTTGGCGGCACGTGCCACCAACCCCCGTGCCGCATCGCTCGCCGCCATATCGTCGAGCAGCGCCGCGAAGAACGCGGGGGGCAACGTCAGCAGCTCGCGCAGCCGCGCGAGCGTCCGGCGCTCGGGGCGCGGGTCATCGGCGATATGAAGCAGGATGCCGGCGATGAGCGCCTTGGCCTCTTCGTTCCAGTGCGCCTCATGCACCTGCCCCGGCGGGTCGGCGACCAGCGCGTCGGCAAGCGCCGCCGCGTCTTCGGGACCGTCGGCGCTCGCCGGATCGATTGCGTCGAGCGGGTTGTAGGCGTCGCTTATCGCCCCGCTGACGCCGAACGGGTCGAGCACATGGACGGCGCCAAACGTGCATCGGCGCGTGGCTGCCACCTGGGTATTTTCGCCCTTGGGGTCGATGCACACCACCGGCCCTGCATAGGTCAAGAGGTTGGGGATGATGGTGCCGACACCCTTGCCCGAGCGGGTCGGCGCAAGGGTCATCAAGTGCCCTTCGCCATCGAACCGTAGCAGCTTGCGCGTCGCGAAATCGCGACCGACGATAAGGCCGTCGCTCTTGGCCAACTTCGCGGTGCCGATGTCGTTCATGAAGCGCGCCGAGCCGTGGGTGACGTCGATGCCGAACGGCGCCTCGTTCATCTGACGCAGTGTCCACAGCGCCCCGTAGACAAGCAGCCCGAACGCGCCGACCAGGAAGACCTTGGTCGCGACATGGATGGCAATCTCTGATGAGACGCCGATCGCTAGCATGACCTTCAGGAGGGCCATGCCGACGATCCAGGCGACCACCGCTGCGGCAACAACCATGAAGAGAAACCACTTCACGAGCCCTGTCCCTCGGACGCGCCGCGCAACGCGCGTTGGCCGCGCCGGCGCCATGCCGCCAGCCGGTCGCGTGCCGATCCGTCAAGAAGATCGGCCCGCAGCAACAGCAGCCCACCGAGCAAGGTCGCGTCGGGATCGTCGTCGCCGATCAGCGGCAGGAGCCCGGCCTTGTCGACCAGCCCACCGAGCTGAATCAGGCGGTGGGTTCGCTCACGGCGCTGCATGACCCAGTCCCTTGTATCGGCGCGCAGCCGTGCCGCCTCCAATCGATGCTGCGCGGCAGCTGTTCGCTCAGCCGCCCGCGCGGTCGCCGCGATCGCGTGCTGCAGCTTGGCGGCTCCGCCCTCGCGCGCTGCGAAAGAAACTCGCGCCACTCGTGCGCCACGCCTCCCGGGCATCGTCTGTCGCATCACGCTTTGCCGCATCGAGCAGCACCCCGGCGAGTGTCTCCGCATCGAGCGCGTCGGCGCCGGTCGCGACGACCATTTCGCCGAGTTGCGCGATCTTCTTCGACTTGAGTGTTCGTTGCCGGTCGGCCAGAGCCTTGAGCTCGGCATCAATGTCGCGGGGCTTACGCATGGCCACTCTCCGGGCTTGGGCGTTCACACATCTGTGAAACCGCCGGCCGCCGTGGTTGGCTCCGCACGATCGGGTCCACATTGGATGTGACTTGGTCTTGAGCGCTTCGTCACGTCCGAATAGAATGAGGGAGTGCGCGCTTATACGTCGGCGGTGCCGACGTGCTTGATGGGCGTTGCCCAAGAGTGGCGTTTGTGTATGGCGATCTATCACTTCTCGGTGAAGGTCATCTCGCGAGCCGAGGGCCGCAGTGCGGTTGCGGCCGCGGCGTACCGTTCGGCTTCGGCGCTTCAGGACGAGCGTCTCGGACGCATTCACGACTTCACCGGCAAGGACGATGTCATCCACTCCGAAGTGCTGCTGCCGGCAGGCGCGCCCGAGCGTCTCGCCTACCGCGCCACATTGTGGAATGAGGTTGAGGCGACCGAGCGTCGCAAGGACGCGCAGCTCGCGCGCGAGGTCGAGTTCGCGTTGCCGCGCGAGCTGACGCCCCAACAGTCGACCGAGCTGGCGCGCCAGTTTGTCGACCGGCATTTCGTCAGCCGCGGCATGGTCGCTGACCTGAACGTCCATTGGTCGGTCGCCGATGACGGCGAGGCAAAGCCGCACGCGCACGTCATGCTGACGATGCGCGAGGTCAACGAGCACGGGTTCGGGGCTAAGGTTCGCGAGTGGAACGCCACGGCCGAGCTGACGCACTGGCGGGAGGCCTGGGCCGAGGCCGCGAATGCCAAGCTGGCGGAGCTTGGGTACGATGCGCGGATCGATCATCGCAGCTTCGAAGCGCAGGACATCGTGCTCGAGCCGCAGAACAAGATCGGCCCGGCAGCCAAGGACCGCGATGCGCGTGGCGAGCTTGCCGAGCGCGCCGCCGAGCACCGCGAGATCGCGCGCCGGAACGGCGAGCGCATCGCCGCCGACCCGGCGATCGCACTGCGCACCATCACGCATGGGCAGTCGACGTTCACCCGCCTGGATCTGGCGCGGTTCCTGCACCGGCACAGCGACGGCGCGGAGCAGTTCGCGCAGGTCATGGCGAAGGTGGAGCGCTCGCCGGAGCTGGTCGCGCTCGGCAGGGACGACAAGGGCCAGGACCGTCTCTCGAGCCGCGAGATGGTGACGGTCGAAAGGCGGCTGGCGCGCTCCGCGGACGACCTCTCGCGCGACACACACCACCGCGTCGATCGCCGCCACGCCGACGCCGCGCTGCGTGACGCGGGCCTCGGCGACGAGCAGGTCGCGGCGTTCGAGCATGTGACCGCTGGCAACGGCCTCGCGCTGGTCACCGGGTTTGCAGGGACGGGCAAGAGCACGATGCTCGGGAGTGCGCGCGAGGCATGGGAGGCAAGCGGGTTCAGCGTGCGCGGTGCGACGCTGTCGGGCATTGCGGCCGAAGGACTGGAGGCAGGCTCCGGCATCCCTAGCCGGACGCTCGCGAGCCTGGAGCACGCCTGGGGCAAAGGCTACGATGAGCTCACCTCGAACGACGTTCTGGTGATCGACGAGGCCGGCCTGGTCGGGTCGCGGCAGCTTCAGCGCTTGCTGAGCCACGCCAATGAGGCCAGGGCCAAGGTGGTGCTGGTCGGCGACCCCGAACAGCTGCAGGCGATCGAGGCCGGAGCTGGGTTCCGAGCGCTCCAGGAGCGCCATGGCTCTGCGGAGATCGCGACGGTGCAGCGGCAGCGGGCCGATTGGCAGCGCGAGGCGACCGTTGAACTCGCCACCGCGCGGACCGGCGCGGCGCTCGGACGCTATGCGGAGGCCGGTGCGGTCATCGCGCATGGCACCCATGAGGAGGCCCGTACTGCGCTGGTTGAACACTGGGCCGATGCAAACAAGAGTGGCGGCTCGTCGGTGATCCTCGCCTACACGCGGGAGGACGCGCGCCAGCTAAACACGCTGGCGCGCGATCATGTCCGCGCGTCCGGCCAGCTCGGCGACGACGTGGAGGTGATGACCGAGCGCGGTGAGCGGCGGTTCGCGAGCGGCGACAAAGTCATGTTCTTGCGGAACGAGCGCAGCCTCGGGGTCAAGAACGGCACGCTCGGACAGATCGAGCAGGTGACCGAGCATCGGATGACGGTCATGCTCGACGGTGGCGCGCGGACCGCGTTTGACCTCAAGGACTATGCCGAGATCGACCACGGCTACGCTGCCACCATCCACAAGGCCCAAGGGGTGACGGTTGACCGGGCCTATGTGCTGGCGTCTGAGCACATGGATCGCCACGCCGCCTACGTTGCGTTATCGCGGCATCGCGACGGGGTCGAGCTCCACTACGGGCAGGATGTGTTCGCCGATCAGGGCAAGCTGACGCGGCGCCTGTCGCGCGAGAGGACCAAGGACACGACGCTGGACTATGGCGGGGGATCGCGCGGGCCCACGGCCGAGCTGGCCCGTCCAGGCAGCATAAGAGACAACCGCGAGTCCTATTACGCAGCGTGCGAGCGCTACCTCGTCGCGCGGCAGGGAATTGAGAGGCGCAAGATCACCGGGTTCGGACCGACCATAGAGCAAGTTTGTGAGGCAGGAGCCGCCAAGCAGGCGCTGGATAAGATGCAGCCGGGCGCGGTCGCTGTCGTCGAGCGTATCCTGGACCGACGCATGGTCGCCGAGCGGGTGAAAGAGCGAAATTTTGATATGGAGTTATGATTGAAGCACTGCCTCGAGCCACCTGCCGCGGGGCGCCATTCGAGCTCTTCTTGCACGAAGGGTAAGAGTGGGGTTCGGCAGGATAGGGGTTTTCAGGACCCCGAGAGCGCGTGCGCAAGCAGTCTGCGGCGCTCCCCGCCTGAGAAGACCCGAGCGAATTCTTTGGCACGGGGATATCGTGGACGGTCTGCCGCCGCGCTGGCTTGGCAACTGGCGGTAACTTTGGATGTCCGTTCCCATCGCGTCGCCCGCTAGTCTGGAGAGACGATAGCATGCCGTTATGTGACGGAGGGGCCGAGACGCTCGAACAGCAGCATGAGGGCGGCAGAAGTGGCGGAGATGGATGAGAAGGCGCGGCTCAGAACGTCCGCTCGACACGTAGTTCCACTGAGCGGGGCCGGACGGTTACGTGTTGATCCTGCGAGCGGATGGAGAAGGGATTGCCGAAACTGAAGGTATCGCCGTCGTCGCCAAGCAGGTTCGTCACGGTCGCCGACCATCGCCACGCACCCGTGGCGTAGGTCGCTTGGGCGTCCGCCGTCGTGTAGCCGCCCATGCGGCGGTCCAGGCTCGAGTCGAACGACAGGCGCGACTTGCCGACGTAGCGGGCGGTGATGTCGACCGAGAAGCGGTTGTCGCCGATCGCGATCTCGCGCGTCAGGCCGAGGCGGAACGTGCGGTCGGGTACACTTGGAAGGCCGGGTTCGCGTTGACCGGCGGTTACCGCCACGGTGCGCCGCAGCTCGGCCTCCTGAACGACAGCGCCCGCCTCGAGCCGCCAGCCCGGCATCGGACGCGCGATGAGGCTGACGTCGGCGCCGAGGTTGCGGCCGGTGCCGACGTTCGCGGTCGTGACGAGGCCGTTCGCTTCCAGCAGGTCCGACTGGATATCGTGCCAGCGGACCCGGAACAGGTCGACCGACAGCAGCAGGCGGGAATCGTCGGAAGACAGCCGACCTCCCAGCTCGAAGCTCTCCAGCTTGTCCGACTTGAAGCTCACGGGCGCACCGCTCGGGTTGAGCCCGCCGGCCCGAAGCGCGCTTGCGAAGCGGCCATAGAGCTGGAACGTCGGCGTCGGTCGCCACCTGAGCGCGAGCATCGGAGTCACCGCGATCTTGGTCGCCCGGTCCTCCCGGCTCTGGCTCGATTCGTCGTGCGACGCGGTCAGCGACAGGCGAAGCCCGCCCGTCGCCTCGAAATTCGCCGGCAGCGACACCGTGCCCTCGCCGAACAACGCGCCCTCCTGAACGTCATGGCGAAGCCGGATCACGGTGGCCGGGGCGAGAACGGGATCGAGGAGGTCGCCGCGCAGCTTGCTGGCGGCGGAGAGGAGCGAAATCCCGATCACCCACGGCCGCTCGAGTGAGGCGTCGCTAAGCCGGGTCTCATGGGTCGCCAGCGTCAGCGTCTGGAGGTCGTCGTAGCGCAAGGGGGCAGCCCGGCCGAAAAGCGCCGCGGCGCTGCTCGCGTCGTAGAGGTTCTCGACGCGGTGCGAGACGATCGCCGTCGTCGAGTTCAGGTCGAAGCGGCCGAGATGGCCCGACAGCGCGAGCCGGCCGTGCAGGAAATCGTTGTCGCTCGGCTCGGCGAAGGCGGTCGAGCGAGAGCGCGGCGGCGCGCCGACGAACGAATATTGGCTGTCCCGGGCACCGATGAACTGCGCGACGCCGGCCGCTTCGATCGTCCAGTCATCGTCCAGCGCGGCGCGAAACGAGCCGCGAACGCCCTTGGTCGTCACCCGGTTGACATCCATCGCGCCCCGGCCGCTGTCGTCGACCCAGCCGCCGTCGCGGATGACATAGCCCGTGAGCCGGAGTGCCGCGCTGTCGTCGAGCAGCGGAAGGTTGAGCGTGCCTTCGATGCTTCCGCCGAGCGCTCCGTGCGCCACGGCGGAAAGGCCGGCGGCGACGCGTCCGGACGTTTCGCCAAAGACCGCCTTGTTCGGCACGATCCGATAGATGCCGCCCAGCGCGCCGGTGCCGTAGAGCGAGCCCTGCGGCCCTTTCAGCACCTCGACCCGATCGACGTCGACCAGCCGAAGGTCGGGATCGGGCGCGTTGAAGTTGATGCGGGCGTCGTCGAGATAGATGCTGACGGTCGACTGCGTCGGGCCGCTGAACGCACTGTCGGCGACGCCGCGGATGAACAGGCGGTTCCGGCCAGGACCGAGATTGGTAAGCTGCACGTCGCCCGCGGCGAACACGACATCGTCGGTCGTCGCCGCGCGGTCGGCGAGCCGGGTGCCGCCGACGTTCACGACGGACATCGCGAACGGCACGTCGGCAAGGCTCTCCCGCCGCTTCGTCCCGACGACCAGAATCTCATCCGCGGTTTGCGGCATCGGCGCCGGCGTCGCGCCGCGTCGCGGGGTTGCCGTCAGGCGGAAGACGCCGCGATCGATCTGGACGGCGGTGATCCCACTGCCGCGAAGCAGGCGGCGGAGCGCCGCCTCGGGTTCGAAGCGTCCCCGCAGTCCCGGCGTCGATGTCGCCGGCAGGGGGGTCGCATAGCCGATAGACAGGCTCAGCTGGCGCGAAAGGTCGGCGATGGCGTCGGAAAGGCCGCCCGGCGCGATCGAAACCTGTTGCTTCGGCTCGGCGAGCGCCGGGCCGCCAAGGGCAAGGCTAGCGAGCGCCGCGAGGCAGGAGGTGCGTCGTGCTGCCGACCATCTTCGCTTCGACCGGCAAGAGCTGCTGCACTCGCTCGACAAGGCGCGATCCGTCCCCAATTTCGATGACACCCGAGAAGCGGAGGTCTGCGGCGCTCGGGTCTACCGTCACGCGGCGCTTGGAATAGCGATTGACGTCGTTGACGACCAGCGAAAGCGGCGCGTCCTGATAGCGCAGCTGTCCGCTGCGCCAGGCGCCGATGTCGGCCGGATCTACGACCGCCTGTTCGGCCTGGCGCTGGGACAGGGAGATGTCGAGGCGCCGTCCTGCAATCAGCGGAGTCGCCGCCGCGCCCGGCGCCGCGACCTCGACCTGGCCTTCCGCGACCGACACCGAAAGATGGTCGGGCGTGCTCGAAACCTCGAACCTGGTGCCGATGTCGCGCACGTCATAGCCGCCAGCCGTGACCACCAAAGGATGCTCGGGATCGTGTTTCACGTCGAAATAGGCGGCACCCGACGCGAGCTCGAAATGGCGTCTGTCCTTGCTCACCGTGATCCGCGTGCGCGTGTCGAGGCGGACATGGGCGCCGTCGAGCGCGAGCGTTCGTCCGGCGGTCGCTGCCGTGTCGTAGGTCGTCGCCTCCGGCGCGCCATTCTGCATCGCTGGAACGGCGATGAGGGCCGCGAGCGACGCCGCGACGGCCGCGCCAGCGAACGGCAGCCAGCGCCGGCGGCGCACGGGGGGGGTGTCGTTCGATGGAAGCGCGGCCTGGATGGCGCCGGCCTGGGCCTCGATATCGCCTTCCAGCGCGGCGACGACATCGTAGGCGCGAACGTTCTCGGCGTCGGCCTCCAGCCAGAGCGTGAACGCTTCCCAGTCCGCGTCGTCGGACGACAGCTGCGCCGCCCAGGCGCAGGCTTCGTCGAGGCGGGTTTCGAAGGAAGTCACGAGCGCCTTTGTCCCAATATCGGCCGATTGCCCGGCATGCTGTGAATCAAAGACGTCACCGATCGCCCCCCGCCTCACGTCCGAGCGCGCGTAAAAGATGGCGGAGCGCGACTGCCATGTGCTTTTCCACCGCGCTCTTCGAAATTCCAAGCGTCGCCGCGACCTCGCCGTGGCTAAGGCCCTCCAGCTTGTGAAGGCGGAAAACCCGCGCCGCGCCGTCGGGCATCAGCGCGACGGCGCTCACCACCTTCGCGGTTTCGCGACGGGCATCAAGGGCGGCCTCCGCCGATGGATAGTCCTCGATCGCTTCGCCGCTGCCGCTCCGGCTGGTCGAAACCTCGACCCACTCCGCTTCGCGCCGGACCCGGTGCCCGCGCGCCCGGCTTCGGTCGTTGGCGAGGTTGAGCGCGCTCCGGTGCAGATAGGCCTGCGGGTTTGCGACCGGGCCGGACGCGCCGCCGCGAATCCGGAACCACAGGTCCTGGAGGATCTCCTCGGCCTCCGACGGATCGCGGGTCCGCGCCGTCAGGAAGCGCAGCAGCGCCGGCCGGTGCTCGAGATAGGCGGCGGCGAGGCCCGACTCGGCGTTCGCGTCTTCCAGCGGATCGGGCGTGGCAACCACCTGCACTCTAATTCGGCTCGCGGCGTCTCATAGCCGAGTTCCAGACGATGCTCGACGGAAAAGCCAGATCAGGAGAACCGCGGCAGCGGCATTTTGCAGCAGCGCGTGCCAGCCCGCGCCTTGAAGGCCGAACGCGATCAGGAAAAGCGGGAGCAGCGGATAGGTGCCGAGGCTGGTCGCGACGTTGACGCAGACCGATGCGGTCGGCCGCCCGAGCGCGGTCAGCGCGGCGCCGGCTGGCGCGGCCGGCAGCGCGAGCGCGCGCGCGGCGGCGACCAGCATGAGCACCGCGGTTCCGCCCGCAAAGCTCTTGCCGCCCAAGCCCTTCAGGATCGCATCGCCGAAGACCGCGAGGACGAGGAGGACGGGCACCGCCAGCGCGAGCGAGAGCCCCGCGGCGCGCCACACGGTCTGGCGCAGGCCCTTGCGGTCGCCCGCCACCGCAAGCTGCGCGAGCACCGCGTAGCTTGCTTGCGCCAGCAGGGCGGCGGGCTGCTGGAGGATCGTGCTTGCCCGCTGCGCGAGCGCGAAGAGCCCCGCCGCTGCCGGGCCGAGCAGCCAGCCGATCGTCAGCGGCGCGAGGTTCGGCGCCAGCTCGCGAAGCGTGATGTCGACGTTGGTCGCGATGACGAAGCGCTTGAGGCCCTCGTTTTCGGCGATGACGCCCCGCGCACTGCCGAGCAAGCGGCCGGACAGGCGTATGCGGCGAAGCTCGCGCAGGCCAAACGCCCACATCGCCGCGCCTTCGAGGATCGCGGCGACGAGCCACACGGCCAGGAAGCCGAACAGGCCGCCGCCCGCGAGCCAGACCGCCGCCGCGCCGATCAGCCGGGCGAGGGGGGAGACCATCTGATGCGCGCCGATCAGATCGAAGCGGCCGGCGATCTGCAGGATGCCCTGCGGCGTCGCGCGGACGCCGGCGACAATCGCCAGGCTGTAGGGAATGGCGATCCGCACGGTATCGGGCGACCAGCCGAGGCGCGGCCCGATGAGCGGCGCCAACGCCGCGGCGACCAGGATCGCCGCGATCCCGAAGCCGAGTTCGACGAGCGCCATGAAGCGAACCAGCCGCAGCAGCCGCGCGTCGTCGCGCTTGTCCAGCGCCTCCGCGCCATAGCGCACCAGCCCATGCCATCCGGAAAAGGCGACGACGCCGCCGACCAGCGTCACATAGCCGTGGACGAGGACGAGGATGCCGTAATCGCGTGAGCCGAGGCTCCGCGCGACGATCACGAGGTAGACGAGGCTGATCAGCCCGGCGCCCGCCTTTCCGCCAAGCAGGTGCGCGAGATTGCCGGCGACCCGGGAGAGGCCGGACCTGGCCGAAACGCCGTCGGCAGGCTGCGTCATAATGCCCGGCCCGCGGGGTGGAATTTCGCGCCGCGGGAACTGGGGTGGCAGGCGCGCGGCCTCGTCGTTCTGCCATGAAGATCGGCTTCCTTTTCAACCACGACCAAATCCACCAAGTCGCGCACAGCCTGCCGATCGCCATGGCGATCGCGGCCGGGCATGGCGGGGTCGAGGTTGTGCTCGCGACCACCACCAATCGGCTGACCGAGGAGGTAAGGCGGCTCTGCCGGCTTTCCGGCGTCGATGTGCCGCTGGTCCAGCTGGGGCTTCGAAGCCGCCTGACGCGCTTCGTCGCGGACCGGCTGGACAGCCTGCTCCCGGCGGCCAAGCTCGCGGTCTACCGCGACAATCTCGACTTCTTCCGGCAGTTCGACGCGCTTGTAGTCGCGGAGAAGACCTCGGCGATCCTGAAGACCGTCTATGGCCTCGATCTGAAGCTCATCCACACGCGCCACGGCGCCGGCGACCGCGCCATCGGCTTCAACCGGGCCAGCACGCGCTTCGATCATGTGCTCGTCTCCGGCCCCAAGATCCGCGAGCGGCTGATCCGCGAAGCGGGGGTCGAGGCGAGCCGCATCACCGTCGTCGGCTATCCGAAGTTCGATATCGTGCCGAAGCAGCCGCGGCTTCTTGAGATGCAGGCGAACGGACGGCCGACGATCCTCTACAATCCGCACGTCGCGCCGCACCTGTCGTCCTGGTATCGCGACGGCCGTGCGGTGCTCGAGCATTTCTGCCGGGACCGCCGCTATAATCTGATCTTCGCGCCCCATGTGATGCTGTTCCACCGGCCCTTCGTGCTGACGATCGACAAGTTCCGGATCGACCGGGCCGGCATGATCCCCGATCACATCCGCACGGCGCGGAACATCCACGTCGATCTCGGCAGCAGCGCATCGACCGACATGACCTACACCAACGCCGCCGATCTCTACCTCGGCGACGTGTCGAGCCAGGTCTATGAATTTCTTCTGAGGCCGAGGCCCTGCCTGTTCCTGAACAGCCACGGCGTCGATCACGCCGCCGACCCGAATTATCTTCACTGGCGGGCGGGGCCGGTGCTGAACGGCGTGGCCGGGCTGGAAGGGGCGCTCGATGCTGCGTTCGCCGATCAGCTGCGCTACCGGCCGGTCCAGCAACAGATGTTCGCGCAGAGCTTCGATTTGCGCGATGAGCCGTCCGCCAGCCGCGCGGCGCGGGCGATCGTCGACGTGGCGTCCGGAAGCGAGGTCGTGACTCCGATGCGCTGGCAGCGCCAGACGGGACCCGTTGAAGTCGCGGCCTGATCGCCGCACGACCGCCTGATGTTCAGATCCGACATCTGGCGGCCGGGAATCGTCGCCGCACCGATGACAGAGCTCGTCGCGGGCCGCGCCGCCGGCGCGCTCGAGGCGATCACCTGGCTGCCCGAGGAGACGTCGTTCCGCTTTCTCGCCGACCCGTTCGGGCTGTGGCGCGGCGGCAAGCTTCATGTGTTCGCCGAGCGCTACGACTATCGCGACCGGATCGGGACGATCGACGTCCTGACCTTCGACGCCGGCCTTCGCCTGCTGGACAGCCGAACGTGCCTGAGCGAGTCGTGGCACCTGTCCTACCCGTTCGTGATCGAGGACGGGGGCGACACCTATATGCTGCCGGAGGCCAGCAAGTCGGGCGGTCTCACCTTGTACCGGGCGATCGACTATCCGCACCGTTGGGAAGCTTGCGCCGCGATCGAGCTCGGCGTGGCGCCGGTCGACGCATCGCCGGTCTTCCACGAGGGCTGCTGGTGGCTGTTCTATTCGGTTGCGGGGCGCGGGACGGCGCGCGCTCCGTCGCTCAACGTCGCCTTCGCCGATGCGCTCACCGGGCCTTGGCATCCGCATCCGCTGAACCCGGTTCGAAGCGACCCCGGCAGCAGCCGGCCGGGCGGGACGCCGCTCGTGGTCGACGGCACGCTCGTGCTTCCGGTCCAGGATTGCCGCGACACCTATGGCGGCGCGATCCGGGCGCTCTGGATCCATCAGCTGACGCCGACCGAATTCCAGGCCTCCGCCGGGACTCCGGTCCGGCCGCCGCGCTCGTTCGGGCGCTTCACCGACGGCTTGCACACGATGTCCGCCGCCGGGCCGGTGACGCTGATCGACGCCAAGCGCATCGACCGCTCGCCGCTCCGTGGGGCGATCAACGTGCAGCGGATTGCCCGCCGAGCCGTTCGACGATCGCTCGGCCGATAGTCTCGAAGCGCTCCCGACTGAAGGTCTCGAGGACCCGCTGCCTCGCGTCGCGGCCCATGCCGGCGATCCGCTCGGGGCTGGACAGGACATCGCGGAGCGCCGCCGCCAGCGCCGCCGGGTCGCCCGGCGCGACCGTCCAGCCGTCGATGCCGCCGCGGATCGTCCGCGCCATCTCGCCGACCGCCGATCCGACAACCGGAAGCCCCGCCGCCATCGCCTCGTGCGCCGCGATGCAGAACCCCTCGGACCGCGACGGCTGAACATAGGCGTGGAGACCGGCGAGATAGTCGGACGGCCGCTCCGCATAGCCGACGAGGCGAAGGTTCTGGACACCGGCGTCCCGCGCCTGCGCGAGGAGGCGCGCCGCCTCGTCGCCATCGCCCGCGACCGACACCTCGAACGGCTGGGGGGGGCTAAAGCCATTGGCCGCAAGCAGAGCCAGCGCGCTCACCAACACGTCATAGCCCTTGACCGGGTGGAGGCGCCCGAGGCTGCCGATCCGGACCGTCTGACCAGGTCGAAGCGGGGCGCCGGTCGGCGCGTCGCGGTCGGCGGCGAAGATCGGCCAGGTCATCAGCCGCGAGCGCGGAATGCCGAGCCGCCGCGCGCTCAGGTCCGCAACGCTGGACGAATCGGCGACCCAGAACGCCGAGCGGCTCTGGAGCGCCCGCAGGAGAAAGGCGTTGGCCGGCTTCAGATAGGCCGCGTGCTGCCAGCTGACCACGGGCAGTCCGCGCCGCCAGCCGGCAAGCTGGCCGAGGAGGGTGGCGCGCGTCAGCGACGTCCACACATGCGTCGCCCGCATCACGTCGAGCTCGGCGTCGAGCCAAAGGATAGCCGCCAGATGATCGGTCTCGCCGCCCGCCCGAACCGAGACGTCGAGGCCCGCCGACTTCATCGCCGCGAACGCCCGCCCGTCGCGCCAGGTCAGCGCCAGCACGCGAACCTCGGCGCCCGCGCGCCGAAGCACGTCGACGATCGACGGCACCGGCAGCGCGGCGCCGCCGCCCTCGACCGAGTTGATCACATAGGCGACTCGCATTACGGCGCCGGCCGGCGCGCTAGCGGACGAAGCTCAGGAGATAGTCCGCGCGGCTCACCACCATCGCAGCCGCCACGACGAGCGCCGCGATGCTGATCGCCAGCACCGCGCCCGCCACCATGTCCTTGATCACCTTGATCTCGGGATGGATATCCGGGTGCAGCAGGTCGATGATCCCTTCCAGCGCCGAATTGAGCAGCTCGAGCGCCAGGACCAGCGCGACGACGACGGCGATCAGCCCCCACCAGACCGGTGCCGGCCGAAGCACGAGAAGCGCCACCAGTGCTGCGAGCCCGAACAGGCAGTGCGTTCGAAAGCTCCGCTCGCGGCGATAGGCTTCGTGCAGCCCGGCGGCGGCGAAGCCGATGCGTTCCCGGAACGGGCGATTCTTCATCCGTCGGACCATTGTTCGCGCGCATCAGAAGCGCAAGCCGGCCGACATCCCGCCGCCGTGGCTGTCCGCCCATGGCACCAACCGAACCTCGCGATCCAGCGGCCGGGTGATCAGGAACGCGCTGCCGGTCCCAAGCGCGGCGCCGGCCACGACATCGTACCAATGATGCTTCTTCGCCTCGATCCGCGCCACGCCGACGAAGGTCGCCACGACCGTCGCGGGAAGACCGACCTGCCAGCCGTAGCGCCGCTCCAGCGTCATCGCGGCGGCGAAGGCGACCGACGTGTGCGCCGACGGGAAGCTCTTGTTGTCGCTGTGGTCGGGCCGCTCTTCGTGGATGAACCGCTTCATCCCCTCCGCCGCGCCGCCCGCGAGCGCCATGCTGCCGCCCGCCTGGAGGAAGCCGTCCCAATCGCTGCCGATGACTCCGTTGCCCGCGAGCGGGACGCCGAGGGCCGCCAGGCCCAGGACCCCGACGCCGATGTCGCTCGCCTTTCCCCAAGTGCTTGGGCTCGCGGCGAGACCCGGCGAAGCGGTCAGCAAGAGGACCGTGAGGGTCAGGCGTTTGCAGGTGTGGCGCATCATGTCTCCAACCGATGGGGGCGACGGCCGGCGGTTCCGGCCAGGATATTCACTGTCGCTGAGGCCACGCGGCTGCGCATCCCCTTTGAATAGGCCGCGCTGTCGAGGACGGTCAGCCATCGCGACGCACAGAGCGCGGCGTCGTGCCGTTCGGCCAGCCGCTGGCGCGCGCCGTCGTCGACCGCCGGGCCCGCGATCACCTGGCGAAGGGCGGCGGCGATCACATTCGGCTCGTTGCCCGCCGCAATGCCGAAGCTGCGATCGAAGAGGATTTCCGGGATCGCCGGCGAGCAGTTGGTGGTGACCACCGGCGCCCCGGCGAGGATCGCCTCGACCAGCACCGCGGGATAGCCTTCATAGTCCGATGTCAGCAGGAACACCGTTGCGCTTTGCAGCGCGGGCGCGATGGATGGAACGTGACCCGCGAACGTGACGCGTCCGCCGAGGCCAAGTTCCGCGGCCTTGGCCTCGAGCGCGCGGCGGCCGGGGCCGTCGCCGAGCATCAGGAGCCTGGCGTCGCTGTCGCCCAGAAGCGCGAACGCCCGCAGCGCCCGTGAGAACGCCTTTTGCGGCACCATCCGCCCAGCGCAGACCACCAGTGTGCCGGCGTTTCCGGATGGCGGCGCACCCGTTGCCGCCACCACTGGCTCGGCGATCGTCGCGATCGCGGCGGGGGAGACGGCGGCGATCTCGACGGCGAGGCTCGGCGACATCGCGACCAGGCGCGCCACGTGGCGCAGCGAGGCGCGGAGGACGGCGCGTGCGAGTCGGCTCCGCCGTCGCCGCAACAGCGGATTGCTGATCTTGCAGACGATCGCGCAGTCGAGGGCGCCCGCCGTCAGCAGGACGGGGATGTGAAAGTTACCGGGAACGACGAGGGCGTCCACCGGCTGGTCGGCCATCATCCGCCGCAGCGCCAAGCCTAGCCGAAGGCGGGACAGCGGACCTCGCCGGATTGGCGGATCGGCTTCGCGAACCGTCACGCCCGGGCCAACCAGATCCAGCGCGGGGCCCTCGGCGATGCCGCAGAACATCGTCACGTCGCGGCCGGAGGCGGCCCACAGGTTCGCCAGCCGGATCGCGACACGCTCCGTCCCGCCGGGCGGGAAGTTGTGCAGCACGATGCCGATACGCTCCGCGCGATGTGGCCTTCCGCTCATCGGAACCGGAGTCCCAACGTGACCGCGCCGCGCAGGTCCCGCCGTGCACTGGGACCGAGGGGCGCCGCGCCGACCCCGTCGAGCGTCATCGCGCGAAGGCCGACGTCCACCCGGAGCGCGTGCCAGGGCGAGCTCGGGTCGGGTGCGAAGCTGGCCGCCACCCCCGGGCCGCGTTCGGACGGGACAACGCCCGCCGTCAGCACCGCCGCCGGCCCGTCGCCGTCGCCGTGAGAGGCCGAGCGCACATCGAACCAGCCGCCTTCGAACCGCCAGTTCGCGCCGTGCTGCCAGCCGAGCGTCGCCGCGGTGCTGTTCGAATTGGTCGCCCGAAACTCGGTCGCGGCGATGCCAAGGTTCCGGCGCTCGGATGCGACGCTCAGGCCGACGCGGAGCCGGTCTTCGTCTCCGAAGCCAAGGCCGTAGCCGATTGTCGCCGAGCCAAACGACCGTTGGCCGACCGCGCTCGCCGCGCCGCCCGAGGCGTCGCCCCGCCGAAGCCATCCCCGGCCGCTGTCGAAGCTCAGCGAGTGGCGGCCGTCGCGAAGTTCGAAATGATGGAGGCGCGCGGGCCGGGCTGCGCGGTCTGGTCGGAGATCGAGGCTCTCGGCCTGGTACAGGTTTCCGACATCGCGTCCTCTGGAAGGACCGGCAAGGCCGAAGCTTGGGGCGTCAAGGCGGGGTGCCAGGTTCCACCCGAGATGCGGCTTGATCGCGATCGCGGCGTGCCCGGGCATGCCCATGCACAGGCACGCGAGCACCGCCGCCGGCCGCGCCGCCCCTCGTGTCGCCAGTCTGCCCATTCCGCCCATCGTTCAGAAGACGCCGCGGCGCGCCGGGCACCGCAGGTCCCACCGGTAAAAAATGTCGCGGCTGAGGCGGTGTGCCCCGGGCGGCGTCTAATTCGAAAGATGAGGAGAGCCACGGACATGACCGGCAACCGAAATTCGATCCTCGCACACGCTGTCACGGGCCTGCTGCTTGCCGCCGTCGCCACGAGCGCCGCAGCAGCGGCTCCGCGTCCTGTCGCCCCCAGGGTCGGGCTCTCCGTCCTGACCTATAATGTCGAGGGCCTGCCCTGGCCGGTGAGGCTGTGGCGCGATGTGAACTTCACCCACATGTCGGCATCGCTGAACGCGCTCCGCTCGAAAGGCCTCCAGCCCCACGTGATCGTGCTTCAGGAGGCCTTCACGCCCGAGGCGAAGCGGATCGCGACCGACGCGGGATATCGCTATATCGCCGACGGTCCGGCGGCGGCGGACGGCGGCGCGCGCGCGCTGACCGCAGCGGACCGGGCGTTCGCTTCGAACGCCAGCGCGCTTCGCGGCGAGCGCGAGGGCAAGTGGCTGGACAGCGGCCTTCGCATCGCCTCCGACTATCCGATCGAGAGCGTCCGACGGATGGCGTTCCCGTCCTATGCCTGCGCGGGCTTCGATTGCCTTGCCAACAAGGGCGTGCTCGCCGTCAGCATCCGCGTGCCGGGCTCCCCCTCGCCGGTGGTGATCGTCGCCACGCACCTCAATTCGCGCGCCGCCGCCCATGTCGGCTTCTCGCGGTCGCTCTATGCCTACCAGCGGCAGTTGGATGCCCTCGGGCAGTTTGTCCGCGCGGTGGTGCCGGCCGATAGTCCCTTGGTCTTCGCGGGCGATTTTAACGCCGGCCACCGGGTCGACCGCCGCACCTACCTCATCCGAAGCGCCGCCGCATGGCGGACGGCGCGGCCGGTCAGCGTCTCGCTCGACACCTGCATGTCGAGCCCAGCGTGCCACCGGGACAACCACGCCGACATCCAGTTCAGCCTCATGCGCGGCCGCGACTGGCAGTTCTTTTCGCCTGGCCGCGCCGTGGCGATCGGAGTCACAGCTTTGTCCGCACCGTTTGGCCGAGACCGGACCGGCGCGATGCTTTCCGACCACGTCGGCTACACCGCATCCTATTCGCTGACGGCGACCGGTGCCTGATCGACGCGCATGGCTCGCATCCGGCCCGCGTGGCTGGAGAAGACGTTATTGAAACAATCTCAGGTAGTCTGACATCAACAAGGGAGCCTAAATCGGGCGAAGCGGCTCTTTTGGCACGCCTAGCTATGAGGGAGACAACGCCCTTGATTTCTCAGGAGGCTTTTCTATGCGCCGGCTCCCGATCTGCCTTGCCGCCCTTATGTCTGCCAGCGTCGTCACCGCTGCCGCCCCGCCCTATTCCGTCGTCTCGACGATCGACGGCCCCGATGGCGGCTGGGACCTGCTGTCGGTCGACCCTGCCGCGCACCGGCTCTACATCGCGCGGAGCGCTGGCGTCTCGGCGATCGACCTCGCGACGAGCAAGGTGCGGGCGGGCATCGTGCAAAGCAACCACGGCCACGACGCGATGGTGATCCCAGGCACGACGCAGGTCCTGTCGACCAGCGGTTCCGACAACAGCGCGACGCTGTTCGACGGCGTAACAGGCCGCGTGATCGCGACGCTCCACACCGGAACCAAGCCCGACGCCGTGGCGTGGGACCCGCTCACCAGGACCGCCTGGGTCATGGCCCCGGGCTCGGGCGAGATCGACGTGGTCGATCCGCTTGCCCCAAAGGTTGTGGCGACGATCGCCGTCGGCGGTTCGCTCGAGCTCGGCGCGAGCAATGGCGAGGGCCAGCTCTACGTCAACGTCGAGGACAGGAACGAGGTCGCGGTGCTCGACACGCGAAGCCGGAAGGTTGTCGCCCGCCTCCCGCTGAAGGGCTGCGACGGCCCGACCGGAATCGCCTACGCGCCGGATATGCGCGAAATTATCTCCGCCTGCGCCAACGGCGTGGCGATCGTCTCGGCGCCCGACGGACGACAGATTGCGAGCGTCAAGGTGGGTCCCGGGCCGGACGGCGCCGCCTATGACGCGGAGCGCCACCTTGCCTTCATCCCCTCGGGCGGCGACGGCACGCTGTCGATCATCGCGCTCAGGCCCAGCCCGCATGTCGTCTCGGTTGTCCCCACCGCCAGAGGCGCGCGGACGATCGCGCTCGATCCCTCGACGGGCCGGCTCTATCTGCCTTCCGCCAAATACCTGCCCGCCACCGGGACCGGACGTTCGCTCCTGGCCCCCGGCAGCTTCAAGGTCCTTGTCGTAGCACCGGGCGAGGCGCGCTAGGTCGTGCGCCGTCCGCTGGTCCTCGCCGCGCTGCTGTTGGCCACGCCCACGCTCGCCGGTCCGCCCTACGCCACCGACGACCCCGAGCCGACCGACACCGGACACTGGGAAATCTACGGTTTCGCCACCGCTGGCGGCACGGTGAAGCAATTCGACGGCGCGACCGGCTTCGATCTCAATTACGGACCGATCACGGACGTGCAGCTTACCGCCACCGTCCCACTGAACGTTCAGCGGGACGGTGGCACGCACGCCGGCGCGGGCGACCTCGAGCTTGGCGTCAAATACCGTTTCCTGCACCGCGAGGACGCAGGCCTGTCGTTCGCGATCTTCCCCCGCGTGATCCTGCCGACCGCGAGCCGCCGCTTCGGCTCGGGCAAGACTGCCTTCCTGCTTCCCGTCTGGGGGCAGAAGGACTTCGGCAAATGGTCGCTGTTCGGCGGCGGCGGCTATGCGATCAATCCGGGGGCAGGCAATCGCGACTATTGGCAGGGCGGCGTCGCTCTGACCCGCGAGATCAGCGAGCGGCTGTCCCTCGGCGGCGAGATCGCCAGCCGCGGGCGCGACGCCGACGATGCGCGCAACTACGTCTCGGTCAACGCTGGCGGCATCTACAAGCTCGGCGGGCCGTTCGCCTTGCTGTGGTCGGGGGGGCCGGGCATCGTCCACCACCACAGGGGCGGGGCATTCAACGCATACGCCGCTCTAGCCATTTTCTTTTGAGGAGCCACGGATGACGCAAGACACGCGCGAGATGCTGTCGAAAGTGCCGGCGATCACGCTGGGCTTTTGGATCATCAAGATCCTCGCGACGACGCTTGGCGAGACTGCGGGCGACACCGTGACGATGACGATGGACTGGGGCTATCTCGCGGGAACCGCGCTTTTTCTGTCGGTCCTCGTCGTGCTCGTCTGGCTTCAAGTGCGGGCGCGCGCCTTCTATCCCTTCCTCTACTGGGCGACGATAATCGCCTCGACCACCGCCGGCACGACGATGGCGGACTTCGCCACGCGGTCGCTCGGCATCGGCTACACCGGCGGCTCGGCGCTTCTGCTGGCGCTCGTCGTCGCGTCCCTCGCCGCGTGGAAGGCGACGCTCGGCACCGTGTCGGTCGACAGCGTCCGCGAGCCCAGGGCCGAACTCTTCTACTGGCTCACCATCACCTTCTCGCAAACGCTCGGCACAGCGCTCGGCGACTGGATGGCCGACACCAGCGGCCTCGGCTACCTCGGCGCGGCTGCGGTGTTCGGCGCGGGGCTCGCAGTGCTGGCGGCGCTCTACTTCTGGGCGGGCGTCAGCCGCGTCGCGCTGTTCTGGGCCGCCTTCATCCTCACCCGCCCGCTCGGCGCGACGGTCGGCGATTTCCTCGACAAACCGATCGACCACGGCGGCCTGAACTTCAGTCGCCCGCTCGCCTCGGCGGTCCTCGCCGTCGCCATCCTTGCCGGCATCCTGCTGCTGCCGCAGCGCGCCGGGCGGCACCCACGTGAGGCGGCTTGAGATCGGCGTGGCAGGGAAGAACTGGCCGCCGCGCATCCAGCCGAGAGCACTTTGATCAAGTGTCATTACTACCGCACGTCAGCGGGCCTCTGTATTGCCCGATTGGGCCCCGACTGCGCATACTCGCGCGGGCGGTTTGTGACTGCTCAGATTGTCCATGATCAAAACGTCGCCGGGCAAGAGTGTCGGCACGAGGAACTGCTTGACATAGTCAGTGAAGCTCTGACCGTTGACGGCTTTTCGAGCACGCATGGCATCAATCCGATCGCAGCGGAGTGCTGCGAGGAAGGAGGGGCCGCCTCCGATTGCTGTACCCGCCCTCAACGGCTACGCCACCGAAAGGGAGCGACTGCGCCGATGCCAAACCAAGCCTACGACATTCTGCCCTTTTGGGGTCGACGAAATAAAAATATCTGCACAACTCCTGCACAGAGGAAAACGCCTCAGATTATCGTCCTATATTCAGAGGGATGCTGTAGCGTTGTCCTTTCGCCGGGATGCCGCAGGATGTGCCGGCCGGCGCCAAGATGGTTGGCTATGTCGAGAGAGACCTTCCGATCCCGGTCGGCTCGAAATGGCATCGGATCCTCGGCAAGCGAGCCGAGCCCTCGCGCGGTAGCGCCGTAGCGGTGAACAGTCGGGCGATGGCCCGGGCTAGCTGCTTAAAAGAAGCGCGGCGGCTTGCGCGGCTCGCGCTGGATGCACACGGGCCATTTCGGCATGCGCTTCAGCCGGCAGGGCCGATCGGTCACCCAGCTTATTGTCTGCTGCGTGATGGCTGAGACCGGTTGCCCGGCCCCATCGCGCAGCGGCTCAAACCGGTAGCTTCATGCTGACCGCGCATGTCGCGCGGTCCACAATGTCGGACCCGGTGGGCTCCAAGATCTCGCACCCCGTGGCTTTCCCGTCGGGCGCGATCGTTATCTTGGCTGTCGCTTGGCCCTGCTCGTTGTTCTTCCAAGCCTGTTGGGATAGTCGCGCTCGCGGAAATCGCTTGGGAACAACCGCGCCGGGAGCATAGGAGCCTTTCAGCTTTCGTCTCAGTTGCGAACGTTCTCGGGTTGACTAACGTCATGGTTGTCGCCCCGGCATTCGGGTCGAAGCATTGTGGAGTAAAGGTTGGGACTGAAATCCATCGTCTGGTTCCAGCGCGCCCTTTTCACCGCGCTCGCCATAGATTTGGTCAACAACCTTTGGCGGCTGCGCGAACCGCCGACGATGCTGGCTTCGAAGGGGCTGCAGCCTAGTCCGGCCGTCATCCTTGGTGTCAGTGTCCTGTCTCCACTTATTGGTGTGATCCTCTGGTATTTCGTAGCCAGAAAGCGAAGCAACGTCGCAAGATGGATCATGACCGTTCTGGTCGTTCTGGCGGTCATCGGCTTTGCCGCGAGGGGTTTCAGGGATGTCGACGTCATCACCCGGCCGGTGTTCTGGATTGCCGCTTTCGCCGAGCTTTTAAAAGTTGCTGCGGTCAGCTGCCTGTTCCGCGCATCAGCGGCTGGCTGGTTCACCCGAGCGCGCGCATAAAGAGCCTCTTCTCAAGAGGCGGCACCTGGTTGCCTGGCCCCGCATCGGCGCTCTGTTCCTCAGCCGCTAAGCTTGCTGCTCCACCGAGCCCGCCGTAGCGGTCTCGACCATTCGGTGACGATCATTGGCGTCTCGCAATCGCTGACCGCGAACCGGCCAGCGCGTTCGCGCTGACGCTGGCGCCGGCCGTCGGCCGGCAAGGCGGTGTGGGCGTCGCTCGCTTCTTGGCCCGCCGCGGCGGGCCAAGGGCAAGCTCTTCGCGCCACCTGACTTTCCGAGGCCGCCGAGATGGTCTTAGTCGCAGCTGCGTCTGGGGTGAATACACCGCCTCTTAGCGAATAGAGCACTTCGGACTGATGTTCTGGCCCTTGCAGCGCACGCCGTTGGTGCCGTCGGCGGCTACGTCGTCGCTCTATCCAAGCTTTGGCCTGCTCGTGTTTCCGGGTGTGTGGGACTGGTATATTCAGTGGCGCAACGCTCATGCCCTAAGCGCATCGAGGATTGGCGCCCTGCTTGCTCGAACCGCCGGTGGCCCTCCCCCCGCCACGCCGATTGCGATCGCAAGCAACGCGGCCTTCAGAACCATGCCGCCGGTGACGTCGAACGAGAAAACAACCTGGGTGAAGCTCTTTCCCAGGGTGGAGGCTGTGAAGCCGTCGAAGACCAGCCACGCTACGATCGCGCCGAGAAGCGCGCCCGTCGCGCAGATGACGACACTTTCGAAGAGCGCGGCAATGAACGTGGACGTGCGGGAAAAGCCGATCGTGCGGAGCGTCGCGGTCTCCCGCGCCCGAGCGGCCATCGCAGAATACATGGCGTTAAGCGTGCCCGCGAGGGCGCCGACCGCCATGCAGATGGCGAGCGGCCAGCCGAGGCGTTGAATGAAGTCCGTCGTGCTCTTCGCCTGATTCGCGAAAAATTCTGATTCTGGACGCAGCTCGACTGTCAAACGGGGATCCGCGACGGTGAAGCGCTGAAGCTTGGCGAGGGAGGCGGGGCTGTCGAGCCTCACACGAAGCGACTGCACGGTGCTTCCACGGTTCGTTGCCGCCTGTATCACCGGCAACGAACCCCAGATTTCGGACGAGAGGGCGCTGCTGCCGTCGACGTCGAACACCCCAACGATCCGCCAAGCGTTGCCGCTCAGACGGACGACTTGCCCCAGTCGGAGACCCGCATATTCCTGGAAGGCCTCCCGTCCCACCACGACCTCGTTCGTCCCGGCGCGGAACGAGCGTCCCTCGGTGATCTTGACGGCGTCCCGTATCGCGATGCCGGAAATATCCATTCCTCGTAGCGCGACGCTCGCGGGCGAACCATCAGAGCGCTTCGGCAGCGAGGCGACCGTCAGAATCTCCCCTGATACCGCTGGCTGTCCGTCAACGCGGGCGATGCCCGGTGCCTCCCTGATCAGTTCAGCCTCTTCGCGCGAGATCACGCTCGATATTTCCGCCGTCGCGCCGCGTTGGAGCGCGATGGCAACCTCCTTCGATCCGCCTCCCGCGATCGTCCGCTGAAATCCCGCGGCCATTGCGAGGAAGGCAATCAGGACCAAGGTGACAAGTCCGACCGACGCAATTGTGGTGAGCGTGGTTCCCCAGCGTTTCGTGAGCGACAGCATGCCAAGCCGCACGCAGGCGGCGGTTTCCCTTATGCGTGTCATCAGAGTCTCCCGAACGCGCGGACAATGGACATTCGCATTGCCATCGCGGCGGGCAACGCTCCGGTCAGCACAGCTAGGACGAGCATCAGAGCGACGCCCCTGCTAACGGTACCCCCGGAAAGATGGAGGTTAGCGAACGAGCCTCCGGGCGCCGCCCTCAGGCCGGCGACCACCCCGCTGGCAAGGAGCAGCCCGAGCAAGCCTCCGAGGAATGACAGCAGCGCCGTCTCAGCGAGTATGAGACGCATGACACTCGCCGGCGTGAAGCCGAGCACTTTGAGAATCGCGATCTCCCTGGTGCGCTCGCGAATCGACATCATCATCGTATTGCCGACGATCATCGCGATGCTCACAAAAGCCGCTCCGACCACGAGCGTGACGATAAGCGCGATATCGCCCAACTGCTTGATGAAGGCTCGCCCGAAAGCGTCCTCGGTGACTGTGGAGGTTTCGGAAGCGGAGTTTTGAAATTGATCGTCAATACGCTTCGCCAGCCGGTCGGTCTGACTAGTGTTCCGACCCCTCACCAGGATCGTTCCCACCGTGTCCTTGGCCAGTGCCCTAGCCTGGTTCAGATATTCATACTGGAGGAGCAGGAAGCGCGTCTCAGCGTGGGCCTTGCGCCCGTCGAAGCTGCCGACAATCCGGAAATCCCAGGTGTCGGGACCGACGGCCTGCAGTGCCCGCCCCGTTTTTACCGTGATATGATCGCCAACGTGCCACCCTTGGCTTTTGAGGAGGGCGGCCCCCACCAGCACGCCCCGGCGCTCGCTGAAAAAACGTTTCGCGGCCGCATCCGACACGACGAGGTCCGACTTCGCGGCGAAGAAAGTACCAGGATCGACCGCAAGCATCAGGAGCGGGTTTTTCGGCTCACGGTAGTAGCCCGCAATCAACGTTTGATAGCTGACCGTGGCGACCTCGGGCAGGGCGGCGATCTTGTTGACATAGGAGATGGGTAGCGGCTGCGTGAAGCTGACGCGGTTGGAAACCAGCAGAAGCCCGGCAGGGCCAGAAACGCCTTCGCCGCTGAGCAGCCCCTTGACCGCGAACAGCGTGCCGAAGAGGAGGAAGGCGGACGCGATCGACACGACCAATAAAGTTGCTCGTAGCTTGTGTCGCGTCAGCCCCTTGAGGACCAGGGAGGCTCTCGTCACGCCGCACCTCCGTCCGCCTCGACGAGGGTGCCCTTGTCGAGGTGAAGCGTCCTCGACGCATGCTTGGCGGCCTCCGGGTCATGGGTGACCATGACGATCGTCTTTCCAAGCTCGCGGTTCAGAAGCCCCATGAGATCGAGAATCTCCCCGGCAGTGTTCCTGTCCAAGTCGCCGGTGGGTTCGTCCGCCAGGAGCAAACCAGGGTCGGCGACGATAGCCCGAGCGATGGCGACGCGCTGTTGCTGCCCGCCCGACAGCTCGGACGGACGATGGGTGGCGCGGTCGCTGAGCCCCACCAGCTCGAGGACGGTTGCGACGTTTTTCTTTCTTTCGGCCTTGCTGAGCGAAGTCAGCAGAAGGGGAAGCTCCACGTTCTGTGCCGCGGTGAGAACCGGCATGAGATTGTAGAACTGAAAGATGAACCCGACATTCGACGCGCGCCAATCTGCCAGCCGGCGCTCCGACATCGCGTCGATGGACTCCCCACCGATGGAAACGTGCCCAGCGGACGGTCTGTCTATGCCGCCGAGAAGGTTCAGGATGGTCGTCTTGCCGGAGCCTGACGGACCCATGACCGCAACGAAGTCCCCCGCGGGCACCGCAAGAGACAGATCTGAGAAGATGTTAATGCTCTGACTGCCACGCTTATAGCTCTTGCCCACATGCTGAAGCTCAATCATCGAGTCCGTCTCCGATCGCGTGGAAGGAATGTCATTGTTGTTTTGCCGAGAAGAACACCTTGACGCCCATGTCAGGTAGAAGGCGCGGGTCGGGTTTGACGAGCGCCACCCTGACCTTGACGGTCGCCTTTTCGCGGCTCGCAGCGGGAACAATGGCGACGATCCGGGCTGGCAGTTTCGCGCCGGGGTAAGCGTCGAGAGTGGCGGTCGCGCTGTCGCCCGGGCGAACCTTTGAAATGAAAGCCTCGTTGACGTCGACTTCGATCTCAAGGGAATCCATATCAACGAGCGTGCAGATCCCACTCCGCGTAAAGCTGGAGCCCGCAGAAATCGGAGAAATGATCTCCCCGGGCTGTGCGTTCTGATCAATCACGACGCCCGCGAAGGGCGCCCTGATCTGATACTTTGCGAGCTCAACCTGAGCGGCTCGGGCATCAGCTCTGAAAGCAGTCGCGTTCGCGGTCGCCTGTCGCTGTTGCGCTTCCAACGATGTTACGTGCGCCATATTTCGGGTGAAGTCCGCGCTGGTCACGAAGCCGCTCTGTCGCAGCGCCTCAGAGCGAACCAATATGCGCTTGGCGTCGGCAAGCTCCGCCGCAACGGACGCGGCTCCAGCGGACATTGCGGTCGATCTCGCTACACTCGAACTCAGCGCCGCTCGGGCAGCATCGCCATCTATCGTTGCTAGAAGTTGCCCTTTGCCGACCTTTTGCCCTTCTTCAACGACAACCGAAACGACACGCCCGGTGACCTCAGCGGCGACAGTCGCTCGTCGCCTAGCCACCACGTAGCCCGACGCCACCAGCTCATCAGATACGGCGGCTTGAACTGGCCCGCCCGCTCGTGCGGAGCGAGGGGCCGAGGCAATTTCGACTCTCGGGTTTTGATGCGCGATCCAAAAACCGACCAGGCCGCTCATCAGGGCGATGGCGGTACAGAAGATGGCGAGCTTAATCCGGCTCGCTGATCTAATTTCTTCGCGCGAGGCCGCGCGCTCGGTGCGGTCTGAACGAACAATGCGCAAGGATCGCAACAAAGACGCGCTCGCGTCCGGCTTGATACGAGGCATCGGTTCACCCAAGAGAGGATGACCTCTTCGGCGCCAAGTCGCGGACCGCGGCGTCCGATGGTGTGCAAAGCCGCTCGGTCGCCTCCTCCAGACGGCGGAGGAGTGTCGCGTTTCGCGCCGCGCGAGGAACGCGGACAGGCTTGATCCCGCGAAGCAGGCGGCCGGTCACCCAGGGACCGGGCTCTGCGATCGCCGCAACGTTCCGCACTCCAACCGAGATCGGTTCCGCCTTCCGCAACTGTCGCGCAAAGAGGAACCGGCTTAGCCTCGCGGCCTTCGGGCCCATCGCCTGCGCGGCGAAGGCCTCGGTCATCTTGGTCGGCATCAGGGAGGCCGGATGGATCGCATTCACCGCAACCCCGAAGGGTTCGAGGTCACGCGCGAGCGTCTGTGTATCCATTACCAGCGCCATCTTGCTGCGCCCGTAGGCTACAGCGCCGTGCCAGCGTCTTTCGGAGAGCAGATCGCCGAAATCGAGGTTCCAGAGTCCAACCGAGGCGATATTGACGATCCGCCCGCGACCCGACCTTGCAAGGAGGGGCGCGAGGCGCCGGCTTAGGAGGTAGGGGGCAAGATAGTTCACCTGGAAGGCGAGATCGTAGCCGTCCACAGTGAGCCTT
The DNA here is from genome assembly GCA_964244885.1 of uncultured Sphingomonadaceae bacterium. Taxonomy (GTDB): domain Bacteria; phylum Pseudomonadota; class Alphaproteobacteria; order Sphingomonadales; family Sphingomonadaceae; genus CAXTKD01. The sequence continues at coordinate 68,746 of CAXTKD010000001.1, read as the reverse complement.
CGCTCGGGCAGCACGCCCACTCCTGCGTTGTTCAGGAGAAGCTGGAGCGCCGGCTCGGTTTCGGCGACGTCAGAAGCCAGCCGACGGACTTCCCGAAGCGAACCGAAATCAGCGCAATAATATCTGGCAGACGGCGCCCCAATGCGGCGGAGTGCAGAGACCAGCTCACCCGCTCCATCTGACCGCCTGCCGTGGATGAGCACGCACCACCCTAACCGGGCATAGTGCAGCGAAATCGCGAGCCCGAGGCCATCGGTGGCGCCGGTGACCAGCACCACCGGCGGAGTGCTGATTCCAGGGGCAAATGGCTGCTGCAAGCTAATCGACCGCCCACGCGAGTGCGTCCGCAGCTTGGCGGCGCACCCGTAAATCGTCCCACGAGCCGGCAACCTCTTGCAACTGATCGATGACCTCGCTCCCTCCCATGAGGGCGGCCATCTTCAGGGCGTTCATGCGGCGGTTGGCGAGTGACGCGGCTCCCGCTTCCACGACGTGGGATGCGCTCAGGTCAAAGAATAGCTGATCCCTTGTCCTCTCCACGCTTGGAAGGATCAGGTTGAGCGAGATCGACAGTGCATCCGGCTCGTGCTGGACGTGCACGTCCTTATACCGTTCGAAGAAAATGACGGTGCCCTCGGTCAAGCGCACCGACCTATGGTTCAACAGCGCCACCGGTCCGAGTTTCCCGTAGTTCTCACCGACTTCGATTTCGTACAGATCGGTCGCATACCCTGGCCCGAAGTGTCCGACTGTCAGGAACCTGAAATCGTGGTTGTGCGCGAGATCATAGGCATAGACTTCTTGCTCGTAATTGGAGAACGGCGTCTTCTTGAAGGGCAGCCACACATTCGCCCGAACCGCCAGATCGCCTTGCCGGCCGAGCATCATCGACTGCGGCGCAGCCAGGCTGTCGATCCATTTCTCGAACGGCCCAAGCGCCTCGATGGCGGTCCACACGAGGTCCTTTGTCGCGCTCAGCCGCCCGAGTAGCTGAGCATAGACCGCAAGACGCTCGTCTTCCGGAAGTAAGATGTCCACATCCGCCGCTTGAAGAAAGAAAGCCTTCAAATCGAGCGGCTCGAGCGCAGCTTCGGGCGGGTGGAACACGATAGCCATGTCAGCCGAGCCTCTCTAAGATCTGCTGCGAGGTTGACCGCACGTGCGCGTGAGGGTCATTCAGCGCCGATCGAAGCGCTGCGATGCCCAAGGCGCTATCGAGCCGGCCGAGCGCCTGTATCGCAGCCCACCTCACCACATGCGACCTGTGTCCCGTCAGGTGATTGAGGAGAGGAACGCCGCGTCCCTCCCGTAGCGCGGCGACCATGGAGCAAAGCAAGACCAAACCGGAATGCGCGGCTTCACCGACCGTCGGGAACTCAGACGTCAGGTCGTCTCGCCTAAATACCCAAATCTGGTCTCTGATAGGCAGCCGGGTCGCCCGAATGCACAGCGACGGGGTTTCCGAAAAATAGTCGTAGACAAGATTGTCGGCGACACGCTCCTCAAGGATCGCGCCAGCACAAGGTTCGCGTCGCTTGAGAGCGATTTTAGCGCCCGCCTGAAAGACGGCGAAATCTCGCGGTTCAGTGACCGAGTAGATATCGCGCACTACAGGGGAACCGGGCCTGAACGCGACGATGGCGTCGGAGCCCACGAGGTGCAATCTGTCTGTCCGTTCGTGAATGATACGAAGCGAAACAGCGACATCGCGAGTGCGATGCACGAGGACCGCGCCTCCTCCAATGCCAGCATAAATCTTTGGGTCCCCCGCGAGCACCGCCGCGAGCATGCCTTGAACGAAGTCTCGGCCAACGGAGCCGATAATAAAGGCCTGCAAAAGATTGCCCAGCTCTGCTGGGCAACCAAGTGCTTCATCGATCCGACACTTGAACTGATCGAAGTCGGTGCTCATCGGATTTCTGGTTGCTTAAACCAAGAAATAGAAAATGACGATCTCGACAATAACCGAGTCGACGCTTCCCGCTGGGGCGACCATCACATCGAGATCATCAATCTCTATCGAATTATTGGTCACTTCAGTTCCTCCCTACTGTCGCCTGGACGGTCCAGGCGAATCGAATATTCACTTCTTGCAGTAACGAGTCAATACGCTACTCAAATGATTTAGCGGATACATCCATATTGGATTTATAATCTGACTCTGGCAAATAACTATGAACAATATCTCCGACAGACAAGCTTTAGAGTTAGCTTTTGGTGTCGCAAAGCACAGAAGTTCATTTTGAACTATTATGCACAATCTCTGATCCATTTTGGATCGATTTGAATCGGGATTTGACTGTGCGCCAAAATGCTCGAGTGCTGCTATCACGAAGGGGCGCCTGCGGGCGTGTGCCAGCGTGTTCGAACGTCGCGCAAGCCCATTCCTAAAATTGCAGGCCCGCAGATCGACGAACCACTCGCAGACAAAGTTCAAGCCTCTGCCGTTTCGACTCGCGGCAGCGACCAACGCCGCGAGCTTCGTGGTTTGTTCAAGGCTGGCGCTCCGGCGATCGTCGAAGAGGTAGCGCAGCGATGGTGCAGCAGCCGCTGTCACGCCGGGATCGCGGCGACGAGACCGGAGTCCGTCGCGGCCCGGGAGCGCTCGCCACGTCTAAGAAGAAACCGCCCGAAGCCCGATACGAAACTGGGGGGGGTGAAAATTTCGCGCTTGAGGACTCCGCCCCGGCTAAGCGTATTTCCGTTTCAGCCTGATTTGGCGACCATCTCATCGGTCATCTTGGCGTCAAGCTGATCCGGGCGATAGAGCGGAGTAGGGGATGATCGCGATATTGTAGGTTGATAATATTCTACATGTGAAGCAGCGGCTGGTTTCGGATGGAAAGGAGCAATTCGTGTATACGAAATCGCTTTCTCGAATTGCGCTCCATTTGCGAAGGCTACACTGTGAGCCGGATGGGGAGGTGGCATTAGGCTGACAGCACCTACTCCAGCGATGTTCACAAATTATTCACAGATAACTTTCGCCGATAATAGGCGTCAATAATCAATGGGTTACGACAGTTCCAGTTCTCGAAGCGCTAAACGAGACAGTCACAACGAAAAGGGCCGGGGAAACCCGGCCCTTTTTTGTGCGTCCCTGTGAGTCTCAGGCGTTGCGGCGGCGGCGTGCGATGAGACCGACGATGCCGAGGCCGGCGGCCATCATCGCCCATTCGCCGGGCTCGGGAACCGGGTTGGTGAGGTCGATCGCCTCACCCTCGGTCAGCGCGCCGCTGTAGAGCCCGATCTGCGCGACCGAGCCGCTGCTCCACTCGCCGCCAACACCGAAATCGTCGAGGAAGAAGTTGAGCACATTTTGCGGGTTGGCGATGTTCATGATCGTCGTCGACGTGCTGAAGCTGAGCGCGCCGTCGAGATAGGCGTTGACCGCCCCGTCCGAGGCGACGGTCAGCGCGATGTTGTGATAGGCGCCGCTTGAGACCGCGCCGCCGCCGGCATCGACGTTGTAGACGCCGAGCGGGCCATCGCCGGACCCGCCGGGGAACACGTAGAAGCCGGTGTCCGACGCGCGGTTGTTGACGTCGAGAAGGCGGCGGAAGCCGTTGCCCGTGACGTCGAGCTTGACCGTCATCACCACCGAATAATCATCGTTGGCGACGAGCGCGCCCGAATTGTCGAAGGTGAGGCCGCCCTGGTTCGAGGGGTCGCCATCGAAACGATAGACGGTCCGGGTGGTGCCGAACACGCTGTCGGAGGTGAAGGCGCTGACGCCGAGCGGATCGACCGCGGTCAGATCGGGGGCGCCGCCGATGGTAGAGGCGAAGCTGTTGTCGAAATCATATTGCGCGACGAGGCTCGCCGCAGAGGCCGGGGCGGCGAACGCGCCCAGGGCAATAGCAATCGCAAGTCCGCGCATGTCGGGTCCCCTCGCCGCTCTCTTTGGTCGTGCGGTTCAAGTTTTGTGCCACTTTGCCGATTCGCAGCGGCGGCAAGCCTTTGCGCGAATCGGGGGCACGGCGGCGAAACGAAAGTGTAAAGTCTGTCGACAATCGCGGCGGATATTCGGCGACACGCATGTCGCCTATAAGGCGGCGATGAACCGACTTTTGCTCGCGGCGCTGCTGGCGCTGCTTCCGTCACCCCTCCTCGCCGCGCCCACGGCGGCGCTGCCGCATACCAGCGTCGCGCTGATCGCAGAAAGTCCCGCGCCGGCGCCGGGCAAGCCTCTGACGCTGGGCATCGTGATGACGCCGAAGCCCGGCTGGCACAGCTATTGGCTGAACCCGGGCGACGCCGGCGCGGCGACCCGCGCCGCGTGGACGCTGCCGCCGGGAGTGACGGCAGGGCCCCTGCGCTATCCGACGCCGGGGACTTTGCTCGTCTCGGGGCTGATGAACCATGTCTACGAGCGCGAGAACACGCTGCTCGCCGACCTTGCGGTGCCCGCTGGCGCGGCCGGCGCTCTGCCGGTCGCGGTCAAGCTCGACTGGCTGGTGTGCTCGCACGAGCTGTGCGTGCCGGAGAGCGCCACCTTGACGCTCGACCTGACGGCGGGCGACGGCGCGCGCTGGCCGGACGCGGCGAAGATCGACGCGGCGCGGACCGCCCTGCCCCGGCCGCTCGGCAGCGGCGGGACGTTCGCCTTCGCGGGCGACCGCTTCCGGCTCTCTGTGCCGGTCGCCGGCGCGGTGAAGTCGGCGCACCTGTTCCCGATCGAGGACGGCATCATCGACTATGCCGCGCCGCAGACGCTCGGGCGGAGTGGCGACGCTCTGGTGATCGAGACCAAGGCGAGCGACGAGCGGAGCGCCGGGCCGCTGCATTTCGTCCTGCGGCTGGAGGCCGACGGCAAGCCGCCGTTCGGGCTGTCGTTCGAGGCCAAGGCGGGGACGGTGGCCGCCGCCACGCCGCTCGCGGCGGGTGCGTCGAAGGAGGGTGGCACGGGCCTGCTCGCCGCCTTCGGGCTGGCGGTACTCGGCGGCCTGATCCTCAACATCATGCCCTGCGTCTTTCCGATCCTCAGCCTCAAGGCGCTGAGCCTGGCGAAAGGCGGCGTGTCGGAGGCCGAGGCTCGGCGCGACGGGCTGGCCTACGCGGCGGGCGTCATCCTGACCTGCACGGCGCTCGGCGCGGCGATCCTCGCGCTGCGCGCCGCCGGGGAGGCGGTCGGCTGGGCGTTCCAGCTGCAGGACCCGCGCGTCATCCTGCTGCTTCTGCTGCTGACGCTGGCGATCGGGCTCAACCTCGCCGGGCTGTTCGAGCTGCGGATGGCGACCGGCGGCAATTCGCTGGCGTCGAAGCCCGGTGCGGCCGGGGCGTTCTGGACCGGGGCGCTGGCGGCGTTCGTCGCGACGCCGTGTACCGGGCCGTTCATGGGCGCGGCGCTCGGCGCGGCGCTGGCGCTGCCGACGGTGGCGGGCCTCGCGATCTTCGCCGGGCTGGGGCTCGGGCTGGCGCTGCCCTTCCTGGCGATCGGGCTGGTCCCGGCGCTGCGGCGGCGGCTGCCGAGGCCGGGGGCGTGGATGGACACGTTCCGGCACATCCTCGCGCTGCCGATGCTGCTGACCGCCGTCGCGCTCGCCTGGGTGCTCGGGCGGCAGACGGGGGTCGACGGCATGGCGCTGGGGCTTGTAACGGCGCTAGCGGTCGGCGCGCTGCTGTGGTGGCTCGGCCGCCGCCAGCTGCGCGACCTCGCGCACCCGGCGCTGGTCCCGGCGATCGGCATCCTGGTCGCGGCTGCGGGCGCGGCGGTGTTGCTCGACCGTGCGCCGGCCAAGGCGGAGGCCGCCGCGCAAGGTGCGCTGGCCGAGCAGCCGTTCACCGAGGCGAAGCTTGCGGCATTACAGGCGGCGCGGACCCCGGCTTTGGTCTATTTCACCGCCGATTGGTGCATCACCTGCAAGGTCAACGAGCATGGCGCGCTGGCGTCTCCCAAGGTCGCCGAGGCCTTCAGGACGGCGGGCGTGCAGGTGCTGGTCGGCGACTGGACCGATGGCGACGCGGCGATCGGCAAGTTCCTTGACGCGCATGGCCGGGCGGGCGTGCCGCTCTACCTGTTCTACGGCAGCGACGGGCAGGTGAAGACACTGCCGCAGATCTTGACCGCCGACATGCTGGTCAAGCTGACCGCAACATCCTAAGCGGCGGCGATGACACGCCGCCTCCGCATCGCCGTGCTTGGCGCCTCGGGCTATACCGGGGCCGACCTCGTGCGGCTGGCGCTGACGCATCCCAATATCGAGATCGCGGCACTCGCGGCCAACGCCAAGGCGGGGCTGGCGATGGCCGAGGTGTGGCCGCATTTCGCGCCCTACCCCGCGCTGCCACGGCTGGTGAAGGCCGAAGACATCGACTGGGCGGGCATCGACGTGGTGTTCGGCTGCCTGCCGCATGCGACGTCGGCGACGCTGCTGTCGACGATCGACGGGCCGCGCATCGTCGACCTGTCGGCGGACTTCAGGTTGAAGGACGCGGCGACCTACGCCGAATGGTATGGCGGCGCGCATCCGGCGCCGGGGCTGCTGCCCGGGGCAATCTATGGGCTGACCGAGTTCGCGCGGCCCGCGCTTGCCTCGGCGCGGCTCGTCGCCTGCCCCGGCTGCTACCCGACCGCCGCGCTGCTGGCGCTGCTGCCGCTGGTCGAGGGCGGGCTGATCTCCGCCGAGCGGATCACGATCTTCGCTCTGTCGGGCGTGTCGGGGGCGGGGCGGTCGCTCAAGGAGGCCAATCTGTTCTCCGAGGTGGCGGAGGCGATGAGCCCCTATGGCCTTTCCGGCCACCGCCACATGCCCGAGATCGAGCAGGAGCTGTCGCTGCGCGCCGGGCGGGCGGTGACCGCGGCGTTCATTCCGCACCTCATCCCGATCAACCGCGGCGAGCTTGAGACCATTGCGGTCGAGCTTGCGCCCGGCAAGACGGTCGCCGACCTGCGCGCCGCGCTCGGCGCGCGCTACGCCGGCGAGCCGTTCGTGCATCTGTTGCCGGAGGGCGTGGCGCCCGCCACCCGGATGGTGCGCGGTTCGAACCATGTCGTGCTCAACGTCTTCCCCGACCGGGTGCCGGGGCGGGCGATCGTCGTCGTCGCGATCGACAATCTCGTGAAGGGCTCGTCCGGCCAGGCGATCCAGAACATGAACCTGATGTTCGGCCTGCCCGAGACCGCCGGCCTCGAGCAGGCGCCGCTGTTTCCCTAAAGACAGCGGCCGGCGCTCAGGACGAGCACGTCAGAGCCGTTTGTCATGCTTAGTTTAAGGCAGGAGGCCGATGGCGGCACAGCGGCGGCGGCCGGCTTCTGGCCGAGTTGCAAGACCATCAGCGCAGCCATGAAAAGCGCGAAGATGCGGATTTTGGTGATACGGGTCATTCTCTAATCCTCTTCTGAAAAGATGGTTTCGATCGGCGCGCCGAACAGGCGGGCGATGCGGAAGGCGAGCGGCAGCGAGGGGTCGTACTTGCCGGTCTCGATGGCGTTGACGCTCTGGCGCGACACTTCGAGGCGCTCGGCGAGATCGACCTGGCTCCACGCGCGCTCGGCGCGGAGCACCCGGAGGCGGTTTCTCATGAGTCCCTCCACTTGCGGACGAGGCGTGCCAAACCGAGGGCGCCGAACCAGACGACAAAGGCGAAGTAGACCGGCACGTGCGGCGCGCCGGCGAGCGTTTCGAGGAAGCCCCAGACGGTGCTGAGCGCGAGCACCGCGCCGGTCGCCCAAAGGACGGCGTCGATGATCAGACTGCGCTGATACTCGTCGCTCTCCTCCGCGAGGTAGCGGCCCATCGCGGCGATGATGCCGATGAGCGGCAGGGCTGGAAGCACCGCGACAGCGTAGGTCAGCGGCGGGGCGACAGCATGCTTGATCGCCAGTTCCGCCCCTATGAGAAGCGCGGCGTACAGAACGCTAAGCACGATGACCCGGCGGTTGTAGCGTCGCTTGGCGGGCGACCAGTCGGATGAGGCCATGTCAACTCTCCCTGTCGTTGTGACAAGGGAGCTTTACTCCGATTCGCGCCGATATGTCAACCTGCCTTGTCATTATGTCCTGTACGCTTGTCAGCAGTTGGCGTTCTTGTCAGGTCGCGTTAAATCCCGCTGATGATCGAGACCAAGCGGTTGACCCTTCGCCCGTGGCGCGACAGCGACCGCGCGCCGTTCGCGGCGATGGGGCGCGATGCCGAGGTCATGGCCAACCTTGGCGCGCTGCTGTCGCGCGAGGAGAGTGACGCGGCCGTCGACCGGCAGATCGCGCTGCAGGCGGAGCGCGGGCATTGCTTTTGGGCGATCGAGGAACGCGCGAGCGGTGAGTTCCTGGGCTTTTGCGGGCTCAAGCCGGGGCCGGAGGGGACGCCGATCGCGCGCGACATCGAGGCGGGATGGCGGCTGAAGCGCGATGCCTGGGGCAAGGGCTTCGCGCGCGAAGCGGCGGCGGCGGCGCTGGCCTGGGGTTTCGCCAGCCTCGACGTGACGCGAATCGCGGCGATCACCGTTCAGGCGAACACGCGGTCGTGGGGGCTGATGGAACGGCTTGGGATGACGCGGCGGCGCGATCTCGACTTCGACCATCCGGCACTGGCCGAGGGTCACCCGCTGCGGCCGCACATCACCTATATCATGGAGCGCTGACATGCCCGTCCTTCCCTTCATGGGCGTGATGCCCACCGTCGCTCCCGACGCCTGGATCGCGCCGGGCGCGCAGGTGATCGGCAATGTCACGCTGGGGAGCGAGGCGTCGGTCTGGTACAATTGCGTGCTTCGCGGCGACGTCGAGAGCATCACGGTGGGCGACCGCACCAACATCCAGGACGGCACGGTCATTCACGTCACCACGCGGCTGTCGCAAACGGTGATCGGCGCCGACTGCCTGATCGGCCATCTCGCGATGATCCACGGCTGCCTGCTGGAGGACCGCGCCTTCGTCGGCCTCGGCAGCATCGTGATGGACGGCTGCGTGATCGAAAGCGGCGGGATGCTGGCGGCGGGAGCGCTGCTGACGCCGGGCAAGCGGATCGGGCGCGGCCAGATGTGGGCGGGACGGCCGGCGAAATACGTCCGCGACCTCGACGAGCAGCAGCGGGCGTACAACGACCTGGGCGCGGCGCATTATGTCGAGCTGGCGAAGATGCACCGGCAGTCGCAAAGTTAACGATGTTACCGGAAGCCGGCGAATTCGCGCGAGCGGCGTTAACTTAGCGAACCAAGCCGAGGACGTTGAAAGCGCGCCCGCCGCGAAGGCGTCACGCTTTGCACGCGTTCCTTGTGCAACACCCGCCAGCCATCCTCATCAAAGAGGTAAATAGCCAATATGGTTCACTCTGTCAAGAAAAAACCGCGAGACAGGTCGCCTCGTCCCATCATTCCGTGTTTTGGGGACACTGGTCGGGGCGACAGGATTCGAACCTGCGACCCTTAGACCCCCAGTCTAATGCGCTACCAGGCTGCGCCACGCCCCGACCGTGGACGGGCATCTAGGCGGCTTGCGCGTCAGGCGCAAGCCGCCGTGAGGCCGTTTACTGGCGGGCGCGCAGCTTCTTTTGCAGCGCCAGCGCCTGGGCGCGACTGTCGAAGCGCGGCGCCTTCAGGGCAAGGTCGAGCTCCTTCAGCGCGTCGTCGGGGTTGCTGTTGACGACGCGCGCGACCGCCAAGTGGTAGCGGATGTTCGGGTCGCGCGGCCGGGCGGCGACGGCCTTGCGGATCATCTCCTGGCCCTTGACCTTGTCCGCCCGGGTATCAACGAGGATGGTGCCGAGCGTGTCGAGGATCTCGGGCGAGGTCGGCGCCAGCTTGAGCGCCGCCTGCGCTGTCGGGATGGCGCGCTTGTCCCCGACCTGGTGGTAGGCCCAGGCGAGGTTGTTGAGGATCGCCGGGGCGCGGTTGCCGCCCTTGGGCAGCAGCGCCTCGTAGGTGGCGATGGCGGGGCGGTACTGGCGCAGGCCAAGCTGGATCTCGGCGATCGCCGCGCCGGCGATCGGATCGCCCTGGTGCGAGTCGCCATAGGCCTTGAGCGTCGCGATCGCCTTTTGCGGCTGGTTGACCGCCTGATAGGCGACCGAAAGGCGCGTCGCCACGGTGCGGTCGAAGTTGATCCGGCGCGCCGCCTCGTAGGAGGCGATGGCCTGCGGGAACTGGTTCTTCTGGAAATAGTCGTCGCCCAGGATCTGATCGGGGATGTTCGACTTGGGATAGGAGGAGCGCATCCGCTGAATCAACCGCGCCGCGCCCGCCGGGTTGCTGTGCGCGAGCTCCAGCCGGATGGCGTCGACGTAGATCGACTGGACCTCGGTCTTGGGCGGCAGGTTGAGCGCGTCGGCATAAGTCTTGCGCGCATCGTCGATATGCGCTTGCGCGATCTGGGTGCGCGCCAGCAGAAGGCGCGCGCCGGGCTCGTTCGGCACCAGCGCGACCAGCCGGTTGAAGGCGCTTTCGGCCTGCGTGTTGTTGCGCGCCGCGAGATTGGTCATGCCGAGCATCTCGACGACGCCCGGAACGTTCGGGAAGTCGCGGTCCATCGCCCGCGCCGTCGTCACCGCCTGGTTGGTCTGGCCGGTCTGGACATAAGCCTGCGCGAGCGCCATCCGCGGCGCCAGCGCCTTGGGATCGACGGTCGCTGCCTGAGTCAGCCACTGGATGCGTTCGGCGTTGTTGCCGGCGCGCTGGGCGACCGCCGCCAGCATGATCATCGCCCGGCCGTCCTTGGCGTCGGTGTTGACGATCTGCAGCAGCTGCTTCTTCGCCTCCGCCGGCCGGTTTCCGACGATCAGCATCTGGGCGAGGTTGCGGCGCGCCTCGTTGAACTTGGGGTCCTTGGCGAGCGCGGTGCGGAAGTCCGCCTCGGCCGCCTTGGGGTTCTTGAGGCCGAGATAGGCGGCGCCGCGCATGTTGTAGCCGATCGGCAGATCGGGCTTGAGCGCGATGAGCTTCGATGCCGAGGCGAGCGCCGCCGGATATTTGGCGGTGCGGAGGCTGACGAGCGTCAGCGTCGCCAGCGCGCGCGGCGTGTCGCTGCCCGACTTGAGGACGCCGCTCAACGTGTTGAGCGCGCCGCTGTTGTCGCCGGTCGCCGCCTGCGTCATCGCCAGCTGGGTGCGAAGCTCCTGCGAGCCCGGCAGCGCCTTCGAAGCGCGGGCGTAATAGCCCTGCGAGGTCTTGTAGTCGCCCTTGCGCGCATAGGCCTGCGCCATCATCGCCAGCGTCGAGCCCTCGGGCGCGGCGACGTCGACCAGCGGCTTCAGAGTCTCGATCGCCGCGTCGGGAGCGCCGTTCTTGAGCTGGGTCGAGGCGAGCAGGCGCCGCGCCAGCGCGTAGTCGGGCGACTTGGTGAGGACGCGCGTCAGGAAGTCGTCGGCGGCTTTGTAGTTGTTGAGCTGGTAGGCGATCATGCCCTGGATCATCAGCGCCGGCGGATAGCCGTCGAGGACGCCGCGGGTCTTGGCCATCAGCGCGTTCGCCTGCTGGAAGCGGCCGGCGCGAGCTTCGAGCACCGCGGTCAGGTAGAGGCCCAGCGGCTGGCCCGGCTGGATCGCCTCGACTCGCTTCAGGTCGGCGCGCGCCTCCGCCTCGCGGCGAAGGTCGCCGTAGGTGCCGGCGCGCTCCAGCAGCGCCTCGATGCTGTTCGGATCGGCCTGGATCGCCTGGGTGAAATAGGGGAGCGACGCGGGAAGGCCGGCGCGGGCGCGGACGATGTCACCCTTCAGCACGAGTGCGCGCGAGCTCTTGGGGCGGATCGCCAGCGCGCGGTCGACCGCCTTCTCGGCGGCGTCGCGGTTGCCGGTCAGCATCTCGTAGCGCGAGCGGTCGATCAGGATTGCGGGGTCGTTGGGCGCGAGGCGCGAGGCGAGCTCGAACTCGCCGCGGGCGCGCTCGGGCTGCGCCGCGACCATCTGCGCGCGGGCGCGGATGCGCGCGGCGGACGCCGCGAACTGCTGCGGCACGACCGCCGGATCGGCTTCGCCAAGCGCTTCCTGGCCCTTGCCCTGGAGCATCAGCGCATAGGCCATGAGGTGGCGGGTCTTGTCGCGCGGCACACCGAGCTTGCGGGCCTTCTCGATCTCGGTCTGCGCGGCGACTCCGGCGCCGAGCTCGAGCGCGACGCGGGCGCTGAGCAGGCGGGCGAGCGGATTGTTGGGCTGCGCCTTCAGCGCCTTCATCAGCTCGATGCGGGCGCCGCGATAATCCTCGTTGTTGAACAGCGCGAAGGCGCGGTCATACGAGGTCATCGACTCGCTTCGCCGGTCGGCGAACGCCGGGGAGGCGGGCAGTGCCACCCCGGCCAGCAGGCTGGCGGCAAGCGCGGCCGAGAAAAGACGCCCACGCGCCGGATATTGTTTCGTCATTCTGTCTGCCCCTCGCTTCGCCGTGTCAGGCGTCAATATCATACTGTCGAATCAGGTCATAGAAAGTGGGCCGGCTCACGCCGAGCAACTTGGCGGCGTTCGAGATGTTGTTCTCGGTGCGCGCCAGCGCCAGCCGGATCGCCTTGCGGTCGGCATCCTCGCGCGCCGCCTTGAGGTTCAGCGGCTCGGCCTCGTCGCTCGCTTCCGCGAGATCGAGGTCGGCGGCGCCGAGGCGCGCGCCCTCCGCCATGATCACCGCGCGCTTCATGCGGTTTTCCAGCTCGCGGACGTTGCCGGGCCAGTGCCAGGCGTTCAGGGCGTCGAGCGCATCGGGCGCGAAGCCCTTGACCGCGCGGTTGAGCTCTCGCCCGAACTTCCTGAGGAAATAGCGTGCGAGCAGCGTCGCGTCGCCGTGCCGTTCCGCCAGCGGCGGGATGCGGACGACGATCTCCGCGAGGCGGTAGTAGAGATCCTCGCGGAACGTCCCTTCGGCGATCATCGATTCGAGGTTCTGGTGCGTCGCGCAGACGATGCGGACGTCGACCGGGATCGTCCGCCGGCCGCCGATCCGCTCGATCACCCGCTCCTGCAGGAAGCGCAGCAGCTTGACCTGGATGGGGAGCGGAATGTCGCCGACCTCGTCGAGAAACAAGGTGCCGCCCTCGGCGAGCTCGATCTTGCCCTCGGTGGTCTTGATCGCGCCGGTGAAGGCGCCCTTCTCGTAGCCGAACAGCTCGGCTTCGAGGAGATTGTCGGGAATCGCGGCGCAGTTGATCGCGACGAACGCCTTCTTGGCGCGCCGGCTCGAATCATGGAGGCCCCTGGCGAGCAGTTCCTTGCCGGTGCCGCTGGCGCCCAGCAGCATCACCGAGACGTCGGCGGTGGCGACGCGCTCGATCATCCGCGCGACCTTCACCATCGCGGGCGACGCGGTGATGATGCCGCCAAGCACGGTGTCCTCGGAGGTTTCGAGCAGGCGGCGATTCTCGGCTTCAAGGTCGAACAGATGAAAGGCGCGGCGGACGATCATCCCGAGCTCGTCGATGTCGACGGGCTTCTGGTAGAAATCATAGGCGCCCATCGCGATCGCGCGCTGGGCGCTTTCGCGCGCACCGTGGCCCGAGGCGACGATGACCTTGGTGTCGGGCTTCAGCCGCAGGATTTCATCGAGCGTCGCGAAGCCTTCGCTGGTGCCGTCGGGATCGGGCGGCAGGCCGAGGTCGAGCGTCGCCACCGCGGGCTCGTGGGCGCGCAGCATCTCGATCGCGGTAGCGCGGTCGCCGGCGATCACCACGTCATAATCCTCGTAGGACCATTTAAGCTGGCGCTGCAGGCCCTCGTCGTCCTCGACCACCAGAAGCTTGCGCTTTTCCTCGGCCATCAGGCGCGCTTCCTTTGCTGCTGGGTTTCGGCGAGCGGCAGGACGACGCTGAACATCGTCCCCTCCCCCTCCCGGCTTAGCACGTCAAGCCGCCCGCCCATGCCGCGCACGATCTCGCGCGCCTCATAGGCGCCGATGCCGAAGCCGCCCTTCTTGGTCGAACGGAAGGGGGCGAAAAGGTCGTCGCGGATGAAGGCGGCGGACATGCCCGAGCCTTCGTCGCTGATGTCGATCCGCACGCCGTCGGCGGCATAGGCCATCGCGACCGAGACCTTGCCCTTGGGCGTACTGGCGTCGATGGCGTTCTGCAGCAAGTGCGCGACGACCTGCTCGAAGCGGTTCTCGTCGCCGACCGCGACCGCCTCGACGATCGCGCCAAGCGAGGGCGCCGGCGTCTGGTCGCGCTTCGCCGCGGTGACAGCGCGCACGACCTGCGCGAGGTCGACGGTGCCCTCGTCGGGCTTCGCGGTGTTGTGCTGGGAGAGGCGCGCCAGCAGGTCGTTCATCTTGCCGACCGAGCTTTGCAGCGTCTTCACCATGTCCGCCCGGAACTCGGGATTGTCGGCGTGCCGCTCGGCGTTGCGCGCGACGAGGCTGAGCTGGCTCACGAGATTCTTGATGTCGTGCATGATGAAGGCGAAGCGGCGGTTGAACTCCTCGAACTTGCGCGATTCGAGGAGCGCGGCCTGGCTCGAGGACTCGGCGATATAGCTCGCCCCCTGCTTGCCGACGGTGCGGAGGAGATCGTAATCCTCCCAGTTGAGCTCGCGCCTGGCGAGCGACTGCTCCAGCACGACGAAGCCCGCGAGGCGTTCGAGGTGGAGCAGCGGCACGACCAGCCATGCGCGTGTTTCGCTGAGCGCGAAGGCGGGCAGCGGCAAGTCGCCGTAGTCGCCGATGCCTTGCCGAAGCTCCTCAAGGTCGACGATGCGTCCGCGCTCTTCCAGAAACTGGGTGAGCGCCGGAAGCGGCTCGGTATGCGCCAGCGGCATCGAGTTGAAGTTCCAGCGCGCGGTGGCGTCGAAGGCGCCGCCCTGCGCCGGCTGGAACAGCGCGCCGCCGGGGCTGTCAACGATCGCGCACACCGCCTGGACGACGCGCTGCGCAAGCTCCCCGGTGCCGGGACCGCTGTGCGAGACGGTAGCGATGAAGCGCAGCCATTCCTCGCGGTAATCGAACTTGTAGGTGAAGAAATGCTTGTTGATCCAGACGCGCGCCGAGGCGCGGAAATGGCCCGAGGAGAGCACGACCGCGGCGAGCACCGCGGCGCCGAACAGCACGCTGACCTGGAGCAGCCGCCCCCAGTCGCCGCCGACAAGTCGCAGGCCGTAAGCGGCGACCGACATCAGGACGAGATAGCCACCGACGGCGCCCAGCGAGAGCGTGTGGAACGCCGCCTTGCGGCTGAACTGAAGACGGGCGAGCCGCGCGCGGCCGGCCGACAGCGCCAGCACCGGGACGATCAGCGCATCGACCGCGCCCCGTATCTCGAACAGGTCGACGCTCGGGCGGCCGAACAGCAGCTCCAGCGTGTAGAGGTTGAGGTCGTAGAGGAACAGGCCGGCGAGGCCGATGCACAGAAGCTGGATGCCCCAGCGGCTGGCGGGCGCGGCGTTGACGTAGAGGTTGTGGACGAGGACGACGCCGCCGATCGCCACGGTCAGGCGCATCAGCAGGAAGGCGTAGGCGATCGTCGCCTGGTCGCGCAACGGCAGCGCGCTGAGGCCGAGGTCGTCGGTCAGGTCGAGCGCCAGCTGGAGCGCGAGGATGAAGCCGACTCCGATCGCGATGATGAAGGAGGAGCTGCGGCGGGTGCCGAGCTTCCACGACGGCGCGAGCAGAATGCCGAGGAAGCCGACCCAGACGACCGAGCGCAAGGTTTCCATCGGCGAGACCGCCGACAGATAGCCGCCGCCGTAGCGCGAGGCGAGCACGATGGTGAGCGCCCAGCCCGCCGTGACGATCGAGGCGCCCGCCATCCAAAGGTTCGGCAGGGTCTGCTGGCGGCGCCACAGCAGGCCGCACGCCAGCGCCGCGAAGCCGGCGAAGGCGATCAGGTGGCTGACGAAGCCGACGATCGTGATCACAGGCCCAAGTATAGCGTCAACGGACGCCGTCCCGCCAGAGGATGACCCGCACGGTCTGGATGAGGATCACCAGATCGAGGAAGGTCGAGTAGTTCTTGACGTAGTAGAGGTCGTATTCGAGCTTGTGGCGCGAATCCTCGATGCTGGCGCCATAAGGATAGTTGATCTGCGCCCAGCCGGTAATGCCGGGCTTCACGATGTGCCGCTCCTTGTAGAACGGCAGCTTGTCGGCGAGGTCGTTGACGAAGAACGGGCGCTCGGGGCGCGGGCCGACGAAGCTCATGTCGCCCTTGAAGACGTTGAGGATCTGCGGGATCTCGTCGATCCGCGTGGCGCGGATGACGCGGCCGACGGTGGTGACTCGCGGATCCGCGGCCTGCGCCCATTGCGGCGTCCCGTCCTTTTCGGCGTCCGAGCGCATCGAGCGGAACTTGATGACGTTGAACGGCCGCCCGAACTGGCCGACGCGCTCTTGCTTGTAGAACATCGGCCCGGGGCTGGTGGCCTTCACCAGCACGCCGGCGACGATCAGAATGGGCAGCGACACGAGCAGCAGGATGCCGCTCGTCACCATGTCGAAGGCGCGCTTGCCGGCGATCGACAGCTGGCCGGCGCCGAGGAAGCCGTCTGAGAAGATCAGCCATGAGGGCGACGCCGAGGCGAGGTCGATGCGGCCGGTCTCGCGCTCCAAAAAGCTCGACATGTCCGAGACCTTGATGCCGGCGATCTTGGCCTGGAGCAGGTCGTCGACCGCGAGCGCGCCGCGCCGCTCCTTTAGCGCCAGGACGATTTCATCAATGCCGTCGCGCTCGGCGAGGTTGGCGAGCGCGCCGAGTTCTTCTTGCCGGACCGCCTCGGGAATGCGCGGCTCGCCGGGCTCGACGTGAATATAGTGGACGACGACGAAGCTCGCGTCGGGGGTGTCCGACAGCGCCTTGATCTGAAGCGCGCGGCTGCCGGCGCCGACCACCGCGACCCGGCGGCGGAAACGCCGCCAGCCGACGAAGCGCGAGAAGAAGGTCCGCGCGACGAACATCGACGCCAGCGAGAAGATGATCGCGTAGAGCGAGATCGAGCGCCACAGTTTCACATCCGGGAACAGGAAGAAGACGACCGACATCGTGACGAAAGCGATGAGGAACGCGGCCGACAGCCGTGTCACCGCCAGCCGGACCGAGCGATAGGCGTCGGCCTGATAGACGCCGACCGCGAGCATCGTCAGCGACAGGATGGCGGTGTAGGTCAGGAGCTCGCCGAGCCGGGTGCCGATCGGAGTCGGATCGAGATCGAGCTGGTAGACGCGCGTACGGTAGGCGAGCTCGGCCGACAGGAACAGCAGCAGGCTCTCGATCAGCCCGAGAATCAGCACGGGCGTTGGAATATAATGCTTGAAGACGCGTATCACTCGACGACCTCGACCCCGTATGTCGCCCGACCGTAGCCCTGTTAGCGGAGGCGGGGTTGAAATAATAGCGCCCGTCCGTAAGCCCTTGCGCGTCAACGCGGAGTAAACAGTGAAGCCCGACGCAAACTCGCCGCCGGTCTGGCCGGTCATCCTGTCCGGCGGCGCGGGCGCGCGCCTGTGGCCGCTGTCGCGGGCGGCGCTTCCCAAGCAGCTGCTGCCGCTTGCCGGGCCGCTGACGATGATTCAGGCGACGGCGGCGCGCGCAAGCGACCCGGCGCGCTTCCACGCGCCGGTCGTCGTCGCCGGGGCCGACCACGGCGCGCTGATCGCCGAAGGACTGGCGGCGACGGGGCAGCCGCCGCAGGCGATCATCCTCGAGCCGGTGGGGCGCAACACCGCGGCCGCCGTGGCGCTCGCGGCGCGCCACCTCGCGGGGCTCGACCCGGACGCCATCATGCTCGTCATGCCGTCGGACCATGTCATCCGCGACACCGCCGCCTTCGACCGCGCGGTCGCGGCGGCTCTGCCGCTGGCGCAAGGCGGCTGGCTGGTGACCTTCGGAATCGCGCCGACCGGGCCCGAAACGGGCTACGGCTATATCCAGACCGACGAGCCGCTGGACGGCGGCGCATACCGGGTGGCGCGCTTCGTCGAGAAGCCCGACCTCGCCACGGCGAAGGGCTATCTGGCGAGCGGCGACTATGCATGGAACAGCGGCATCTTCTTGTTCGGCGCGCAGCGCATCCTCGACGCGTTGACCGCGCATGTGCCGGCGATCGAGCGGGCGGCGACCGCCGCGCTTGCGGCCGCGACCCATGGAAACAACGGCATTGCGCCTTCGCGCCACGTCTTTTCGGACTGCCCCTCGGATTCGATCGACTATGCGGTGATGGAGCGCGACGCGCGGGTCGCGGTCGTGCCGGTCTCGATGGGCTGGTCCGACGTCGGCTCATGGAGTTCGCTGAAGGCGATCAGCGACACCGACGAGAGCGGCAACAGCGTCAGCGGCGACGTCGTCGCGGTCGACAGCGCGAATTGCCTGCTGCGCTCCGAAGGCCCGCTGCTCGCGGCGGTTGGGCTCGATAACATCGCGGTGGTGGCGACCGGCGACGCGGTGCTCGTCGCGGCGCTCGACCGCGCGCAGGACGTGAAGCGCGTCGTCGACCAGCTCGCCGCGAGCGGGCGGCGCGAGCACCTCGACGCGCCGCGCATCGTCCACGCCTGGGGCGTCGAGCGCGTGCTGCTGCGAGCGCCCGCACTGACGCTGACCGAGCTGACGATCGAGCCGGGGGCGGAGAGCTCGGAACGCGACGCGGACGAGCTGCGCCTCGCGGAGGGCTCGGCGACGATGGACGGCGCCGCGATGAAGAGCGGGGAGGCGGTGCGCCCCGGCAAGCCCGGCCGGATCGCCAACCCCGGCCCCGCCGCCGCCCGAATCGTCGAGACGCGCTTTCCGCGTTGACCGAAGGGACGGGCATCTCTAGCTACTCGCCCCCTGGTGGGTGACGTGGCCGAGCGGCTGAAGGCACCGGTTTGCTAAACCGACATACGGGGCAACTCGTATCGAGGGTTCGAATCCCTCCGTCACCGCCACGCAGTCTCGGGAACTGATCTCGGCCCACCTGGGCGCCTCCCAAGCCCCCGAAATCTCGCCAGCAAACCCACTGACTTCCGTCCTGATACACAACGCTTCCGGTGCGTACGGAGCCTGTTTGCCCGCCATTTGCGGCCCCTGTCTCCGGCGGATTGCGGGCGGTGCGGATTCCCTAATATGCGCGATTGCGCCTGCACTGAGACGAGCCCGGGGGCATTGTCAGAGCAAAATGACACGCTTTCCCGCGTTGGTTAGACGCAGCGCGAAAGGCCAGAAACGGGGGTCGTAATTGCCATTTCCGGCCCAATTTCCGACTGTGCATGCCCGCATTCCGGTGTGCGTCGCGCTGGAGACACGTGATTGAACCAATCTCAGGTTAGTCTGACAACACCGCAGGCGGTCATGAGCTCGGCGAAGCTGCGGGCTGGGGTCGTTGTGCCCGGCGGAGACGAGTTAGCATTAGACTGGACAGCACCCGCTCAGGCCAACCCCGCCATCGCGCGCTTCGCCGCTTCCAGCCGGGCCTCATGCATCCCGGCCGTCATCTTCCGAAAGCGCGCCGCCACCTCGGGCACGCGATCGGGCGAGCCCGCGTCATAAGGCGGCGCGGGATTATACTCCTGGCCGAGCTGGATCAGCTTCGCCAGATCGTCGCCCCAGATCTTGCCGATCAACGTCAGTCCGAAATCGATCCCGGCGGTCACGCCGCCGCCGGTGACGCGATTGCGATCGATCACGACCCGCTCGTTCACCGGGATCGCGCCCAGGGTCGGCAGGATATCCATGAAGGCCCAGTGCGTCGCCGCGCGATAGCCCTTGAGCAAGCCCGCTGCCCCAAGCACGAGCGCGCCCGTGCAGACCGAGGTGACCCATTGGGCGCGCGGCGCGCGGTCGCGCAGAAAGGCCAGCACCTCGGGATCCTGCATGATCTGGGTGGTGCCCGGTCCACCAGGGATGAACAGCATGTCCAGTTCCGGCGCCTGCGCGAATGTCGTGTCCGCGAGTATGCGGTGGTTGGAATCGGTTGTGATCGGGTCGAGCGTCTTGGCGATCACGTGGATCTTGGCGGCGCGCACCCGCGCCAGCGAATCCTGGGGGCCGACGAAATCGAGGTTGGTCATCTGCTCGAAGATGACCATGCCGATCTGGAACGGCTTGGCCGCCTCTCCGCCCGGCGCCGCCTTGGGCGCGGGTGGCGGGGGCGCCTTCGCGGCCGCGGCGGCGTTGGCGGAAGACGCCGTGGTCGCGAGGCCCGCCACCACGCTGGCGGCGGCGATGAAATTGCGTCTGTTCATCAGGCGGACTCCTTGGCTCGATCCTCGACTATCGCGAAGCACACGCCATCCAAACTTGTCAAGATGTCGCGTAATTCGTAATAGCGTTACGCTATACGAGACTCCATGCTTGGTCCGCAAGCGCCTTGGCGGTGATCGGCGCCGCTCTCTTCGAAAGGCTTTTCCATGCCAGCCATCACCGGACTCGCCGCGGCGAAAGGCTATCGCCTCCCCGCCGTCAAGCAGGGACCGACCAGTTTCCTGCTCTATCGGATCCACGAGCGCGTCCTGCATATCTCGGGGCAGATCGCGCAATTCGAAGGCGAGCGCCCCTATGTCGGCCGGCTCGGCGCGGATTTCACGCGCGAGGAGGGCATTCGCGCGGCGGAACTGTCGGCGCTCAACATCCTCGCCTGGCTGGCGGAAGCCACGGGCGACGATGCCGACCGCGTCGATTTCTGTCTGCGGCTGACGGGCTATGTCGCCTGCACCCCCGATTTCACCGAGCAGAGCCACGTGATCAGCGGAGCGTCCAACCTGATCGTCGATGTGCTCGGCGAGCGCGGCCGCCATACGCGCGCCGCGGTCGGCGTGGCGGCGCTGCCCTTCGGCGTGGCGGTCGAGATCGACGCCCAGTTCGTGCTCGCCGCCTGATCGGCGGCTCCGCGCCGGCACCAGCCGGCGCGGAGCGCGGTCTCGCTAGTATGTGAAGCGCAGGCCGGTACGATAAAAACGACCGATGCGATCATACATGCCGGCGATGTTGATCACCGGAAACGGCGGTTCCTTGTTGGTCACGTTATTGACGTTCATGTAGAATTGCAGCTTGCGATTGCCATCCTTGATGACGTCGAACTGCGCGCCCAGATCGACATAGAAGCGGCCTGACACCCGATTGTCGCCGATCGAGATGGGCGAGAGCGGATCGTAATTTTCGTCGCCGGGCCCGACGAGCGAGGCATCGAGCTTGCCGCCGCCGATGTAACGGCCCTGGACGTTGAAGGTGAACGGCTCCTGGGAATAGGTGATCGATCCCGTCGCCGTCCAATGCGGCAGGCTGGTGGCGTTCACCTGCTGCCCGTTGGTGAAGCCGCCGACCGCTCCCGCCCGGTTGATGCGCGAGCCCAGCGATTGGATCACGCCGTTGGTGAAGCTTGGCGCCTTGCCGGTGCCGTCATCGAAAATGAGGTCCTTCACGTAGGACGCGGTCCCGCGGAGGGCGAGTTGCCCGGCGCCCACCGCCGTTCGATACGAGCCATCGAAGTCGAAGCCGCGCTCGCGGATCGATCCGATGTTGAGAAGCTGGACCGAGACGCTGTTGATCGTGTTGCCGGTACGATCGATGAAGCCGCAGAAAAAGGTGGTTCCGCTCGCGCAGTTGTCGATCACGTTTTGCGCGGTGTAGCTGGCGATCGCACCGTCGATCTTGATGTCGTAGTAGTCGACAGACAGGCTGAGCCCGGGAATGAAAGTCGGAGTCATCACCGCCCCGGCGGTCCAGGTATCCGCCCTTTCGGGTTGAAGGCTCGGGCTCGGCTGGTTGAGCGTCAGGATCTGCGACGTGATGTTGTTGTTGAACCGATTGATCAGCTGGCTCAGCGTCGAGGTCGTCGCGAACAGTTCGGAATTGTTGGGCGCGCGAATATCGCGCGACCGGGTGACGCGGAAGCGGATATCGGGAATCGGCGCGTAGACGCCGCCGATCTTCCAGGTGGTGACGCTGCCGCTGGTCGAATAATCGGTATATCGGACCGCCCCGTTGAGCTCGAGGAGATGGGCGAACGCGACATCGTTGGCAAGCGGCACCACGATTTCGCCGAACGCTTCCTTCACATCATATTTGCCGCGATAGGCTTTGGGATTACTGTAGTTGAAGCCGCTCGCCTGCGAGATCGCATCCGATACCGCGCTTGCCTTTTCCTCGCGATACTCGCCGCCTGCCGCGACCGAGACCGGCCCCGCCCAGGTATTGAACAAATCGCCCTGCAAGGTGAGCGAGCCGACCTGCTGTTCGGTCTTGACCCGATAGTCCAGCGTGCCGGTGACATAATCGATCGCGGCCGCGCTCGGCGACCCCTGACCAAAAAGATTGATCGGAACGCATCCGGCGGCGGCGGCATTGAAGCGATTGAGCACCAGGCCGCCGGCGGCCAGCGTGCCATTGGGCTGGGTCGCGGCGCACACGACCTGGCCGCCGACGGTGACGGCGTCGACCGCGAACCGGAAATTGTTCTCGATGCGAAGGTTGGAAACCTCCGCGTCGAGGATATTCTGGCCATATTGATAATAGCCGCTCAGTTTCCAGTTCGAACCGAG
Organism: uncultured Sphingomonadaceae bacterium; assembly: GCA_964244885.1. Taxonomy (GTDB): domain Bacteria; phylum Pseudomonadota; class Alphaproteobacteria; order Sphingomonadales; family Sphingomonadaceae; genus CAXTKD01. The sequence continues at coordinate 46,399 of CAXTKD010000001.1, read as the reverse complement.
GCCGGCGTCGAAGCCGGTCACGAACCGCTTGGTCGTGTTGGTGTTGTCCGTCGCGACGACGCCGAAATCGTTATAGGGGCGGCCGAGCGTGAACGACTGGATATTGTTTGAAACCATGATTTGCCGAATCGAGGTCGGCAAGAAGGCGTTGTCCTGTCGAATGGTCGCCACCGCGGCGGTATCGCGTACCGGCGGCGACGCGCTGTTGGCGCCGCTGCGGCCATAGCTCGCCTCGGCGAAGACCGAGATGGAGTCCGTGACGTCATAATCGAAGTGGCCGAAAGCGACCTTGCGCGTCACCGGCGTGACGATCGCGAAACCGTCCTGGGGAAACAGGCCCAGGTTGCCGCCGGAGAAGTCGCTCGCGAGCGTGCTCGTCGCACCGAAGGTGCTGAAATTGCCGTAGTTGAAGGCCGTGGGCACACCGCCCGGGCCGAACTGGATGCCGCGAAGCACGTCCGCGCCATTGGCGGCATTCAGGTCGGCGTTCACGCCGGTGATAAGGCCGCCGTAGGCCATGTTGATGAAGGTCACGCCCGTCGTGTAGAAGCGCGAAGGCAGGCCGGCGGCGCGAGTGGCTGGAAGCGAGATCAGCCCCGGCTGGTCGCGATAGAAATCGCGCATCCTGTTGTTGGGAACGCCGTTGGAATCGACATAGTCGCCGCCGACGATGAGGTGCCCGCGATCTTCGGCGAATGAGGTGCCATAAGCCAGCGAGGCGCGGGTTTCACGGTCGTCGCCCTCGTCGCTGATGCCCATCGAGAGATCGCCCTTCAGGCCTTGGAGCTTCTTGTTCAGGATGACGTTGACGACGCCCGCCACCGCGTCCGACCCATAAGCCGCGGACGCGCCGCCGGTCACGACATCGACTCGGTCGACGAGGATCTGCGGGATCAGGTTGAGATCGACCTGGCCCGTGGGCGCGGTCGGCACATGCCGCCGGCCGTCGACCAGCGTCAGCGTCCGTATCACGCCGAGGCCGCGAAGGTCGGGCGAGTTCTGGCCGGTGCCAAGCGTCGATTGGGTGGAGGTCTGCGGGCCCTGGCTGTTGCGGAACGAGGGCACTTCGGCGAGGAAATCGCCGATGCTCGTGGACCCGCGCAATTCGATCGTCTCGGAGCTCAGGATCTTGGTCGGTGTCGGCGCCTCGAAGCCCTGGCGGGCGATGCGCGAGCCGGTGACGATGATCTCCTCGCTGGCGACTTCAGCGCCGGCCTGCGTCGCGGCGGCGGGCGCCTGATCCTGGGCGTAGGCCCCGCCGGCCAGCATCACCTGCCCCCCCAGAAAGGCGCCGGCGAGCGCGGCCGCGCGGATTGAGCGCCGGCCGGAAAACACAGCTTCATTATGCAGGTTCATGATGATTCCCCCTCTTGCGAGTTTTTTATCGAGGGAAGGATATCTGGAACCCTAATATAGTCAATACATGAAACGCTGTCGCGCGATACGTGACAGATTGTTCAGGTGCGAGGCGCAGTCGTCTCGCGCAACACGCGCCGCAGCCGCCAAATGATCGCGGCCGAAGCCAGCATCGCCAGCGGATAGCAGATCATCATCGCCGGGATGATCCCGCGCTCCCCCGGGAAGAACCCGCTCGCCACCAGCGCGAACAGCGTCGGGCCGATCGCCAGCCCCAGGAAGTTCTGCACCATGTTGAAGAGCGCGATGGTCTTCCCGATCAGATGGCTCGGAGTGCGCTCGGCGATGATCGTGCTCGCCGCGATCTGGATCGGCCCGGTGAGCAGCATCGAAAAGCCGTAGGCGACCCACATGCCGGTGATCGTCGGCATCAGGAAGATCGCGAGCGCCGGCACCAGATGCAGCCCGATCACCAGCACGGGAACTTGGATGATCGCGTCGCGCTTGCCGCGAGCGGTCAGCGCATCGATCAGGAAACCCCAGCCGATCGTGCCGATGCTTGCGCAAGACAGCGCGATCAGGCCGGCGGTCGCCCCGATTTCCACGGGCGACAGTCCCCAGCGGCGCCCCATCGCCGGCGCCATCCATGCCGTCCAGCCGCTATTGCCGAGCGACCAGATCGTCGGTGCGGCGAATACTAGCAGATAAAGGCCGCCATGCGCGCGGATATGCCGCCAGGTCTCGCGAAAGCCCGGTGTCGGCCCCGCCGCCTTGGGCGGCCGCGCGGGCTCGGCGATCAGCAGGACCGCCGCCGCCAGGACCAGGCCGATCAGGCCGGGGATCACCAGCGCGAACTGCCACGGCCTGAGCGCGCCCAGTATCGGGATATCGCGCACATGGCCCGCCTCGGCGAGCCCGAACAGCGCGCCGCCGATCAGCATCGCCATCGCGCTGCCGACGAGCGGGCCGATCGCGAACACGCTGAATGGCCGCGCCCGCGCCTTCGGCGGGAAACTGTCGCGGATCAGCGACGTCGCCGAGGGCTGAAGCGCCGCCTCGCCGATGCCGAGCCCGGCCCGCGCGACGAAAAGCTGGGCATAGCTGGAGGCAACGCCGCACAGGACCGACATGGTCGACCACACCGCCACCGCGCCGGCCAGCAATTTGCGCCTGCTCACGATATCGCTCGCGTAGCCGAAGGGCACGCACGAGACGCTGTAGAGCATCGAAAAGGAAAGCCCGACCAGCAAGCTGATCTGCAAGTCGGTCGCGCCGAGGTCGTGGCGGATCGGGTCGACCAGCAGCTTGATGATGTTGCGATCGACGAACGACAACACGAACAGCATCGTCATCAGGATCGCGGTCGCCCAGCGCTGCCGGGGCGATACGCTCCGCCAAGGGCCGTCCGGCACTGCCTCGTCCCGCTCCACTGCCATCCCCTGCTCCCTGCTCATCGGAAAGATCCTCCTGCCCGGGCCGCATGCGCGGCTCGCCTCAATCGCGATCGTGCGCCATGCTTGGTCAGCCCCGCTCCGGCATGAAGGCCCAGGCCTCCAGCTCGACGAGCGCTCCGGCGACCAGCCCGTTGGTTCCGAAGGCGCTGCGAGAGGGCAGCCGATCAGGCGCGAAATAGTCGAGATAGGCCGCGTTGAAGTCGCGCCACTGATTCATGTCGGCGAGCATCACCAGGCATTTGAACACCGCATCCATGCCGAGGCCGAAGCTGGCGAGCACGGCGGCGATATTCTCCATCGTCTGCCGGGTCTGGCCGGCGAGGTCTTCGGGCAAGGTGCCGTCGGGCCGGTTGCCGATCTGGCCCGAGAGATACAGGATATCGCCCACGCGGGTCGCGCGCGAGAAAGGCGAATTGGCGCGCCCTCCGGGATAATATTCGAGCGCGGGACGTCCGTTTGCCGTCGCGCTGCTTGTTTCCGTCATGCCATCAGCCTCATCATGTTGCCGCCCATTATCTTCGCTACCTCGCCCTCGCTCAGCCCGCGCGCGAGCAGCGTGCCCGGCAGGAGCGGCCAATCGCGATAGCTTGGGAAAACGCTGCGGTAGGTGAAATCCATGTCGGTGCCGATCGCGATGTGATCGATGCCGAGCTGATCGGTCATGCGCAGGATCGTATCGATGTAATCGGCGAAGCTTTCCTGCGCGAAACCGGCGGGCACCACCCCGATCACGCCGCCGGTGTCCGCGATCAGCCGCGCATGATCGGGCGAGACGAGCCGGGGATGGGCCGCCCCGGGCGAGATGACGTTCGAATGCGAAAGCATCACCGGGCGGCTCGCCATGGCGGCGACGTCGCGGCTGGTTTCGAAGGTCGCATGCGAGAGATCGATGATGATCCCGGCCGCCTCCATCGCCCGCACCGTATCGCGCCCCAGCGGGGTGAGACCGCCATGAGTGGGCGTCTCCGTCTGGGTGTCGCCGATTTGGTTGGTGCGGTAATGGATGATCGTGATCGAACGCACGCCCCGGGCGGCGGCGGCGGGTATGCGATCGAGCTGGTCCTCGATGAAATCGCCGCCCTCGACCGAGCGGAAGCAGGCGAGGCGGCCCTCGGCGATCGCGCCGGTCACATCGTCCGCGCTCCAGCCCGAGCGCATGTCGAAACGATCGGCCAGGGCGTCGATGACGCCCAGCTGCCGGGCATGGTCGGCGGCGGCCTCGCCCGGCTCGAAGGCGCGGGTCGCGCGCAAGCCGCCGTCGCGAAAGCCGAGTACCGGGAGATCGGCGACCGTTGCGAAAAAGACCGCCGAAACCTGGCCGTCGCGCATGTCGGCGATCGAGTCCGCGGGGTCCATCGGCGCGTAGGCGGACGTGAAGTCGTTGGCTGACACGCCCCGCATGAAGAAGCGGCCGGGGTGCGCATGGCAATCGACGCTCGGATGGCGCGCGAGGAAATCGCGGCCGCGGGCGAAGGCCGCGTCGTCCCGTGGCGGCGGCTGCGCAGGCTTGGTTTCCGATGGGCGCGTGGCCTGCACGCAAACAACGCACATCAGGCGAAATCCCGGCGATGGATTGGGCAAACGCGCTTGGACATTACCGCCGGTCCCAAGGAGCGGGTGGGGGTTTTCGACGCGACGGGAAACGGCGCTCCAAGCGACTGCGTCGGGTTCGGGTCATCGCTTCGTCCATCCTGTCGAAGCCTAACCCAAATCGGAGTCGGTTTCCAGCCCTTGTCACGCGATACGCAGCATCGTATCGTATAGCGTGACATCGAGGGACTGAAATGTTTAGAGATCTTGTTGCGCCGCCGGCTGATCCAATCCTGGGTCTGGCGCAGCTTCTCGCGCGCGACACGAGTTCGGACAAGGTCGATCTCGGCATCGGAATCTACATGGACGAGAAGGGCGAGGCGACCGTCCTCAAGGCGGTGAAAGCGGCCGAACGCTGGTTGCTCGAAACCCAGCGAAGCAAGCGCTATCTCTCGCCCATCGGCAATCCTGACTATAACGATCACATTCGCGCCTTGCTGTTCGGCGCGGGCTCGAACGGCTTTGAGCGCAGTCGCACGATCCAGACCCCTGGCGGCACCGGCGCGCTGCGCCTCGCGGTCGAGCTGCTGCGTGCGCTCCGGCCGAAAGGCCGGGTCTTCGTTCCGTCGCCGACCTGGACGAACCATGGCGCGATCCTCGCCGCCTCCGGGCAGGCGGCGATATCCTATCCTTACTACGACAAGGCGAGCGGCGAATTGCGGTTTGACGCGATGATGGCGGCGCTCGCCGGCCTCGGCCCCGATGACGCGCTGCTTCTGCATGGCTGCTGCCACAACCCGAGCGGCGCGGATCTGTCCCTCGCGCAATGGGGCGAGGTGGCGGACCTGCTGGAGAAAACGGGCGCCCTGCCATTGGTCGATCTTGCCTATATCGGCTTCGCCGACGGGCTCGAAGACGATGTGCGCGGCTTGCGGCTGCTGGTCGATCGCCTGCCGGAACTGCTGGTCGCCACCTCCTGCTCCAAGAATTTCGCGCTCTATCGCGAACGGGTGGGCGCGCTGACGAGTGTCGGCGCGTCCGCGCGCGATGCCGAGCTGGCGCGGGCTCACGTCGTGTCGATCGTGCGGCCGATCTATTCGATGCCGCCCGATCATGGCGCGGCGATCGTCGCGCATATTCTGGACGACAGCGAACTGCGGGCGACCTGGGAGCGGGAGCTCGCGGGGATGCGGACGCGGCTCAACGATGTCCGCGCGGCCTTCGCCGACCATCTTACCCGGCTGTCGGCGCGCGATTATTCCTTCCTCGCGCACCAGCGCGGCATGTTCGCGCTGCTCGATGTGACGCCGCAGCAAGTGGAGCGGCTGCGGGCCGAGCATCACGTGCACATGATCGGCTCCGGCCGAATCAACGTTGCCGGTCTGTCGGACAGGAATATCGAACGTGTCGCCGGGGCGATTGCCGACGTCCTCGCCTGAAAGCCCGCGGATCGCGGGCAGCGGCCAGCCGGCCGCGTCGCGGTCAGGGGCGCGGATATTGGTGCCGGCCGCCGAGCAGCCGCGAGCACTGCTCGGCGCATTCGATCAGCGCGGTGACCAGGGCCAGCGCCGGTCCATTCGCCAGCTCATGGCTCGGCGTCATGACGGTGATGACGGCGGCCAGCGCGCCTTCGCGGTTGAAGACCGGCGCCGCCAGCGCGCCATGGCCGGCGTCGAATTTGTTGTCGTCCCATGCGAAATGGCTGGCCTGGATCGCCGCGATCTGCCGCTGGAAATGCGCGAGATCATCGATCCGGAAGCCGGGCTCACGTTGCTGCATATCGTCGAGCAGCGCCCGGCGCCGCTCTTGAGGCTGAAACGCGTGGCACACCCGCGCGGTCGGCGAGTGCGGCAGGCTCAGCACCAGTCCAGGATCGACATCGATTCGGATCGCCGTGCGAGCGGGCAGGCATTTCAGCACGATCGCATCGCCCCCCGCCGCCGCGCACAGCAGCACGGTGTGGGCGATACGCTCGTTGAGCCGGGCAAGCGGACCGTGCAGCAATTCGGGCAGCGGCATTCGGCTGGCGGCGATCTGGCCCCAGCGATCGATGCGCCAGCCCAGCCGAAATCCCCGCCCACTTTCGCCGCGCGCCACCAGCCCGAGCGTTTCGAGATTGGCGAGATGGCGCGAGGCGCGGGATTTGGTGAGGCCAAGAACTTCCGCGATCTGCTGCACGCCCATCGGCGCATCGCTTTCGGCGAGGAAATCGATGATCGCTGTCGCGGTGGCCACGGTTTCGATGGGGGCGGGTGCCGCAGGCACACGGCGTCGGGGATCGCGATTATCCATGAGGCATGTATAGAGATAGTTGCAGTGAATGCAACTTTCGTAGGAATTTGTTGCGAAAGGCGCGCCAATCCCATTAACGCCGATTCTTCCGAAAGGAGAACCGGCGCGTGAGGGCAGAACAGAACGAGCGTTTGACCCGGGTTGGGCCTGGAACGCCGATGGGCGAATTGCTGCGGCGTTACTGGCACCCGTTCGCCGCCATCGCGGAGATCGACGAGCTTGGGGTGAAGCCGATACGGCTGCTGGGCGAAAATCTGGTCGCGTTCCGCAGCAAGGATGGCAGCTACGGTCTGGTCGATCGCCAGTGCCCGCATCGCCGCGCCGATATGCTGCACGGTATCATCGAGGATGCGGGCCTGCGCTGCAGCTATCATGGCTGGTGCTTCGCCCCATCGGGCCAGTGTCTCCAGCAGCCCTTCGAGGACATCGCCAACCCGAAAGCGCGCTTCAAGGACAAGATCCGGATCAAGTCCTATCCGGTGGAAGCCAAGGCGGGGATGCTCTGGGCCTATATGGGGCCGCAGCCCGCGCCGCTCGTGCCCAATTGGGAGCCCTTCACCTGGGTAAACGGCTTTCAGCAGGTCGTGTTCGCGGAGGTGCCGTGCAACTGGCTCCAGTGCCAGGAAAACAGTCTCGATCCGGTGCATTTCGAATGGATGCACCGCAATTGGTCCTCGGTCCTCAAGGGCGACGGCTCCTATGGCCCCAAGCATATTGAGCTGGCCTTCGAGGAGTTCGAGTTCGGCCACGTCTACAAGCGTGTTCGCGAGGATACCGACAAGACCAATCCGCACTGGACGGTCGGGGCGACCGCGCTGTGGCCCAACGCCTTCTTTCTCGGCGATCACATCGAATGGCGCATTCCGGTCGACGACGAGAACACCTTGTCGATCACCTGGATGTTCCACCGCGTGCCGACGAACCGCGAGCCGTTCGTGCAAACGCGCGTGCCCTATTGGACCGGGCCGGTGAAGGATTCCAAGGGCGAGTGGATCACCAGCCATGTGCTCAATCAGGATATCGTCGCCTGGGTCGGCCAGGGCACGATCGCCGACCGCACCGAGGAGCATCTCGGCAAGAGCGATCTCGGCGTCGTCATGTTGCGGCGCTCGTTCGAGGAGAACATGCGCGCGGTGGCCGAGGGACGTGATCCCAAAGGGCTCATCCGCGATCCAGAACGCAATCGCTGCGTCGAACTGCCGATCAAGCATCGCGAGCTTTTCATCAATTCGATGACGCTCGAGGAAAGCCGCAGGCTCGGTGACACGCTGCAATATCGGCTCAACCGGCCGGATTATCAGCATCAGCTTGGCCAGCCCGAGGCGGTGAAGCGCGAATATCAGGTGGCGATGGGGATGATCCCCGAAGACGCGGCCGAAACGATCTGACGAACGACGGCGCCAATTCGGGCGCGACTGATTTTGGGAAAGGATGCCGAATGAAGCTGGGGATGATCAGGCACGAGGGCAAGCCGCTGGTGATCGCGCGCGTCGACGAGACGCGGGCGGTGGCGGTTACGGCATTCGCGTGGATGGACGAGCTGATCGAGGCGGCCAATGCGGGGCTTGACGGCGCCGCGGCGGCGATCGAGGCGGCCAGGGCGGGCCGCGCGCCGACGATCGACATCTCCGGCCCGGCGATCGACTGGATGGCGCCCAATCCGCGCCCCTCCAAGATTCTCGGTTGCGCGGTGAACAACAGAAATCTCAACGACAAGGCCTACAAGCCGATGACGGCGCCGATGTTCTTCATCAAGGGCCGTTCGGCGCTGACCGGGCACAACAAGACGATCGATCTTCTCAAGGATCACGGCCAGTCGATTCCCGAGCCGGAGCCGGTGATCGTGCTCGGCAAGCGCGCCAAGAACGTCGCGCCCGAGGACGTTCTCGATTACGTGTTCGGCTACACTCTCACCAACGATGTCACCGCCAGCGGCGTCAAGTTCACGCAGGACTCGATCGCGCTCAAGCAGACCGCGGATATCGTGAAGCCGCATCATGTGAACTGGCGCCCCAAGTTCGACGGCGAAGACACCTATCTGCTGTTCATCTACCACTCGAAATCGAAGGCGGCGGACACGTTCGCGGCGATGGGGCCTTGGCTCACCACCAAGGACGAGATCACCGACCCCAACAAGCTGCACGTGCGCGGCTATATCGACGGCGAATGCTATGCCGACGATTCGACCGCCAACTACTTCTTTTCGGTCGAGCGCGTCGTTTCCGAAGCGACCAAGTGGTTCACGATGGAGGCGGGCGACTGCATCCACACCGGCACGGCCTCGAAGGGCACCGAGAAGCATCCGCGCGGCAATATCGGCACCTATCTCAACCTCTATGACGGCAAGCTGACCGACGTCGAGATCGATGGCCTCGGCCGGCTCTCCAACCGCATCAACCTGGAAAAGTAGGCGCCATGACCGTCATCGATGTTCATACCCATATGCTAAGCGACCCCTGGGTCGAAGCGCTGCGGCGCCATGGCGCGCCCAAATATGAGGTGAAGCCCACCAAGGCCGGGCAGGAAAGCGTGTTCCTGCGCGGCAGCCCGTTCATGACGCTGACGCCGGGCATGTTCGATTACGACCTGCGCGTGCGCAACATGGACAAGGCGGGGGTCGATGTCGCGATCGTCTCGCTCACCTGCCCTAATGTTTATTGGGGTGGCGAGGAGATCAGCCTCCAGACGGCGGCGGCGATGAACGACCTGATGGCCTATCAGCAAAGCCGCTACCCCGATCGGCTCCGCTGGTTCGCCTCGCTGCCGTGGCAATATGCCGACAGCGCCGTGACGGAGCTGGAGCGTACGGTGAAGGCGGGCGCGGTCGGTGTGTTCGTTTCGGCGAATATCGACGAGCGGAGCCTGACCGCGCCTGAGTTCGCGCCGGTCTGGGCGGCGATCGATCGGCTGGCGCTTCCGGTGCTTGTCCATCCCACCGCGCCACAGGGTTCGGAGCAGCTTGAGCTCGATGAATATGGGCTGGTTCCGCCGGTCGGCTTCATGTTCGATACCACGCTCGCGATTTCTCGGATGATCTTCGACGGCTTCTTCGATCGCTATACCAAGCTCGGCATCATCGCGGGCCATGGCGGCGCGACGCTGCCCTATATCGCCGGCCGGCTCGACCGCTGCCACGAGATGATCCCGGCTTGCTCGGAGAAGATCAGCGACAAGCCTTCGAGCTATCTCAAGAAAATCTATTACGACACGGTCGTCTACGAAAAGAACGCGCTCGATCTGTGCATTGAAGTCGCGGGCGGGCCGGAGCGGGTGATGTACGGCTCCGACTATCCGCACAATATCGGCGATATGGAAGGCTGCCTCGCACGCGTGAACGCGCTCGGCACCGATGCCGCCCGCCAAGTGAAGAGCGCCACCGCCGAAAAGCTGTTCAGGCTGTGAACACGCCTCCGCTCATCATCGACGGCAAGCCGCTGGCCGCCGCCAGCAGCTTCGACGTGATTGATCCGGCCACCGGCGCTGCCTTCGCGCAGTGCCCCGCCGCTGGTCCCGCCGATCTCGATGCGGCCGTCGCCGCCGCGCGGCGCGCTTTTCCGCTTTGGGCGGCGACTCCGATCGCCGAACGCGGCGCGGCGATCGATCAGATCGCCGACGCGATCGAGGCCGACAAGGAAGCGCTGGCCCGCCTGCTCTCGCGTGAGCAGGGCAAGCCGATCGCCACGGGCGCGATCGGGGAGATCATGGGCGCGCTCAAATGGACTCGCGCCACCGCCCGGCTTCGTCCGCTGGTCGAGACGGTTCAGGATGACGAGGCCGCGCTCGTGCGGGTCCATCGCAAGCCGCTCGGCGTGGTCGGGTCGATCACGCCGTGGAATCATCCGGTGATGATCGGCGCGTGGCATATCATGCCGGCGCTGATCGCGGGCAATTGCGTGATCATAAAACCCTCTTCGATGACTCCGCTCAGCACCCTGCGGATGGTCGAGCTCGCCCAGGCCCACCTGCCGCCTGGCGTGCTCAACTCGGTCGCGGGCGAAGGCGGCCTCGGCAGCGGGATGGTCAAGCATCCGGGCATCGACAAGATCGTCTTTACCGGATCGACGCCGACCGGCCGCACGATCATGGCCAGTGGCGCGGTCAACCTGAAGCGGCTGACCCTCGAGCTTGGCGGCAATGACGCCGCGATCGTGCTGCCCGATGCCGATATCGATGCGATCGCGCCCAAGATCTTCGCCAAGGCCTTTGGCAACAGCGGGCAGACCTGCGCCGCGCTCAAGCGGCTTTATGTGCACGATAGCCTGTACGACGCGCTCGCCGGGAAGCTCGCCGAGCTGGCGCGCGCTGCCAAGATGGGCCCGGGCAATGATCCCGCGGTGCAGTTCGGCCCGCTGCAGAACCGCGCGCAGTTCGATTTCGTGCGCGAACTCGCCGAGGACGCGGAGGCGAAGGGCGGCCGCTTCCTATCCGGCGGCGCACCACTTGAGGGGCCGGGTTATTTCTTCCCGCTGACGGTGGTTGTCGATGTCAGCGACGGCGTCCGGCTTGTCGACGAGGAGCAGTTCGGCCCAATCCTGCCCGTCATCCGCTACAGCGATGTCGAGGACGCGCTTGCGCGCGCCAATGCCAATGAAAACGGCCTTGGCGGCTCGGTCTGGTCATCGGATGTCGAGGTTGCGACCGCGCTCGCTCAGCGGCTCGAATGCGGTACGGCGTGGGTGAATGATCATTCGACAATCTCGCCCGACGCGCCGTTCGGCGGCGCCAAGCAATCGGGCATCGGCACCGAGTTCGGACTGCACGGGCTGGAGGAATATATGCAGCTCCAGACGCTGCGGGTCGCGCGTTGATGTTCAGACTGGCGAACGGCGCGTTCAGCGCCGCCGTTCGCCAATGATGTTGCGCAGCACGCCGATCCCCTCGACCTCAAGCTCGATCACGTCGCCCGGATCGAGGTAGCGGCCGGTCTCGAAGCCGCAGCCGCGGCCCATCGTCCCCGAACCGAAAATGTCGCCCGGATAGAGAGTCTCGTCACGCGAGACAAAGGCGATGCATTGGGCGAAGCTGAAGGTCATGCCCGCCGAGCTGTCAGTCGCCTGTACTTCGCCGTTGATCCGCGACTGCATCCTCACGTTGGAGACATCGGCCAGCTCGTCGCGGGTGACGATCCACGGCCCCATCGCATTGCCGGTATCGAAATCCTTGCCCTTGGATGGGCCCATGCGAAATTGGAGATCGCGCACCTGCTCGTCGCGCGCCGAGAAGTCGTTGTAGATCGTGTAGCCGAAAATATGGTTCGGGGCTTCTTCGGCGGTGATGTCGACGCCGCGCCGGCCAATCACGGCCGCGAACTCGCACTCATAGTCCATCAGCGTCGTGAAGCGCGGCCACTGGATCGTCGCGCCATGGCCCGAGCAGGTCATCCGGTTGCCCTTGAAATAGAAGGGGCGCTCGAAGAAGGCGGCAGGCACGTCGTAAGCACCGCTCGCCTTGAAGCGCTGATAGGCGGCCTCGGGATCGGCCTCGCCCCTGGCGCGGGTGCGCATGCTTGTTTCGAGGGCGCCGCGGACGTGGACCTCGAAGTTGGAGAAGTCGCGGATCGAATTGGGAACTGGCAGCGGCGGCAGAAAGCGCACGCTGTCGGGGGCGATCCGATGGTCGCCGCGATTGCGATCGATCAATGCTGCTGCGGCGGGCAGACTGCGGTCCTCCTCAGCGATGATCGCCAGCATGTCGGCGAAAAGTGGCTTTTCGGCAGCACTCGCGGCGGCATGGAGATCGAGGATCGAGCCATCGGACAGAAGAACGCCGGTGCGGGCGGCGGCGGCCATTTCAAAGGTCAGAAGTCTCATCGAAACCCTCGATTTCTATCTCGTATTGCGCTACAGAGTAACGCATAGCGTTACAAGATAGGAGAATAAAATCATGGCGAAGATCGTGCTGGGCGTCGGTTGCGCGCATACGCCGCAGCTCCACACGCTGGCGCACGATTGGGATATTCGCGCCGCGCGGGATCGTAAAGACGGTGTGCCCTTATGGTATAGGGGCCGTAAGCTCGCCTATGCCGAGCTGGCGCTCGAGCGCGCAGGCGAGCATCTGGGCGACAAGCTCGATATGGCGACGCGGCAGGCCGCGCTCGACAAGAGCTTCGCGGCGATGGACCGGCTTCACGAGGCCTACAAGGCCGCCGAGCCCGATGTCGTGATCATCATCGGCAACGACCAGAGGGAAATCTTCTCCGAGATCGTGCCCGCCTTCGCGGTGATCGCGGCGGAGGAGATCGCCAATCTGCCGCGCACGCCCGAGCAGATTTCACGGCTGCCGATCGGAATCGATATTTCGGATCACGGCCATTTGCCGGACGCGCCCACCATCTATCCCGGCCATCCCGCTCTCGGCCTGCATTTGTCCCGGCAGCTGGTGCGCAAGAGCGGATTCGACGTCACGCTCTGTCATGAAAAACCGACCGTTCGGAATGATCAGTCGCTGCTCTACGGGATGCCGCATGCCTATGGCTTCCTGTACAAGAATATCATGCGCGATCATATCCGCCCGCATGTGCCGGTGGACGTCAACTGCTGGTATTATGACAACAGTCCGAGCGCGGCGCGCTGCTATGACTTCGGCGAGGCCGTGGCGCAGGCGGTCGCTGCGTGGGAAGAGGATGCGCGGGTCGCCGTGTTCACCACCGGCGGGTTAACCCATTTCGTCGTCGACGCCGAATGGGACGCTCGCTTTCTCTCCGCGATGCGGACGCGGGATCGCGACGCGTTGCGCGCCATTCCGCAAAACGAACTGATGGCCGGCACCTCCGAATGCAAGAGCTGGATCGCCACCTCGGCGGCGATGAATACGGCCGATCTCGGCATGGAAACGGTGGAGTATCAGCAGCTATATCGGACCGAAGGCGGAACGGGATCATCCTGCGCCTTCACCCTTTGGCGATAGCGCGGCGCGCCGCGCTTCTCGATACGATCGGGCCATGTTAGGGGAGCGCGAATGAGCGATGAGGCGATAAAGTCGGACGAAGATTCGAGCGCGCGGGTCAAGAGCGTCGAGGTCACGGTTCAAATTCTGGAGGTTCTCACCGAAGCCTCGGAGGCTGTTCGCGTGACCGATATGGCGCGACGGCTGGGGATGACGAAGGCGCGCGTTTCGCGGCATTTGCAAACCCTCACCCGGCTTGGCCTGGTCGATCACGCGCGCGACAGCGAAGGCTATGTCTTTGGTCGAAAGCTGCTGAAGTTCGGGCGCGCCGCGGTCTATCGCAGCAATATCGTCCAGATCGCGCAACCCTATCTGCGCGATCTGTTCAACGTGACCGGGCATACCGCGCTGCTCGCCACGCCAACGCGTGGCGGCGCGATGGTGGTGGCCTCGGTCAACAACCAGTTCGAGCCCGGCATCATGATCCATCCGGGCACGATCCTCAGCCTGCCCTCGTCGCCATCGGCGCGGCTGATCTATTATCTCGAGGGCCAGAAGCCGACGCCGCCCGGCGTGATCGCCAATCTCAAGAAATTTGGAGTCGACTTCGAATCGAACGCGCGGGGCAACGGGCTGGGCGGAATCGCCGCGCCGATCTTTGAGCCCGACGGATTGATCGCGTGCACGGTAGGCTTGATTCTCTCCTCTTCCTTGCTGCAACCCGAACCCGATGGCGATCTGCTCGCGCAGGTCAAATCGGCCGCAAACGAAATTCAGGCGAATTATGCGGAGGGCGCGGTGTCGCCGCTGATGCCGGAGCGGGAACAGGCTCCGTTTCGGCCTGAATCACGCTCCCGTCGACAAGACAAACTTTAGGCGCTCAGGCGAAGCGGGTCGTGGCCAGCCGATCGATGAAATCCTCGCACAGCGCAAGCTGATCGAGCGGGATATATTCGTCGGGCTTGTGCGCCTGCGCGATCGATCCGGGACCGCAGACCACCGCATCGATCTTTTGCGCCTGGAACAGCCCCGCCTCGGTGCCGAACGCGACGAACCCCGGCGCGGCGTTGGAGCCGGCCAGCCGCTGCACGTAGCGAGTGAGCGGCGCTTCCGGATCGATCGCGAAGCCGGGCACGCGGCCGGTAAGGCCGATCTCGATCGCGGCGCCGGAATGCACCGCGCGCATCGCCGGCAGCAACTCGGCTTCGGCATAGGCCCTGAGCTCGGCGACGAGCGCGTCCGGATCCGTCGAAGGCAGGGATCGGATATCGAAGCGGAAGCGGCAAAGCGCCGGCACGATATTGCTGGCATGGCCGCCCTCGATCACGCCAACCGAAAGCGTGGAAAACGGAATTTCATAGCCTTCGTGCCGTGGCTCCTCCGCGTGGAGCCGGGCGCCGATCGCCTCGATCCGGGCGATCATCCGCGCGGCGAAGGCGATCGCGTTCACGCCATACGGCGCAAGCGAGCTGTGCGATTCGAGCCCGGTGACCTCGCAGAGATAAACCGAGCCGGTCTTGTGCCCGACGACAGGCACCATGCTGGTCGGCTCGCCGACGATGCAACCGCGCGGGCGCACGCCTCGGGCGACCAGCTCGGACAACATATGGCCGACGCCCTTGCAGCCGATTTCCTCATCGAACGAGAAGGCTAGATGCACCGGCTCGCCCCGCCGGGCGGCGACCAGCGCGGGCACCTTGGCGAGCACGACCGCGATGAAGCCCTTCATGTCGGCGGTGCCACGACCGAAGAGCTTGCCTTCGCGCTCCACGAGCGTGAAGGGATCGCTGCCCCACTTCTGCCCGTCCACCGGTACAACGTCGGTATGCCCCGAAAGCACGATGCCGCCTTCGCCCTCACCGATCGTGGCGAAGAGATTGGCCTTGCGCGGGTCGGCGCCCTGGGTGAGCACGCTTTCGATCCCATGGCCCGCGAGATAGTCGCGCACCCATTCGATCAGCCCGAGATTGGAATCGCGGCTGACAGTGGGAAATCCCACCAACGTTTTCAGCAGCGCGATCGTCTGCTCGGACGGTCGCCGCTCAGCGAACCTTTCGGCCATGGACATGTTTCCAGGGGGAGGGAGTCTTGTCGAGGTCGGTCGGCACTTCAATAAGCACCGGTCCGGTAAGCCCCTTGGCGGTCGCGAGCGCGGCGGCAAGCTCTTCCGGTCCATTGGCGCGGATGCCGGTCGCCCCGAAGCACTCGGCGAGCTTCACGAAATCCGGATTGTGAAGATGCGATGCGATCAGGCGGCCGCCATATTTTCCGGTCTGGATGCGGCGGACATTGCCGAAATTGCCATCGTTGAACACGATCGCGATCAGCGGGATCTTGTGCAGCACGGCGGTCGCGAGTTCGGGCATCGTATACATGAACCCGCCATCACCGTTGACCGAGATCACCCGGCGGGGGCTCGCGCCGACCTGCGCGCCGAGCGCGGTGGCGAAGCCGTAGCCAAGCGTGCCCTGATAGCTCGAATTGACATAGGTCCGGGGCGCATTGACCGGAAACGCATATCGCGAAGCATAGCCCACCTGGGTCATCTCATCGACGAACACGTCCTCATCGTCCATCGCCGCGCGGATCACATCGAGATAGGCGACCTGCGGCGGGATCATCGTTTCGACGTCCTGGCGAAAGGCGGCGCGTATCGCCGCGAACTCGGCGGTGCGCGAGGGGCGGCTGAGCCGCTGCCCCCCCAGCGCGGCTACGAGAAGGCTGGTCGCTTCGTGCGCATCCCCCACGATCTTTGCCGTAGGGGGAACCACGCGGTTGATCTCGCCGTGATCGAGGTCGATCCGCACGACCTTGAGCCCTGCATCATGTCCCCACTCACGCAATTGCTGAAGACGGGTGCCGATGCCGATCACCAGATCGATATCCGCCCACAGCGGCAACGCGGCCGCCGCGGGCAAGGAGTAATCATCATCCTGGCGAACGATGCCGCGGCCCATATGCCGGCTGACGATCGGTGCCTGGATCAGTTCGGCGAGCTGGCGGATCGGCCCACCTGCTTCCAACGCGCCGCTGCCGACGATGATCATCGGATTGGTCGCTTCGACGATCAGCCTGGCCGCGTGCTCGATGGCCTCCGGATCGATGAACGGCGTGGTGAGCGCGGGCTTTGCGGCCGGATAGGCGAGCGGTGCGCGCTGGGCGAGGATATCCGGCGGGATTTCGAGCGCCACCGGGCGGGGGCGGCCGGTAAGCAATTGCCGGAAGGCCTCATCGATCAGCCCCGGAATTTCGCTCGCGTCGGTCGCGCGCGCGTACCATTTGGACAGGCTTCGCAGCAGGCCATCCTGGTTGTTGATTTCGTGCAGCGCGCCCTGGCGCTGGTCGATCAGCGCGCTGTTCACCGTGCTGGTCAGGCAAAGCACGCGGGCGTTGCAGGCATAGGCCGTAGCGAGCGCCGCGCCGGCGTTTAGCAGGCCTGGCCCGGGCACCACCGCCATCACGCCCGGCTTCCCGGTAACCATCGCGTAGCCGAGCGCCATGTAGGCGGCACCCTGCTCATGCCGCGCGTGAACGACACGGATATCCCCACCGTTGCGCTGCAGCCCGTCGAACAGCTCATCCAGCTGCACTCCGGGTACGCCGAACACCGTATCGATCCCCCAGCGGTGAAGCCCGGCGACGGCCGCGTCGCCTCCGGTCATCACCTCGGCCCGTGTCTCGACCATGCGTACACGCTCACCAGCAATTTGCATCTTGCGACCCCGTTGTCACGTTATAAGAGACGTTGTCGCGCAATACGATATCATTTGCAAGCGAAACGCAGGGATCTGACCACGTAATCGACGACGCGGGCGGAGCCTTCAAAGAACTTGAATCACGCTGCCGAGGGAACTGCCGGGGCGCAAGAGGCCCCTTCCTCCCGAACTCAGGCCGATGCTCGCTGCGGTCCACGCCTGATGAGCCTGAGCTCTCGCGATGCGGTGCGTGCGGCGGGAGACGAGATGCCAGCGGAGCGTCGGTGCGCGCCCGGCCGACGCAGGTTTGGACGCGATCACCGGCCGAACTTGATCGCAAGCAACGAACCGCCTCTCGGCTCACCTCGATGCCGCGCTGGGCAAGCACTCCTCAACATCGCGGACGCTCAGCG
Source organism: uncultured Sphingomonadaceae bacterium (assembly GCA_964244885.1). GTDB lineage: Bacteria > Pseudomonadota > Alphaproteobacteria > Sphingomonadales > Sphingomonadaceae > CAXTKD01. Next base: position 28,774 of record CAXTKD010000001.1, on the reverse strand, counting down.
TGAAGGGGAAGTAGGGCCACACCCATGCTGGATCACCGCCGCTGGAAATCGGTGACGTTTGTAAGAAATTGGCTGCAACGCCCTGCCCCCAGCGAGAGCAAAGCCCTCAACGTGGGAGACTAGTTAGCATTAGACTGACAGCACCGCCACTTTCACGCTCGCCGCCCGCTACTTCCCCTGGCAGACGTTCTGGTCGTTCGTGTCGAGGAAGGGCGCGAAGGGACAACTGATGTAGCGCAGCCGCACGTCGGCGTCGGGGAGCCTCACCACGACCTTGTCGGAGCGCAGCGCTTCGGGCGCGTTGGCGATCGTGCCGAGGCGGACGCCGGCGTTGTGGAGGCCGAGGAACGAGATCATGTCGTCCTGGTCGATGCCGTCGCCCGAGACCCCGATCGCGCCGACGAGCGTGCCGCCGCGGTAGATCGGCACCGAGCCCGGGAAGATCTGGATGCCGTTGGCGATGCGCGGGCGGCCGGTGCCGGGATCGGGCAGGCTGGTGCAGCGCTGCGGCGTGTCGGCGCCGCCCGCCGCGACATAGCCGATATGCTGCGCGAGGTTGCCGAGGATGAGCGCCGACTGCAGGCCGGTCGAGAAGGGGTTGAACTGGACGATCGGGCGCGACAGCGGGCCGTTCGGGCGGGCGACCTCGCCATCGGGGAAATAGGGCCGCGAGAGATTGCCGACCGCGCGGTCCGAGAAGGCGACGGCGCCGGTGAGCGCGGTCGGATCGTTGAGGAAGGCGCGGAGGTTCGGCACGAAGGTGCGGACATCGCCCGAGACGTTCGCCAGCAGGTCGCTGCCGGCCCTCGCGCCCGAGAAGAAGGCGGCGGTGCGCGCCTTTTGCAGCGCGACGTCGGTGCCGAAGATCGGCGCGTCGGGGCCGCGCACCAGGCCGAGCGCGCTGCCGCGTGTGTCGACCACCGCGATCGACACCTGGGCGCGGCTGTCGAGCGGGCGGCGGATCTGGCCGCGCGCCCGCGTCATGACCCGAAACGCTTCCTCCAGCACCGCGCGGACTTCGGTGGCGGTCAGCGGTTGCGCGACATCGCCGGCGTCGGTCGCGCCGACGATCGGGAAGCGGTTGGCGCCCGCGCCGTTGGTCAGCACGAAGGCGTCGGGGTTGGCGAACTCGGCGGTGGTCGAGGCGCGGATTCCTGACGCCTCGGTGCCATAGGCCTGACCGGCGAGCAGCGCGGGCGCGCCGCTTTCGGCATAATAGCCGCGCACCGGGGTGAGCGCGCCGGGGGTGGCGGCGAGCGCCGGCGCGCTCGCGGGGTTGCTGCGCAGGCTGGCCGGCGTGGCGTCCGAGAAGCGCAGCAGCGTGCCATCGACGGTGATGCGATCGGCTCGGATCGCCTCGGGGGCTTCGAGCCCGATGGTGCCGGCGAGAGCGATCGCCTCCTCGGCGTCGTCATCGACATCGAGGACGTTTTCGTCCGCCCCGTAGACGCCGTCTCCCATCACGCCGATGGCGCCGACGACGACTCCGTTCTTGTAGAGCGGCAGCCCGCCGGCGTCCGCCGAAAGCCCGAGCGGCGAGCGCTTGGGACCGATCATCGCGGCCGCGCCGCCGGCGGGCAGATAGCGCGCCGACAGGTCGGAGCACGGCAGCTGGCTGAACTGCACGCCGAACAGCGGGCCGCTTTCGAGCCCGGCGGTGGTCGGCGCGGGCGGGAAATGCTCCTGGACGATCATGCTGGCGGTTCGGGTCGAGAAGGCGTTGCCGCCCGACGACAGATAAGCGGCGGTGACCGCCTTCGAGATCGCCGCCATCGTCGCGGGGAAGGTGACGCCCTGGACATCGATGCCGGGCGTGCCGGGCGGGATTGGAGCGGCCGCCATGGCGCGCGCGCCGGGCATGGTGAAGACCGCGAGCACGTTCCCCACCCGGTCGGTGACCGCGATGACCGAGGGAAGAGCGCGCGCCGTGGCCTCGGCGGCGGCCTGCGCGACGACGCGGCCGACCTCGGCGCTGGTCAGCGATTCCTGGGCGGGAACGGGATAGGCCGCGACTGGCGCGGCGGGCGTGGCCGGCGTCGTCGCCGAAGGCGCGCCGCCTCCGCCGCCGCCACAGGACGCGGCGAGCAGGCTGAGCGCGGCGACAAGGCTGACGGAGGCGCGCCTCGTGCCGCCAGCGCCCTCAGCCATCCCGTCCGCTCCTCGGCATGCGTTTTCCCCCGGCCGACGCCGTGGTAACCCAAGCCGGGACGGAAGCGCTACCCCGAACCCGCGAAACGGCGGCTCCGGCTTACAGGCGTGGGGTTTTGTGGCATAGCGTCGGCCGAGGGCAGCGTTCGATGGCGAAGTTCAAATCAGGTCTGGTGGCGGCGGCGATCGCGCTCTCGGCGGGAGTGCCGGCGGTGATGATCGGCGGGCCGATGGTGTTCGCGGCCGACCATCTGGACGCGCCGACGCGGACCGACCCCGATTTCGACCCGACGCCCGACAAGGCCGCCGACATCGCCGACGTCTACACCTGGTACACCGCGACCGACGTGGTGATCGCGCTGACCTTCGCGGGGCCGCAGTCGCCGACGCTCCCGGCGACCTACGACCGGGACGTGCTCTACACGATCAACATCTCGAACGACCGGCTGCCCGTCAGCCCGACCTTCCCGATCCGCTTTCGCTTCGGCAACGACGGCGCGAGCTGGGGCGTGAAGCTGGAGAACGTGCCGGGCGTCGGCACGATCGTCGGCCCGGTCGAGACCAATATCGAGCAGGGCGGCGTCAAGGTGCGCGCCGGCCTCTACGACGACCCCTTCTTCTTCGACCTTCAGGGCTTCCGCACCAGCCGGTCGACCGGAACGCTGGCGTTCAACAGGAACCGGAATTTCTTCGCCGGCCAGAACCTGACCGCGATGGTTATCCAGATTCCGCGCGCCCGGCTGACCAACGGCGCCAACCCGCTCCGTATCTGGGCGGACAGCAACCGCTTCGGCGGGCAGCTTTGATGCGCCGCCTCGCGCTGATCTCCTCGCTGGCGCTGTCGCTTGCCGGCTGCGGCGGGGGCGACGACCAGGCCGCGAACACCGCCGCGGTGCCGCCCCCGGTCAACCTGCCGGTGCCGACGCCGCCCCCGGCGCTGGGCAGCTATTCGGTCAACAAGTGCCTGAACCAGATCGTCGACGGCACACGCACGGTGGCGAACCTAGTGGTGCCCGACACCGTCGAGCTCGACTTCGCGAAGCCCAACGGCTTTCCGAACGGGCGGCAGCTGACGGACCCGGTGATCGACATCACCTTCGCCTTCCTGTTCCTCGACCTGACCAAGCACCCGAAGACGGTGCTGGCGGCGATACCCCTCGGGCCTTCGGCGAACGACGTGCCGTTCCGGAGCGAATTTCCCTACCTCGCCCCGGCGCAGGGCAGCCCGCCGTTGTCGCCCGCCGGCGGCACCAACTTCAACTTCCGCACCGACCCCGAGACCGCCTATGTCCGAGTCGACCGCATGGGCATGCCGGCGGTGGCGACGGCGGTGATCTCGTCGAGCTCCAAGGTGCCCTACAACGACGACAATCCGGCGGCCGACCTGACGGGGAAGTGGGTCAACGAGATCAACGCGACGCTGACGTCGCTGACCGATTCGCTCGCCGACGACTTCACCAACATGGGCCTGTCGATCTGCGCGACCCGCGATTAGGCGTGACGCAGGAACAGCGCTGCTGAAACCAGCGTGAGGGCGGCTGCCAGCCATGGCGCCTGACCCAAAGCGACATCGATCGCACGGCCGAGCGGGTTCTCCGCCCCCGATGTCCGCTCCACCAGCCAGGCCGCTGCGGCGATGGCTGCGAACCCGCCGCCGGCGAGGCGGAACGGCCGGTAGAAGCGCGTGTGCGCCAGCATGATCAGCGCGGGCATCACCGCCGCGACGACTCCGAGCTGGACGAGCTCGATGCCGAGATTGAAGCCGAGGATCGACTGCGCCTTCTGGAGTGGCTCGAGGCCGAAGCGGCCGATCAGGGTCGCGAAGGCGAGGCCGTGGATCAGCCCGAAGCCGCCGGCGACGAAGGCCTCCCGCCCGGCGAACAGCGGCCGCAGCGCGTGGATCGCCGAGACCAGGATTGATAGCGCGATTCCGGCTTCGACCGGCCGCGCCGGCAAGGTCCAGCCGAAGAACGCGCCGCCGATCAGCGTCAGCGAATGGCCGACGGTGAAGGCGCTCACCACCGCGACCAGCTTGCGGGTGGTTTTCCCGAGCCCGGCATAGCCGTCCCAGCGCGCGCCGAGCGCGACGAGGGGCGCTGGAATGAGCAGCGCGATCAGGAACAGCAGATGATCGTGCCCCTCCGCTATGTGGTGCATGCCAAGGCCGATCGCCGAGACGAAGCCGCGCCACGCGCTGCCCGGCCCGCGATCGACGCGCAGGGTGCGCGACGCCGATTGCAGCCCGCCGATCATCGCCGGATGGTCCGAGAGCCGCCCGCCGGCGAAGTCGTTGCGCGCCAGCACGAGGACGAAGTGATTGGGGACACGAGCGATGACCGCGCCGTAGTCGAGGTCGAACACGCGGAGCGGCGCGCCGGGCGGCGGAGTCGCAGTCACGACCGCGACGAGATCGGGCGCGAAGCCGTCCGGCACGATCGTCAGTCTGTCCACCTTCAGCGACCAGCGCCGGCCGTCGGGTGCGCGCAGGGCCATGCTGGCGAGCAGATAATCGCGCAGCCGGGCCTGTTCCGCCCCTCGCAGCGGGACGGGAATCGTGCGGCCCAGCGCATAGCCGAGCTCGCCGAGCGGAATGACGATCTCGGCGGCGACCCGGCTGCGGCCGAAGTCGAGCCGGATCTCCGAATTGGGCGTGAGATGGGCGGACGCGGCCGCCGCCCAGCCGAGCACGGCAAGCGCGAACCAGCGGACGAAGCTCAATGGCCGAACCAGATCAGCGCGGAGTCGCCATCGGCGGCGCGCGGGTTGATGGCGAGCGCCCTGGCGCGCTCCGCGTCGGCCGCCTCGCCGCGCCCGAGCAGCGCGAGCGCCTGGCTCGCCACGAGATGCTGGTCGGCGGACACCCAACGCGAGGCGAGCACCGGCTGGATCGTGCGCAGCGCCTCGGCCGGCTGGTTGTTCGCGAGCCGCGCCCAGCCGAGCGCGATGGCGGTCGCGCCATAAGGCCGCGCCGCGAAATCGCGCCGCGCGAGAAAGAGCGCGCGGCGCGGGTCGCCGAACGCCAGCTCGTGCTCGACGGCGTGGCCGTAGGCCGCTTCCGGGAATTGCCTGAGGCGCGCGTCCCACCCCTGTCCCGCCCGCACCGCCCAGCTTCGCGACCGGGCGTAGTCGCCCCGCGCGCGGTAGAGGCTGGCGAGCGCGTCCATGACCATCGGGTCGGGCGTCCGCCGCGCGATCGCCTCGAAGCGCGCGATGGGGGCGTCACGCTGCCCGGCGAGCGCCAGCATCTGAGCGCGGTGGGCGGCGATGAGCCAGGAGCCGGGGAACAGCCGGTCGGCGCGCGTGAACTCGGCGGCGGCGGTCATCCGGTCGCCGCGCTGGAGCGCGACCTGACCGCGCTGGAGGGCGAGGTTGGACAGCGCCTGGGCGGTCGGCCAGCGGGCGCCCTGCTCGGCCTGCCGCAACGCCGCCAGCGCCTGCTCCGGCTGCCCGGTCTTCATCGCGAAGACGGCCAGGCGGAACGGGCTCGCGGCCTCGCGGTAGAGCGGCAGCGCGGCGTCGTAGCGGCCGCGATAGAACAGCACGTCGCCCCGCATCGCGGTGACTTCGTTGCGGTCCTCGACCTCGGCGGGCACGGCATAATGATCGACCGCGTCGAGCATCGCCGCGACGCCGTCCAGCCGGTGGAGCGTCAGGTCGAGCGCCGCCTGCGTCATGTGCGGGCCGGCGCCCTTGGGCGCGGTGGCGAAGGCGCGGTCGAGCGCCCGCTGCGCCTCGGCATAATCGTCGAACGATCCGGTGAGGCGTCCGCGGGCGATCAGAGCGGTCGCCAGTTGCTCCTCGATCAGCCATTCGCCGCCGCGGCTGGCGGCGCGCTCACGGGCGTTCGCCACCGCGAGATCGACTCGGGTCAGGGCTGCGGGCCAGCTGAGCGGGGCGCCACTGCTGGGCCGAATCACCCTTGCCGCCGGGACGTGCGCGGGTTGGAACAGCCAAGCGGCGACCGCGGCGATCAGCGCCGCCGCGATCCCCAGCGCGACGAGTTTGAGCGCCCTGCGCGGGAGGGTGAAGGCAGCCATCGGCGCCACCATGTCATCCGCCAGGCGGAGCGTACAGGCGGCGATCGGGCGGGCGGCTTGCGAAAGTAGCCATCGTGCGCGGAAGCCTTGTATAGGGGTGCCTCGCGAGGGGGGTTAGGTCGTGCCGGACGTGTATCGGGTCGCCATCGTCGGGTCGGGGCCGGCCGGGCTCAGCGCCGCCGCGCATGCGGCGCGGCTCGGGCTGGCGCACGTCCTGCTCGAGAAGACCGACCACTTGAGCGACACGATCTACAAATACCAGCGCGGCAAGCATGTGATGGCGACTCCGAGCCAGCTGGTGCTGCGCAGCGACATGCGCTTCGACGCCGGCAAGCGCGAGGCGATCCTTGGGAACTGGGACGAGGACGCGAAGGCCGCTGGCATCAACGTCCGGCTGAAGGCCGAAGTGAAGAAGATCGAGCCCGAAGGCCGTGCCTACAAGCTGACGCTGGCGGGCGGCGACACGATCGTCGCCGAGAATATCGTCATGGCGATCGGAACCCAGGGCAACCCCAATCTGATGCGCTGCGAAGGCGCGAGCCTGCCGCACGTCCAGTATCAGCTGACCGACCCCGCCGAATATGTCGACGAGGCGATCGTCGTCGTCGGCGGCGGCGACGCGGGGATCGAGAATGCGCTCGGCCTCGCCGCCGACCCGGCGCAGCGCAACGCCGTGACATTGCTAAACCGCTCGGCCGATTTCGCGCGGTCGAAGGACGCCAATGTCAAGGCGCTGTTCGAGGCGCGCGACGCCGGTCGCGTCACCGTGCTGGTGGAAACGTCGCCGACTTTGGTCGAGCCCGGCTGGATGACGCTGGAGACCCGCGAGGGCGAGGCGCGGATCGCCGCCGACCGGGTGATCGCGCGGATGGGGTCGACCGCGCCGAGGAAGTTCGTGGAGGAATGCGGGATCGCCTTCACCGGCCCCGACCGCGAGGCCTATCCGCAGCTGTCGCCGCTGTTCGAGACGACCGCCCCCGGCATCTACGTGATCGGCGCGCTGGCGGGCTATCCGCTGATCAAGCACTGCATGAACCAGGGCCACGACGTCATCGAGTTCATCGCCGGCAACACCGACCTGAAGCCCGCCGACGAGCCTATCCTGGAGGCCAAGCTCGCCGGGCTGCCGGGCAACAGGTCGGTCGGCGAGTGGCTGGAGTTCCTGCGCGCCAACGTCGAGATTCTGCACGACCTGTCGCCGCTCCAGATGCGCGAGTTCCTGCTCGATTCGGAGGTCCGCGCCTACAAGGCGGGCGAGAAGATCTTCGAGCGCAACGCGCCCGGATCGTCGCTGTTCGGCATCGCGCAAGGGTCGGTGCTGGTCGAGATCAACCCGAAGGATCCGTCGATGACGGTGCCGATCGGCACGGGCTCGATCTTCGGCGAGGTCGGCCTGATCTCCGGCCGCAGGCGGGGCGCGACGATCCGCGCCGGCGAGGATTCGATCTGCGTCGAGGTCTCGCGCAACGCCGCGCTGAAGCTGATGGCGTCGGTGCCCGGCGCCAAGCGCATCGTCGACCGCATCACCACCGAACGCCTGCTGCTGCAGATCTTCAAGTCCGGGCTGTCGCCCGCCGACCTGACGGAGGTGATCGAAACCGCCGAGGTCAAGACCGTCCGCGCCGGCGAGGTGGTGATCAAGGAAGGCGACGACGGCTACGACATGTACGTCATCCGCTCGGGCTCGATGGTCGTCGAGAAGGCGATTGGCGGCAAGCAGGTGTTCCTGCGATACCTGCCTGCAGGCTCCTACGTCGGCGAGATGGCGCTGATCGACGGCTCCAAGCGCGCCGCGACGGTTCGCGCGGCGATCAAGTCCAGCGTCGTCCGGCTCGACGGCGACGCCTTCCGGCGGCTGCTCGCCAAGAAGCCGCAGCTCCGGACCAATGCGCTGGTCGAGATGAAGTCGCGGCAGGCGCTCAACAACTTCATCGAATCGAAGAAGGACGATTTCGACGGCGTCGTCGACATGTACTCCTCGGTCGCGGGCTTCCTGGTCGAGAACGGAGTCGGGGAGGCCACCGACGTGCTGCTGATCGACGAGAATCTCTGCGTCGGCTGCGACAATTGCGAAAAGGCCTGCGCCGACAGCCACGACGGGCTGTCGCGGCTCGACCGCGAGGCGGGCAAGACCTACGCCCACCTGCACGTCCCGACGTCGTGCCGCCACTGCGAGCAGCCGCACTGCATGGCCGACTGCCCGCCCAACGCCATCAACCGCGGGCCGGACGGCGAGGTGTTCATCAACGACAGCTGCATCGGCTGCGGCAACTGCCAGCGCAATTGCCCCTATGGCGTGATCCGAATGGACAAGGTGCCGCCGCCCAAGCCGTCGCTGTTCAGCTGGCTGGCGTTCGGCGCCGGCCCCGGCCCCGGCGAGCCCGACAAGGCGTGGACCTACAAGAACACGCCCAAGGGCGAGGAGAAGGCCAAGAAGGCGATCAAGTGCGACATGTGCGCGGGCCAGTCCGGCGGCCCGGCTTGCGTGCGCGCCTGCCCGACCGGGGCGGCGATCCGCGTCAGCCCCGAGGAGTTTTTGTCGGTCGCGCTGATGTCGCGGAAGACGGCCGCCTAGTGCCTCCCGTCCTCCCATCGTTCGACTCCCCTCCCCTCAGGGGAGGGGTAGGGGTGGGGTCCGGCCGAAGGCCACCGACACCGAGCCTGGCCCCAAGCCTCTCCCCACCCCTACCCCTCCCCGCTGGGGAGGGGATTTTGGAGCCTTGAGAGGCAATGGCGGGCGCAAAGCGGGTCCGGGCAACGCGGCACGAAGGGTTCCTGCGCCATGCGCGGTTCAAGTGGGCGATCGTCGCGGCCTTGCTCAGCCTCGCCGCGATCGCCGGCTATGTGCTGGCCGACGTCAAGCCGCGGCCGGGCGGCGGCAGCTGGTACGGCTACACGCTCGGGACGATCGGCGCCTTTCTCATCCTGTGGCTGACGGCGCTCGGCATTCGCAAGCGCAACATCACGCAGGGCAAATGGTCGCTGAAGGCGTGGACCTCGGCGCATGTCTATCTCGGGCTGTCGCTGGTCGTCATCGGCACGCTGCACACCGGCTTCCAGTTCGGCTGGAACATCCACACGCTTGCCTGGGCGCTGATGATGGTGGTCATCCTGTCGGGCCTGGTCGGCGTCGTGCTCTACGCCAGGCTGCCGCGCGCCATGAGCCTCAATCGCGGCGAGGTGACTCAGACGCAGATGCTGGGCAGCATCGAGGCGCTCGACCGCCAGCTCGACGCGCTCGCCCAGCCGCTCGGCGCGGAGGATGCGGCGGTGGTTCGCCGGTCGCTCGAACATTCAACGATCGGCGGCCGGATGATCTCCCGCCTGACCGGCATCCATGTGCGCTGCGGCAACCGGGCGGCGCTGAAGGCGCTCGCCGGACGGCCCGACCTGCTCCAGCTCACCGCGCTGCTGGTGCGGAAGGACGCGGTGATCGCCCAGGCGCGGCGGCACGCGCGGATCAAGGCCTGGCTCGAGGTCTGGCTCTACGTCCATGTGCCGGCGACGATCGCGCTGATCGCGGCGCTGATCGCGCACATCGTCAGCGTCTTCTTCTACTGGTGATGGCATGAGCTTCACCGTCCGTACCGTCACGCAGCGCACCGGGGGCGGCGGCGACATCATCCGCAAGGTGCGGCACGACAAGAACGTGCTGACGATCGGGCGCGGCACCGATTGCGATGTCCAGGTCGCCGACCTCGCGGTGATGCTCAATCACCTGACGCTGGAGCGGTCGGGCGGGCTCGTCAGCATCGTCGCGACCGAGGGCGTACCGTTCGAGCTCGACGGCGGCTTCGTCGAGAACGCCATGCTGGGCGGCGGCGACACCGCCTCGGTGGTGATCGGCAGCCACCGGCTGGCGATCGGCCCCGGCGAGACGGCCGGCGACACGCTGGTCGGAGTCGAGCGGATCGCGCCGGTGCTCGATGCCTCGTCGAAGGACGAGGCCAGGGAGTTCTCGCTCGGCGGAGTCGCGCCCGGCAAGCGCAAGATGGCGTGGATCCTCGCGCTGCTGATCCTCGGGCTGGGGCTCGCCTGGCCGATCGCGGCCTTTGTCCAGGGGCAGCAGAACGCCAAGCTGCGGCCGGACCAGGCGTGGCTGAGCGGCAGCCTCGCCAAGGCGCACGCCAACCTGAAAGGCGGTTGCCAGGCCTGCCATGTGAAGGCGTTCGTCTCGGTCCAGGACAACAGCTGCGTCGGCTGCCACAAGGCCGCCCACGACCACGCGACGCCGTCCCGGATGCTGCGCGCGCATGCCGACCTGGGCCTTGGCGATCGCGCCCGGCTGGCGGTCGGCGGGGTGTTCGGCCTCGCGCCCGAGCGCTGCTCCAGCTGCCACCGCGAGCATGAGGGACCGAAGACCGCGCTCGTCGTCAGCAAGACCTTCTGCGCCGATTGCCACCGCGACCTGAAGGCGCGGCTGCCCGAAACCGGGCTGGCCGACGTGCCCGACTTCGCGGGGCATCCCGAACTGCGGCCGACGCTCGGCACCCAGCGGGTGTCGATGGCGCTCAGGCCGCGCGACGACCCCGGGCTGATCTTCCCGCATCGTCTCCACCTCGCGAGCGGCGGCGGCGTGGCGCGGATGGCGCTGAGCCTCAAGATGGGCGGGCCGCTCACCTGCGCGAGCTGCCACAAGCCGCGCGCCGACGGGGTCGGCTACCGCCCGGTCGAGATGGAGCGCGACTGCGGCGCCTGCCACGCGCTGGGCGGGCTGCCGCATGGCGACGTAAAACGGGCGGTGGTGATGGCGGCGGGCTTGAGCAGCGGCGGCCCATCGACGTCGCGGCGGCGGCCGGGCGAGATCGCCGCAGCCCCGCGCGGCGGCGGCACGGGCGTTCAGACCGCACGAGCGCTGTTCGCGCCGGGCGGTGTCTGCGCCGATTGCCACCGCCTGCTGCCGCCGTCACAGGCGGGCGGGCTGCCGCGAGTCGCGCCGGTGCGCCTCACCGAGCGCTATTTCCCGCTCGGCGGCTTCGATCATTCGCAGCACAAGTTCAGCGCCTGTGCCGACTGCCATGCGACCGCGCTGTCCGACAGCGCGGCCGACCTGATGATGCCAAACATCGCGCGCTGCCGCGACTGCCATGCCAGGCCCGCCGCGCCGCATCCGGCGTCGGGCGCCTGCACCGAATGCCACGGCTTCCACGCGGCGGGGCAGACGCCGTCGCGCCGCGCCTATACTCAGCGGGTGATCGAGTGGGACCGCCGCATATGGCCGACGAAAGCGCCCGCGCCGACGATCTAGCTCACTTGGGGCAGAAGCGTCCGGGCGGGCATGGCGTCGACGGGTCGGTCGCGGGCGTCACCGGGAAGTCGTTGGCGGTCGGCGCGTAGATCGCCGACGGGCCGAGCGCATCGGCGATCGCCGTCGGCGCGCCGCTCGACGAGCTTCCGGCCGTGCCGCCGGCCGCCGCGACCGGATCGCCGCCGGCGATCACGCTGGTGACGTTGGTGGGAGAGGTGTCGGCGGTCTGCACCGGAGGGCCGGTGTCGGGCGAGCTCTGCGGCGGGTTGGTCCTGAGCTGCGTGCCGATCGATTCGACGCCCGCCGGAGAAATGGTGAAGGTGACCGCCGGCTGTTCCGCGCCGCCGATGTAGATCGCCTGCCCCGGCTGGCTGACGGTGGTCGTCGTTCCCGCCGCGCCGGCAGCGCCGCCGACGACCGTGACGTCGATCTCGCCCGGCTTGTCGAGCCCGTTGGTCGAGGGGCCGGGGCCGCGCAGCACAATGATCGTCGCGTCGTCGCCGCCGCCCTGGACCTGGCCCCGAAGGCCCGGCTCGCTGGCGGCGATGGCGTTGGCCTCCGGCCCGACCGCGCCCTCGACGATGGTGCCGCGAACGCCGATCGAGGCGACCGCGGTGCGGATCGTGTTGTTGCCGCCGCGCGCCAGCGCCTTTCCCGACATGAAGCGGAAGGCGCCCTTCGCCACCGTCGCGGCGACATCGCCGGTGCCGCGCGCCGGATCATAGACGAAGCGGTCGAGAGTCATCCGGGCGTTGGCGCCGATGGTGAACACCGAGCGATCCTTCAAGAGGATCTGGAGCGCGCTGTTGGCGCCGCTCTGCACCGAATCGCCAAGGTGGACGAGCTCCCGCGCCACCGCGGGACGGAAGGCGGCGGCGCCAGCCGGCTTCATCTCGACCTGGTTGCGGATCGCCGCATTGACCCCGATCGCCGCGCCGGCCTGCGCCAGCGCGGGAGCGGACATCAGGCCGAGCAGCGCGGCGCCGAGCAAAAGAGCCTTGGTCATTGCACGTTCCTCAACCGCCGAATCGGTAGATCAGCCGCAGCTCCGCGCCGACGCTGTCGAAATCGACATAGGGCGCGCGAGTATCCTGGCGAGAGTAGCTCACAGCGCCCTCCAGCCGCAAACGTTCGCGGAAATCGCCGGTCACGCCCTTGGTGGTGAAGGCCGACAGCGGCGCGCCGAGCGCGGCGCGGACGAAGCCGCGCGTGTCGCGCCGCGTCGTCGCGCCGGTGAAGATCGGATCGGGCGCCTTGTAGTCGACCTTCCTGAGCGTCCCCGCGAGGTTGAGGTAGGAGCCGCGCCCGATCTGCGCGAGATAGGCGACGAACATGTAGGGGCCGTGGTTGGCGAAAGGCTGGTAGTTCGCCGCCTTGTCCTCATAGCCGAGCTGGGCGGAGATCGTCTGGCGGACGGTCAGCCGGTGGGTCAGCGACAGCGCGCCGTCGATCCGCCTGCCCGAGCGAGGCTTGGGCGTGGTCAGAAGCACTTCGAGCGAGGTCGTGGCATAATCCTGCTGCGTCACTTCCAGCGACGCGCCGAGGCTGGTCTTGGCGCCGGCGCGCCGCGTCAGGTCGAGCCGCCCGCCGTATTCGGTGAGGTAGCGGTCGCTGAACAGCGTGGTCTGGTGGACGACGCCGCCGGCCCGCCATGTCCACCGCGCGCCGGAGCCGTAGGCGCCGAAGGAAAGGTCGCCGCGCTGATAGGACTGGTCGGGGCCGGAGACGTCGTTCTTGGTGAGCGCCGAGATCGAGCTGAACAGGCCGACATTGCCACGGCCGAGCGGCTTGGCAAAATCGAGCGAGGCGAGGCCGACGAACGACAGCCCGTCGTCGGGCCGGACGATGCCGAGGCCGACGTCGAGCGAGCTGGACAGCGCCCCTTGCGCGTTGCTGTCGTAGGCGATTCCGACCGAGGCCTGGCCGCTCACTCGAAGCGCGGTGGCGCGCCGGTCGAGCAGGCGCAGGTAGCTTTCGACCTCGGCGCGCTGGTCCGGCGCGAGCGGCTTGGCGCGCAGCAGCATGAACTCGCGCCGCGCGCTCTGGCGGTCGTCGAGCCGGACGAGGACGACGGCGTAGAACAACCGGATCGCGTGCCATTCCGGGTTGACGATCAGCAGCCGTTCGAGCGCCGCCGCCGCCGACAGCAGCCGGCCCGCCGCCGCCTCGTCCTGCGCGAACTTGAGGTTGATCGCCGGGTCGTCGGGGTTGGCGAGGATGCGGTCGAAATCGGGGTCTTCGGGCGCCAGCGAGGCGGTCTGCGCCCAGGCGGGCGCCGCGACGAACAGCAGCGCCGGCAAGGCGACACGAACGACCCGTGGCAGCGTTCGCATCCTGATCGTCCCCCGGATTCGCTTGGGCCGTGGCCTAACCCTTCGCGGGGCGGGGTTCAAGTTGGCGCGCGCGGGAGTTGCGCGGGCGCGGGGGCGCTCTATGGTCTCACGGTCATGGCGGGGGCAGCGACACAGGGGAAGCGGGCGGCGGGCGGCTCCTGGGTCGCGCGGGTTCCCGTGGTCACGCCGGGCGTCGTCATCACGCTGCTGCTGCTGGCGCTGCACTTCGCCGGGCTGCCCGCGCTCAACCAGCTCGGGCTGCTGCTGTTCGACGCCTACCAGCGCGCCGCGCCCCGCCCCTATGAGGACGCGCCCGTCCGGATCGTCGATATCGACGACGAGACAATCGCGCGCGAGGGGCAGTGGCCGTGGCCGCGCACCGATGTCGCGCGGCTGACCAAGGCGCTGACCGACGCCGGCGCCTCGGCGATCGGCTACGATATCGTGTTCTCGGAGCCCGACCGCACGAGCCCCAAGCGCGCGGCGGAGATCCTGAGCCGTAACCCGGCCGCGCACAGCGACTTCGCCGATGTGAAGGCGCTGACCGACCACGACGTGCTGTTCGCGCGGCAGCTCGCCGCCAGCCCGACGGTGCCGGGCTTCTTCCTGACCCGCGAGAAGAGCGCGACGCGGCCGGCGGTCAAGGCCGGCATGGCGATCTCCGGCACCCCGCCCTTCGCGCACATGCTGAGCTATTCGGGCTCGATCGTGCCGCTCCCCCTGCTGAGCGGCGCCGCGACCGGCGCGGGCTTCGTCTCGATCGTCGGCGACGGCGACGGCATCGTCCGCCGCGCGCCGCTGCTGTCGCGGCTCGGCGACACGATCTATCCGTCGCTGTCGCTCGAATCCTTGCGCGTCGCGCAGGGGGCGGGCGCGATCATCGTCAAGAGCACCGACGCCAGCGGCGAGATGGGCGGCGGCGGCAATCCGCAGGAGAACGATGTCGTCGCGCTGAAGGTCGGCCAGTTCGAGGTGCCGACCTCGCCCGCCGGCGAGCTCTGGATGTATTACACCGAGAACCACCCCGAGCGCGTCGTGCCGGCATGGAAGATCATGGACGGCACGCTGCCGCCGAAGGAGCTGGAGCGGCTGTTCGCCGGCCGCATCATCTTCGTCGGCACGGGCGCCGCGGGCCTGCGCGACCTGATCTCCACGCCGATCCGCGAGCGCGAGCTGGGCGTCATGGTCCACGCGCAGGCGATCGAGCAGATGGTGCTCGGCAAGTTCCTGGTGCGGCCCGACTGGGGGCCGGGGGTCGAGAGCGCGGCGATCCTGGTCTTCGGAATCGGGCTGTCGTTCGCGCTGGCGCGGCTGGGCGCGGCCTACGGCGGCCTGATCGCGGCGCTGTTCTTCGGCGGGACCTTCGGGGCCTCGTGGTATGCCTTCAAGGAGCAGGGGCTGCTGATCGACCCGGTGGTGCCGGCGCTGACCGTGGTCCTCGCCTATATCGGCGTTACCCTGTTCAGCTTCTATCGCGAGGAGCGGGCGCGGGCCTATATCAGGAACGCCTTCGACCGCTATCTGTCGCCCGAGCTCGTCGAGCGCATCGCCAAGGACCCGGGGCAGCTCCAGCTTGGCGGCGAGGAGCGCGACATGACGGTGATGTTCTGCGACATCCGCGGCTTCTCGGCGATTTCCGAGGGCCTCGGCGCGCAGCAGATCATCCGCTTCCTGATCGAATTCCTGACTCCGATGACCGACCTGCTGCTCGCCCACAAGGCGACGATCGACAAATATATCGGCGACGCAATCCTGTGCTTCTGGAACGCGCCGATCGACGATCCCGACCACGCTCGCAACGCCGCCGACGCCGTGCTCGCGATGCAGGCGAGCCTCGCCGGGCTGAACGCCGAGCATGCGCCGGGAAGCGCCGAGCCGTGGCCGCGCGAGGTCAGGATGGGAATCGGGCTCAACACCGGCCTCTGTTGCGTCGGCAACATGGGGTCGGCGCAGCGCCTGAGCTATTCGCTGATCGGCGACACCGTGAACCTCGCGTCGCGCATCGAGGGGCTGACCAAATATTATGGTGTTGGGATCGCGGTCGGCGGCGCGACCGCCGCGCGGATCGCCGACTATGCGATGATCGAGCTCGACCGGGTCCGGGTCGTCGGCCGAAGCGCGCCCGAGACGCTGTTCGCGCTGCTCGGCAAGCCCGCGATGGCGGGCGAGGCGGCGTTCGTCGCGGTGCGCGACGCGCATGCCGCCTTCCTCGCCGCCTATCGCTCGCAGCGCTGGGACGAGGCGGACGCGCTTCTCGAAAAAAGCGGTTTGCCGTCGTTGGGGATGGCCAAGCTCGCCGGCATCTATAAAGACAGGATTGTTGCGTACCGCGCTTCGCCCCCTGGCGCGGATTGGGATGGCATTTTCCAGGCAACCGAAAAATAATTCTGCCGTATCTGGTACGGAGGGGGACTAAAACGCTGATGCTGATCGCGCAGATCACAGACCTGCACCTGGGGTTCGTTCCCGACGATCCCGAGGAAGCGAACGCGCAGCGGCTGCGCGCGGTGGTCGCGGCGATTCTGAAGCTCGATCCCGCCCCGGACATGGTGCTCGCGACCGGCGACCTGACCGAAGCGGGCACGCCGCGCAGCTACGCCGACTTGAAGGCCATCCTGTCGGCGCTGCCGATGCCGGTCCATTTCGCGATGGGCAACCACGACGACCGCGCGAACTTCGGCGCCGCCTTCCCCGACGCGGTGTTCGAGGGCGGCTTCCTGCAATACGTCGTCGACACGGACGGCCTCCGCATCATCGTGCTCGACACGCTGGAGACCGGCCGGCACGGCGGCTCATTCTGCGACGACCGGGCGGCGTGGCTGGAAGCGCGCCTGAGCGAGGCGCCGGAGATGCCGACGCTGCTCGTGCTCCACCATCCGCCAGTGGCGACCGATATACCATGGATGACGATCCTGCCGGGCGAGCCCTGGGTCGACCGGCTGAAGGCTGTGATTTCGCGCCATCCGCAGGTGATCCGGCTGGTCGCCGGGCACGTTCACCGGACGATCCTCGCGCCCTTCGCGCACACCTTCGTCAGCGTCTGCCCGTCGACCGCGCCGCAGGTGGCGCTGGAGATGCGCGAGATCGACCCGGACCGTCCCGACGGCCGGCCGCTGATCGTCATCGAGCCGCCGACCTTCGGCCTGCACAGCTGGCGCGACGGCACGCTGACCAGCCACACGGTGTTCACCGGCGAGCACAAGGTGGTCGCGGCCTATACGCCCGCGCTGCAGCCGATGATTCGCACGCTCGTCGCGGAGCGGGACGCGGGCGGAGCCTGAACACCCACAAATATCGTCATCCCCGCGTAGGCGGGGATCGGCCCAAACAAAAACATGCCAGCTTCGCTGGCGCTCTAGTGGGGTGGATTCCCGCCTTCGCGGGAATGACGATAGAGTTAATTAGCGGCCAGCTGCTCGCGCGGGTAGCCACCCCGCCGTTCCCACGCTGTCCACCACCCGGAACGGCTTGCCGGCGCCGTCGAGGAAGAAGCCTTCCATTTCCTTGCGGGTGAACGGGCGCGAGCCGAGGCGGCCGAAGACCGCGATCTGGTTGCCGCTCTCGTCGACCGCGCGGTCGCGGTCGAGGCCCTTGGAGAGCGAGCGGGCGGGGGTCGGGGTCCTGGCCCATGCGATAAGCTCGGGCTTCGGCGGAGGCGAGAAGCCGTAGAAGTTGGGCTGGCTGGCGGGCGAGGTGAGCTGGATGACCTTGAGGCCGTTGCGGCCGTCGGCGACGTAGGCGAACAGCGAGGCGTTGGTCGAGCCGACGATGACATCCTCCGCATCGTTCATCGCGCCGCCGAAGTCGGTCTTCATATAGACCTTGGGCGCCTCCGGATTCTTGACGTCGACGATGACCAGGCCGTCTCGCTTGGCCGCCACATAGGCGTAGGTGCGGGCGACGTAGACGCGGCGGGCGTCGGCAAGCGAGACGACCGAGACGGTGGTGGGCCTGTCCATTCGCGTGATGTCGAGGACTTCGAGGCCCCGCGAAGTCGTTACGAACACGTAACGGAATTGCACCGCTGAGGCGCGAACGTCGGTGAGCGGGACGGTGGTCGTGAGGCGCGGATGGAGCGGATCGGTGAGGTCAACCACCGCGAGGCCGGCCTTCGTGGCGATATAGGCGTAGTTGCCGGCGAGGCTCAGGTGGCGCGCGCCGTCGAGCGCGCCACCGGGGTTCCAGGTGAGCGCGCGCTTGAGGAAGTTGTTGCGCGGCTCGCCGTCGGCCAGCGTGTCGACATCGACGAGGATCAGCCCCTCCACCGCGTCGGTGACCAGCGCATAGTGATAGAGCGGGTGGAACGGCTGCTCCTGGTTCATTTCGCGCATCTCGGGCGTGTTGCGCGTGGGGGCGATGGACTGGTTGGTCGGCAGCACGACGCAGGTCGCGTTCCTCGACGCGACATGCGTGTCGTGGCCGAGCTTCGAGAATGGCGCGGAGAGGATCGGCTTCGAGATGCCCTTGTTGGCGATCGACGACACGTCGTAGGCGCGCAGGCCCCCCTTCCCTTCGGCGACGTACAGATATTCGCCGCGCAGCTGGAGGCAGCCGACGGCGTCCGACGTGCCTTGCGTGACGTTCCTGATCTGCTCGGTCGGCTGCGTCTCGCCCGACAGCTTGCGGTCGAACAGCTTGCCGCGCGTCCAGTCGATCAGCTCGCGCTTGTTGCGCTCGACGTGCGCCCGGTAATAATCGGGATAGGCGTATTTCTGCAGGTAGGAGCCGAACACCGCCTGCGGCTCCTGCCATTCGGTGACTCGAACCGCCTCCAGCCCGTGGTCCAGCCCGA
Organism: uncultured Sphingomonadaceae bacterium; assembly: GCA_964244885.1. Lineage (GTDB taxonomy): Bacteria > Pseudomonadota > Alphaproteobacteria > Sphingomonadales > Sphingomonadaceae > CAXTKD01. The sequence goes on along the minus strand of CAXTKD010000001.1, from coordinate 10,216 downwards.
CCCAGGCGTGCATTCCGACGAAATTGGTGAAGTTTGTGCCGAGCAGCATGAGCTGCGCCATGATCGCATTGTTGTCGTTCGCCGCGGACAAATGGCAGTCCGAGCAGGTCTTGGTCTCGGTCTTGCGCACGGTGTGCGGGAAGTGCGGCGCGAACGCCTGGGACGAGAAGCCGATCGAGGAGATCGGCGGCTGCTGGATGTAGATCCGCTCCCGGTTGATGTTGGTGGAAGACAGGACGAGCGCCGAGGTCGAGCGGACGGGGGCGACGATCGAGCCCTTGGTGGTCTGGTGGCGGCCGAGCTGAAACATGTCGTCGCGCGCCGACTGCGGGTTGTAGGTCGCGTAGTTGCGCGTCGTTCCGCCCTCGTAGCGGTGGCTCTCCGCCTTCCAGTTCGCCTCGATCGGCAGATGGCAGCCGCTGCACGAGGTCGTCCACGACAGGTGGCAGGAATAGCAGGCCATGCTGTCGTCGCCGTGCGCGCGGTCGGCCTTGGCGACGCCCGGACCCCAGGCCATCGTCGCGGTGTTCCTGCTCATCAGCTTGGCGCGGGCGGCGAGCGGGTTGAAGTCGGGGCTGGCGCGATCGACCGAGTTCTTCACCAGCGAGACGCGCCATGACAGCTTCGGATCGACCGCCGATCGCTGGATGAGCGCGCCATCCACCCATTCGAAGCGGCGCTTGCCGTCGGGGTTGCGGATCAGCGTCAGGTCGGTCCCGGCCTCGGGCGCGGCGGGGCCGGAGGTGCGGAGCGTCGGGACGGCATCGACGGTACCGTGGCAGTCCTTGCAGCCGATCTCGATGGCGTTGGCGACCTCGCCGTAGATCAGGCCGTTGCCGTGCGCGTCCTGCGTGAAGTGGCAGTCCATGCACTGCATGCCCTTCTCGGCATGGATGTCCATCAGGTGGACCGCCTTGCCGGGATTGGTACCGGGCGCAACGAACTTGCCCTCGCCGTCCTTCCGCCATTTCTGCGGATCGTCGTTGGCGACGATCTTGTTGTCCTTGTCCAGCAGATTGCCGTCGCGGTCGCGCTTGAAGACGCCGCGGAAATTCCAGCCGTGGCCGTGATAGTCGGCGAACTGCGTGTCCTTGAGCGTCGGGTTGAGATCGTAGACGTCGCGGGTGAAGTTGAGGTCGCCCCAGAGACCGCGCGGCGCCGCACCCTCGGGATTGCGGTCGAGCACTTCGCGGACGTGCGCGGCGGTCGGATAGGCCTGCTTCTCTGGCCACATCTTCGGCGCGTCCGCCTCGTAATCCCACATCGTGTAGCCGAGGAACGAGTTCAGGAAGATGTTCGGCTGGTGCATGTGGCAGTTCATGCACTGGGCGGTCGGGATGGCGCGGGTGAACTCGTGGCGGACCGGGTGGCCGCTCTCGTTCTTCGGGATCGTCGGGTCGACAGTCGCGCTGTGGCCGTCGCGGCCATATTGCGCCCAGGTCAGCGAATGGCGCGGCTCGCGGTCGTTGGCGTAGACGACGTGGCACGAGGCGCAGCCCGAGTTGCGATAGTCGCCCGGCTGGTCGTTGGTGCCCATCATCCAGGTGTAGGGGTCGTTGAGGCGGGTCTTGTGGATGTTGAGGACGGGCACCGCGATTCGCAGGCCGGTGCCGGGGCCGCGGTTCGACTGGCGGATGTCCGGACGGCCCGGCTCCTCCAGTCGCTGGAGCGCGCCGTTGGCGTTGGGCAGGCCGATCTCGGGGAACTGGGTGTTGATGTTCCGCCCGCCGCGCTCGAACACGCGGAAAATGTCGGCGGGGGGCGTGACCTGCCACGTCGGCAACGGGATGAGCTCGGGCAGCGCGCCTTTGGCGGCCTGCGCGGGCGTCACGGTGCCGGGGGGGTTGCCCGGCGACTGGATGCGCGCCGGCTCGCCCTTGGCGGTGAAGGCCTCGCCGACCTTGTAGTTCTTCCACGGCAGGATGCCGTTGTTGTAGGCGGCGCCGCCCATGAACATCGCGCCGGTCGCCATCAGCGAGCGTTCGGCGTTGGCGATTTCCTTCGAATGGCAGGCGCCGCAGCTTTCGCGCGCAACGCGATAGTCGGACGGGTTCACAAATCGGATGAACTCGGGCGCCTCGCGGTTGAGCAGGGTGTAGCTCTGCTTCGGGTTGGCGCTCGACGGGAAATGCCAGGCGTGCGGATAGCGCGGCAGGACGTGCGCCTTGTCGCGAAGCTCGGCGTATTTCGGATCGGTCGGCTTGATGCCGGTGGCGACCACCCTGGTGTCGCCGCCGTGGCAATCGGTGCAGCCGAGCACGACGGCGCTCGACTTGTGCATCGTCCAGGCGTCGCTGGCACTGTGGCAGGACAGGCAGCCGACGTTCTTGGCGTCGGCCTGCTCCTGGGTCTGGGTGGCGGGCGCGGGAGGCGCGACGACATAGGTGCGCGCGACGGGCTTCTCGCCCTCGTCGGCCAGCAGGCGAACCGAGAGCGTCATCGTGGCGACGAGCGCGAGCAAGGCGAGGAGGAAGCGCATCATCTCAATAACTCAGGATGGCATTGAGCAGGATGGAATAATAGCGCTTGTCGCGGTCGCGGCCGGCGAACAGGTCGCCGAAGCCCTTGCCCGGATCGAACACCGCCGCCGAGGCGCGGAAGACGAAGTTCTGGGTCATCCTGGGCCGCCAGATCGTCGACAGCGAGGCGTCCCAGCCGAGCGCTTTGGGGATCGAGCCCTCGGAGCGCAGCGTCTTCAGCACCGCGGTATTGGCGAACCACAGGCGGTTGACGTTGGCGGACAGGCGGAAGGTCGGCGTGATGTCGGCGTCGCCGCCCGCGCCGAGCAAGACGGTGCCGGGATTGTTGAAGTTCGACTGCCCTTCCTCCTTCGATGAGCGAAGAGAATTTAGTACCCCATTGCGCCCATTGAGGAAAATCGCGCGGCCGCCGCCCGCGAACGGCACGCTCTGGCGGATCCAGTAGCTGGTATCCGACCCCGCGAACTGCGGGTTCTCGAAAATCGCGTCGAAGCCCGTTTCCTGGTCGTCGAACGGGTCCTTGTCGCCGCTGGCGTAGAGGCCCGACAGGCGGAGGCGAATCCACGAGAAGTCGTAGCTCGGTTCGACCGCCGCGAACCAGGCGTTCACCTTCGCCTTGCGCCCGGTGAAGGTGCTGTTCCGATCGGTCCCGAACGCCGTGTAGGCGGAGCCCGTAAGGTTGAGGCGTCCGATATGGCCGTCGGCATTATATCCAACATAGACAATGTCGTACTCCCGCCCCCTAAGATCGCCGATGAGCGCCGGGCGAGCCGGGAAGCCGTTGTCGTCGATGTGGACCTGGTCGCCTTCGCGGTTGCGGTTGTAGATCGTGGTGATCTGGCTGGTCAGGCCGGGGACGGGAAAGTCCTGCCGGTAGAGGTTCGACGCGACGACATAGTCGCGGCGGACGTTCTGGGTGACGTCGTTGAGGCCCGAGTTGGTGTCCTTCTCCAGCCGCGCGAAGGCCGCGATATTATACTGCCAGCGATTGTCGTCGCGGTTGCCGAACAGCCGAATTCCAAGCTGATTGTCCTGGAAAAGAAAACCCCGGAAGTCGCTGGAAAACGGCTGTATTCCGATTCTCAAGCTATCGAAGTCGTACCGTGTCGAAGTGTTGCGCAGATGGTAGTCGAGAAACGCCTCCTGGACGCCCAGGAACGCGTCGTTGCGGTGCGTCGGCTTCGATGGCTTGACCGAAAGCACCCGGCGCTCGCCGACATCGACGAAATTGTAGTTGGCGGCCAGCGACAGGCGCAGCTCGATCTCGGGCGGCTTGAACGCCGTCGAGCCCTTGATCAGCGACACGCCGGCGATCACGGTCTGCGACACCACGAGGCTGTTCGCGCGGCCGAACACGTCGAGGCTGCCGGCGTTGGCGGTCGTCTGGTTGCCGACCGGCGTCGGGAAGGAGCGCGGCTCGACGACGGTGTCGGCAATGCCCGACAGCGCGATGAACCAGTCCTCGCTCCCCTTGATCGGCCGGTCGCCCTTCCACTTGTTCTGGTGGTAGGGATCGGCCCACCTCTCGCGGACTCCGAGCGCCTCGGCGAGCCGCCAGCGGTCGGGGACCGGGATATGGTCCTCCGGGAAGGCCTCGGGCGGCGGCGCCTCGACCGCGCCCGGGTTTTGCTGGACGACGGGGGGCGGCAGCGGCGCGGTCTCGCCCGGGCGACGGCGCACTTCGTCGTTTTGCGCCAACTCGACCGGCGGCGCATGCCGCGCCTGCTCGGCGGGAATGGCGGCGAGGATCAAGGCGGCGATCGCCTCAAGGCTCATCGCAGGCGCGCCACCGACGCCGAAAGACGAGCGAAGGACTGCCGAAGCTCGACGGGCTTGAAGTCGTTGGGATCGCGGACCTGCGCATAGGCGCGGTCGATATCGGGCCGCAGCGACTTGAGCGCGCGGCCATCGATCTGGCCCGAGCTGCGGAGCGCATTGGTCAGCGTGTCGACCGCCATCACGGCCTGCGTCGCGCCGGCATAATCGGTGTAGCGCGGGCTTTCGAGAACCGCGGCGAGCATCGCCAGCGTCTGGGCGCGGCCGAAGGCGCTGCGAGCGAAGCCGTCGGAAAGGCGGCGCGCGGTGGCGGCAAGCGCTTGCCCGCTACGGAGGCTTTCGGCGCGCCCGGCGATCATCGCCGCGTGGAAGGCGCGGCTGTCGGCCTCCAGCTTCGCCGCGTCGGCGGGCGCCGCGACGCGCGCGGCGGCCGACAGCATGATCAAATTCTCGTCGTTGAACACCGGCGTGCCGGGCGGAACGGGGCGGCCGGGATTGGCGGGCGCCGAGGGGCGATAGTCGGCCTTGTCGCTGATCGCGCGGTGGCAGGCGTGGCAGTCGAAGAACACGAGCTGCGGGAAGGTGCCGGCCTGCCCGACCGCCGGGTCGGCGTAGAGCGTCAGTGCGCGGTCGAGCGCCAGCGCCTGGCCCACCGCCCAGGTTTTCACTCCGCCGGCGACCGCCTTGCGCTGCCGGTAGTCGCCGTCCTCGCTGTGGTGCTGCTGGAGCGCGGTGAACAGGTCGAGCTCGAACGACAGCCGGGGGTGGCCGGCGGCCATGATGCGGTGGGTGACGAACTGGCCCTTGGCGGCCGAGCCGAAGTGGCAATCGAGGCAGACGCCGGCGCGGACCTTCACATTGTCGAGCGCCACCATGCCCCTGGCGACGTTCGCGGCGTGGGTCGCGCCGACCGCGGTGTGGCTCGACAGCCAGTTCCGGCTGCCGCCGTGGCAGGCTTCGCAGCCGACGCCGTCGTCGATGTCGAAGCGCGGCCCGCGAAGCGCGGCCGGCGTCGGGTCGGCGTGGCAGCCGAGGCATTCGGCCGAGCGGCTGGCGGCGGCGATGCCGAGCTTCGCGGCGATCGCCTGGGCGCGGGCGCCGAGCAGCACCTTGTAGGCGCGGCTGTGCGCGCCGGCCTGGCTGCTCGGGTCCTGCCAGGTCAGCAATTCGTTCTGGCGGACCGCCGCGCCCGAGGCCTGCTGGCGGCCGTGGCAGGTGGTGCCGCCGCACGACGCGACGCCCTCGTGGACGGCGGGCGCGGCGGCGAGTAGCAGCAGCGGCGCGGCAATCGCAGCCAACAGCCTGCCGGTCCCTATCCGCCCCATCCCCGCCCTCACCCGCGTCTCTGCCCGTTTCTACTAGCTATCCGAACGCGGTAAAGAAACCCGAACCTTGATTTTCGCAGCCCGAAGGGCTATCTGCGCAGGCGTATCGGAGCCGGGCCGCTCTCGACGGATCGAGCCGCCCGCCGTACGGCCGCCTTTCGGGGAAATGGGCGGCAGGGAGCAGACGGCCGGTTCGATTTCCCCGGGGGCGAAAATGTTGCGCAGGGCTTTGGGTTACGGGGCGGCAGCGCTTCACGCGTTGCTGCTGGGAGGCGTGGCGTCGGCGCAGACCGCGCCCGGCCTGCCGTCGCGCGAGGAGTTGAACCCCGCGCAGCGCTCGCAGATCGTCCAGACCCAGTCCGACCTGTTCTCGGCGCCCGCCGCCGGCCCCTGCCCGTTCACCGAGTCCGAACTGAAGGTGACGGTGCGCGAGGTTCGCTTCGCCGGGCTGACCGGGGTTCCCGCCGAAGCGCTGCGCCCGGCCTATGCCGAGTTCGTCGGCAAGCCCGCCGGCCTCGCGGCGCTGTGCACGATCCGGGACCGCGCGTCGGCGCTGCTGTTCAGGAACGGCCTGCTCGCCCGCATCGAGATTCCCGAGCAGAAGATCGAGGGCGGCGTGATCACCTTCGAGGTGATCGAGGCGAACGTCGCGGGCGTGCGAGTCACCGGCGACGCCGGGCCAGCGGCGCGGCGCGTCGAATCCTACGCCGAGAAATTGCGGGGCATGAAACCCTTCGATCTCGACAAGGCGCAACGCTACCTGCTGCTCGCCTCCGACACGCCGGGCATTCGCCTCCGGACGCTCGTCCGCCCCGACCCGTCAGGCGCGCGCGGCGCGATCGACATCGAGATCCGAATCGAGCGCGACGCGGTGAGCGCGGTGTTCAACGGCCACAACCTGCAATCGACCGCCGCCGGACGCTTCGGAGCGCAGGCGCGGGTCGACATCAACAGCCTGACCGAGCTCGGCGAGCGAACGACGCTGGTCTATTATCACACCCTGCCCGACGAGGAGCAGTTCGTCGTCCAGGCGATCGAGGAAGTGCGGATCGGCGGAAGCGGCCTGCTGGCGCGCGGCTCGCTCGCTTATGGCGAGACGCGGCCGGGCGGCGCCGCGGCGGCGATCGGCCTCAGGAGCATCAGCACCGTCGCCAATGTCGAGCTGGCCTATCCGCTGGTCAAGCTGCGGCGGCGCGCGCTGACGGTCGGCGGGGGCTTCGAGCTCGCCTCGCAATCGACCAAGCTCGGCCGGGTCGGCGGCGACCTGCTCGACGACAATCTGCGGGTGCTCTACGTCCGCGCCGCCGGCGAGGCGAGGCCGTGGTTCGGCGCGCGGCAGGGCGCGGTCGGCGGCGAGATCGTGCTTCGGAAGGGCCTTTCGGCGCTCGGCGCGAGCGACCGGGGCGGCGTTCTCGCCTCGCGCATCGAGGGCAAGCCCAACGCCTTCGTGGTGCGCGGCTCGGCGAGCCTGCTCGTTCCGCTTTCGAATTATCTGGCGTTCTCGGCGCGCGGCATGGCGCAGGTGTCGGGCAGCGCGCTCCTTTCCTACGAGGAGATGTCGCTCGGCAATTTCTCGATCGGGCGCGGCTACGACCCCGCCAGCGCCACCGGCGACTCGGGTATCGCGGGGGCGTTCGAGGCGCGGTTCGGGCCGTTTTCGCTTCCCGCCAGTCTCGTCGTCGCGCCCTACGCCTTCGCCGATATGGGCCGCGTCACCAATCATGATACACTGCAGGCCGACCGCTCGCTGAAGTCGGCGGGCGCCGGCGCGCAAGTCCGCATCGGCCCGCGCCTGATCGCCGATGTTGCTTACGCCCATGCTTTCGACGCGCCGCAGCCGGGAGCGTCGCGACCGTCCGACCGTGTTCTCGTCAACCTGACGCTCGGTCTCTGAGGAACGAACGATGTCCAGCGCCGCGCCCCAGCCCGATCGTCGCGGCAGTAGCCGGGCCGGCCTGCTGACGCGGACCGCGCTGTCGGGCGCGCTCCTCGCGGCGGCGCCGGCGATGGCGCAGACGGTGCCGTGGATTCAGTCGTACTACAGCACAGGCGGGGCCGACGCGACGGCGGTCGTCACGCCGAGCCTTGTCGACATCACGCTCAATGCGCCGCGAACGGTGCTGAAGTGGGAGGCCGATGGCGATACGGCCGGCCTGTCGGCCTTCCACCCGACGACCGCCCAGCCTTATCACTTCCACTTCGGCGCGCGCGACTGGATCGCAATCGTCCGCACCCAGCGTCAAATCGAGATCGATGGCGAGTTGAAGGGCCTCGTCAACGTGGGCGGCGTCGACACCGTGGGCGGCAACATCTGGCTAATGGGCGGCAACGGCGTGCTGTTCACCGCCAATGCCCGCGTCGATGTCGGCGGCCTGCTCGCGACAACCGCAGGCTTCAGCGGCGCGGCTCAGACAAGCTTCCTCGACGCGGCGAGCACCTCGTTCAACTTCGACACCGTCGGCGCCAGCAGCGCGATCGTCAGTCTGCTGAGCGGCGCGCGGATCACCGGCAACGGCGGCACGCTGGCCTTCGTCTCGCGCCACGTCAGCAGCGAGGCCGACGCGGGCGGCGCGCTGGTCAACGGCACGCTAGGAACCTCGGTGTTCTATGGCGCGGCCGACAAGTTCACCGTCAACTTCGCCAAGGAAGCGGGCAACGATTTCGACCTGCTCGACTTCGAGGTCGCGGGCAACAACGGCACCGGCGATGGCGACGGCGACACGCTGCTCGACCTGAAGGGCGCGACGACGACGGCGGGCAACGTCTATCTCGCGGCGGTCAACCGCAACGACATCACCGCCGCGGTGATCAACGCCGGCGGCACGCTGACCGCGACCCGGGCCAATCTCGAAGGCGGAAACATCGTCCTGTCGGCCGGCGCCGGGCTGACCCATTCCCCGACCGGCCTTGCGCCCTCAGCGACGGCCGGCGCGGGGCGGATGCAGATCAACGCGCTCAATGCCGCCGCCGCCGCCAACCTTGTCGTCAGCGCCACCGGCGACATCGCGAACGTCGAGGACATCGGGTTCGGCGATCGGCCCGCGGCGCTCGGGACGTTCACCGCCGGCGAAGACCTGATCCTGAGCGCCGGCCGGGCCGGAGCGGGCGGCAATATCTTCGCCGCCTCGGTGTCGGCGGGAGACGACCTCAAGGTATCCGCCGTGAACGGCGCGCTCCAACTCAACGCGGTGGCGCTGACGGGCCTTGGAGGCGACGCCGCCGGCGACCCTGGCGGCTTCGATGCGGCGGCAGACGGCCACCGCGGTCTCCTGCAAACCACGCTCTCGGGGCCGGCGGATCCCGACATCTCGCTTCGCATCGCGGTCGGCGGGGTCGACGGAACGCGACGGCTGGACAACGCCGGCGTGATGGACATCGCCAGCGCCGGCGGCGTGCAGGTCGAGGTTCTGAGCGACATCCATCTTCGCACCGTCACCGCTGACGGCAACGATCTCAACACCGACAACAAGATCGACATCAAGACGCGTGTCGGCTCGCTCGACATCCAAAGCGCGACGGCCAGCCACGGCGACGCGCTGTTCGAAGCGACCGGCAGCGCCACCGTCGGCAGCGCCAGCGCCTCCCTCGGTCTCGACGGGCCCGTCCTCGAAAACGGGGTGCTGTCGGTTCACGGCGGCACGTCGGCGACGCTCACGAGCGGCAGCGCGCCGGGCGATATCTACGTCGTCGCCGATGCCGGCGACGCGACCGCCGGAGCGCTGACCGGCGGCGAGGACATCTACGTCCAGGCGAACGACGGCGCCGCGCGCCTCACGTCTCCGACCATGACGGTACGCGGGTCCGACGATATCGACAGCATGCAGATCGGCAACGGCGGAGTCGACGGCAACGGCAATCCGACGCCGCTCATCCCCGGCTTCACCGAAGACAGCGACGGCAACGGCCGGGTCGTCCAGGTCAAGGCGACCGGCATGCTTGGCGACGCCTTCCTCGGTCTCGGCAGCGGGGCCGTGACGTTCGACGACCCCCGGGCCGGCGACCAGATCCGTGTGTTCGCCGGGCGCAACGCGGTTCTCGACGCGCCCGCCACGCTGGCCGCCGAGGATATCACGGTGACGGCGTCCGCGAACGCCACCAGCAGCGCGCTCGCCGCGACGCGCGACGCGCGCCTCGGCGGCGACACGCTAACGCTCGCCAGCCTGATGGCGACGCGCGACATCGTGCTGACCGCCGGCGCCGGCGGCCTTGGCGCGAGCGGGGCGCTTGGCGCCGGACGCGACGTCACGGCTTCCAGCGACGGCGACGCCAGCTTTACGACGGTGAGCGCGGGCGATGATATCCGGGTCAACGCGACGGGCCTGGTCACGGCCTCGCAGCTGACCGCGATGGGCGGGCCGGACAGCGAGCCGGACGGCCGGAATATCTATGTGAGCGGCGGATCGACGATGGTCGCCAGCGCGATGGCGACAAACGTCGTCAGCATCACGCCGGCGCCGCCAACCACGCCAACGCCAACGCCGGTGCCGACTCCCACGCCAACGCCCACTCCTACTCCTACTCCTACTCCTACTCCTACTCCTACTCCGACTCCGACTCCGACCCCAACGCCCACGCCAACTCCAACTCCAACTCCAACTCCAACTCCAACTCCAACTCCAACTCCAACTCCAACTC